>NZ_CP139089.1:2142500-2787500 GCF_038024855.1 Methylocella tundrae
TTCGACTTGCATGTGTTAGGCCTGCCGCCAGCGTTCGTTCTGAGCCAGGATCAAACTCTCAAGTTGAATATGAGAATTTGCTTGCCCGGCTGGTCACCCGTCTTCCGCGCCCGTTAAGACAGCAAAAGACAGCGCGGCGCATTAATCAAAATGCGCCAGTTTGAGATCGCGCCTCACGACGCAACTCTTTTGACGAGTCCCAAGCACATCTGCCCGCAATCCCTCGCGGGACCGCAAAACACGATGAACTTGAAAACGTGACCGCCAGAGTATCTCATCGGACGCAACCCCTCCTAAGAGGAGGAAGCGTCCCGCAAGGACCCCGCCGTCCACGTTTCTCTTTCTTCCGATTCAATTGTCAAACAACAGATCGCGTCTTCAAATCCATCGCTTCGTAAAGCAAGGCTTCAACACAGCAGATCGTCAAAACAGCAAGGCCAAAGCCCAAAACGCGGAGAACAATCATCGACCCGGCCAAACAAACCAGGATCCATGACTACCCGAGAAAGTCCCGAGAAACGAAATCCGCGCCCGCCGCAAACAGCAGCGCCGCTTCCAATGACGCCCTTATAGGACCCACCATCCCCCCATGTCAACACGGCTGTTTTGCAAAACCGCCGAAAAATCGCTGGCGGAAGCCAGGCGGGGCTTCCGTGAAGCAGAAATTGACACTTAAATTCAGGATTTTGCCAAAAACTATCCCCATTATCCCCAGGGCCGCTCGGACTGCCTCCCCGCGCTGATAGCTGAGCCTCCCCCTTCTGGCGCCAGAGCGCTTCCGCTCGTTGCAGGGCAAGGGGGGGGGCCTCTGGCGATCTTTTTTTTTCGAAGAGAGCCGTCAGGGATATTTGCCGGTCTTGATCCTCACCCATTCGCGCGCGATGAATTTCTGCGTCGCCAAATCGGCGTTTTGAACGGCGAAGAGGCGACCCATCGTCTCGGGGTCGGGGTAGATCGCCTTGTTGTCGAGAATGTCTTTGGCGATCCACGGTTTTGAGGCGATGACGCCATTGGCGAGTTTGGTGGCGTTCGTGTTGCGCGCGGCAATCTCCGGGCGCAGAAGAAAGTTGATGAAGGACAAGGCTGCGTCGCCATGCGGCGCGTCCTTCGGCACGACGAGCGCATCAAGCGACAACACCGTCCCCTCCCTCGGAATGGCGTAGCCGACGTCGACGCCGTTGCCTTCCTCTTTCGCCCGCGCGCGCGCCTGCAGTCCGTCGCTGCTCCAGGCCACCGCAAGGCAGACGTCGCCATTGGCGAGGGCGCCGACATCATCGGATGAAGGAAACTTCTTCACATAACGCCGCATGCCGCCAAGCAGCTCCGCCGCTCTGCGCAAATCGTTCAGGCTCTTCGAGGCGGGATTGAGCCGCAGATAGCGCAGAGCGATGGCGAACATCTCTTCGGGATTATCCGGGACGAAGACGCCGCAATCGGCGAAGGCGGCAAGACGATCCGGCCTGAAGATCAGATCCCACGACGCGGGCTCAAAAGGCGCCGCGGCGCCGATCTCATTTGCCTTGTCGACGTCAAAGGCAAGGCCTGCGGTAAACCAGAGATACGGAACGGCATATTGATTGCCGGGATCGAAGACTCCGAGCACCGCCATGACCTCGGGCCAGAGGCCGGTCGCGTTCGGGAGCTTCGCCTTGTCGAGTTTGCGCAAAGCTCCAGCTGCGATCAGCGATTGCAGCGCCGGCCCCGGCGCGACGACCACATCATAATCGGTTTTGCCGCGCAGCCGCGCCTCCAGCGCCTCTCTGGAAGGATAAACGTCATAGACGATCCTGACGCCCGTCTCGGCGGTAAACTCCTCGAGACTCCTCGGATCAAAATAATCGCCCCATGCAAGGATATTGACGATCCTTGGTTCGGCCAGCGCATGCGTCGCGAGCGCCGCGACGCAGAAGCAAACCGCCAGAAGCATCCCGCGCGCGCGCCTCGTATCAGCAAATCTCATGGTCGCCCGGAACTCTCAGCGTGCTTGCCGTCGAAGCGGCGCGCCGAAGAATAGGTCAATTCCCGCAGCTCAACAATTCGGAGCCGGACGTCTGGCTTTGGTTCGTCATGATCGCCGCCCCGGCATGTGATAGGGTCGCGCGCCGAATCGCCGATCGCGCGGCGCCTGCGCGACAGGCCGCGCAAAAGCAACGAGCCGGCGCGTCGGCGCAAACGGAAACGCACCAGAGATCATGAGGAAACCATGCACGTCACCATCGCACATGCCGAAGCGGCCATCGAGGCAGCGCGCAAGAAGGCCGTCGAACTGAAAACGCAAATGTGCATCGCAGTCGTCGATTCGGGCGCGAACCTCAAGGCCTTCTACCGCATGGACGACGCCTGGGTCGGCAGCATCGACATCTCGATCAAGAAGGCGAAGACCGCCCTCTTCTTCGGCATGCCGACTGGGGCGATCGGCCAGCTTTCTCAGCCGGGCGGGTCTTTGTTTGGCATCGAGCACTCCAACGACGGGCTGATCACTTTTCCCGGCGGCTTGCCGATCGTCGATGAAGAAGGCGTTCTCGTCGGCGCAATCGGCGTCAGCGGCAGCGCCGTCGAGAACGACAACGCGGTGGCGCAGGCGGGCGTCGCGGTCCTCGGCGTCAGCGAGTTGCCAGAGCACCCCTGGCGGACCTGAAGCTTGCATTCAGTCTTTCGGCCCCTGAGCGCGCTCGCGCCCAAAAGTTCAGCTTCTCGATAAAAGCCGCCGCGATGTCTGCGCTCCAAATCAGAAGCCTCCTTGTCCTCGGAGGCGCGCGCTCGGGCAAAAGCCGCTATGCTCAAAGCCTTGCGGAAAGCTCGGCCGTGCGCCCCGTTCTGATCGCGACGGCGCAGGCGCATGACGCCGAAATGACGGCGCGCATCGCCCGCCACGCAGCGGAACGGGGTCCGAACTGGATGCTCGTTGAAGAACCCCTCGAGCTCGCCTCCGCGTTACGGCGCGAGGCGGGCGTGGATCGCATCGTCGTCGTCGATTGCGCCACTCTCTGGCTGAGCAATCTTCTCCTGCAAGAGGCCGATCTCGCGAAGGAATCCGAAGAGCTGGCGCATAGCGTCCAAAGCCTCCCCGGTCCCGTGATTTTCGTCTCTAACGAAGTTGGTTCCGGCATTGTGCCGGAAAATGCGCTCGCTCGCGCCTTCAGGGACGCGCAAGGCCGGCTCAATCAGGCGCTCGCCAAGGCCTGTGACTGCGTGGTCCTCGTCACCGCGGGGCTTGCGCTTCAGCTGAAACCTGCTGAAGAGCCGAAGTTTCGGCTTTAACGCCAACTGAGCGCGGCGCAACCGACGCCGCCGCCAAAATTCGGCCAAGCGCATCAGCCAGGCTCCCTCCCCTGTGGTTGCCAAGGGCGAGACGAAGATATAAATGACGTTGCGGGATACGTGAAATATTTTATATTACAGGAATAACATGTGAAACAGTCAGCTTCCGCTCACCTGCGCCGCCTTGAAGCGGAGGCGATCTTCATCATGCGCGAGGTCGTCGCGGAATTCGAGCGGCCGGTGATGCTCTACTCCATCGGCAAGGACTCCGGCGTGATGCTTCACATCGCCCAGAAGGCGTTCTTTCCGTCAAAGCCTCCGTTTCCTTTGCTCCATGTCGATACGATGTGGAAGTTTCGCGAAATGATCGCATTTCGCGATCAAATGGCGGCGAGGGTCGGGATGGATCTGCTCGTCCACGTCAATGAGGACGGGGTGCGCCGCGGCATTTCGCCGGTCGCGTCCGGCTCCTCCGTGCATACGCAGGTGATGAAGACGGAAGGGCTCCGCCAGGCGCTCGACAAATGGAAGTTCGACGCGGCGTTCGGCGGCGCGAGACGCGATGAGGAGAAGAGCCGCGCCAAGGAGCGGATCTTCTCGCATCGTTCCGCCGCGCACGCCTGGGACCCGCGCAATCAACGCCCGGAACTGTGGAGCCTCTTCAACACGAGGATCAAACCGGGCGAATCGATGCGGGTTTTCCCATTGTCGAATTGGACGGAGCTCGACATCTGGGATTACATCGCCGCCGAAGATGTTCCGATCGTGCCGCTTTATCTCGCCAAGGAGCGGCCCGTCGTCGAGCGCAACGGCGCTCTGATCATGCTCGATGACGACCGCCTGCCCTTATTGCCCGGCGAAACGCCGCGCATGGAAAAAGTAAGGTTCCGCACGCTCGGCTGCTATCCGCTGACCGGGGCGATGCGCTCCGAGGCGGAGACATTGCCCGAAATCATCGCGGAAATGCGCGCTTCGACGATGTCGGAGCGCGAAGGCCGCCTGATCGACCATGATGAATCGGGCTCGATGGAAAAAAAGAAGCGCGAGGGGTATTTCTGATGCTTGAGGCCGTTTCCGCCAATCTTCAGGCAAGCCCCCGGTCCGAGCCGTCTCAGCTTGACGCCAGCATGCCGCCGACCCTGAGGCTGATCACATGCGGCTCCGTCGACGACGGCAAATCGACGCTGATCGGCCGCCTCCTGTTTGAGCAGAGCCTCATCTTCGACGATCAGCTCGCAGCTCTCGAGCGCGATTCCAAGCGCCACGGCACCACCGGCGATGAGATCGACTTTGCCCTGCTGGTCGACGGTCTCGAGGCCGAGCGCGAGCAGGGCATCACCATCGACGTCGCCTATCGCTATGTTTCGACCCCGCGCCGCTCCTTCATTATCGCCGACACGCCCGGCCATGAGCAATATACGCGGAATATGGCGACAGCGGCGTCGAGCGCCAACCTCGCGATCCTTCTGGTCGACGCGCGCAAGGGACTTTTGACCCAAACCTGCCGCCATGCCACCATCGTATCGCTGATCGGCATCAAGCATGTCGTGCTCGCGGTCAACAAGATTGATCTCACCGGCTTCGATGAAGCCGGATTCAACGCGATCGTCGCCAAGTTCAAAACCTTCGCCGAACCGCTCGGCTTCAAGTCGATCACTCCTATTCCGATCTCCGCGCGGCAAGGCGACAATGTCTCGGAAAACAGCGCCAATACGCCCTGGTATCAGGGGCAGCCGCTTCTCGCCTTTCTCGAAGCCGTGGACGTCGAGGAAGACCAGTCCGGCAAGCCGTTCCGCTTTCCGGTGCAATGGGTCAATCGTCCGCATCTCGATTTTCGCGGCTTCGCCGGTACGATCGCCAGTGGGACCGTCAGCGAGGGCGATGAAGTCGTCGTCGCCGGCTCCGGCAAATCGTCGCGCGTCGCGCGCATCGTCACCGCCGACGGAGACCGCGCGAGCGCCGGCGCGGGCGAGGCGGTGACCATCACCTTGACCGACGAGCTCGACATCGCGCGCGGCGATGTCTTGTCCGATCCGAAGAATCGTCCGGAGGTCTCGGATCAGTTCGCCGCTCATCTCATCTGGATGAGCGAGGAGAAGCTGCTGCCCGGCCGCTCCTATCTCCTGAAGAGCGGAGCCAAAACAGCGCCCGTCACCATCCGAGAACTCAAGCATAGGCTCGACGTTAACACGCTCGGCGAGATGGCGGCGCGGACCTTGAGCCTCAATGAGGTCGGGTTCTGCAAACTGAGCGCCACGGCGCCGATCGCTTTCGATCCCTATGAGAGCAATCATTCGACCGGGTCCTTCATCCTGATCGACCGCACCACCAACGCCACGGCGGCGGCGGGCTTGATCGCTTTCGGGTTGCGCCGGGCGACCAATATTCACACTCAGGACCTCAACGTCCGGAAAGCCGACCGCGCGCGTCTCAATAGTCATAAGCCGGGCGTCCTCTGGTTCACCGGGCTTTCCGGCTCCGGCAAATCGACCATCGCCAATCTTGTGGAGTCGCGCCTTTACGCTCACGGCGTGCGCACGATCCTGCTCGACGGCGACAATATCCGCCACGGGCTGAACAAGGACCTCGGCTTCACCGAAGTCGACCGCATTGAAAATATCCGCCGCGTCGGCGAAGTGGCCAGGCTGATGACGCAGGCCGGACTGATCGTCCTGTGCTCGTTCATCTCTCCCTTCGCGGCCGAGCGCGAACTCGTGCGCGAACTCCTTGATGAGGATGAGTTCATCGAGATCTTTGTCGACACGCCGATCGAGGACTGCATCGCGCGCGATCCCAAAGGGCTCTACAAGAAAGCGCTCGCGGGCGAGATCAAGAATTTCACGGGTATCGATCAACCCTATGAGACGCCAAAAAATCCCGAGTTGATCGTCGGCCGCGACGGCCAGAGCGCGCGGGAGGCCGCCGCTTTGATCGTCGCGGCCCTGGTCCAGCGCGGATTCATCGATCGCGACGACTGGTCGATTTAAAAAAAACTCCCGAAGCCGGGAGCCCAGAGCGCTTTCCGATCGAATGGAGTCATTCGATCGATCAGAAATCCCTCCAGATTCAAAAGCTTGAGCATATCCTTGTCGATCAGATCGAACCGATCGGATCGGAATATGCTCCAGCCAAAAGTCTGCCGCGCCACACGCGGCCGCGGCTGGATCAACCAGTCTCCTCCAACGAAAGCTGGCGATTCAATCGCTGGCCAGGATCACGTTGCAGTCCTGGAAAATCGCGCAGACATCGGCGCCCGGCTTGATTCCGGTCGCGTCGGCGCTGTCTTGCGTCATGATCGAGGTCATCGTCTTGCCCGCGCCGATGCCGACGGTGACCTCAACGTCGGAGCCGCCGTCGAAGCGTTCAAGCACGCGGCCCATGATCTTGTTGCGGGCGGAAATCCGCGGCATCTGGTCACAAGGCGCCAGCATGACTGAGCTGGCGTTGACCAGAGCCAGCACGGGGCGGTGATCGACGAGCCCAAGTTCGCTGACGCTGGCGTTGGTGACGAGCGCGGAAATAACCACCTCCGGCGAGACCTGCAGCCGAACCTCGACATTGACAGGCGCGGCGAAGATTTCGAGCACTGTGCAGTGAAAGGTGTTGCGGGCGCTGAGCTTCATGCCGATGCCCCAGAAAATGAGGTCTTCCTCGCACTCAATGCCTTGCACGGCGATGCTGGAGGAGATCCGGCTGAGCTTTTCTTCGAGGCGGCGGAATGTGACGAGCAGGCGGCGCCCCTCTTCGGTCACCTCCGCGCCACCGCCGCGAGGGCCGCCCGTGTGCGTAATGAATGCGGGGCGCGGTAGAAGATTGTTGATCGCGTTAACCGCGTCCCAGGCCGTCTTGTAGCTGAAGCCGGCGACGTCGGCCGCCTTGGTGATGCTGCCGTGCTGGATCACCGCTTCGAGCAGCGTGACGCGCTCGCGGCCGACCAACAATTTCCCGTTTGCCCGCAAAGCGAGCAAAGTGTCGATCTCTCCCGGCAATACGCGAGGCATTGTTTTTTCCTCTTGCATATTATTTGCCCGAAAATCACGTCGTCTACAACCAAAATGAGAATAATCAGGCCGCGCGCCGCAGGATCCTTTGCCCGCTGGAGTTGTGCCGGGAAATTTCCGGACGCGCCTCGGCAGGCGGCGCCGGAGCCGCAACGCCCGCGACGGTCAGACGACTTCGACGGTCGCCGCCGAAAACTGCGCGCCGGCGGCCCGGTGCGCCGCCAAAGCCGCCTCCGGCAGAGCCTCGACGCGGTGGATGCGCGCCCGTGCGAGCAGAGCCTTGATCCGGGCTTTTGACCGCGCGAGCAGAGCTTCATCAAGTCGCCCCTCCTCGAGCGCGTCGATGATTCCGGCCGCAAAGCCTCTCGCGCGATCGGCCTCGGTGAAGTGAGCGCAGACCATCAGCATGTCGCAACCGGCGGCGAGAAACCTCGCCGCTGCGTCCGGCGCGTCAAAGAAGCCCTTCATGGCGCCCATGCCGATATCGTCGGAAATCGTCACGCCCTCGAAGCCGAGCTCGCCGCGCAAGATCTCTGTCACGAAGCGGCGCGACAGAGTAACCGGCGCATCGGGATCAATGCGCGGAAAGAGAATATGCGAGGTCATGATCATCGGAACGCCGGCCGCTATCGCCGCGCTGAAGGGCTTGAGCTCACGGGCGCGCAACGCCTCAATGTCTGAATCCTCGGAGGGCAACCCAAGATGAGAATCGACGCTGGTGTCGCCGTGACCCGGAAAATGCTTGCCGCAAGCGATCACGCCCGCGGCCTGCATCGCGCGCATGAAGGGAAGCGCGGCCTCGATCACGTCGTCCGGCGTCGCTCCGAAGGCCCGCTCGCCGATGACCGGATTGGCCGGATTGGTGTGAATGTCGAGCACGGGAGCGAAGTTGAGGTTGATGCCAAGGCTGGCGAGTTCGCGCCCCATCGCGTCGCCGACCGCGGCGGCGTCCTTCGCCCAGCGCGCGGCGTAGGAAAAGCGCGTGATCGGCGCAGGCGTGCGGGTGACGCGGCCTCCCTCATGATCGACCGAGATGAGAAGATCGGGGCGCCCGGCGGCCGCGCGCACGTCCTCTAGCAGCCGCCGATGACTTTCGAGCCAGCCGTCATAGGCAAGATCATGACGAAAATTACTCTTGAAGAGAACGACGCCGGCCGGCTTCAGATCCTGAAGCAACGCGCGGTCGCGCTCTCCAAGGACCGGCGATGGCCGCAGGCCGACGAGAAAATGATCGCCTACCGCGTCGATGGATTGTGCGCTCATTTTCTGTTTTCGCCTCGAATCAGCCGGGCGGCAGTTTAGCCCGCAATCAAGGCGGAAGGAAAACGCCGGCGCGCGCCGCCTACGGAGCGCTAGCGCGCCGAAGCATTCGTCGCTTGCAGAGCTCTCGACGCCCGCCCGAAGTCGACCCCTTCGAGCGATTGGGCGAGAACGCCGAAACCGAGGCCGATGATGCTCCATAACACCGCCTGGGCCCCGAGCGCCGCGAGGCGAAACCGCCACAAGACGTCAGCCGGGAAATTGTCCGGAACCTCATTGATCGAGGGCAGCACGAGCGCCGCGACGGCAACCGCCGTCAGGAACGCGCCGGCGCTGACGAGCCCCGCGTTCCACCCGCCGAACCGGCGCGCGAGCCGACCGCGAAGGAGCGAGGCGAGGATCATCGCCAGCACGGAGAAAAATAGCATGCTAAAGAAAAGCGCCGTGCGCATGCCGATCGTCTCCGGGCGTCCGATAGCAGGCGGGTTCGGAGGATATTTCAGAGCCGGAATGAGCACCACCGCGATAAAGCCCGCCGCCGCCAGCAAGGCGGCGACGGCGCGGGGTTCGAGCGCGCCGACGCGGCCATTTGCAAAGGCGAAAGCCAGAGCGAACAGCCCGCCAAGTCCCGCGCCATAAACCACCGCCGCTGTCACGAGACCGGCGCTGCGCTGGACGGCGCGACTGACGATCTGGGGCTCCTCGGGCTCTCCCGCGGCCCGGGCGGCCGCGCTTTCAAAAGCGATCGCGCGATCGACGGAAGGCTCGCCGGCAAGAAACGCGAAACTCGTCGCAAATAATCCCGCGATGATGCCGGCAAGCATCCCGCGCCATAAAAGCTGTCCGACCATCTAAGACTCCCGACGGCGATCGCAGCAGATCACGCGTCAAAGATGAAGAGACAAAGCATTCCGAGGCGAAGCCCGTTCTCGATCGCTCAAAGCGAATCCGAGGAAGCCAAAACCTCTAGTGACAGGGAAAGCCAAGCAGATGGCGGCCGTCATGAACGAATTCATGCACGTAATGGCCGGAGATCAGCGATGTCGCGCCCTGCTCGGCGCCGACGAAATAGATGAGCAGAAAGCCGAGGACGCCGGCGAAGGCGAGCCATGGCAGGATCTGGCTCACAGGAATGGGGATCGGCCGGGCGGCTGGCGTTAAGGCGATATCGCTCATGTCAAAACTCCCTGGGATCACGCGTCCCGCGTTCGTTGCGATCCTCGGAGGGAAGGTCTGGCTCGCGCGCGCCTTTCCCTTGGGGGTAAGGCGCGGCGCTGACAGTGGCGCGACCGCGGCGGATTTGCACCGCCTTCTTCGCATCCGGGATTTTTTGATCGTAGGGTTCCGCCCAAGGCGTGTCAACGCGGAGCCGGAACAGATCGAATGCTCAGCTTGCCTTGTCCGGAAAGCGCGGCTGTCGCATGATCGCGCCGCCGCGAATCGGCGTTGCGGCGGTCCATTCGAAAGCGAGCGAATCCATGCCGCGTCCAGATCGTCACAAGCTGACCGTTTCCTGCCTGCTGGGCCTCTTTGCCTTCCTTTGCCTCGCTCCCTTTTCCGCGATGGCGCAAGCCGTCGATCCCCTGCCCTCATGGAACGATGGCAAGGCAAAGCAATCGATCATCAAATTTGTCGAGGATGTGACGCGCGAGGGTTCGCCCGATTTCGTTCCCAAGGAGCAGCGCATCGCGACATTCGACAATGACGGCACGCTGTGGGTCGAGCAGCCGATGTATGTCCAGATGGTCTTCGCCATCGACCGCCTGCGCGAACTCCTGCCGATGCATCCCGAATGGCGCGACCAGCAGCCGTTCAAGGCGGCGCTCGACGGCGACTTCAAGACGCTGCTGAAGGATGGCCAGGGCTCGCGCAATCTCCAGACGATCGTCGGCGTCACCCACGCGGGCATGACGCCGGAGGAGTTCGAGCAGATCGTCAAGAACTGGCTCGCCACCGCCAAGCACCCGCGCTTCCATCGGCCCTATACGGAGCTGGTCTATCAGCCGATGCTGGAAGCGCTCGCTTATTTTCGCGCCAACGGATTCAAGGCCTTCATTGTATCCGGCGGCGGCATCGAATTTGTGCGCGCCTTCGCGGATCAGACCTATGGCGTGCCGACCGATCAGGTCATCGGGTCGAGCATCGTGACGAAGTTCGAACGCCGCGACGGCCTGCCGCGGCTGTTCCGCTTTCCTGATGTGAATTTCGTCGATGACGGCCCCGGCAAACCGGTCGGCATCGAGCAGCACGTCGGCCGGCGCCCGATCGCCGCTTTCGGCAATTCGGATGGCGACCTGCAGATGCTGCAATGGACGACGGAATCAGGCGGGCGGCGCCTCGGCGTCATCGTGCACCACACCGACGCCGTGCGCGAATACGCCTATGACAAGGAGTCCCTCGTCGGCCATCTCGATCTCGCCCTTGAGGCGGCAAAGCTGGACAGCTGGACCGTCGTCGACATGAAGACCGATTGGAAGGTGATTTTTCCGTTCGAGATGAAGGGAGAGCCCTCGCCCAAGCCGTAAGCTCTGACGGACGTCACGGCTGCTGCTGCTGGCGCGGGCGCCACGAAAGGTCCTCCGACCAGACATAGATCGATATCGCCGCCAGAAAAAGCACGGCGCCGACCCAGAAAAGCGGCGAATGATGAATGCGCCTCCAATCGGGACGACGCGCCTGCGCCTTCTCAACGCTCGCGTGATGGTGGTGATGGTCTGAGTTCACGTTTCTCTCCGCAAGCTGTCGCGGCCGAACCGGCCGCCTCTCTTTATGATTTGTCTGGCCAAACCGAGCCTATGCCGGTTTTGAAGTCAAGGATCGAAAACCGGCTGCGGCGCCCGCTCGAGCCCGTAATTCAGCATTGCAAGACGCCTTTTGCGGCGCCATGCGTTGAATGTTTTTCTTAACGCAAGGCCGCGCCCGCGTCCCCGGGCGGGCTTGCGCCGAAGCGGGCAAGAAGCGAGGCTGGCGCGCCCGACCGGAAAACTGAGGCTCCCATGTCCTGCGACAAAATCATGCTGATCCGCCATTCGGAACGCCCCGACCCGGATAAAGGCACTCGCGGCGTCTCGCTGGACGGCCGTAAAGACAAGGAATCGCTTAGCGTGCGGGGCTGGCAGCGCGCCGGGGCGCTCGTACGGTTCTTCGCGCCCGTTGACGATCGCTTCGTCCGCCCCGCTCTGGCGCGCCCGAGGATTTTGTTCGCCTGCAAGGCGGCGGCGCAAGATCCAAGCCTTCGTCCGCAGCATACGCTTGTTCCGCTGGCGGAGCTGCTCAAGATCGAATTCAACCGGGACCATTTTAATGGAGAGGAACAGGCCCTCGTCCAGAAAGTGCTGGCTTCGGACGGGCCGGCGCTCATCGCCTGGAAACATGACGGCATGCACGCCATCGCAAATGCGATCCTTGGCGATAAAACGACGGCGCCTCAACATTGGCCCTATGAGCGTTATGATCTCGTCTGGATCTTCGACCGCGCGGGCGAGCATTGGGCGTTTTCGCAAATTCCGCAGCTTCTCCTCGACGGCGACAGCGCCGA
Organism: Methylocella tundrae; assembly: GCF_038024855.1. Lineage (NCBI taxonomy): Bacteria > Pseudomonadati > Pseudomonadota > Alphaproteobacteria > Hyphomicrobiales > Beijerinckiaceae > Methylocella > Methylocella tundrae. The sequence continues at coordinate 2,154,561 of NZ_CP139089.1, forward strand.
GCCGATCGTTTGAGGCCTTGCGCTGTTCTGGCGTTGAAGGAGGCGTCCGGCTTTACGGGCGGGTCCTGTTCCGGCTATGTCAACGCTTTGCCGCTGGAACGATAAGCCATGGCCGCTGGCGCGAAGACAGCCCTTCGCTTTGAGAAAATCGCTTTCCTGTGCACCCCGACGGTGGAAGGCAGAGCGGCGCGCGAAGCGCTGGTCTCGCGCTATGGCGATGTCGATCCGGAAGAAGCCGAAATCGTCGTCGCGCTCGGCGGCGACGGCTTCATGCTGCAGACGCTGCATCGCTTCATGGGAACAAGGAAGCCGATCTATGGCATGAATCGCGGCTCCGTCGGCTTTCTCATGAATGATTTTTCGGTCTTCAATCTCGAAGGCCGGCTGAGCGTCGCCGAAGCCTCGGTCGTGCATCCCCTCCTGATGGAGGCGACCGACTGCGAAGGCGCGATCTCCACGGCGCGCGCCATCAATGAAGTCTCACTGCTGCGGCAATCCTATCAGGCCGCCAAGATGCGCATTTCGATCGACGGCAAGGAGCGCCTCGACGAGCTTGCGGGCGATGGCGTGCTGGTTGCGACGCCTGTCGGCTCGACCGCCTATAATCTTTCCGCACATGGCCCCATCCTGCCGCTCGACGCCACCATGATGGCGCTGACGCCGATTTCCGCTTTCCGCCCGCGCGGATGGCGCGGCGCGTTGCTGCCGGATCAGGCCAAAGTCACGATCGATATTCTGGAGGTCGAAAAAAGACCTGTGGCCGCCGTCGCCGACCATTTCGAGCTGCGTAATGTCCGCGAGGTCACCGTCGCCATGGATCACGCGACCGATCTCGTTCTGCTCCATGATCCGGGGCATTCTCTCAACGAGCGCATCCTGCGCGAACAATTCGGATATTGACGCATGAAAGAGCGCGTTCGCATTCTCGCCCGCGACGTGATGTCGCGCGGGCACGGGCTGCTCGAGCGGCTGACCATCGAGCTGAAGCGCTTCGACGGCCGCCCGCAGAAGCAGGTTCGCGAGATCTATGACACGGGCGACGGCGCCGCGATCCTGCTTTACGATCCAACGCGCTCGACGGTCGTGCTGGTGCGGCAGTTTCGCCTGCCGGCCTACCTCAAAGACGGACGCGACAATCTGATCGAGGTCTGCGCCGGCCGGCTCGAAGGGATCGACGCGCAAACGCGGATCGTGCACGAGGCCGAGGAGGAGACTGGCTATAAGGTGCGCCATGCGCGGAAGGTATGCGAGGGCTATTCCAGCCCCGGCAGTTTCGGGGAGAAGCTGACTTTCTTCGTCGCCGAATATGCCCAATCCGATCGCGTCGGCCCCGGCGGCGGGCTTGAGCATGAAGGCGAGGACATTGAAGTTCTGGAAGTGAGCCTCGACGAAGCCCTGCTGATGATCGAGCGCGGCGAAATCATCGACACAAAGTCGATTTTGCTGTTGCAATACGCCAAGCTCAAAGGCCTCATGGAACATAACGGCGGATCTTGACCAAGGCCATAGGATGAGCGAGGCCCCGCATGTCGAAGCCCATGCGGCGTTATTGAAAGGCCCAGCGGCCATCTCCGATGGATTCGACGCGGCCGACGTCGCCCGCCGCACCAAGGCCGTTCTGATCGGCTCGGCGGGCAATCTCATCGAATGGTATGATATTTACGCCTATTCGGCGTTTTCGCTTTATTTCGCCGGCGCCTTCTTTCCGCAGACCGATCCTGTCGCGCAGCAACTGGCGGCGGCCTCTCTCTTCGCCGCGGCTTTTCTGGTGCGTCCGCTCGGCAGCGCGCTGTTTGGCTATTACGCCGACCGGCACGGACGCCGCAACGCGCTGACCGCCGCCGTGCTCATGATGTGCTTCGGCTCGCTGATGATCGCGGCGACGCCGGGCTACGCCAGCATCGGCGTCGCGGCGCCGCTCATTCTTGCGCTTGCGCGGGTTCTGCAAAGTCTCAGTCAGGGCGGCGAATATGGCTCGGGCGCGACCTATCTCAGCGAAGTCGCGCATCCGAACCGGCGGGGCTTTTATTCCGGCGTCTGGTACATGACCCTGATCGGCGGCCAGCTCTGCGCAATATTGGTGCTGCTGGCGCTGCAGCGGGCCTTTCTCACGCCGGAACAGCTCAAGGCATGGGGCTGGCGCATCCCTTTCGTGATCGGCGCGCTTTTGTCGATCTTCGCTTATGTCATCCGGCGCGACATGCCCGAGACGGAGCTTTTCATCGCCGCCGAATCGGTCATCCGGCGCGAAAACCGGTGGCGCATTCTCGCCCGTGACTGGAAGACCATGGCGCTCGTCGTCGGCATTACGATCGGCGGCACCTCGGCTTTCTATACCTATACGACCTATATGCAGAAATTCCTGAAACTCTCGGTCGGATTGAACGACGCGCAGACGACCCTGATCACCGCCGGATCGCTCATTTTCGCGCTGATCCTTCAGCCGCTCTATGGCGCGCTCTCCGACAAGATCGGCCGCAAGCCGATGCTCGTCGCCTTCGGCGTCCTTGGAACGCTCGGAACGATTCCGCTGCTGACGACTCTGCGGCATACGCAAAGCCCGTTCGGCGCCTTTTTGCTAATTTGCGCCGCCTGGGCGATCGTCAGCGGCTATACGTCGATCGCGGCGATCGTGAAGGCGGAGCTGTTCCCGACCGCCATTCGCGCGATGGGCGTCGGCATTCCTTACGCGCTCACCGTGGCCGTTTTCGGCGGATCGATCGATTCCGTCGCGCTGGCGTTCAAGAATGCTGGCCTTGAGACCGGCTTCTACTGGTATGCCGCGGGCTGCATCTTCATCTCTCTGATCTGCTACCTCTTCATGCGCGACATGAAAACGCACTCCAAAATGAGCCAGGTTCTATGACGGCGGCGCGGAGCTGATCCCATGCGCTCACTGCTGTTTGCGCCGGCTGACAACCGGTCAAAGCTCACCGAAGCTTTGGAGAGCGGGGCCGACGGAGTTTTGCTCGATCTCGCGGGCTCCGTTGCCTCCAGGTCCAAATCCGAGGCGCGGAAACAAGCTTGCGCCTTTATCGCCGCCGCAAAGGCAAAAGCGCATCATCCGCTGATTTTCGTCCGGCTCAACGAACTCGATACCGAGATGATCGAAGCCGACCTCGACGCAATTCTCCGGGCGCGACCGGACGGAGTCGTCCTGGCGGACGCCCAGAGTGGACAAGCGGTCCAGCATCTTGGCGCCAAACTCGCAGTGATGGAGGCGGAACTTGGGTTGGCCGACGGATCGACCCGCATCATCGCGGCTGTCGCGGGCACGGCGGCCTCGATCTTCAATATGGGGACTTTCGCCGACGCTAGCCCCCGCCTTGCCGGCTTGGTCTGGAGCGCCGACGACCTTTCGACGTCACTCGGCGCTAGCGCCCATCGAGCGCCGGATGGCTCCTATGCATCACCCCATGCTTTAGCCCGTGACCTGACCTTATTTGCCGCGCGAGCGGCCGACGTGCCGCTGATCGACGGGCCAACCTTGAATTGTCGCGACGCCGCCTGCTTTCGGCTGGAATGCGAAGCAGCGCAGCGCGATGGGTTCGACGGCAAAATAGCGCGCGATCGGGAACAGGTCGCGGCCATCAATGCCGTCTTCACGCCGCCGGAGCAAGTTCTGGCGAGGGCGCGCGCAATCATCGAAGCCTTCGCCGCTGAACCGGACGCGCGGGTTCTCGCCTTTCAGGGCGAGACGCTGAACCCGGCGCATCTTGCGCAAGCGCGGCGGCTACTGAGGCGCCTGCCGTCCCGGCGCTGAACGGCCTCCGGCTTCACCTTACCGCTTTCTCCTCCGCCACCTCGACACGATCAGGATAGAATGCGAGATGGTTCTCAATCGCGGCGACAGGCGCAAAGGGGGCCTCATAGGTCCACACGGCATTCACGCAACAGTCCCCGCCAAGGGGAAGGCTATAGTACGCGCAATCGCCCTTATAGGGACAATAGGTGCTCTGATCCGTCCGCTCCAACAGCGACATGTCCACGTCCTTGCGCGGAATATACTGCACGGGCGGATATGACGCCTCCCGGAGCGTCAGGGCCGCGCGCGTGTCGGCGACGACGCGGCCCGCGACGGTGACGAGAATGCGCGCTGGATTCGGCTCAATCGTGATGGGATGGTCGGGTCCTGGACGCTTGATCGGCCTGTCTGTCATGGCTTCGAACTCCTTCATCTGGCGAAGCGCCGGAGAGCACAGTCAGAAAAACCCATTCATGCCGCGATACGCAAACAGGTCTGCTGGCCAACCGGGTTGACGTGAAGCCTGCCCGCCCCTCAAGGCCGAGGGCAAATACGCTCGCGAGCTAGTCTTTTCGGGCGTCAATCGCTAGTCAGATCGCCGGTCGCGAATCAATCCAAAAGCTTTGAACCCGGCCGCATCAAGAATTGCTCGAACGATCATTCCTAGAAAATAGCCGCATTCGAAAATCACCGCAGCGACAATCCAGCTTATAAAGGCGCTTGTTGATACAAACCACCACAAGAGCAATATGAGCAATAGCCACAATATTATGATCCAAATCAATACTCTAATACCGAACAGGGCGCCGACGAATGCACCAATAAATAGCAGACTTACCATCAAAAATATCATTGCGAAGCCGGCTTGCTTACCTAAGTGTGTTTTCCGCTGGATGGACGACGCGCCCCGGAGGCGCCCGACCCATTGCTATATAGGCGCGGTCGAGTTCAAAAGGAAGATTGGTCAGCTTAACCGCATGCCCATAGGTTCGAGAGAGCCTCGACGCTTCGATGCCGCTGGACAGACGATCGAGATGGGAGCGAGCCGGTTATGCGCGCGCATCCGCCAATTCCAGAAGTGCTTTGATCAAACCAAAGACGCGCTCGCGCCGACAGTCCGCGTTTTCACGCAGGACGAAGGCGCGGGCTCGATGATGGCGCTTATTGTGGAGTTGGGGCGGCGGCGCAGGGATGCCGATGATTGATCGTGTTAGCGGCCCTGTCAGCGGTTCGATTCGCATGACTCAATTTATTTATGGCAAACAAAGGCGCTTTGAGGATTGCCTGTTGGTTTTATCCCGCCGTGCTCCGGGACATCCGGTGGAAACGCGCTTTGAATTTTGGCGCCGACGGCTTCAGCGTTCTAGCCCTTGTCGACAGTCTTAATCCACAACTCCGGCCGAGACGGCACGAGCCTCTCAAGATTCAAAAAGAAGATCCCTCGAAAGCTCAACATGTCTCTTGACGTAAGATTGCGAGTTAATGCCCCCTGGCCCCATCCGGGCCTGGGCGCGCTTCACGACGCCCCATCGCGATTCATCGTCCTTGGCCATTTCGAGAATCGCGCTTCTGATCGCCTCGGCATTCTGAGGCCGCACATATTTGACCGCGTCGCCGGGAAAGTAGGCCCGAAGGCCGCCGACGTCGCTGCAAATAACCGGAACTCCCCGAAGCGCAGCCTCCTCGAGCACCGTAATGCCCGAAGCATGCAAATTTGGCCTGAGCGCGAGAACAAGCACGTCCGCCCATTCATAAAGCTGCAACAGCTCATTGTTTGATTTCGGCTGGACAACGGCAATGTTTTTCGCGCCCGCGAGCAGCTTAGGGGGCACCTTCTGAGACGCGATGCGAAGTTCGCAACAGGGTAGTCTCCTGACCGCCTGGATCAATGTCGTCCAGTCCCTATCCTCATCGTTACCGACCGACATCAGCCGTATCGGGTCGCAAAATCTCTTAAACTGCGGCGGCGCCATTCCCTCGGCGTTGATCCCATAAAGAACCAATTCGCAACGGACGCCCGGAAACAGGCTCCGCGCGACTTTTAGATTTTCAGGGGAGTGGAGAGTCAACATGTCCGCGCGAGACACTAATTTCTTAAACAGCCAACGGTGGAGGCGCGAAAACTTTGGCCATCTGTCAATGAGCCAGACACTCTGCGCAATCAACTTCGGTCTACGCGTTGGACGCATCGCCCAAAACAACAGCAAAATCGCCAGGTGCTGCGATTCCGTGTGCGTCCATACGACATCCGCCGTACATATCCCTTTGCGGTTGCGCCAGGCATGAACGAAGTCGAAGTGCAAAAAATACCGAACGGCCAGGCGGAACAGCCTTTCAATTTTACGTTCTAGCTTATCTTCGGAATAGGTGACCTGACAACCATCTTCCGCCGCCCTATGATACCCATACGCAAATGGCTCGTTTATTCCTATGATTTGGCCGTTGCGATATTTCTCGTTCCAGTTCCGCGCCCCGAAACCATGCGCCAAATGAACAAATACTCTGATTTCGCCCGCATGATCGTGAGACATCACTTCCGCTTCGAGACCTGCCTCGACACCGGCGATCATTGGCGCGTTGCGGCCGTTGCTAGAACCGAGCGGCGCTGCGGGCGCGTGCATTTCAGGGCTTCCCATCACACACATGGAAACGCTGGTCCGGGCGAGATCAACTTTCGATCGCCGTCAAGCCAGCGATACGCGAACGGCGCATCACCGCCCGACTGTCCCCAAACGCGGTTGCCGGGGCAAGCCTCGGAAAACACGGATAAGGCGCGACATCGCTCCCGACGCGTTGAGCGCCTTAGGAACGAATGATCGCGCTCGTCGCAGGAAATGGCGACAATTTCACAGGACGGACGGCGCAACCCGAATCAAGGTGAAGCTGCCGCCAGCGATTCCCGGCTGAAATCCCCCTCCGACGAATCGCAACCGTGGGCGCTCAGAGCGTGCCGGCAGCCGAACAATTATGGATATGGTCCGGCGAGCCGATCCACTGAGTGCCTCTCACCGGCGACGGTCATCATGCGAATGGCACGCAGGAGGCCGCGCTACAGCACGGCCTCCGCTCTACGATTCCTGCCCTCGAACGCGGTCAACGAGGATGTAGGCGATCAAGGACCTTCAGCAACCAACCAGAGGGAGGGAGGATGGCCAGATCGCATTCCGCCGCGCTGGCGACTGCCGAGCTAGGGACAGCGGCTAATTTACCACTTCGATAATGATCGGATGATCGCTCAACGTCAAAGGGACCGAACTCACATTGGAGAGGGTCTGAGTCGCCGTCACGCCCACAGTCGGATCATACAGATTCACTGTGCCGTGCGTTCCTCCCAGATTTACGTTGACTTTGTCCGTTGCCTCTCCTACCGGCCGCTCATCCCAAACGACCAATTCGAACGCGCCAGTGCTCTTTTGCATTAACAAATCGTGCACAGTGGCGGGCTCGGATGCGATCGAGTAATTAAGAGACCCCGGCGCTATTCCTACAGCCTTGTTATCATTCAAGATGGTCGTAAGATTGTGAATGTAGACCGCGGCCGGCTTATAGGAATAATCCGGCCGTACAATGCCGAACGTATTGTTGAATCCGCCCTCATTATCTCTCAGCTGGTAGAGGAATGTGTATTTATAACCCCTCTTATATTGAGATAGATACACGTTGAGGAGAACTTTTGCTTGATTATCCTCCCCTCCGTTGCTGCTGACCCATCCAGTCTCAGTTGTCACACGCGGAAGCGTCTGGAGCTGTGCGTCATTGCTTCCAGCATAATGGTGCTTCCATGTTGTTCCGTAGTCATCCACGAGTGGGTTTTGAGCAGGGGCAACCTTTCCTGTTGGGGCCGCAACGTTCCACGCAATATTATCGACGGGAGTTGGTGCTCCTTCCCAGATAACGTAATTATGCATATTCGCATAATCCGCGTATTTCGTGCCATCCGGCATGGAAAGGCCTGAGCCATTCGGAATGGTCAGAAATTGCAATCCGACATTATCCGTCTCCGCGCCGTTGTGCGAAATATGAAACACAGGGTAGTTTTTCAAAACGGAGTCGGCCTTGACCGCCGCGTACAGGTCCGCTTGCAGTTTCGCCACCGGAAGCCATGAATAAGAACCGCCGCCAACCTGGCCTTGGTAATTCAGCGTCCAATTGTCTGGTTCATTCGCGCCTGCGACAGCCAACAATGCGCCAGCCGTCGCAAGCGCCTTGGCTGCGCTGATATTGCTGGCGACGCTGGACCCTGAGAACCCACTGTCCAGCGCCCAGAGAATTTTAGTGTTTGTCAGCTGGGCGAGTTCGATCGAGTTAGCCGCGCTGCCGCCGCCCTCGAGGCTCCCGCCGCTGACGTTGCGGACCCCTATGTATTTGATCAAAGGCGCATAGGTGGCGTTAGGTGAACCGTTCGCGGGAGAGGCAATGCATATGCCAAGGGAATTCAAGAAATCATTGGCGCTCACGGCGACCACACCGGAGCCCGAGGAGGGCATGGAGGCGGGCGGCGAGCTGGGAGGCGGAGGCTGGGTTACGGGCGGCGAAGACGCAACGTTTGTTGCCGCCGGCTTGATTGTCACCCCAATTGCGTCCCAATAGTTCGGCGCGCCCGACACCTTAGCAGTTTGCGCCGCCACGTTGGTATTCCCGGATGCCGACAATAGCTTATCGCCGGTAAACATTGAGCGTTGCGTAAGATCTCTTGAAACATTGCCAAGATCGCCAGGCCCGGATATCGGAGCGGATACAAGGTTAAAATCCCAGAAACCCACATATCGTTCGCCAGCTACCGCCGTTTCAGCGAAGGCCGGGATTTGACATGATGTCGCATAATCAGATCCACACCCCGCAGTGCGGCCGATTGGCGCCGTGGCGTCGACATTGCGATAAGCCTTGATGATCGCCGCGCCGTAGGAGGCGCCGCTCCACGAGTAGGAGGCCGGCTCATTATGCGCAATGCGCCAGAAAAGTTGAGCGCCTTGGATTGCGTTGAATGTCTTGGTCACCTGGGTCCAGCCCGACGGCGCCGTCAACCATGCGCCGTTCGTTGTCTGCGTTGCGATGTATGCAAGCATCAGGTCGCCATTCTGCGTCCCCGCCGGCGTCTTGACTTGAACGGGACCCGACCAGTTGTTCGAGGACCCATAGGCCACGCCTACATATGTTACGGACGCCGCGGCGTGCCCAACTGTGGGCGCTGCAATTGTTGCGCTCAGAGCTACGCCCCAAGCGAATATCGAATATTTCACACAGTTTCTCCGCTAGATGACATTTGGCCAAGCTTCAGCCCTCCCGCAATCGAGGTTCGACGCGACTGACAGCAAGCTTGAACTGTGCAGTAACACGCTCTTTATGGCGAGAGTGCGTCCAATAACGATCCACGGTTTGAGGCATCAGCGCGCCGCACAGCAGTTTGGTAGGATGAAGAGAAACGCTTGATCGAGCTGGATCGATGCAATCTGTACGTTATGAGAACACGGACATGCGTCTCGCCTTCATGAAGCGGCACAACTGCACCTTCATGCTCCCGACACACACTATTCTCTCGGCTCATTTTTCTACAGATCGTTCACGTCTAATCCTCGATTTCACCAGCTTCACTTGTTTCTCGATCAACGCCACAATCTGCGCTAAGCCACAGCGTAACAATGCCGAATCAATTCTCTAGGCTTTGAAATAGTACACTGTTGTTAGTGTACATTTATTATTCATCACTTATCATTTACTCTTAGCACAATGTTTGTTCTACACAATAGGAATCTCGGAGCGCCTGATCTGCGCCGCCTCCGAGCGATCGCGGTTCAGAACCTTCAGGCGGCTCGATAGTTGATTTGCAGCTTTTTAAGCGAGCAACTCGAGATGGAATATCGGCGCGCTTTCATGGAGCGCAGCTCGGGTCGACGAATTGAATGGTGCAATCGGAAGCGTGATGCGCGACGATCTGCGTGGGCACGATGAGAAAGCCGTGCATTTTGCTGCGGCTCCACGAAGATCAGATGAGCGGCGACGCTACAGGCAACCACAAAGGGCGCGCGGTCTATGACCGGCTTCCGGCTCCGGCCACAGTCGAGAGGCTCAACAAAGGCTATGAAGCCCGAGACTTCAACGACAGGCCGCTTGATTATTCCGTCTGTTGGCCACCGCCGTTAGCGGAACCATCAACTGTCGATCCCCTCCACTAAGCTCTCAACTCCCCTCGGGCCCCGGCGCGTCGAGGCTAGCGTAGAGGCGAGACGCTCATATAAGGCGTTGATCTGGCCTAACATCATCTCTAGCCGAAACGCTTCATGATAAACAGCCAGGGCGTTCGCCCCCATTTTGCGCAGTTCGTTACGGTCGCAGCATTGTAGAGCGCGCCTCAAGCCGCAGGGGTCATCCAAATTAAACACGAGCCCATTGAATCCATGGATCAGCATTTCAGGCAACGCCCCTCTGTCCGAGACAATCAAAGGTTTGCCGTTCCGCATTGCTTCAATTCCGACTAAGCCGAAACCTTCCCATCGGGAGGGGATCACGACTGCGTCCAAATCGGAAATAAAATCGTCTATTCTATCCGCGCCGAGCCAGCCGACGAAACTCACATTGTCCGCCACCCGCGGCTGAACGCCCCGATCACGATCACAGGCCCCGGCTACCCAGAGATGAACGGCTGGGTCCTGGCATTTCGCTGTCGCATCCAATAGAATTTCCAAGCCCTTCTGCCGGTCAAACCGGCCAATGAAACCAAGATTGAGTCTATCGGTCCTTGGCTCGATCACATGTTTGCCGGTCGCGCGTGAGGGCGCGACGCCATTGCGAATGACGACTTGGTCACCGGCAAGTCCCCATTTCATCGCCGCGCGCCCCTCAAAATGAGAGATATTTACGGTAACATCGGTCTTGCTGCTCAACAGTCTTTCTACACCGGCGTATAATGCCTTCTTGATCCACGGCACATCCTGGCAGAATGCCCATCCGTGAGCGCAATGTACGACCTTATAGGATGACGATCGGAGTACCCGAACGTAAAAGCCGGGAAACGTGCCGTGCAGGTGAACGATATCGGGCGCGAGCGCCGATAGCAGCTTTGTCACGCTACGCGATGCGTTAAATATTCCAGGTAGTCGTCTTGTTGCGTTATAGTGGTATTTGGCGATGCCGATGTCCTTCAGCCCTGCCGTCAGCAGCCTTTCGTCGCCGAGAAGCGATACTCGATATCCATTTTCGAGGTTATTCTTGATAAGTTCCTCGACATAGGTCGAGGTGCCTCCTCGCACAGACTCAGTCACGTGCACGATGTGCAAATTCCGCGTCATTCGTCGCCTGTTGCTGTTCTCTCTTACCAACAGACCGCCGCCCGCGGTCGTCGGATGCGGGGCGACGCGCCGCCTATCCGTCGAGGACGCGCGTCCAGTCACCAATCCTCGCGCGGCGCGTCCTCGACCCTTTGCTTACGCCTTACGCTAAAACAAGTTCCGCGGTGGGTGCGCATGCAGCCACAACGCGCGAAATTTCATCACAATAGACAGGGTTCATGATAATAATGGATTTTGGCTGTTCCGTGCTCAGGTCATCAGGACAAACAACGGGCGTTCCATGTAAAGGCGCGAAGCGGCCCTGCTTGCGTGGATTGAGGTCCACCAAGGCGCGAAGCTGCTCGGCGCCAGGCACCGCGTTGACGAAAGTTATCCCTTTCGACCCAGCGCCCCAGACAACCGTCTCCCGGGCATCATGGCGAGATACAAATTGAGCCCAGCGCTTTATTTTTTGCTGATAGATTTCGCCGAACGACTGCATGAGCCGCTTTATACCTTCGTGATTTCGGACGATATCTGAGGTCCTGCTGGGGCTCGGTCTGGCCTCAACGTAAATGTATTGCTCGCTGAATGAGGTGCCGACATCCAGCAACTCGAATCCTGCGCGCTCGAACGCCATGCTTAGAGACGCTTCCGTGAAATACGACACGTGTTCGTAGATGAGATCCCAGATTCCATGATCGCGAAATGTGTAGAGGCCGTTCGGCATTTCAAAATAGAAGATCGTGTCCGGTTTGATGCTCGGATGCCTGCGCAATGATTCCAAGAACTGAACGGGCTCGGCAATATGTTCCAGAACATGTCTGCCGATGAGGAGATCAGGACGCACGTCTGTGTAAGTCTCGTTAAAATAGTCACGAATGAAGCGTACGTTGGACGTATTTGGCATGCGCCGGTCGTCCGCACTTGTGTCGAAGCCCACACCTTGAGCGTCAGCCACGCCGCACAGCCGATCAAGAAATTCCCCTTTGCCACAGCCGATCTCTACAACGGTCTTCCCTAGCAGCTTGTAGGATCTATTGAGGCGTTCCGCTAACGCCGCGGCGAAAGCCCTGAAGTGTGCCGAATGCTCAAGCGATGAATTGTAATTGGGCGTATAGCAGACCTTATCTTCTTCAAAGGTGCTGTTGAACACGTGAGAGCACCTTTGGCAGTAAGCGAGCGTCAAGCGCCCTCGATCTGCGTCTCGCGCAGTTTGCCGCTCAGAGAACAGCACATTGCACATCACAGGCGTCTCGAATGACAACATTTCGAACAGGTCACGGCTACCGCAAAGAGGACAGTCGCTGCGGGCCTCGCGCAGCGTATAATCGGGGGTAGCACTCGCGCTCGATTGATCCATTATATAAGCTCCTGTCCGCGCTTCTGCTCACGCCTTGGTTGACCCCTTGGCCGATGCCCCCGATTGACGCTTGTTTCTTATTATGAGCAGCTCCGTGCACACTTTTTAATTAACCGGGGCACGGCAATGTGATGGTTGCGCCCTGGTCTCACTATGTCGGCGCGAACGTCCAGTCCGGCCTCATCACCAATCTAGCTGTGCGGACACCGTCAAGTCTGGCGGGCGCTAGGCGGTGACCGGCGGCTTGAATACGAGCATTGCCCCTTCGGGCTTATCGCCGCTGTCGTATCGGGCGACGATATCGTCCGGCATGGGCGCTCCATCCGACCCACGCACAAAATCGCGCAGACTCGTTCCTTGCGAGAACGTGTCCACGTTTGGGGCGCCGCTCCCAACTTCCAGATCAGTGCGGGCTACCGTACGAAAGTCGATGCTGAATCGTGTACGCCCGGATGTATTTGGTACAGTCGAATGCATTTGAGCGCCCGAAAACAGAATGACCCCGCCGATGGGACAAACGATGCGTATTTGTGGGTCGAGCTCCATCGGCTGGCGAGGACCTGGCTGTTTGCGAAGGTCGGCGGTGATGTATTTCGCCGCATCCTTACGACCGCTGGAATTATATTCATAGTAGTTGAATTCCTCCGACCCATTGCTGATGGGCGTCGTCCAGTATCCCGGATGAAAAGCCATCGTCGACTCCGAGGCGAGCGTCGTGATCGGAAGCCACCAGTTTAGCTGAGCCATCGGCGCCGCCCACCAGGTATCGCGATGCGCGGGGAACGCGTAACCGACGCCAGCCGTCAGATATTTATCGCTCGTTACGCCGCGCAGCCGTGGAACATCGAGATGCGTCTCATCAAGATCGCAGCCAAGGGCGGCAACCACATTGCGCAGAAGGGCCTTTGTTTTTGGATGATGAATGAACCGCGGCTTCAGTGGCGCGAAGATTTCGACGAACTTATCCACCGACATCTCGTATTGCGCCGTTTCCGCGTCGTGCGGAGCAAATCCTTCATCAATGAGTTCGCGCGCAAAATCGATAAGGGCCAATGTAGAAGGCCGCGGTGAATAGACGAAGATATCCCCGGCGTAAAGCAGCGCGCGGCGCGTGGTCTCGTTCACCGCGGAATCGAAGTAGACCGTAGTCATGATCAGGCCCTCCTCGGATCGACGCCTGGGCCGCATATCCATCATTCGATGCTGTTAGCGCTCATAGGTAGGAGCGTAATCTCATTTTGCGCGCAGCATCCCGTCTGGATAGGTCCAATTATCAGTATGGATGGAGAGCCACCAATACCTTGAAACTCTGTCAGGAGCGGACCGCGGCGGCGCGCGCCGACATCATTGCCTCAACGGACAGCCCGCCATAAACACGCGTCTCGCGCCGGCTACCGCCCAAATGAAAGCCGCCAGCACAACGGCGGCGCTGTACACAGGGCCCTTCTTTGTCGCTCGAAGGGGGCGTCGCGACAAGACTCGGAAAATACGGTCGGATACAAAAGTGGCGATGGCCGAACGCGCCAAGCGCTTTCGCAGCGAACCATTAACGCGCGCCCTTTCCTCACTCGTTATTTGGCTTCAATGAGCGTCTTCCGAGCTCAACGGCGTCAGGCGGTATGCGTCGGCAAAACCGATTCTGGCCTTTGCAGCGGTCGTCATTCAACTAGCCCGCGCCCTCCGGCGGAGTGAATTCCTTTTCCCATGCTTTTCTTTGCAGGTCGCTCGTCCGCTCAGGCGCCAGAACCACAGCCCGGCAATCGCCACTCGATCTTTGCGCTGACGCATAGATGAGCCTCGTCATCCGTGCAGATTTCGCTTGGCCAGATCCTTGTCTCGCACGCGCCCCATTCGCAGCCGTCAAACCGATGATCACCCCGAAAATCGCGCCGACATTGGGTCCGAAGTCGACCCCCCCTGTCGTCGCCCAGGGCAGGAAGAGGGATAGGAGGGTTAATTTCAAGCCGGTGATAATTGAACTTGTCGCCGCGTCACGCGCCTTGGTCATGAAGATCTGAATCATGAAAAGCCCGAACAGGATCGCGCCGACGACGCCTGTGCTGCTGAGCAAACCGATATAGGTGCTGGAGGTCCGGGTTCCTCCGACGCCTACGCCAAGGCCCCACGATGAGATAAAGGCTGCGAACGATGTGCTATTCCAAAAGCTTCGGCCATAAAACGACTCGCTCGCATTCTTCTTGAATATGATCGCATCGAGCATTTCATACGCGCGATCATATACTCCATCTCCAAACGCGAGCACTGTGGCGCCAATGATAATCAAAATTGCCAGGGCAAAAAGTTCGCCGCCAAACGCCGCGCTCTGAGTTCTGTTGGGAGTTGGCCTCAATCCACGAATTGCCAGATCAATCATATAACACGCAGCAAGAGACGCTAGCCATAAATAGGCGGTGGATGAGGTCGAGAGCAGAGCCATGATAATGAGTGCCGAGGTCACGACGACTGTCGCGAGGCGAACGGATGAGCGCGTCACCGCCGGGCGCAAAAAGAGCAGCATGGCGGCCATATATACGCAAATCCAGCCATATGCCGAGGCCTCGGGCGTCAATCCGATCACTCTTCTCGTTCCACCGAATTCGATGGCAGACTCGAGCGCTGGGAAGGAGGTGTTGCGAAACGGAGCAAGAGCTCCCGAGTCTGCAAAAATCATGTCGGCGATCCCAGACACGACCACAACGATCCCGCCAAAAAGAAGCGACGCGACAAAGTTATTGATAAAATTCGGGCGCATTGCTAGCAGCGCGAAGGTCAGCGCGGTCAAGATAGATACCGCGAGATAAACACATTGTGAGAGGTTCGTCCCCGTCGGCGACAGTAAGGCGGTTTGAAAGTCCCCTTCAAGGCGTACCGGAACGATTGTTATTGTGCTGGCAAATAGATTTGGCGAGATGATTGACACCAAGATACTGACAACAAGGAAGAAGAATAAAAGTCCGAGCCTGTTCATGTCATCGATAAGCCGGATCGCATGTCTGACTGCGCCGGGTCTCTGGATGGTCTTTGCAAATAGGCCAAGGGCGGCAAGAGTCTGGGCTTGAACGTTGAAGCCGCCGAAGTGATCTGGCGGCAGCAAGGACAATGATGTGAACGCACTCAATGCGAAAAAGAGATAAAACAGGAGTCGGCCCCTGGAGATGAAGCCAATCAGCAGAATGATGAGCATGACTATGCTAGGATAGCCCATGGCCTCGGTCTCGCTGGAGCGAAAGGGGCGTTTCGCTTTTCCATGGTCTAAGCTCATCCGCGACGAGCCGAGTTTGACCGCACGCTGACCTTAAGGCGGCCATGCGAAGACGCCAGCCTGCCAGCCTCGGCACATGACGTGCGAAGGCCGCAATCAACGTTATCGCGCCAGGATGCGAGGGGATTTCGCCCGCTCCAACCGATGAGTGAGGATCAACAATACCCGCGGCTTTTGTCTGGTCGGTCGCATTCATCTTATATATCGGGAAGGCATTTGCCATGGCCTGCGGCCGAATTGCGCCTGTCTGATCCAACAACGAGGCGATCTCACCCCAGGATCTACCGACGTTCGTCAAAGCCGCCACCCTTCTGTTCGATTTGGATTCAGCTGAGATAGAGAACGCGACGCGGATCGAGGCGCCCCCGCATGAGGTCGATCAGGGCAAGCACATTACCGCGCACTCGCCCGCGCCGGTCGATCCAAGGTTCCGGCCGAAGGACCTTGCCGAAATTCGCGGCGAGATTCATTCCCATCTGGCGCAAGGCAAGATCAAGCCTGAATGTCCCCTTGCGCCAAAGGTAAATTGGATTCGCGATCTGAGAATATCCGAGCCGCAGCCCCGTCGAGCGACCGCCTTTATGGCCAAGATGAACGCCGATCATATGTTCATTCTTGATGATGCGGCCACGGCACGCCAGCCGCCGGCAGAAATCAACGTCTTCTAGCCAACCATACAGCGGCAAATTCTCATCAAACCGCAAGTTTAGGGCGTGGACCGCCGCAAGCCGCACGGCCATATTGCAACCGTAAGCGTTGTACTGCTCCACGGATCCCGCGCCGGAGCGTAGACTCTCGTGGGACGCGAGCGCGGCGTGCGCCGCGGCGACGTCAAGGCCTGGTCCCTTAATGCCATCAGCTATCACCCGCCCGCTCGCCGCAACCGTGGTCGGCTGTCTCAGGAAGCAACGCTCAACCTCCGCGAGGAAGTCGCGAGAAGCGAAAAAGTCATCGTCAAAGAAGACCAGAACATCAAACCCTTTCGATACGTCGATAATCGCATTTCGCTGGGCGCACGATCCGCGCAGCCCGCGCACGCGTTGAATCGGATAAGGCAGCGTGGCCGCCTGCGTCATATCGAAATCCTGATCGGAGGCAGGACAAACGAACACCTTGTCGGGCTGGCGCGCCTGACGAGCGAGCCCGCGCAGCATATCATTCAAAATGGCGGTGCGCCCCGCCGTCGCAATTCCCACCGCAAGCCTCAAAGAACACGTCATAAAGATGTCCATGCCGAACAACGAACTACAATTTGTTTACGCAAGAATAGCAGTGCCTGAGCGCGCCCGGCGCCACGATAATGCGTTTTCCTCCGGCATGGCCTCCCATGTCCGGCGCTTGCATATTCCGGAGACCGTCTTGGCGCGATGAGGAGACCAGCAAGACAATGCGAGCCGCACTATGAGAACTCCATGACCGGTCACCTTCCCGTCTGTTCTGTTGCTTCGCGCCTTCAGCCCATTGAGGACCGGCGGCTTGGCCGCGGCGCAGGCCCAGCATGCGGCTCGATTATCTCGCCATCCTGCGTGGACTCAGACAAGCGCCGGAAAGTACGGACACATCCTTCTTCGCGGGCAGCCGCGCCGTCTGCGCAGCTTTGGCATAGAGATTCCCGCTGAACGCTTCAAGTCGACAACACCAACAGATGGCCTGCCTGGATGAGCCGCATTAGCTGCTTAGACTCCAGAGTCATGTTTACACTCGCGCCGGCGGTAATCCGCGCCTTGAGGGACTACCGCCAGCTCGCCGCAGAGACGCCAAAGGCGCGCCATCAGCTCACGATTGCATGGAAAGGGCAGCTATATGTCCTCACCTGACCTCATCGAACTCGAGAATGGCGCAGCATGCGTGTTTTCCGCCACTTGCATCCCCCGACGCGTTTCGCGACATTCGGATCGTTCGATTGGACTTCTTGATCGGTTTAGATCTTGATCCTTATCACCGTGGAGTCGCGCATAATGCTTTTACGATGTCTGCCGCTCCTGATGATCTTGCCAGAGCGAACGCACGCTCGTGCGTAACACCGCCGCCGATCATCGACATCGTTCGAAGGGCGTAGATCCATATATCATATTCGAGATATTGGTCGGATACCCAGGGACGGCGCACCGCGGGGCATGAGGTGACGCAGACATCCGAGATCGTCTACATCAACGGTCGATTCCTGACCCAGCGTATGTCCGGAGTGCAGAGATTCGCGCGCGAACTGGTGATGGCTCTCGACGCCGAATTGAGCAAAACGCACGCCGGTCGTCAGTGGGTGCTCCTGGCTCCGAAGATGGCCGCGGATGATTTACCGCTGCACACAATCGAGCTTCGCCGGGTTGGGGCGGGAGATGGTCATCTCTGGGATCAGCTTGTTTTCCCAGTGTTCGCTCGTTCAGGACTCGCGGTCAGTTTGGCGAATAATGGCGCTGTGCTTCATAGGAGATCGCTCACCATTCTTCATGACGCAATGGTGTTCCGGACGCCAAATAACTTTTCCCCGGCCTATCGTCTATTCCACCGGGCGCTCGACCGTATGCTCGCCAAGCGCTCACAGATTGGGACGGTCTCGGAATTTTCGCGGCGTGAACTCGCCGAAGTGCTTGGCCTCGATCAAGGCCGCATTTTTCTCATCCCCAACGGATGCGAACACCTCGGCCGGGTCGAGGCCGATCCCAACGCCCTCCTCCGCCTCGGCGTCCAGCCCCGACAGTATTTTCTCTTTGTGGGATCGCCATCACCAAATAAAAATCTCACACGCGCTATTCAGGCCTTTGCATCACTTCCTGACGATCGTCGTCTGCTGGTGATAGTCGGAGCGTCAAAAGCAACTGTTTTTGCGGAAGGCCTGGGCGATATTCCCGCAAGGGTCATACTGGCCGGCTATCTTTCAGACGCGGAACTTTCAACGCTTTACCGTGAAGCCATCGCGCTTATCTTCCCCAGCATTTACGAAGGCTTTGGCATTCCGCCGCTCGAAGCGATGTTTCACGGATGCCCCGTTCTAGCCGCCGATATTCCGGCCGTTCGCGAGGTCTGCGGAGACTCGGCGATCTATTTCAATCCCCTCGACGTCGCGTCTATCGCCCAAGCCTTTTCCCGCGCCTCGGACAGCGCTCCCCCTCTCTCGTCGATAAAGCGAGACATAATGATGCGCTGCGCCCGCTATAGCTGGTCGGCTAGCGCCCGCACTCTCATCGCTGCGGTCGACGCCCTTGCGCACAGCGCGAAACGTTGGGAACAGGGCTCTTCATTCTCCGGCCTTTGATACTGGCGCTTCGAAAGCGCCATAGCACAAGCGGATCAATTCGCTCGCCGCGCGGCGGCTGGCAGGCTGATCATAGATATGCAATTGATATTAGTATGCGCCGCTCGAACCAAAAACAACGGGCAGGGTGCGTATCAGTATCTGTGCGTCCAACGCAAGCGACCAATGCTTCGCATAACAAGCATCGCAAGCCACGCGTCTCCGATAGGTTGTGTTGCTTCTCCCGCTGATCTGCCAAAGCCCGGTGATTCCCGGGCGGCAAATCAGATAGGCTTGGCGCCGGACGCCATATTTCGTGAGCTCTTGTTCGACAATCGGCCGTGGTCCGATAATGCTCATCTCCCCCTTCAGGACATTGATGAGTTGAGGCAATTCATCGACACTGGTCTTTCGCAGCACTTTTCCAAAGGCGGTGACCCGCGGGTCGTTACGCAGCTTCCGCGTCGACTCCCATTCAGCGCGCGCCTCGGGATGCGTTTCCAGATAGTCACGAAGCACGCGATCTCCGTCACGTACCATCGTCTGAAATTTGAGACAATCGAATGATTCACCATGAAGACCCAGTCGACGATGGCGGAAGAGAATCTTGTCGCGCGACACTGCCAGTATAGTGATTGCACACAGCAGCAATATCGGAGACAGCAGAATAAGTCCTATCGTCGCCAGGAAAATATCCAGGCCACGCTTCCCCGCTCCGCCGACCGGGCGCTGTTCGACGGTGAGGGAAAGTTCGATCAATCCGCGTGAACTCGTTCCGCTCGACATCGATTCACCAGCTCGTTCTTCCTACCGTCTGGAATATGCCCGTCGCAATGGACCGTTCGAGCCGACGGCTTACACGATTCGCGGTGTGGGGATTGGGATAATGAATTTGCCCCCGAGCGAGCGATAAGCCTTCTGTTGAGAGAGGATCTCGTCGGCAAAGTTCCAGGCGAGCAACAACACGTAGTCGGGGCGAAGTTCCGTAAGGGCTTCCACCGGCTTGATCGGCAGCCATTGCCCCGGCATATATTTTCCATGTTTATGGATGTTTCGGTCTACCACGAAGTCGACGAGATTTCGTCCGATGCCGACGGTATTTATCAGGGTCGCGCCCTTGGCCGCGGCGCCATACGCAGCGATCGTGGCGCCCTTCGACTTTACATCATTCAGAAGCGCCAGAAGATCGCGTTTCAACACGTCGACCTTGTTCGAAAATCCGCGAAAATAGTCGACTGAATCGACGCCGCGGTTTTTTTCGTACGTCAGTTGCCCGCGCACCGATTGCCCTACACGCTCCTCCTTTTCCACGTAAAGGCGCAATGAGCCGCCATGAATTGCAAGCTGCTTTACTTCGTTAAGATAAAGCCCGTGGCGGCGGAACAGCCGGTCCAGCGCCGTGACGGAGAAGTAACACAGATGCTCATGGTAGATAGTGTCGAACTCACAATGCTCGGTCAGCGACCAGACATAAGGCACTTCGATAACGGCGACGCCATCTTCCTTGAGCAGCCGAGCCATCGCCGCGACGAAGCCATTGGTGTCGGCGACATGGGCAAGCACGTTATTGGCGTGGATCACATCCGCTTGCACGCCCTCTTGCCGCAGAGCGTCCGCCAGATCCCGGGTGAAGAATGCGCAACGCGTAGGCACGCCGATCTTCTCCGCGGCGGCGGCCGGGCCGTCAGCGGGATCGATTCCAAGGACCGGAATGCCCGCCTCGACATAGTTCCTCAACAAATAGCCATCATTGCTCGCCAATTCGAGAACGAAGTTGTCCGGTCCGAGGGAACGGCTTTGGATCAGATCGGCGGCGTTCTGGCGAGAATGCTCCAGCAGCGCCGGCGAGAATGAAGAATAGTAAGGATAGGAATCGGCGAAAAGAATTGCGGGGTCGACGGTTTCGGTAATTTGCACGAGGCTGCAATCCTCGCAAAATGCCACGGACAGCGGGAAATAAAGCTCGGGCCGATCTTGATCCGCCTTCGTAAGGAGACGATCCGCGAGCGGCGTTTCGCCGAGGTCGAGAAATGTCTCAAGTTTATTTCCGCCGCAAGATCGGCAGGCATGCTCGGTCAGCGAGCGCTGGCTCACGTCGGTCATTACCGCTCCATTTCGGTATGAGTTCAGGCAATCGCGCGCGACATAGCGGGCAAGCGGCGGAGATCTTCGCCCAGTTCGCCGACGCGGATCAGTTTTTTGACATGTGCGATTCGTTTAAAGCGCTCTCCTTCGAAATCATCCAGGCTGAGGCCCGACGAGCAATAGGCGTCGTAGAGCTGTTCGACGCCGCGCCGCGCCGTCCATTGCGGTTTGAACGAATGCAAATGCCTGGCAATGTGGTTGCAATCGACGCGATAGCACCGCGTGTCCGGCCCCGCGCCCGGCGCAAATTCAACCTGGCAATTGGGAACCACCGAGCTCACTATATCCGCTATTTCGACCATCTGGTAGTTTTCGGTTGTCGAGCCGACATTGAACGCCTTGTTGTGGATCAGCGAACGGTCAGCCTCGAGCGCGGCAGTGTAGGCCGCCGCGATATCCTCAACATGAACTATCGGACGCCACGGCGTGCCGTCGCTCTTCAGATAAACTTGGCCGGTGGTGAAAGCCCACGCCGTCAGGTTGTTAAGGACAAGATCGAAGCGCAGGCGCGGCGACAGGCCGTAAGCGGTCGACGCCCGCAAGAAGGTCGGGCTGAACGCCTCGTCGGCCATGAGGGAGACGGCGCGCTCGACGTTTACCTTTGACGCGCCATAGGGCGTCACCGGATTGAACGGCGCGCTTTCGTCCAAAAACTCGGAGCCGGAAGCCCCATATGTGCTGCAAGACGAAGCGTAGAGAAAACGCGGCACGCCAGCCTGCTTGGCGAGCGCGGCCAGATCGACGGACGCCTTGAAATTGATCTCATTGGTCAGTTCGGGACGGTAGTCGCCGAGGGGATCGTTGGAAAGACCGGCGAGATGAATGATCGCGTCAAAACCGATCATATCGTCTTTACCGACGTCGCGAATATCCTTCTCGATCGTGGGGATTTCCGCGAGATCGCCGGCGAAGGTGCAGGCGCGATAGATATCGCTGTCTAGCCCGGTCACGTCGTGACCCCGCTCGAGCAGGTATGGAGTCAACACGGCTCCGATGTAGCCTCGATGGCCAGAGAGCAGGACCTTCATCGCTCACTCCACATTTTCCAGGGCGCCTGCCCGCTGTCCCAAATCTTTTGCAAAATGTGTTTTTCCCTCAGCGTGTCCATGCACTGCCAGAACGACTCGTGACGGAACGCCATCAGTTGTCCATCCGCCGCGAGCCGCTGGAGCGGCGCATGCTCGAACATGACATCGTCGCCATCAATGTAATCGTCGACGCCCGGTTCGAGAACGAAGAAGGCGCCGTTGATCCAACCCTCCGCCGTCTGTGGTTTTTCGGTGAATTCCACCACGCGGTCGCCATCGAACTCGATATGCCCGTAACGCGCGGGGGGCCGCACCGCGGTCATTGTCGCAAGCTTGCCGTGAGACTTATGGAAGGCGAGAAGCTTGTGGAGGTTGACGTCCGAAAGGCCGTCTCCCCAGGTGAGCATGAAAGGCCCGCCGCCCATCCAGGCAATCAGCCTCTTGATGCGGCCGCCGGTAAGCGTAGCCTGCCCCGTTTCCACGAGATCGACTGACCAGGGAGGCGCGGAGGTGTCATGCCGCTTTACGCCGCCCGTCTGAACATGCAGGGTCATGCTGCCGTTCAGCGAACAATAGTCTGCGAACCACCGCTTGATGTACTCACCCTTGTAGCCAAGAGCGATGGCGAACTCGCGATGGCCATAGTGATAGTAGTGCATCATAATGTGCCACAAAATCGGCATCCCGCCGATTTCGACCATGGGTTTCGGTCGAACATCCGTTTCTTCAGCTAATCGGGTTCCGGCCCCGCCCGCGAGAATTGCGACCTTCACGCGTTCACCTCTCGGTTGTCGCTCAAAGCGCGGGCAAAAAGCTTACCCGCCAATGCTACGTTCAAGATGTTTTGGCATGGCTTATGTCGTCGGATAACGCCGCTTTAATCAAGTGTCGGAATATGCTGAGTTCTGTAGGCCGGCGAGCCATCCGGAAGATACGTATTGATACAGACAATACTGGCGCTCCCGCTCCGATTAGTACTTACCGATATTATCCGTATTTTCCGGCAGACGGCAGAACGCGCCCCGCCTAAATAATTGGCTAGCGGTGAATACGAATTTTGTGTACAAATTGCATATTGCATAGCAGCAAAAATAATAATTATTGAAAGTTATCAGTACTGATAACTTTCATGGCAAGTCTTCAGTTACAGATGGAGGGCGTCGATTAAGATGGAGCCCTTACGGACGAATGTAACGTTGCCGCTTATTTCTGTGGCGCCGGCGGAGGCAGAGGAGGGCCTGATTGTAGTCGGCGTTGGCGCGGGCGTCGGCGATCTCGACGCACTCCTGCATCTTCTCTCCGTCGCGCCGAACATAGACGGAATGTGCTTCGTGCTGATCCATCGTTACGAGAGGAGCGACGACATCATCGCCCTTCTCGAGCGGCGCGTCTCGACCCCGGTGGTTGAAATCGCAGATGATATGCTGCTTCGGAGCAATCACATTTATGTCGCTCCGGCTGACGTCTATGTGGGACTCCGCCACGCGGCATTTCGTGTCGAGCCCCGCGATCCGTCGCATAAGCTCGGTTCGCCGTTTGACTATTTCCTTGGCGCCCTCGCCAGTGAATATGGCGTGCGCTCGATTGCCGTCATTCTGAGCGGCATGAGCGATGACACAGACGCCGGATCAAGCACGGTCAGCGAGAGAGGCTGCCTCGTCGTCTCCCAGGATCATTGTCGCCTTGGGAACAATGGGCCGTCTCATCGCACAGACGCCGGGTGCGCAGCGGATCTGGTGTTGCCAGTCGAGCGAATTCCCGACCTTCTTCTCTGGCTGAGCGTGGCGAACAAACGCCGCGGCCTCGGCCCTTCGGCCGTCGGGACGCATCCCCTTGCGCAGATCTTCCGCCATTTGAGCGGGACCACCCGGCGCAATATTCAGTCCTACAAGGACGCCATTTTATTGCGCCGTGTGTTTCGGCGCATGACAACGCTCGGCATCACGGATCTGACCCGCTATCTCGGGTCCCTTAAAGGGCCGTCAGACGAACTGCATCTGTTGGCGAAGGACATGCTGATCCACGTCACCAGTTTCTTCCGCGATCCCATATCGTACGACTTCCTGGCGAAAACGGTCATTCCAAAGCTTGTCCGCCAGCATCCGCGAACCGACCCTATTCGGATCTGGGTCGCCGGCTGCAGCACGGGCGAGGAAGCTTACTCCATCGCCATTCTTTTTTTCGAGGAGATATTGCGAACGAAGCGGGATTTGAAATTGCAGATATTCGCTTCTGACGCCAGTGAGGAGGCTATCGCCCGCGGCCGCGCCGGTTTTTACTCTCACTCCATACGACATCAGGTATCGGGTCCGCGCCTCAGGCGCTTCTTCAGCAAGGAAGCCGAGGGCTATCGCGTGATCCCGCGGCTTCGCGAATCGATCCTCTTCACTGTTCACGATCTGATGACCGACGCGCCGTTCTCGCGGCTCGACATGGTTATTTGCCGCAATGTGCTGATCTACATGCGGAGGGAAATACAGGAAACGATTTTATCGCTGTTCCATTTCGGGCTGAGGGAGCGAGGGATTTTTTTCGTGGGAGTTGCCGATACGATCGGCGCCTACGGCAGCGGTTTCAAGCCCGTCTCCTACGCCCATCGGATCTTTGAGCGCACTGGCGGTCAGCAAAGGCGCCCCCTGCTGTTGCCGCTTAGACGCACCATGGAGGGCTCTCAGATAATGCCGGCGAGACTCGAACGCGAGATTTCCACAACTGTTCTTCGTGAAACGACGCAACAGCTATTGCTTCAGACCTACGCCCCGGCTTCGATTATGGTCAACCACCGATACGAGATCCTTGACTATACCGGACCGATCGAGCGGTACTTGAAAATCCGCCATCCCGAGGCGGGCTGCGAACTGGCCTCCGTGCTGCAGGACGGCGTCCTCCCAAATGTCCAGGCCGCCCTGCGGCGCGCGGTCCACCAGGGAGGCGCCTCGACTCTTCTCGGCGCAAAAGTGGAACGGGACGGGCGATCGGTCTCGGTCGTTATATCGGCGCAACCGGTCCCAATAGACGACAAGGAATTGCTCCTCGTCACTTTCAGCGACAAATCAGACGAGCAATGCGGCGATCAACTCGCGCCAGCAGAGGAGCAACAGTCCCTTCTGAACATCCAGCTTGAAGAAGAGCTCGTTTCGACACGCAAAAGGCTTGAGATAACGATCCGCGATCTGGAACTCGCGAACGAAGAGCTGCTCATTGCAAACCAGGAGGCGATGTCCGTCAACGAGGAGCTCCAGTCGATGAACGAGGAGCTCGAGGCGTCCAAGGAAGAAATGCAATCGCTCAACGAGGAGCTGATGATCCTCAATCAGCAGCTCCAGGACACAGCGGAGCAGCAGAGAAACAGCGCGATCGATCTGCGCAACATATTGAATAGCTCCGATGTCGCGACGCTTTTCCTCGATGGCAAATTCAATATTCGCTTCTTCACCCCTCCCGCGAAGGCGCTCTTCGGCCTGATCGCTTCCGACCTCGGACGGCCGCTCGCGGATCTTGCGCGCCGCTTCACCGACGACCGCCTTCTTGACAACGCGCGATCCGTGCTCGCCAATTTGCTGCCAAGCAAACGCGAGATTCTCACAGAGGACGGTCACTGGTATCTACGAAAGATTACACCTTACCGCACCGACGAAGGTCGAGCGGAGGGCGTCGTGATCACCTTCGCCGACATCACCGAAGTTAAGCTCGTCGAGCGCGATATCCGCGCCGCTCACGCCTTCGCCGAAAGCGTGGTCGAGACCGTGCGCGAACCACTGATCGTGCTCGACAAAATGCTCGCCGTGAGCGTTGTCAACAAGGCTCTTCGCGACCTATTTGGCGCGGACGCTCGGCAATTCATCGGCCTCGCTTTGGCTGATACGCCGGCGCGCCAGCTCGCGCCGCTCATGCAAAATATCCTTGACGCCGAACGTGATGGCTATGGGCATGTCGAGAATTACCGCATCGAGATCGACATTCCGTCGAGAGGTCGCCTGACGCTCAGGATGACGACGCGCGGAATCGGCGGCAACACGTCGGCTGCGGGAATGATCCTCCTCGTTTTAGAAGATGTCACGGAAAAGGAACGGGTCGAACATGGGTTGATGGCCGCCAAAGAGGGATCGGAGCAAGCCAATCTGATCAAATCCCAATTTCTGGCCGCGGCGAGTCACGATCTGCGCCAACCGCTTCAGAGTCTGCGCCTGCTGTCCGCGATCCTCCAGCGCAAGCTGGATGACGAAGAAGCTCTCAAGCTAAATGCAAAATGCGGCGAGACGATTGACTCGATGATCGGCGTCGTCAATGCGATCCTCGACATCAATCAGCTGGAAGCGGGCGCCATTCGACCGATAATGCAGAGCTTTCCCG
The DNA here is from genome assembly GCF_038024855.1 of Methylocella tundrae. Lineage (NCBI taxonomy): Bacteria > Pseudomonadati > Pseudomonadota > Alphaproteobacteria > Hyphomicrobiales > Beijerinckiaceae > Methylocella > Methylocella tundrae. The sequence goes on from NZ_CP139089.1 coordinate 2,180,954, forward strand.
CGAATATGCTGCTCAATAAGCTTCACTCTGAATTCAACGTTCTGGTGCAGGCAAAAGGGCTGAGGTGGTGGGTCGCGAGTTGCAATCGTAACCTGCGAAGCGATCCACGATTGCTCATGCAGATTCTGCGCAATTTAGTCAACAATGCAATCAAGTTCACCGCTTCCGGCAAACTCGTCGTTGGCTGCCGGCGACGCGGCGACAAAGTCAGCTTGGAAGTGTGGGATTCAGGGCCCGGCATTCCGGACGCCGATATTGAGAAAATGTTTGATTTTTTCCATAAGGGCGAAGCGACTCCGCCGGGGACTGATGAAGGATTGGGTCTTGGCCTCGCCATTGTGAGAAACCTGTCGGAGATCCTCGGACATGAAATCAAGGTCGTCTCGCATGTGGGCAAGGGCTCATGCTTCTCCGTTCTCGTGCCGATTGGCGCTCAATCAAATGGAGACCCTGTTGCGCTGGACGGCGGCCATAGGGCTGTCGCCAGGCAGCGCGGCGTCCGTATCCTCGTCGTTGAAGACGAACCCTGCGTCCGTGAAAGCCTGGAGCTGCTCTTTGCCGACGAGGGACATTTTATTGCTTCCGCCACGAGCGGCGGGGAGGCAGTGAGATTGGTCAGTTACGGCACGTTTCGACCGGAGATCATCGTTGTTGATTATAGCATCCCGGGCGGTATGTCGGGCCTCGACGTCATTGACGAAGTTCGCGCCATCCTCGGTCAGCAAATCCCCGCCGTGGTGTTGACAGGTGATATTTCTTCCGCGACCTTCGCCAAGATCGCGACGCGCTCCGCCATCCATCTCGCCAAACCTGTGCGAGCCGACGAACTCTTGGACACAATCCATCGATTGCAGACAAGGACGCCGCCTGCCCGGCCGATATCGCCGCCGGGCTCGGAGCTCGACACGCCGGCAGATAGCGCATCCGCTGAAACCATTGTCGTCGTTGATGACGATGCCTGCGTGCGCGACTCTATTCAGCAGCTTTTAGAAAGCTACGGTCACAGGGTCGCGACCTATGCAAGCGGTCAGCTCTTTATCGACTCCAAAGGCGCAAATTCGGGCAGATGTCTCATTCTCGACGCGCGCATGCCAAGCATGGACGGTTTTGCAGTCCTTGCCAACATCACGAAGAGGGGCATTCATCCACCGGCGATAATGATCACGGGTCATGGCGACGTCCAAACAGCAGTGAGAGCTATGAAAGCCGGCGCATTCGACTTCATCGAGAAGCCCGTGGACGCCGACGCGTTGCGCGCCAGCGTCGAACGCGCTCTTCGGGCGGCTACGAATTCTCAAGATCATATTTCGCAGTGCGCCACCGCGGCCAGGAATGTCGCCCGTCTGTCCAAGAGGCAACGCGCGGTGATGGATCTCGTCGTATCCGGACACGCCAACAAGGTTATCGCCAATCGTCTCGGGATTGGCCAGCGTACGGTTGAAAGTCACCGCGCGGCTGTCATGAAAAAGCTGGGGGCGAAGACATTCGCCGATTTGATACGTTTCGCCCTTGCCGCGCCTCAGAGCCCTGACACGAACTGATTCATCCGCAATCGTTTCTCGGGCCGCCCACAAGCAGGCGCTGATGAGATCTGGACGGAGCAGCTTTCGCGATTTTCTACGCAGATCGTCGGCGTTGAGACCGCTCCAGAGGCTCATGCGTCTCGGAGATCGAAGGAGCGCGGGCGAGGCGAGGCATTGAAAATTCAATGCGATTTCAGCATCGATTGACAGATGCGCAGAATCTGCGCAGTCCATTCGTCGAAAGATGGAGAAATCATTGCATGGGCCCGCGACGCCCGCCGGCTCAGCTCCCCGGTCCGGCCATCGTCAGCGTAGAGATCGTCGACCGCCTTGAGGATAGAGGCCTTGTCGACGGCCGGCAGGACCACTCCGCATTGATGGGTTCTGATGTCGGCGGCCACCTGAGCCTGACTGCTTATAACGACAGGGACGCCAGCGCCCAGCGCCTCCAAGGCCGACAGTCCGAAGGTTTCGCGGACCCTTGACGGCATGATAAGCAGGCGAGATCTCTCCGCCGCCCGGCCGATTGTTTCGTGGGACTGGAACCCGTGCGCGATGATGTTCGGCGCCGGCGGAAAACGGATCTCCCCCTCGCCGAACATATTCAAAGTCCATGGGCGCTCGCGAAGAGCGTCTACAAGGACATCGACGCCCTTCTCGGTCGTCAAGGTTCCTACATAGAGAATCTCGCGATTATGTTCGGCTTTGACCGGGACCGCTGTGAACGGCTTGGAAGGGTTGCGCACAACGCTGATGGATTGCTCAGCTATGCCCCCCCTGGCCAGATATTTGACCATTCCTTCATGGACGACGATGATGCGGGAGCCGTTGAGGTCAACGTTCCAATTCAACCGCCGCATCGCGCCCATGCCGGTTCGCCAGATTTTTTGCATATAATTTCTTTTGTCGCATTGCGTTGCGAAGCAAGACAGCGAAAGCGGCGCGCGCTCGCAGGGTTCTCCATGGCCAAAATCGAAATAGCCTCCATTTGGGCAGGCGAGAAAATAGTCGTGAGCATAGACGAGGACGCGTCTCGATACTCGTCGAAGCGCCGCAAAAATTGAAGGTGAAAGGATTTGAGACCACGAGTTAATAATATAAACGGTGTCTGGCGTGTCAGTTTGGTCGATCAGTTTGGTGACCGCGGCATGCGCCGCCGTATTAAACAACCCGCGGAAGACGCCTATCCTCGGATCGGTGAGAAGAAGCTTTTGTTGATTCAGGGAAACGACAGAAATGTCATCCGCTAAACCGCCTTCGTACGGTTCCCCTGCAAGAACTTTAACGGGAATGCTTTGCGCCGCCAGCAACTGAACAAGATCAACGCCAACCCTAGCGGCGCCGCCTTTTGGGGCGATAAAATCGCACATAAAAACGATTCGCATCCGCTACCCCCAATAAATATTTTTTTATAATATGCTTGGCAATCCGATTATAATTCGGGATTAGAAAGGCGCCACGCGGAATGTTAATCAAGTACCGGAGACTACGCACCCGGCGTCCATCGATTATATTCCGTCTGCGCTGCACACAAGGCGCGGCTACGTTTGTCATTACATCTAGGTCTGTCACGCCTAAGCTTCTATCCGCTTACAAAATGAGAGTAACCTTTTCTGATTATAATTTCTGATAATTAGCCACCCGAAATAATGCAACGTTCACGTTAATATTCGACTTTGCCGAGTTGCCCTGATAAATTTTCTTTGCTTTAGCTTGACGTTCGGGGGGATGCCCTGACACGTATAATGATCGCACAAAACAACTAGAGATCCAAAGCCCTTTACGCGAAGGGCGGGCGCATGCGCCCGAAATTTGGCGCGCAAAATCCTTATGAGGAGCAATCGCGTGAATTATTCCGTCTTAAGAGGCGCCTCGGAGGCTCTTCATAAAATAGGCGCTGATGCGTTAATCGGCCGCCAATACAAGGGAGTCGGAGCAATTATCATGGGCCACAGCGTGGTCCAAGACGTAGCGGATCTGGTCGATCCGGGCATTCAAATAAGTAGGGGCTTTCTCGAACGCATTATTAAATATTACATCGAAAATGACATTGATATAATTTCACTGGATGCAGCGATTGAGCGCCTCAGCACAGGAAATACAAAACAATTCGTTTGCTTCACTTTCGATGATGGTTATCGCAATAATTTGATGGTAGCGCTTCCATTATTCAGGAAATACAATAAGCCGTTGACGATTTACGTCACCACCGCATTTCTGGAACGCCGAATAGATCATTGGTTGGGGGCCTTGAGAGAGATTATTCGCGGCCATGACCAGGACCGTCTTGGGCTGGGCGGAAAGGTTTTCCGCACCTCGACATCCAAGCACAAAACCGTCGCGTTTCGGCACATCCTTCGATGTATCGAAAAAGGCGAAATCGATGTCGAAGAAATCCATCAGCTTGCGCGTCATAAAAATATTAGCGCTCAGCAGGTGTTGGACGCAGATGCATTAAACAGCGCGGAGTTGCAGGAGCTAAGCGCGGAGCCCCTGGTTGAAATTGGCGGCCATACGGATAGCCACCCACACCTCGCACAACTAAGCCTTGACGCCGCCCGCGCCGAAATCCTGGCGAACGCTTCCTATCTTGCGGATATTACCAACAGTGCGGTGCGCCATTTTGCTTATCCGTATGGCGACGTCAAAAGCTGTGGCGCACGCGAGTTCGCTCTTTGCAAAGAATTGGGCTTTCGCAGCGCAACGACGACGCGACTTGGCGGGTTATTTCCAGCGCACCTTGAGCACAACACAAGCCTGCCTCGGATCCGTCTCAACGGCGCGTGTGAGAGTATCGGATTTATGGAATGCCAACGAAATGGCGCGATCGCCGCGATTCAAACCCGCTTTGGCGATCCCGTCGTTATCGCCTGATCGCCGCCCGCTCTTTGACGGCGATTATTGCGGTTAGACAGCCTGTAGCCGCCTGCATCAACCGGCGCAGCCTCATCCTACCGCGGAGATCTCCGGCTTCAGTCCCAGCGCATTGAGCGTCTTCGTAATCTCCGCAACGTAAATCGGATTCATGACGATCACGAGGTCTGGCGGCTCGGCGACAAGAGCGCTCGGCGCTATCACCCGGTGCCCTGCGCCGGGCATAAACTTCCCCTGCTTATACGGGTTGACATCGACAACCGCTGATATCTCTGTGTCGAGACCCAGCGTCGTAAGGAAGGAGACGCCCTTCGATCCACCCCCCCAGACCACGATGCGCTTGCCTTCGGCCGAGGCCGAACGAACGCGCTCACGCCATTCGTCTTGGACGATCCTGACTCTGGACGGGAAGCTTTTCGCGAGACCCTGCATTTCCGCGAGGTCGTCTTCAAGATCCAGGTGCGGCCGCGAGAGTCCCGTTGATATAGGCCTCGCATATTGAACGATATATTGATCTCCATATCGCAGACGGAGGTCTGTGACGTCGAATCCTTCCGCCCGGAACAGGCGCGCGTGCGCGCCTGGACTGAAGTAGGAACAATGCTCATAATAGATGTCCCAAAAGGCGCCTTCGGCGAGCACTCGCTTTGCATCCGGGGTTTCAAAAACAACCCAGGGATCGGTGCGAGACCCAATGCCCTCACGGATCGATCGGACGAATTTCTGAACCGACGCGATATGCTCCAGCGTATGACGGCAGAGAATGATATCCGCATCAAATTGGCCGCTTGGCTTGTAGAAGTCAGTTATGAACTGAACCCTGTCGTCTTCTTCGTCGCGTCCGGCGTCTGTTCGATAGCCAGGATCGATGCCAAGTCCCGTGGCGCTGCTGATCCGGCAAAGCTCACGAAGAAACTCGCCTTTGCCACAGCCGATCTCGAGGACATGCTTTCCATGAGCCGAGCACGCCTGCGCGATCTCGCGAGCTAATTCCTTGGCGAACGCGGAAAACGTATCAGAAAAATGCTGCGACTCCTCGAAGTTGCCAGAATAGCTCATCACCCCTTCGTCAAAAATCTGATTGAATAGAAATCCACATGAATCGCAAAAAGCCAGCTGCAGATCGCGGCGAGGAAATGCGCGGGCTTCTTCGGCGGAATTCAGAAGGACGCAGCTATGCACCGGTATTGACGGCACATGGTAGAGAGCTGTCGTAGATCCGCCGCCACAACATGGGCATGGCACAGCTTTGGCGGCGTCCGCTTCATCGGGTTTTCGCCCTTCGAAATCAGTTGGGAAAGTGGGAGAGTTCATGAGCGCACCAGACCTCGGCTGTGATCAAAAAAAATGACGGTTTCCGCCGATTGAAAGCCGCCGCCATTTCGATTGCGGTGTTTGATGCAACAAAATCAATTGCCCCGCTACGGCTCGGCTGCATCAATTCAAGCTCCTCTTATCGGCATGCAATATAGGGGCTGGCGAAGCCCCCACGGACGTTTCGTTGGTGTCGTCTCGGCCGCTTGATGTGTCTTTGGAGACGACTGCCGGCGGCCGCGTTCGCAGACGATAAAGCAGACACATTCGCCTGCGTGAGTTGCTACCTGGAACCTCCCGCCAAAATCTACAAATTGTAGGAATATCGGTGGACGCTAAGCCGATGGCGTAGGCCAGTTGCAGGATAACGATCAGCGCAACGGCCCTCAGCGCAGAATCGAGCATGGGTAGCGGTGTTCCAGCTAGTGTGAAGACAACGATGAGAAAACTGGTCGGAAACAACGATGAAGCTTTGAAAAAGCGTCCGAGGAATACTCCCAGAAGGGCTGCGGCAGCCATCAGAATGATCATTGTGGATCTTTCCAGGCTTGTTGATCCTAAGATGGTATGGTTGCACTTTGAACCGCCGCCACAATGCCTTTTATGCGCTCCATAATCGTTGCCTTGACAGAACCATAGTTTGTTTTGCCCTAGAGCTGGAAGCGAGGCAAGGCACGGAAAATACGAAGCCCGACGGTGGTGGTTTCGTTGACAGTCGAATGAGCGTCCGAAAGACCAGTCGAACGGGCGGCGCTCCCGGCGCTCTGTCGGCTCAAAGGTCGAGTTCGGCGCTTTCTTTTGTGCGGATCTACACTGTAGCGGCGATTTGGCTGGTCTTCGATCCATGCGCACGCGATCTATCGCTGACACGCCACAGGCTGGGTTGTCCCGGCGCGGCGGTCGAAGATAGAAGCTTCCTGGCTCGAGCAGCGTGACGGGCGCGCGCTTCGTTTATTGTCCGTATTTGCCGAGTCTTGCGAGATTTCTGTGACTCAACCATCCAAGAGATGCCGCCGTAGATTGTTCCGGGTCCGACCCGGTGATTGATGCGACGGATGAACTCGCGGGGCTGAGCCTTCAGCTGACGGCGAGGTATTCTGGAGCGGGGCTTCATAGCCAAGGAGAACCGTATGAGTCCAAGATCCACGACGCCTCGCGTTTCACTGGCTCTCCCGGTGTATAATGGCGCGAGGTATGTCGCCAAAGCGGTGGAGTCAATCCTCGATCAAGGATACGAGGACTTTCGACTTACCATCACCGACAATGCATCAACGGATGGAACGGAGGGGATATGTCGTAAATTTGCCGAGCTTGACAGCCGCGTGAATTATGTCCGCAATCCGCGCAATCTTGGCGCAGGCCCAAACTACAACCTTGGCTTCGAATTGAGCACCGGCGAATATTTCAAGTGGTGCGCCTGCGACGACTACCTCAGTCCAAATTTTCTGGAAAGCTGCGTGGCGGCGCTCGACCGGCGCCCAGACGCCGCCGTCGCTTACGCCACAACGAGGAGCGTCGACGAGGACGGCGCCCAGATCGATTTGGTCGGTTCCATGGCGCCTGACATGACCGGGGCAGGACCCGCCCTCCGATTCTACAAAGTGCTCACCGAAGTCGGAACATGTTATGAAATCTTCGGCCTCTTTCGGAGAGACGTCCTTAAACGCAGCACTTTGCAACGCGGTTACTACGGATCTGACCACGCCCTCCTCGCGGAAATTGCGCTTCTCGGATCTTATGTCCATGTGCCGGAAGCCACTTTATACAATCGGGAGCATAAGGACCGCTCCATCAATATGAGCGACACTCTCGCCCGCGTAGCTTGGCAGGATACGAGCGCCAGCAAAAAATATTCCTTAGAGCATATCCGCCATCTCAATCATTTGATCGAAATTGCGCTTAGACACAGGCGGGCAGTCTCTCCGGCTCAAACCTTGAGCTATCTTTTTCTTTCAGAAACAAGACCGCTGCAGTTGATGAGATTCGGGCTGGACCTCGTTGGCCTTGCGTCACCTCCGGTCCGGAGACGGTTGAGAGACGCCGGATGGAAGTGTCTGCGCAGCCTCCAGATTCAACTTTGATAGGGCTGCATTTCAAAAGGCCGTCCGTTTTTCGCGGACCGAATAAGGTCGCCGCCGCCCATGCCGAATGCCGTTCTGCATGCTGAAGCTTTGAAATTATTGATTGATCTTATTACCAACCGTCGAGCCAACCCGTAAGCGAAAGACGGCGTCTGCTGGTCCACATTCGCAAATCGCGCCCGCGGCTTGAGCTTGGTTGTCGCGGCCTGGCATTGCGCGGCCGAATATTCAGCGCGACAAGCACGAGACAACAATAATGAGTCAGAGAAAGATGAAGATAGCGTTCGTCAATGAGCCTTTCGCTCATATGCTGCCGCCCTATCAGTCGTCTGTTGGAGGATGCGGCTATCGGGCGGCTCGTTGCCTGGGGAAATTCTCGCACGTGACTGTCTACGGACTGCATGATCTCGATCGCCAGGCTAACACATGCAACGACGTCGACGCCGCGGCTTCTCCTCACAAGGGACTTCACGCACTGGCCGCCGCATCAGCGGCGGCGCGTCTATCGCTCGAGACCAGACTTCTCGCCGCCCGCCGACATGGTCCGCGCCATTGAAGAAAGCATTTTTCGCCCTCTATTGCGCCTATGCGGCGCGTTACCTGACCTCATTTTTCTCGCTGCCCTTTCTGGCGCGAGAGCTGGGTCCGGTGGGGCTCGGAGACCTCGCCGTTGCGACATCTATGGTGATGGTGGTCTCGATCTGGGTTGAATATGGGTTCAGCGTATCGGCGTTGCGGGAGATTTCCGCGGCCAAACCTGACGATCGCGGTGGAATTGTCATCGGCGTCACGACGGCAAAGCTTGTGTTATGGGGCGTGGCGGGGCTCACGCTCGGCGCGCTAAAGCTCTTTTTCCCTCCGATCTCCCATTTTCCCGCTGATCTCGGCTTGGTCGTCTTGCTGGGCGGAGTGCAGGCCTTCAATCTCGGCTGGTATTTTCTCGGCGTTGGCCGCGCGTCGGTGTCTGCCGTCATAGACGGACTCGGGGCGTTAATGTGGTTCATCCCCGCGTTTTTTCTGGTGCGCTCCCCCTCAGACGTCAATCTGGTCCTGATTTGCCAACTCGGTTCTCAAGCCGTTCTCGTCCTTATCGCGCACGGAATCATCTTCACGAGCCTTAAGCGTTTCTCGGTCGACTGGGTCAAAGTGATTGAGCAGGTAAAATCAGGCGGCCCTTTGTTCTTCAAGAAGATAGCGATGGCCGCCCATTCCGCGGCGATCGTGTTGATCCTCGGAGCGATGGCTGGTCCGGTTCAGGTTGGATATTTCAACGCCGCGGATAGGTTCGCTGGAGCAATCGTCGCATCGTTCTATCCCGCCGCACAAGCGGTCATGCCTTATTTGTTCAATCGAGCGGCTACGGACGGTTCAGATTCCATATTTACTGCTTCGCGTTATATGTCAATAATACTTCTTATCGCCAGCATCATCATTACGACATCGATATACTTTACGGCTCATATTCTTATAGCCGTATTGGCCGGCCCGCAATATACGCCCTCCATTCAGATCTTGCAGATTCTTGCATTTACTTTCCCGTTGGTGGCGATCAACCAGGCGCTCGGACTCTATATCATGTTGCCTTTGAGGCTCGACGTCGGCTTCCTCGCGGGCGTCATCTTAGGCGAATGCGCTAGTTTGATTTTGACATATATTTGGGCTTCCTCTCTGGGAGCGGTCGGCGTCGCCTCTTTTCGCGTGATTGAGGCAGCAATTTCGGCCATCGTATTCAGCATCGTGCTGTATAAGAAACGCTACATCCAAAAGCTTCTCTTCGGCAGATCGGGCAGCAAGGCCATTCCCGCAGCGCACAGGTAGCGCTTTTGGTTTAATTGACAAAGCGGCCACGCCGGCGCTCGACATTTGTTGCGAGCCCTCTTTGCAGCAGCGCCGCTCACCTCTGGCGTAGATCCGGAATTGCCCGAGAGACGAGCGCGCGTTCCCGGGAAAGGCGCTGACAGATAAGTGACATGCGCGCGCCGTGCAGCTGTGCGAAGCTTGGGTGTCAGCGTCTCCCCGCGTAACAATCAAGATCGGCGCGCATGCTCTTTCGTTTTGTGATGCACGCCAACAAACGAGCGGCCCTCGCGGCAGGACATTTGCGATGGGTGATCGCCGCGCTGCCGCTGGTCCCCATGATCGCCGCCCCCGGCGCCGCGGGGGTCAACAAATGGTTGATTGATCCGGCTCAGACTCACATCTCCTTTTCCGTCGATGCGGTCGGCTTTCCCCGCACTGAAGGCGAGTTCCGCGCTTTTGACGGACGCATCGCGATCGACTTCGAGCATCCCGCGCTGAGCAGCGTCAGCTTCCATGTGCAGGCTCAGTCGGTCGACGCTGGATCCCCCTTACTCAGCGACGTCCTGCGCAGCGACGCCTTCTTCGACGCCCCGCGCTTCGCCATGATCGACTTCGTGTCGAAGAGGATTGAAAAGATCGACGAGCATCGGGTCCGCGTCGCGGGCGAATTGACGATGCATGGCGTCACAAGGCCGCTGGCTGTTGAGGTTGCCGTCCGCCCGCAGCCCGCAAAGCCGCGCGCGCGCATCGCCTTCACTGCGAAGGCGACCATAGATCGGCTGGCGTTTGGAATGACGGCCGGCTATCCAGCCGTTTCCCGAGAGGTTGCGCTCACCGTCGAAAGCGAAGCCGTCGAACATTGAATTCCTGGCATTGAATTCTTGGCATTGACGCCAATGCGCCGGGCCATCGACCAGGATGATTGCGCTCGCTTTTGCGCCTGCGGCAGGCCGCAGAGCCCTCGCCGGAGGACGCGGACGTGCGGCGCTTTCATGCGCGCATGTCGGCGCCGCTGAGGCCGATGGAAATTCCCTGACGCTTCGCGATTTCGAGCTTCACCCTCGTCCAATAGCGCGCCGAGCCGGCGCCGTCGACGCAGCGGCCCCTCACCCGATCTCGCGCCTCGTAATAGGCGCGATCGCGATATGTCGCAATGAGCCGCTCGGCCTCCGCCGCAGCGATGGCGCGCCTTTCGGCGCGTTCGCGGATGGATGCGAAAAGGCGATTCATTATTCCGTGCATCTTTGCGAATCACTCTACCTATACGAGCGCAACCAATCTGGATTATTTTTGAATCGGGCGCAACCTGCAAGGAGTCCTATGAACAAGTTTTCCCTGCGGAACCGTCACCGATCCGCATTTGTTCACACTATGTTCGATCATGCAAGAACATTCGAACGCAAGCCACGGGCAGCCGGCGGACAGTTGCCCCTTTCCTTGAAAGCGAAGAAGTAATGGGCGACGCCCGCCAAGCGGCTTGGCGGCTTCGATCCTCGCAGTGGGAAAGGGTGATCGCTGAAGCCGCGTTCCGCCCGCGGCGCGGGCGCTCACCTGCGCGCCGCGGGCCTATTTTCAGTCAAGGAGGCGGCGTTACCGCGAATGGCGACCCGACTCGCCCGGTTTGGATCAAATCTCTTTTTGACGGCTCACACTTCAACCACGAGAACATGGACGGCGGGGCGCTTTCCCCAAGCCGCGGCGACGGCGTTACGCACCGCCTTTTCGATCGCGGTCGATACGACATCGGCGTCGCGGCGCTTCTGCCGCGGCAAATGGTCAAAGGTTTGGAACATCGCATCATCGACGATCGCATCCATCGCCGCGCCGTCCCGGACGCGCGCCGGAATGCCCGCCGTCATCACGTCGGGAACGCCGGCCAGATCGCCCTTTGAAGTCACCGCGAGCGCGATAGTGATGATGCCTGAGACCGCCAGCTTCTGGCGCATCCGCGGCGCTTCGTCCGCTTGGGACAAGAAGATATTTCCGTCCTTCACCAAACGCCCATGGGGCGCCTGCCCGACGATTCCCGGCTGGCCTGGGGCGAGGACGACGATATCCCCGTTTCGGGCGCTGAGCACATGCGGCACGCCCTGTGCTTTGGCAAAGGCCGCATGTTCGGCGAGATGCAGGTCCTCGCCATGCGCCGGGATTGCGATCTGCGGCCGCGTCCAGGCGTAAAGTTGAGAAACCTCCCCCCGGCGCGGATGGCCGGAGGCATGGACGAGCGCCGTCCGATCGGTGACGACGTCGATCCCCGAACGGATGAGATTGTTGATGATGCGGCCAACTTCCCGTTCATTGCCCGGAATCGTGCGGGAAGAAAAAATGACCTTGTCGCCGGCGCTGAGCGTCACGGCCGGATGTTCGCCTTCCGAGATGCGTGCGATCGCCGCGCGGCTTTCGCCCTGACTGCCTGTCGCCACGAGAACAACCCTGTCGCGCGGCAAATGGGCGAAAGCATCGACTCCCAGAAAGTCTGGAATGCCGTCGAGATAACCGCATTCACGCGCGACGGCGACGACCCGCTCCATAGCGCGCCCAGCCAGCACGACGCTGCGCCCCGCCGCGCTGGCGGCTTCGGCGACGGCGCGGATGCGGGCGACGTTCGAGGCGAATGTCGTGACGATGACCCGCCCCGACGCTTCGGCGATGATGTCGCGCAGATTCCTTGCGACCTCGCCCTCCGACGGACTTATTCCCTCGCGCAGAATGTTGGTCGAATCGCAAATCAGCGCCAGAACGCCTTCGTCTCCGATCGCGGCGAGCCGCCTTTCATCTGTCGGCGCGCCAAGGCCCGGCTCCGCGTCGATTTTCCAGTCGCCGGAATGAACGATGACGCCGAGTGGCGTCCTTATGGCGAGGGCGCAGCTCTCCGGGATGGAATGCGCCATGGCTATGAATTCGACCGAGAACGGACCGGCCTCGATCTTGCCGCCCTGGGGGACGACCTTGATCGGCACCTCGGGCGCTCCAGGCTCGGAAAGCCGCTTGGTCAGCAACAGCTCAGCGGCGAAACGCGTGGCGTAGAGCTGGCACCCAAGTTTTGGCCAGACATCGGCGACGGCGCCGATATGGTCCTCATGCGCATGCGTGATGACGAGTCCGACCAGATCCTGACGCATTTTTTCGATGAAGCTGATGTCGGGGATGATCACGTCAATCCCGACGAGCTCCGGCCCGGCGAAAGCGATGCCGCAATCGACCATCAGCCATTTCATGCGCCCTTTCGGGCCGAAACCGTAAAGGGCGAGGTTCATCCCGATCTCGCCCAAGCCTCCGAGCGGCACGAAGACGAGCTCGTCATTTGCCGCGTTCATATATATGGACCTTTCTGTTTCTTTTCCGGTTAGTTCGTTCTCATCAATTGGGGCGCTGCGCCGGGGGGAGCAAAAACACATCCCCCGCGTCTATTGCAATTTCGTTCAGGTCCTGCTGGAGGAGCAGACGGCCGGTGGCGTCGATGGTCTTGAAAACGCCCTCAACAACGTCCTTTGGCCGCGTCACTCTGATTTTCTCGCCCTGACCGGCGGCGAGCGTGAGCCATTCCGCGCGGATCGTCTCAAATCCCGCCGGTTGCGACCAGACGCCGAGCCAGTGCGCCATAAACGCCGCCAGCGGCTCAAGAACCATGCCGGGCGTCACTTCGCGCCCGGCGATCGCGCTGAGATCATTCGTTTTGTAAAGCAGCGGTCCATCGGGGTGGGAGGCGCAATTGACGCCAATTCCGGCGACGCAGGCAAGGCCCTGCGCCACAGGCGCGCTCTCGAGAAGAATGCCTGCGACCTTGGCGCCGTTACCGAGAATATCGTTCGGCCATTTTATTTTGACGGCCGGACCGTCGCCGAGAACCTCGCGCAAGGCCTGAGCAAGCGCAATGCTGGCGACAAAGCCGAGCTCCGGCGCACGGCGTGGCGGCGCGGGATCGATCAGCAAAAGGCTCGCGAAGAGATTGCCGGGGTGAGACGTCCAACTGCGTCCGTTGCGGCCCCGCCCGCCGGTCTGGCTCGCGGCAGTAATCCAGAGCCGGCCAGGATCGCCGGCGCGCGCGCTGTCTAAAGCCGTATCATTGGTCGAAACCAGTTCGCCGTGCTCGGCCAACCGGAATCCTTGAGCTTGAAGCGATCCTGCAAGTTGCGCCAGGGGACAACCACCATTCGGAGTTTCTTAGAACAGGGACTTCGCCGCCGCCGTCGTGGCGTCGATGAAAAAGCCCGGATAGGCGAACAAGAACAGCACAAGAAGGCTTGTCACTGCAAGCACAAGGCGCAAAGCCGGGGCGGGTTTATCGAAAGCGGGCGCCGCCTCGTCAAAATACATGACTTTGACGATGCGCAAATAGTAATAGGCCGCCACGGCGCTGGAAAGCACGCCGATGACCGCCAGCGGATAGAGATGGGCCTGAATGGCGGCGTTAAAGACGTACCATTTGGCGAAGAAACCCGCCAGCGGCGGAATGCCCGCCAGCGAAAACATCAGCATCGCGAAACAGAAAGCCATGAAAGGATCGGTCTTGCCAAGCCCCGCGAGATCTGAAATCTGCTCGACGGCGTGGCCTGCGACCCTCATTGACAGGATTACGGCGAAAGCGCCGAGGGTCATGACGAGATAGATCGACATATAGGCGAGGACGCCAAAAACGCCTGCTTCCGTGCCAGCGGCGAGCCCTACGAGGGCGAAACCGACATGGCCAATGGCGGAATAGGCCATCAGCCGTTTGATGTTTGACTGGCCGATCGCGGCAAAAGCGCCGAGCGCCATCGAGAGAATGGAAATAAAGACAATGATCTGCCGCCATTGCGGCGCGACGCCGGGAAATGCCGTCATCACCACGCGAACCGTGATCGCCACGGCCGCCATCTTCACGGCAGAGGCGAAGAAGGCGGTGACGGGCGTCGGCGCGCCTTCATAGACGTCCGGCGTCCACATATGGAACGGCGCCGCCGACATCTTGAATGCAAGGCCCGTCATCAGGAAGACTAGGCCGAACACAATCCCGATCGAAGCTTTGCCGTGCACGGCTCCAGCGATGCCGGCGAAGGATACGGTTCCGGCAAAGCCGTAGATCAGCGAGGCGCCGTAAAGCAGCATCCCGGACGAAAGCGCGCCCAGCACGAAATATTTGAGGCCGGCCTCGGAGGCCCGCACATTGTCGCGATTGAAGGCGGCGATGACATAGAGCGCCAGCGACATCAATTCGAGCCCGAGATAAAGCGCGATGAGGTTTTGCGCCGAAATCAGGACCAGCATCCCGATCGTCGCGAGAATGACGAGAATCGGAAACTCGAACTTGTCGATGCGTTCACGTGCGAGAAAATCCTGACCCATCACCAGCGTCGCGAGCGACCCCAGCAACGCCAGAACCTTCATGAAGCGGCCAAAGCCATCATCAATGACGGCGCCGTCAAAGACCACCGCCTGCGTCTTGGCCCCGAGAAGAATCACGAGAATTGCCGCGCCGAGCAGGCCGACGGCGATCTCGGTGACGGGGCCATCCGAATCCTTGCCGCGGAGGGCGCCGATGAGCACGAGGACCAGAACGCCGACGGCCAGAATCAATTCCGGCAGGGTATGCGCGAGGGCGAAGGACAACGGCGCCATGTAAATCAGCCTTTAAAGCGCGGATCCAAGCGGATCATGCATAGGAACGATCTTGAGAGCGCGATCGTGATCCGATCGCGCTCTAGTGGAAAGCGAGCGCGGCGGTTTTGGTCGCCGCCAGCGCCGAATCATAATCCTTGATCAGCGCCGCGATAGAGGCCGAGGAGCTGTCGAGGACGGGGCCGGGATGAAAGCCGAAGTAGATCGTCAGCACGACGAGAGGAGCAAGGATTGCGACCTCCCGGCCGGAGAGATCGAGGATGTTCTGGAGGCTCGGCTTGTCGAGAACGCCGAATATCACGCGGCGGTAGAGATAGAGCGCATAGGCCGCGGACAGAATGACGCCCGTCGTCGCAAAGAATCCAACCCAGCTGTTCACGCGGAATCCGCCGAGCAGGCTGAGGAATTCGCCGATGAAGCCGGACGTCCCTGGCAGGCCCACATTCGCCATGGTGAAAATCATGAACGCCACGGCATAGAGCGGCATGCGGGCGACGAGGCCGCCATAGGCTGCGATATCGCGCGTATGCATGCGGTCATAGACGACGCCGACGCAAAGGAAGAGCGCGCCGGACACAAGTCCATGCGAGATCATCTGGAACATTGCGCCCTGCACGCCCTGCTCGGTCATGCTGAAAAGCCCCATGGTGACGAAGCCCATATGCGCCACGGATGAATAGGCGATCAGCTTCTTCATGTCCTCCTGCACCAGCGCGACCAGCGATGTGTAGATGATCGCGATAATGGAAAGCGCGAAGACCAGAGGGGCGAAATAGGCCGAGGCGTCGGGGAACATCGGCAAGGAGAAACGGATGAAGCCGTACCCTCCCATCTTCAGCAAAATGCCGGCAAGAATGACCGAGCCCGCGGTCGGCGCTTCAACGTGCGCGTCCGGCAGCCATGTATGAACCGGCCACATCGGCATCTTGACCGCGAGCGAGGCGAAGAAGGCGAGGAACAGCCATTTCTGCATCGAGGCGGGGAAGTCGGTCTTGAGAAGGACGGTGATGTCCGTTGTGCCAGCGACCCCATACATCGCCATGATGGCGAGCAGCATCAGGAGCGAGCCGACGAGCGTGTAAAGGAAGAATTTGAAGCTCGCATAGACGCGCCGCTTGCCGCCCCAGATGCCGATGATGAGAAACATCGGAATGAGGCCGCCCTCGAAGAACAGATAGAAAAGCACGAGGTCGAGCGCCGAGAAGACGCCAAGCATCAAGGTCTCGAGCACCAGGAAGGCGATCATATAATCCTTGACGCGATAGGTGATCGATTTCCACGAGGCGGCGATGCAGAACGGCATCAGGAAAGCGGTGAGAAGCAGGAAAGGCATCGACATGCCGTCGACGCCGAGCTTGTAGACAAGCCCCGAGCCGAACCAGCTTTTCTGTTCGACGAGCTGGAAAGCCGCCGACGAGGCGTCAAATTGGACGTAGGCGTAAACCGACAGCGCGAAGACGATCAGCGTCGTCGCCAGCGCCGCCCAGCGCGCATTGTTCAACGTGGCTTCATCATCGCCGCGCAGCGCAAGAATAAACGCCACGCCGACGAGCGGCAAAAACACGATGCCTGACAGGATGCCGAAGCCAAACATCAGCGCAGCCCCCCGACGAGATACCAGGTTGTGATGGCGGCGAGGCCGATCAGCATGGCGAAAGCATAATGATAAATGTAGCCGCTCTGCAGTTTCACGACTCTTCCCGTTACGTCAACGACCCACGCTGCGACGCCGTCCGGCCCCAGCCGGTCGATAATGGCGCCATCGCCGCCCTTCCAGAACAATCGGCCGAGCCAGAACGCTGGCCGAACGAAAATCTTGTCATAGAGTTCGTCGAAGTACCATTTGTTGAGGAGGAATCGGTAGAGCGCAGGCATCGCCTCGGCGAGGCGCGCCGCCGTTCCCGGCGCCAGAATGTAGATGTAGAGCGCGACGAGAAATCCGAGGACCATCATGACGGTCGGCGCGATCGAGGCGATGAAGGGAACTTCCTCCATCTGCGCCAGTATATGATTGTTTGCGCCGAAGTAGAGCGCGTTCTTCCAGAACTCGGCGACGCCCTCCCCGATGAAATCGGCGCGGAAATAAGCGCCTGCGAACAGAGCGCCGACAGCGAGCGCGGCAAGAGGGATCAGCATGACGACCGGCGCCTCGTGCGGATCAAGCTGATGATCGCCGTGACCATGGGTGTCATGATCATCATCCGCGTGACCGGCCGCGTGGGCGTCGACGCCGTGGCCGTGGCCCGCCGCGCCATGCGCGTCCGCGGCCCATTGAGCCTTGCCGAAGAAAGTCAGAAACACCAGCCGCCAGGAATAAAAGGAGGTCAATGCGGCGGCTATGACGGTCATCAGATATCCGTAAAAGGCCATCGGCCGATGCGAGGCGAAGGCGGCGTCGATGATGGCGTCCTTGGAGAAATAGCCGGACGTCAGCGGAAAGCCCGTCAGCGCCAGGGTGCCGACCGTCATCATGGCGAATGTGAATGGAATCTTGCGCCACAGACCGCCCATGCGGCGCATGTCCTGCTCGTGATGCATGGCGACGATGACGGCGCCCGCCCCCAGGAACAGAAGCGCCTTGAAAAAGGCGTGCGTGAAAAGATGGAAGATGCCGATGGAATAGCCGCCGACGCCGAGCGCGACGAACATATAGCCGAGCTGCGAGCAGGTCGAATAGGCGATGACGCGCTTGATGTCGTTCTGGACGAGACCAACGGTCGCGGCGAAAAAGGCCGTGGTCGCGCCGATGAAAATGACAAATGAGAGAGCAACCGGCGCCTGTTCGAACAGCGGCGACAGGCGAGCCACCATGAAGACGCCGGCCGTGACCATCGTCGCCGCATGGATGAGGGCGGAAACCGGGGTCGGGCCCTCCATGGCGTCAGGCAGCCAGGTGTGGAGCAGGAACTGCGCCGACTTGCCCATTGCGCCCATGAAGAGCAGCAGGCAAGTGATCGTCATCGCGTCGAAATCGGCGCCAAACACATGGATCCTTGTGTTTGCGAGACCAGGCGCCGCGGCGAAGATCTGATCGAAGCCGATCGACCGCGTGAGCAGGAACACCATGAAGATGCCGAGCAGGAAGCCGAAGTCGCCGACACGGTTGACGACGAAGGCCTTGATCGCGGCGGCGTTGGCGGACGGCTTTTGGTACCAGAAGCCGATCAGGAGATAGGAGGCGAGGCCGACGCCTTCCCAACCGAAGAACATCTGCAAGAGATTATCCGCCGTCACCAGCGCCAGCATGGCGAAGGTGAACAGGGACAGATAGGAAAAGAAGCGCGACTGCGAGGGGTCGTCTTCCATATAGCCGATCGAGTAGAGGTGGACGAGCGCCGAGACCGTCGTCACGACGATCAGCATGACGGCGGTCAGACTGTCGATCCGCAGTGACCATTCCGCCTTGAGCGCGCCCGATGAGAACCACTCGCCGAGAAGCGAGACGGTCGCCGGCGCATCGCCCATCGCGACATTGATGAACGTAACCCAGGACAGCGCCGCGGCCACGAACAGGAGGCTCGTCGTGACGAGTTCAGACGCGCGCGCGCCGATCAGCCGCCCGAACAGTCCCGCGATCAAAAATCCGAGGAGCGGTAGGAAGACGATTGCCGCATACATGTCGGCTCAACCCTTCATCATGTTGATGTCTTCGACCGCGATCGAGCCGCGGTTGCGATAATAAGCGACGAGGATCGCAAGGCCGATGGCGGCTTCGGCGGCGGCCACGGTCAGAATGAAAAGCGAGAACACCTGGCCGGTCAGGTCGCCGAGAAAGTTCGAGAATGCGACGAGGTTGATGTTGACCGAGAGCAGGATGAGTTCGACCGACATCAAAACCACGATGATGTTCTTGCGATTGAGGATGATGCCGGCGAGCCCGATGGTGAAAAGGATCGCCGCGACAACCAGAAAATGGGTGAGCGAAAGCGTCATGGATTTTTCCCGGCCGCGGAGAGGTGCAAATGTTTCATTCGAGCCTTCGCCTCATACGCCCTGGCGGAACGGCTTCTTGCGAAGCTCGACCGCCTCAGCGGGCGTTCGGGCGTTTTGCGCGGCGACGTCCTGGCGTTTGACGCCGACCTTATGATGCAGGGTGAGAATGATCGCGCCGATCATGGCGGTGAGGAGCACAAAGCCCGCGCCGATAAAGAGATAGGCGTATTGCGTGTAGAGCACGCGGCCGAGCGCGAGGGTGTTGCTCATGCCGGGCGGCGCCGGCGTCGCCACATTGGCGAGCGTGGCGGCGTCGATCTTCCAGCCGCCGACGACGAGGATCAGCTCGAGCAGGACGATGGCGCCGATCGTTCCGCCAATCGGCAGATATTTCAGGAATCCCTGCTTGAATTCAGCGAAATCGACGTCGAGCATCATGACGACGAAAAGGAACAGCACCGCCACCGCGCCAACGTAAACGACAACGAGCAGCATCGCCAGAAACTCAGCCCCGAGCAGAAGGAAAAGACCCGCTGCGTTGAAAAAGGCGAGGATCAGGAAGAGCACCGAATGGACCGGATTGCGCGACGAGATCACTGAGAAGGCCGAACCGATCAAGACCGCCGAGAAGAGGTAGAAGAACAGCGCCGGGACAATCATTGCCAAACCCCATCGATGATCTGCGCCGCTTCTGAAAGCTGCTTTATGGCGTTACGTGATCTTCCGACCGTCTCGGTCTTGCCCGCAGGCGCGATGACGCAGGGGCAGCTCAACGATATCGTCAACTCGGACCTCACCGGTAGGGCGCGTCGAGCGCAAGATTGCGAGCAATCTCGCGCTCCCAGCGATCGCCATTCTCAAGCAGACGGTTCTTGTCGTAATAGAGTTCTTCGCGCGTCTCCACCGCGAATTCGGCGTTCGGCCCTTCGACGATGGCGTCGACCGGGCACGCCTCCTGGCAGAAACCGCAATAGATGCACTTCACCATATCGATGTCGTAGCGCGTGGTGCGGCGCGTGCCGTCGTTGCGGCGCGGACCTGCTTCGATGGTGATCGCCTGCGCCGGACAGATCGCCTCGCAGAGCTTGCAGGCGATGCAGCGCTCTTCACCGTTCGGATAGCGGCGCAGCGCATGTTCGCCGCGATAGCGCGGCGACTGCGGGTTTTTCTCATGCGGGTAGTTCAGCGTCGGCTTCGGTTTGAAGAAATAACGCATCGACAGCACGAAGGCGCCGACAAACTCTGTCAGGAACAGCGCCTTGGCGCCCTGGTCGAGTTTCATGCTTTGCCCTTTCGAACCAAGATCTGCCGCAGGATTTTCTGGCATAACGTCATTGCGCCATCCCCGCGCCCCAGCCCGTCAACTGCAGCACGACGGCGACAAGGACGACCATGAAAAGGGAGATCGGCAGAAACACCTTCCAGCCGAGCCGCATCAGCTGATCGTAGCGATAGCGCGGCACGAAGGCTTTCACCATGGCGATCATGAAGAAGACCGCGCAGACCTTCAGAACGAACCAGATCACGCCGGGAACCAGCGTGAACGGCGCGAAGGGGATCGGCGACAGCCAGCCGCCAAGGAACAGAATGGTCATCAGCGCGCACATGGTGATGATCGCCACATATTCGGCGAGCATGAACAGCATGTAGGGGGTTGACGAATATTCGACCATGAAGCCGGCGACGAGTTCTGATTCCGCTTCGACGAGATCGAAGGGCGGACGGTTCGTCTCGGCAAGCGCCGAGATGAAGAAAATGACAAACATCGGGAACAGCGGCAGCCAGTACCAGCCGAGCATGCCAAAGCGCGTATCCTGCGCCATCACGATGTCGGTCAGGTTGAGCGAGCCGACGCAGAGCAGCACGGTGATGATGACGAAGCCGATCGAGACTTCATAGGAAATCATCTGCGCTGCGGAGCGGAGCGCCGAAAGGAACGGATATTTCGAGTTCGACGCCCAGCCGCCCATGATGATGCCATAGACGCTGAGGGAGGAGATCGCGAGAATATAGAGAATGCCGACGTTGATGTCGGCGATCGCCCAGCCCTTGGCGACCGGAATCACCGCCCAGGCCGCGAGCGACAAAAGGCCCATGACGAAAGGCGCAAGGAGAAAGATCCCCTTGTTCGATCCGTCGGGAATGATCGGCTCCTTGAAGACGAACTTCAGCATGTCTGCGAAGCTCTGGAACAGCCCCCAGGGACCGACGACGTTCGGACCGCGCCGTAGCTGCACCGCCGCCCAGATCTTGCGATCGGCGTAGAGAATGTAGGCGATGAAGATCAGCAAAACGACGAGCAGCACGACGCTCTTCACGAGCGTCAGAAGCAAGGGCAGGAACCAGCCAGTCTCTTCCATGGCCTTACTCCGCAGCCTGCCGCGCGAGATCAAGGCGCATGGCGGAACATTCCGCCATCACCGCCGACGCGCGGGCGATTGGATTTGTCAGATAAAAATCGGCGACGGGCGAGACGAAGGGCGCATTGCCGCAGGCGCCGCCGGCGGCGATGAGCTGCCCTGCGTCGAGCGAAGCGCCGGCTGCGATTTCGTCGATGGCGCCGAAGTGCGGATGGGCGGCGATGAGGCGCGCGCGCAAAGCTTTCAGCGAGTCAAACGGCAGGCGGTGGCCAAGCACGTCCGAAAGCGCGCGAATGATGGCCCAATCCTCGCGCGCGTCGCCCGGCGGGAAATTGGCGCGATCCGACAGCTGCGCGCGCCCTTCGGTGTTCACGTAAATCCCGGATTTTTCCGTGTAGGCCGCGCCCGGCAGGATGACATCGGCGCGGGCGGCGCCGCGATCGCCGTGCGAGCCCTGATAGACGACGAAAGCGCCGGGCGCGATGTCGATCTCGTCAGCGCCGAGATTGAAGAGAACGTCAAGCGCGCCAGCCTTCGACATGGCGAGGGCGTCAAGCCCACCCTGTCGCGGCACAAAGCCGAGGTCGAGTCCTCCGACGCGGGCCGCCGCGGTATGGAGAACCGCAAAGCCGTTCCAGCCATCCTTGATGACGCCGAGCGAGCCCGCCGCTTTGGCCGCGAGCGCCAGCACGGCGAGGCCGTCCTCGCGCGCCAGCGCGCCCTGTCCGATGATGAACATCGGCTTTTCCATCTTGGCCTTCTGGTGCTCGGAGAAGCTCGCGAGCGTGTCGGGCCCCGCGCCGAGATAGGCGTAGTCGTAGGTCAGGTCGGCTTTCTCGCCGATGACGCCGATCTTGAAGCCGCCCTTCAGCCAGCGCTTGCGGATGCGCGCGTTGAGGACGGGAGCCTCCCGGCGCGGATTGGAGCCGATGATCATGAGGCCGTCGGCCTCCTCAATGGCGGCGATGCTCGGATTGAAGATATAGCTGGCGCGGCCGAATTTCGGATCGAGCTTGACGCCATCCTGCCGGCAATCGAGCGAGACGGAGCCGAGGCTCTCGACCAGCGATTGCAGCGCGAACATCTCCTCGACGGCGGCGAGATCGCCGGCGATAGCTCCGATGCGCGCGGGAGTCGTCGCCTTGATCTTGGCGGCGATCAGCGCGAAGGCCTCGCGCCAGGACGCTGGGCGCAACTTGCCGCCGTCGCGCACATAGGGGCGATCAAGCCGCTTCGTCTTCAGGCCGTCGACGATCTGCCGGGCCTTGTCGGAGATCCACTCTTCATTCACGCGGTCATTGGTGCGCGGCAGGATGCGCATCACTTCGCGTCCGCGCGTATCTATGCGAATGGCTGAACCCAGCGCATCCATGACGTCGATCGATTCGGTCTTGACCAGCTCCCAGGACCGCGCCTTGAAGGAATAGGGCTTCGGCAGCAGCGCGCCGACAGGGCAGAGATCCGCGACATTGCCCTGCAGCTCGGAGCTCATCGCCGTCTCGAGATAGGTCGTGATCTCCATATCTTCGCCGCGTCCGATCGCGCCCATGTCGCCCGTGCCGGCGACCTCAGCGGTGAAGCGGACGCAGCGCGTGCAATGAATGCAGCGGTTCATCGAGGTCCGCACCAGCGGGCCGATATATTTATCTTCGACGGCGCGCTTGTTCTCGGCGTAGCGGGAGGAGGCGAAGCCAAAAGCCATCGCCTGATCCTGCAGATCGCATTCGCCGCCCTGATCGCAGATCGGGCAATCGAGCGGATGGTTGATCAGTAGGAATTCCATGACGCCTTCGCGCGCCTTTTTCACCATCGGCGAATTGGTGAGCACCACCGGCGGCTCGCCATTGGGGCCGGGACGCAGATCGCGCACCGCGACGGCGCAGGACGCCGAAGGCTTCGGCGGACCGCCCTTGACCTCGACGAGGCACATGCGGCAATTGCCGGCGATCGACAGCCGCTCATGGAAGCAAAAGCGCGGAATCTCGGCGCCCGCCTGCTCGCAAGCCTGCAGCAGAGTGTATTCGGGCGGAACGTCGATTTCGACTCCGTCAACAATCAGCTTGCTCATGCCCTGTCCTCAATGCGGCGGTCCGAAATGCGGCGACCTGACGCGATCGCGGCCTTTTCCCAAGCGCTCATCGCCGCCCTACTCCGCCGCGACATGATAGCCGCTCGCCGGCTCGGAATGCGGGTTCGCGGCATATTGGTCAATGCGCTTTTCGATCTCCGGACGAAAATGTCGAATAAGGCCCTGCACCGGCCAGGCCGCCGCGTCGCCAAGCGCGCAGATGGTGTGGCCCTCGATTTGCGTCGTCACTTCAAGCAGCATGTCAATTTCGCGCTTTTGCGCGCGCCCTTCGGCCATGCGCGAGACGACGCGCCAAAGCCAGCCCGTGCCCTCGCGGCAGGGCGTACATTGGCCGCAGCTCTCATGCTTGTAGAAATAGCTGAGCCGCGCGATGGCGCGGATAATGTCCGTCGATTTATCCATGACGATGACAGCGGCCGTGCCGAGACCCGACTTCAGATCGCGCAGCGTGTCGAAATCCATCGCGGCGTCGATGATCTGATGCGCCGGCACGCAGGGAACCGACGAGCCGCCGGGAATCACCGCAAGCAGGTTGTCGGAGCCGCCGCGCACGCCGCCGCAATGCTTGTCGATGAGCTCCCGGAACGGAATCGACATCGCCTCTTCGACATTGCACGGCTTGTTGACATGGCCGGAGATGCAGAACAGCTTGGTGCCGGAATTGTTTTTCGCGCCAAAGCTTGAAAACCACGCCGCGCCGCGCCGCAGAATGGTCGGCGCGACCGCGATTGATTCGACATTGTTGACCGTCGTGGGGCAGCCGTAGAGCCCCATATTGGCGGGGAACGGCGGCTTCAGCCGGGGCATTCCCTTCTTGCCTTCGAGCGATTCGAGAAGCGCCGTTTCTTCGCCGCAGATATAGGCGCCGGCGCCGCGATGGACATAGATGTCGAAGGGCCAGCCGTGAACATTGTCCTTGCCGACGAGGTTCGCCTCATAGGCCTGCGCGATCGCGGCGTCGAGCCGATCCGCTTCGAGGATGTATTCGCCGCGCACATAGATATAGCAGGCGTGCGCCTCCATCGCCACGCAAGCAATGAGGCATCCCTCGATCAAAAGATGCGGATCATTGCGCATGATCTCGCGATCCTTGCAGGTGCCGGGCTCCGATTCATCCGCATTGACGACGAGATAGGAGGGCCGCGCCTCATCCGCTTTCGGCATGAAGGACCATTTGAGGCCGGTCGGAAAACCCGCGCCGCCCCGTCCGCGCAGGCCGGAAGCCTTCATCTCGGAAAGGATCCAGTCCTTGCCTTTCTCGATGAGCCCTTTCGTATTGTCCCAGGCGCCGCGCGCGCGGGCGCCCTTGAGGCCCCAGTCGCCGAAGCCGTAAA
Organism: Methylocella tundrae; assembly: GCF_038024855.1. Classification (NCBI taxonomy): domain Bacteria; kingdom Pseudomonadati; phylum Pseudomonadota; class Alphaproteobacteria; order Hyphomicrobiales; family Beijerinckiaceae; genus Methylocella; species Methylocella tundrae. Next base: position 2,205,860 of record NZ_CP139089.1, read on the forward strand.
GATTGGTGAAGATGCGATCCTTGTCTTCAAGCATCTGCTTTAACCTTACGATTGCTTCGGATCAGAACCGGCCGACTTGGCGTCGGGCCGCGCAGCTTTGGAGCAAAAGGGGCCGCTATGGCCATCTTGTCCGTAGAACGACGTCAGCGTCGTCAGGCCGCCGAAGGGCTCGGAGGTGACGCGCCCCGTCTGCGAGCCGACGCGGACCGGTTTTCCCGCCGCCAGATCATCGAGCAATTTAGCGAAATTCTCAGGCGTCAGATCCTCGAAGTAATCGTCGTTGATCTGCACCATCGGTGCATTGCAGCAGGCGCCGAGACATTCGACCTCGGTCCAGGAGAATTTGCCGTCCGGCGTCACGACGCCCGGCTCGCCGACCCGCTCCTTGAGCACCGCCTTGATCCCGTCCGATCCGGCGAGCAGGCAGGGCGTCGTGCCGCAGAGCTGGACATAGTGCTCGCCAACAGGGGAGAGGTTGAACATCGTGTAGAAGGTCGCGATTTCGAGCACGCGGATAAAGGGCATGCCGAGCTTTTCTGCGACGGCCTCGATCGCCTTGCGCGGCAGCCAATAATTATTCTGTTTCTGCGCGCGCCACAGCAGCGAGATCACAGCCGAGGCTTGCCGCCCTTCCGGGTATTTCTCGATTATGCCCTCGGCCCAAGCCTCATTTTCGGGAGTGAAGGCGAAGGATTCGGGCTGGACTTCGGCGAGCCTGCGAACGGACATATCAACAATACTCACACATCAGGGCCGTAGCGGCCGAGGAGCTGGAGAAGCGTCCGGCTAGACGCCGGAGCAAGGGCTCGAATATTTTCCTCACCGGTCGACCTCGCCGAAGACGATGTCGATCGAGCCGAGGATCGCGCTGACGTCCGCCAGCATGGATTTGCGGCAGAGAAAATCCATCGCGGCGAGATGGGCGAAACCCGGCGCGCGGATCTTGCAGCGATAGGGCCGGTCCGTCCCGTCCGAGACGAGATAGACGCCGAACTCCCCCTTGGGCGCCTCGACCGCGGCGTAGACCTCGCCGGCCGGCACGTGGAAACCTTCGGTGAACAGCTTGAAATGATGGATCAGCGCTTCCATCGAGCGCTTCATCTCGGCGCGAGATGGCGGCGCGACCTTGCCTTTGGCCAGCACGGGGCCCTTGCCGTTCGGCTCGCGAAGCTTTGCGATGCATTGCTTCATAATCTTCACCGACTGCCGCATCTCTTCCATGCGAATGACCTGACGATCATAATTGTCGCCGTGCCGCCCGACCGGGATGTCGAAGTCCATCTCTTCATAGCATTCGTAAGGCTGCGCCTTGCGCAAATCCCAGGCCGCGCCGGAGCCGCGCACCATGACCCCGGAAAATCCCCAGCGCCAGCAATCCTCGAGACTGACGACGCCAATATCGACATTGCGTTGCTTGAAGATACGGTTGTCGATGAACAGCGCCTGCAGGTCGTCGCAGGTTCTAAGGAAAGGGTCGCACCAGGCCTCAATATCGTCGATCAGCTGTGGCGGAACATCCATATGTACGCCGCCGGGACGGAAGTAATTGGCGTGCAGCCGCGCGCCAGACGCCCGCTCATAGAAAACCATGAGCTTTTCGCGCTCTTCGAAACCCCACAGCGGCGGCGTCAGAGCGCCGACGTCCATCGCCTGAGTCGTGACGTTCAGAAGATGCGATAAAATCCGGCCGATTTCGCAAAAAAGGACGCGCAGCAGTTGCCCGCGCCGCGGAACCTCGAGGCCAAGCAGTCTCTCGATCGCAAGGCAGAAAGCGTGCTCCTGGTTCATCGGCGCGACATAATCGAGCCTGTCGAAATAGGGCACGTTCTGCAGATAGGTCCGCGCCTCCATCAGCTTTTCCGTGCCGCGATGGAGCAGGCCGATATGCGGATCGACGCGCTCGACCACTTCGCCGTCGAGTTCAAGGACGAGCCGCAAAACGCCATGCGCCGCGGGATGCTGCGGGCCAAAATTGATCGTGAAATTACGGACCTGATCGTTCATGATTTTTTCACGCGCGGTTTCGTTCGAACGGCTCAGTTCGGATTGCTCTTGGCCTTCTCATCGCCGGGCAGCACATAGTCGATTGCCCCCTCCCACGGCGACAGGAAGTCGAAGTTGCGGAATTCCTGCGTCAGTTGAACCGGCTCATAGAGGACGCGCTTCTGCTCGTCGTCGTAGCGAACCTCGACATAGCCCGTCATCGGGAAATCTTTGCGAAGGGGGTGGCCATCGAAGCCATAATCGGTGAGCAGGCGGCGCAAGTCCGGATGACCGGAGAAATAGACGCCAAAAAGATCGTAAGCCTCGCGCTCAAACCAGTTCGCCGCGGGATAAAGCCCCGACAGCGAAGGAACCGGCGTATCCTCGTCGGTTGCGATCTTGACGCGGATGCGGCGATTATGCTTCGGCGAGAGCAGATGGGTGACGACGTCGAAGCGCTTTTCGCGGGTCGGATAATCGACGGCGGTGAGATCAATGAAGGAGACGAAAAGGCAGCTCGGATCGTCGCGAAGATAGGCGACTGTCTCGATCAGACAATCCGCTCTTACGGTCAAGGTGAGTTCGCCGAACGCCACGGAAGCGGATTCAACCCAGCCGCGCAGGGACGCGGCAATGGCGTCTCCAAGGTGTTTCAGATCCTCGTCCATCTCAACCCTTCAACTTCGCGAGCCCGTTCGATCCGAAACCCAAGGCGCGGCGCGCAAGCTTCGTTCCGTGCTGGTTAGACTCTTCCGCCGCCCAGCTCTAGCGCTCGATCGTGCCCGTTCGGCGGATTTTTTTCTGCAAGAGAAGCACCCCGTAAAGAAGCGCTTCGGCTGAAGGCGGGCAACCTGGAACATAAATGTCGACTGGGACGATGCGGTCACAGCCTCGCACGACGGAATAGGAATAATGGTAGTAGCCGCCGCCATTGGCGCAGGAGCCCATCGAGATCACATATCGCGGCTCGGGCATCTGATCGTAGACCTTGCGCAGCGCGGGCGCCATTTTATTGGTCAGCGTGCCGGCGACGATCATGACGTCGGACTGGCGCGGCGAGCCGCGCGGCGCGAAACCGAAGCGCTCGACGTCATAGCGCGGCATTGACGCCTGCATCATCTCGACGGCGCAGCAGGCGAGGCCGAAGGTCATCCACATCAGCGAGCCGGTGCGGGCCCAGTTGATCAGTTCGTCCGTGGAAGTGACCAAAAACCCCTTATCGGCGAGCTGGTCATTGATCGAAAGGAAATAAGGATCGTTTGCAGCGAGCGGCCGGTCCGTCGCCGGGCTGATCGCGACGCGGTCCTGGGGCAAAGGGTTCAATCCCATTCGAGCGCGCCCTTCTTCCATTCGTAAACGAAACCGATCGTCAAAATCGCCAGAAAGATCATCATCGACCAGAAGCCGAAGACGCCGACCTGATGAAAGGCCACGGCCCAGGGAAACAGAAAGGCGACTTCGAGATCGAAGATGATGAACAGCAAGGACACGAGATAAAAGCGCACGTCGAATTGCATGCGCGCGTCGTCGAAGGCGTTGAAGCCGCATTCATAGGCGGACAATTTTTCGGAGTCGGGCGCCTTGAACGCCACCAGGAAGGGCGCGATCAGCAAAGCGGCGGAGATGACGCCGGCGACCGCCATGAAAACGACAAGCGGCAGATACTGGTCGAGAAGGCTCGGCATTGGCAAGCTCGGTCTGGACCGACACGGTCGGGAACATTTGCCGGCTGAAAGGGGCGCGCCCCTCTTGCTACGGCTGTCCAGCGATCCGTAGCCCAGCGCCAACCGCAGCGCAAGATGATGTTTTAAACCAGTCTAAGCTGAGCCGTCTCGGAGCCGTCACAATGCTGGGCCGCTTTGCCATTTTGTCGCACCGTAGAGTGCGCCGCGGCCAGCGCAGGGACCGCCCCGGCATCGACGGCCGGCGTCCGAAATGGCGAGAGAGACGGGACTTGAACCCGCGACCTCCGGCGTGACAGGCCGGCGCTCTAACCAACTGAGCTACTCCCCCGCAGATACGGCGTCGTGACAACCGCACCGGAGAGGATGCCGGATAGGATACGCGGGCGCGCAAGTCAAGCGGGAACGCTCCGGCGCCGCAAAGATAGGCGGCAAGATGTTGTGAAAACCGAGCTGCGGCCGCGTCGCGCGGTTGACGGAGCCGCCTCCACGACACGCATAGCGCCGCTCGCTGCGTCAGGAGGGGCCGACGGCGTTTGGGAAAATCTGGTGGGCGGTGACGGGCTCGAACCGCCGACCCTCTCGGTGTAAACGAGATGCTCTACCAACTGAGCTAACCGCCCGTCCGCGCGCTGGCGGATCGCAGTCGAGGGGATTGCACAGGTTCTCGCGCCGGTCAACGGCGAGCGCGGCGAAGCCTGACGCGGATCTGCGCGGAAATGTCTCGCCCGCGCCGATCTCGCATACGCAAAGGGCCGCGACTCACGCCGCGGCCCTTGCGTCGAAATTCAGCCTGCCTAATGGGCGATGGCGCTCGAAGCGTCATCCTCAGAGGCAAGCGCGCGCGCCGGCTTCAGATCTTCTTCCCAGACGATCGGTTTCGGCTGGCGAATCAGCGCGTGGGCCAGAACCTCGTCCATGCGCGCGACCGGCACGATCTCCAGCGCGTTCTTCACCGAATTCGGAATATCCACCAAATCCTTGGCGTTCTCTTCCGGGATCAGAACCTTCTTGAGACCGCCGCGCAAGGCCGCGAGCAGCTTCTCCTTCAGCCCCCCGATCGGCAAAATCCTGCCCCGCAGCGTGATCTCGCCTGTCATGGCGATGTCGCGCCGGATCGGAATGCCCGTGATGATCGACACGATCGCCGTCGCCATGGCGACGCCGGCGGACGGTCCGTCCTTGGGAGTCGCTCCCTCCGGAACATGGACGTGGATGTCGCGACGATCGAACAGCGGCGGCTCGATGCCGAAATCAACCGCGCGAGAGCGAACATAGGACGCCGCCGCAGAAATCGACTCCTTCATCACGTCGCGCAGGTTGCCGGTGACGGTCATGCGCCCCTTTCCGGGCATCATGACGCCTTCGATCGTCAGCAACTCGCCGCCAACCTCGGTCCAGGCAAGCCCCGTGACGACCCCGACCTGATCCTCGGTCTCGGCCTCGCCATAACGGAAGCGCGGCACGCCGAGGAAGTCGGGAACGTTTTCGGCCGTGACCTGCACGGATTTGATGTCGCTTGTCAGAATCTGCTTGACCGCCTTCCGCGCGAGCTTCGACACCTCGCGCTCGAGGTTGCGCACGCCCGCCTCACGCGTATAGCGGCGGATCAGCAGAATCAGTCCGGCGTCATCGATCGACCATTCCGATTCACCGAGACCGTGTTTCTTCAGCGCTGCGGGAATGAGATGGCGGCGCGCGATCTCGACCTTCTCGTCCTCGGTGTAACCCGCAATGCGAATGATCTCCATGCGATCCATCAGCGGCGCCGGAATGTTCAGCGTGTTCGCCGTCGTCACGAACATCACGTTCGACAGGTCGTAATCGACCTCGAGGTAATGATCGTTGAAGGACTGGTTCTGTTCGGGATCGAGGACCTCGAGCAGAGCCGATGACGGATCGCCGCGGAAATCCATCCCCATCTTGTCGATCTCATCGAGCAGGAACAGGGGATTTGAGCTCTTGGCCTTGCGCATCGACTGGATGATCTTGCCCGGCATCGAGCCGATATAGGTCCGCCGGTGGCCGCGGATTTCGGCCTCGTCGCGCACGCCGCCAAGCGACATGCGCACAAATTCACGTCCGGTCGCCTTTGCGATCGACTTGCCGAGCGAGGTCTTGCCGACGCCCGGGGGGCCGACGAGACACAGAATCGGACCGCTGAGCTTGTTGGCGCGCGTTTGCACGGCAAGATATTCGAGGATGCGCTCCTTGACCTTCTCAAGGCCGAAATGTTCCGCGTCGAGAACGTCTTCGGCTATGCCTAGATCCTTCTTGACCTTCGAACGCTTGTTCCACGGAATCGACAGCAGCCAGTCGAGATAATTGCGCACGACCGTCGCTTCGGCCGACATCGGCGACATCTGCCTCAGTTTTTTCAGCTCGACCGTCGCCTTGTCCCGCGCCTCTTTCGACAATTTGGTCGACTTGATGCGCTCGTCGAGTTCGGCGAGATCGTCCTTGCCATCCTCGTCGCCAAGCTCCTTCTGAATGGCCTTCATCTGCTCATTCAGATAATATTCGCGCTGGGTCTTCTCCATCTGGCGCTTGACGCGGGTGCGAATGCGCTTCTCGACCTGCAGGACCGAGATTTCGCTCTCCATCAAGGCAAGGCACTTCTCCAGCCTCTTGGTGATCGAGGTGGTCTCCAGCACCGCCTGCTTGTCGGCGATCTTCACGGCCAGATGCGACGCGATCGTATCCGCAAGCTTTGCGTAGTCCTCGATCTGCGTGACCGCCGCCGCGACCTCGGGCGAGATTTTCTTGTTGAGCTTGACGTAGCCCTCGAACTCGGAGACGACGGACCGGGCGAGCGCCTCAACCTCGACCTTGTCGACCGCGTCGTCGGCGATCACTTCTGCGTCGGCCTCATAGAAATCATCGGTGCGGGTATAGCCCTGCACTTTGGCGCGGACCTGTCCCTCGACCAGCACTTTGACCGTGCCGTCGGGCAGCTTCAGCAATTGCAGAACCGAGGCGAGCGTGCCGGTGGTGAAGATCGCTTCCGTCGCCGGATCGTCGTCCGAGGCGTTCATCTGAGTGGCGAGAAGGATGAGGCTATCGGCCTTCATCACTTCCTCGAGCGCGCGGATCGATTTTTCGCGGCCAACGAACAGCGGCACGATCATATGGGGAAAAACCACGATGTCGCGCAAGGGAAGGACGGGGTAGCTCTCCACCGCTCCGGGGCGAGCGGGCTCACGCTTCTGTGTCATTTTTTTTCCTATCTCGAAACGCGCCCCAATTCACTTGCGTCCCCGGCGGGGATGCGCCACTCGCGCAGATGAGCCATTGCGGTTTCGGCCTGTTGGCGTGAAGAATTTATAAAAAACAGATGGCAATGAGCGCTCGCGGATTCAAGCGCTCATCGGATTTCATGATAGCCGAGCCCCGCCCTTCAACCGGCAGGGCTCCCCCCTTAAGCGCTGGTTCCGCTTTTTTCGTTACGCTCGGCATAGATATAGAGCGGTCGCGATTTGCCCTCGACGACGTCAGGGCCGATGACGACCTGCTCGACGCTGTCGAGGCCAGGCAGATCGAACATGGTGTCGAGCAAAATGCCCTCCATGATGGAGCGCAAGCCGCGCGCGCCCGTGCGCCGCTCGATGGCTTTTTTGGCGACGACGTTCAACGCCTCGTCCTGGAAGGTCAGCTCGGTGTTCTCCATTTCGAACAGACGCTGATATTGCTTGACCAGCGCGTTCTTCGGCTCGGTCAGGATTTTCTTCAGCGCCTCTTCGTCGAGATCCTCGAGCGTCGCAATGACAGGCAGGCGTCCGACGAACTCTGGAATGAGGCCGAACTTCAGCAAGTCCTCCGGCTCCACTTTACGGAAGATTTCTCCGGTCCGGCGATCGTCGGGGGCCTGCACGGCCGCGCTGAACCCGATCGACGTGCCCCGTCCACGCATCGAGATGATTTTCTCGAGCCCGGCAAAGGCGCCGCCGCAAATGAACAAAATATTGGTCGTATCGACCTGCAGAAATTCTTGCTGCGGATGCTTGCGTCCGCCTTGCGGCGGCACGGAAGCGACCGTGCCTTCCATGATCTTGAGGAGCGCCTGCTGCACGCCTTCGCCCGAGACGTCGCGGGTGATCGACGGATTGTCGGATTTGCGCGAAATTTTGTCGATTTCGTCGATGTAGACGATGCCGCGCTGCGCCCGCTCGACATTATAATCCGAGGCCTGAAGCAGCTTCAGGATGATGTTCTCGACGTCCTCGCCGACATAGCCGGCCTCGGTCAAGGTCGTCGCGTCGGCCATCGTGAAAGGCACGTCGAGGATCCGCGCGAGCGTCTGGGCGAGAAGCGTCTTGCCGGACCCGGTCGGTCCGATCAGCAGAATGTTCGACTTCGCCAGTTCGACGTCATTGTGCTTCGTCGCATGATTGAGCCGCTTGTAATGATTGTGCACGGCGACCGACAGCACCCGCTTGGCTTGCGGCTGCCCGATCACGTAATCATCAAGGACCTTGCAGATTTCCTTGGGCGTCGGGATGCCATCGCGGCTCTTGACGAGAGACGACTTGTTCTCTTCGCGGATAATATCCATGCAAAGCTCGACGCATTCATCGCAGATGAACACGGTCGGACCGGCAATCAGTTTGCGGACCTCATGCTGGCTCTTGCCGCAGAACGAGCAGTAGAGCGTGTTTTTCGCGTCGCCGCCGCCAACTTTGGTCATGGATAGTCTCCGTAACGACCGAGATCATGTGCGACGCTCGGTCATGCTTGAGTAGGACGCCGCCAACCGGACGATCCTAGCGCCACTTTGGCCGGCGGATTCGCACACGAACCAGCCGTTTCCTTCTCTTCCTGGCCTCGTTCTCCCTCAAACTGCGACCCGAACTGAAATGCAATCATGTTCGCGCCGGAGAAGCAAGGGTTTGCGTCGTCTGGACGGCCGCCGCCAAAGCCGCGTCAAAAGGCCGCGTGATCTGAAATGACAGCATGATCGCGGGCGCCGGTCTTTTTCTCCGACGCCAGAAAAACAAGCCGGAGTTTCCAAGCAATAACCGCGCCATGTGCGGCGTTTGTCAAGTCGCCCCGCAATCCGGCAGGGCGGTCTGCCGCCGCCAGCGCCTCGCAGGGTTCGCTGCATCAGGGCGACGCAGCGAATCAGTCAAGCATCTGACAAAGTAACTAAAAGCCTACTTCTTCTCGTGCCCCGGCGCGTCATCGGGCCTTTGCGCGATGACGTTGTCGACGATGCCGAATTCCTTGGCGTCGTCCGACGACATGAAATGGTCGCGGTCGAGCGTCCGCTCGATCGTGTCGTAATCGCGACCCGTATGCTTCACATAAATATCATTCAGGCGCTTCTTCACCTTCATGATGTCTTCCGCGTGACGCAAGATGTCCGAGGCTTGTCCCTGGAAGCCGCCGGAAGGCTGGTGCACCATGATGCGCGCGTTCGGCAGGGCAAAGCGCGCCCCGGCCTCTCCCGCCGCGAGGAGAAGAGACCCCATGGAAGCCGCCTGTCCGACGCAGAGGGTCGACACTTTCGGCCGGATGAACTGCATGGTGTCGTAAATCGCAAGGCCCGCCGTGACGACGCCGCCCGGCGAATTGATGTACATCGAGATTTCTTTTTTCGGATTTTCCGCTTCCAGAAAGAGCAGCTGGGCGATGATCACCGACGCCATATTGTCTTCCACCGGACCGGTGAGGAAGATGATCCGCTCGCGCAGGAGGCGGGAATAGATGTCGAAGCCCCGCTCGCCGCGGCTGGTGTTCTCAATGACCTGCGGAATAAGATAATTGGCGTAAATTTCGATCGGATCGCGGTCGCGCATTGGGGTCTTTTCCTCTTTATCGACGATTGAATCGGGTCTCGTCGCTGGTCACGGGGCAAGAATCAGGCCGATAAAACGAAACAATCGTCATGTTAAGCAGATAAGCGCTTCGCGTCAGTTCGCAACGACCTCATTGAAAATAGCCGGCCGCAAAGCCTCGCGCTCAGGCGAGCGCCGCGTCCTCCGCCTTTTCGCTGTCCTTGCGCTCGATCTCGTCCTCATCATCCTCGATCGCCAGGAGATCTTCCTTCGAGACGGTCTTGTCGTTCACCTTGATCAGGCCGAGGATATGGTCGATGACTTTTTCCTCGTAAAGCGGCGCCCTGATCTCGGCGAGCGCGGCCGGATTTTTCTGGTAATACTCCCAGATGAGCTTTTCCTGCCCCGGGAATGAGCGCGCGCGCTCGAACAGGGCCTGGCTCACTTCCTCGTCGGCAACCTTGACGCCCGCGGCGTCGCCAATGTCGGCCAGCAGCAGCCCGAGGCGCACGCGCCGCTCGGCGATCGTGCGGTAATCGGCGCGGGCCGCCTCCTCGGTCGTGCCTTCATCCTCGAAACTGCGTCCGCTCTGGCTCTGCTCGGCTTCAACCCGGCGCCACACCGCGTCGAACTCCTGCGTCACCAGCCCTTCGGGAAGTTCGAAGGAATATTTCTTGTCGAGAGCGTCAAGAAGTTCACGCTTCCATTTGCGGCGTGAGGCGGCGGCGTAATCGCGCGCGATATTGGCCTTGATCGACTCTTTCAGCTTCTCAAGATCCTCGAGCCCGAAGCCCTTGGCCAATTCATCGTCGATCTTGACTTCGCCGGGCGCGGCAAGCCCCTTCAGCGTCACCTCGAAGGTCGCGGCCTTGCCGGCCAGCGCCTCGGCCGAATAATCCTCGGGGAAAGTCACGGAAACCGTGCGGCTTTCGCCAACGCCGAGCCCTTCGAGCTGCTCCTCGAAGCCGGGAATGAAACTGCCGCTGCCGAGCACGAGATCGATCCCCTCGCCGGCGCCGCCCTCAAAAGCCTCGCCGTCGATCTTGCCGATGAAATCGATTGTCGCCTTGTCGCCCTTTTGCGCGGCGACGCCTTCGCCTTCTTTCGGGGAATAGGTCCGACTCTGGTCGGCGAGGCGCTTCAAGACCTCGTCCACCTCGGCGTCATTGACCTCGGCGACGAGGCGTTCGATCTCGATGCCCTCGAAGCTGCCGACCTCGATTTTCGGCAGGACCTCGAGCGCCACCGTGAAGGCGAAATCCGCCTTCGCCTCGAAGGCTTTCTCGAGCTCGTCCTTTTCGCCGGGAAAATCGATCTTCGGCTGCGAGGCGGGCCGCAGCGCATTGTCCTCGACAATCTTGCGATGGGCTTCGTTGACGGCCTCCTGCACCACCTCGGCCATGATCGAGCGGCCATAGAGCCGCTTCAGATGCGCAACCGGCACCTTGCCCGGGCGAAAGCCGTTTATGCGGGCCTTTGCCTGGATCTCGGAGAGCTGGCTATCGAGGCGGGTCGCGAGATCGGTCGCGGGAAGCACCACCTTGAATTCGCGCTTGAGGCCCTGCGAGAGGGTTTCCGTGACTTGCATCGTCTGACCAACCTTTTCGACTTCGTCGCCTGCTCTAAATTTCAAATGTCGATCCGCATCGGCTGGCCAGGCGCGGCCGCGAGCTGATGATGGTGAGATCTGGTGCGGGCGGAGGGACTCGAACCCCCACGATTTTCACCACCGGAACCTAAATCCGGCGCGTCTACCAGTTCCGCCACGCCCGCGCGACCAACTTTCGCGCAACCTTCAGCGATAGGGGAACGTCCGCCTCACCGCCTCGGGTGGGGCTCTATAGCAATCGCCCGCGCCCGATGCAGCAAAAAAAAGCACAATTAGGCTTGACCGCGCAAAATGGCAAATCCCGGCGTTTCCGCGATCTCCGGGAGTGGGCGAATCCCTGGAGCCAAGGCGCTCAGCCCGTCCGTCCACTTGCCAAATTCGGCGTTTGCCGCCTAAACCGGCTGAACCACGGATCGCCGCCCCGTCGTTCTTTGCTCTCGCCGACGCCCGTCTCCTCTCCAACCTTGCCAGCCGATGCCCGCAAAAATGATCAGCCGCCGGCGCCTCCTCGGATCGGGCCTCGCGATCAGTCTTTTTGATTGTTCCGCGCGCGGCGAGCCGGTCGCGGGCCAGGACGGGTTTTTGATTCTCGAGGCGGCGCCAGGCTCCCTGCGCCTCCTGCCCGAGCCCGCCGCGCCGACGCCGGTCCTTGCCTTCAACGGCGCGGTCCCCGGCCCACTTTTGCGTTGCAAGAAAGGCGAAGAACTCAAAATCCGGCTGGTCAACGGGCTTGAGCAGCCAACGAGCCTGTCGTGGCCGGGCGTTCGCATCGTAAATGGCATGGACGGCGTCGGCGGCCTGACCCAGAAGCCGGTCGCCCCCGGCGAAAGCTTCGACTATCGCTTTACGCCGCCTGACAGCGGCCTGTTCGGGTACAGACCGGGGGTTTTGCCCTTTGCCGGCGAACAGTTTGGCCGCGGCCTCTATGGCGCGCTCATCGTCAATGAGCCCGATCCGCCGAAGGCCGACCGCGACATGCTCGCCGTCATCGCCGACTGGCGTCTCGACGACAAGGGCGCGATCATCGCCGATTTCGATGCCAAAGAGGACGCGACGGGGCGTGGCCGCGTCGGCTCGCTGGTCACACTGAATTCGACGGCTGTTCCCGTGGCGGAGACAATGCCGCCGGGATCGCGCGTCAGGCTGCGCCTTCTGAGCGCCGTCAACGCGCGGATCATGTCGATCGCCTTTGAAGGCCTGAAGCCCCTCATCCTGGCGGTCGACGGACAGCCGGCCGATTCCGCCTTCGAGCCCGTCCGGCTGACCATTCCCGTCGGACCCGGCGCGCGTTTCGACATGATGTTCGACCTTCCGGGAGAGGCGGCGGCGCAGGCGCGTTTGATCCTGCGCGGCGACAATGAGCCAGATCGCGTGCTTTTGTCCTTCAGGACGGAAGGGGAAGCGCGCAAAAGCCTGCCCGCTATCGGCTCGCTTCCAGTCAATCCTTCGCTCCCGGCCGAGATCAGGCTTCAGAACGCAAAGCGCGCGGAACTCGTGATCGAACCCGCAAAGCAGGCGTCCACAGAAGGGACCCCGCCTCTCTATTGGACGATCAACGGCGTGGCGGCGGCTGCATTTTCCGCGAAGCCGTTGTTCTCCGTAAAGCGCGGCTCTCCCGTGACCCTTGCGATCGTAAACAGATCCGCCTTCATCCAGGACATCCACGTTCACGGCCATTCCATGCGGCTCCTCCATGATCTCGACGACGGCTGGGAGCCTTATTGGCGGGATAGCGTGCTGGTCCCGGCCGGAAAAACCAAGCATCTCGCCTTCATCGCCGACAATCCGGGCAAATGGGCCATCGAATCCGCCATCGCCGAGCGGCAGGCCACAGGTCTTTCGGCCTGGTTTCTGGTGACGTGAAGCGCTTGACCCTCTAACGTCCCCTCATGCCCAACCAGAATTCCTCCCTCATCCACGTCATCGGCGGCGGCCTCGCCGGAGCGGAAGCCGCCTGGCAGATCGCCAGCCGGAACATTCCCGTCGCGCTGCATGAAATGCGACCCGCGCGGCAAACGCCGGCGCATCGCTCCGGCGATCTCGCCGAACTCGTCTGCTCCAATTCATTCCGGGCGGACGACCCCGAAACCAGCGCCATCGGCATGCTGCACCGGGAAATGCGCGCGCTGGGTTCGCTCATCATGAGCGCCGCCGACGCTCACAAGCTGCCGGCGGGCGGCGCGCTCGCCGTCGACCGGAATGGATTTTCGGCTCACATCACGGCGCAGATTTCGAACCATCCCCTGATCGAAATTTTCCGCGAGGAAATCGAGGGATTGCCGCCAGCCGACTGGCAAAACGTCATCATCGCCACCGGCCCTCTGACCTCGCCGGCTCTCGCGGCGGCGATCGGCGCGCTCACCGGCGAGCGCGATCTGGCTTTCTACGACGCGATCGCGCCTGTGGTGCATCGAGACTCGATCGACATGAGCAAGGCCTGGATGCAGTCGCGCTATGACAAGGCGGGCCCGGGCGGCACGGGCGCGGATTACATCAATTGTCCGCTCGACAAAGACCAGTATTACGCCTTCATCGAGGCGCTCAACCGGGCGGAAAAAATCGAATTCAAGGAATTCGAGGATACGCCCTATTTCAACGGCTGCCTGCCGATCGAGGTTATGGCCGAGCGCGGCGCCGAAACCCTGCGCCACGGTCCGATGAAGCCCTTCGGCCTCACCAATCCGCATAATCCCGGCGTCAAGGCCTATGCCGTCGTGCAACTGCGGCAGGACAACGCCCTCGGCACACTTTATAATATGGTCGGCTTCCAGACCAAGCTGAAGCATGGCGCGCAGGTCGGGGTGTTTCGCGCCATTCCGGGGCTGGAGCAGGCGAATTTCGCGCGGCTCGGCGGCTTGCATCGCAACACGTTCCTGAATTCCCCGAAAGTGCTGGACCGCGCCTTCCGCCTCAAGGCGGACCCGAGACTTCGCTTTGCCGGCCAGATCACGGGGTGCGAGGGTTATGTCGAAAGCGCGGCGATCGGGCTGATCGCAGGACGCATGGCCGCGGCCGATGAAAAGGGCGAGGCGTTTCCCCCTTTGCCCGCGACGACCGCGATCGGCTCACTTATTAATCATATTACGGCGGGACATATCGAGACGATCGACGCAGGCCCCCCCTCTTTTCAGCCGATGAACGTCAACTTCGGGCTGTTTCCGCCCCTGACGGAAAAGCTCGCCGCGCCGGAAGGCAGGCGCCTGCGCGGCGCCGAGAAGGCCGCGCTGAAAAAGGCGGCGATCAGCGCACGCGGGTCTCGCGATCTTGACGCCTGGATGGCGGCGAACGACATTCGCGCAGTGGGTTGACCCAATTCGAAGGTCTTCAGGCATATTCGGGCAGTGTCTCAGTTTGAAATTTTAGGCCATAGCTAAAGCTGCGCCAATGTGCGAATCGCTCGCCTGCACATTTTTGCCGCTAGATCAATAAGTGACATTTTGTCAAGTGCGTGCTATTTGAATAGCAACGAAAATCATCGCTATCCGCACAAATCAAAGACTTGCTGCTCAAAAACGGGAACGAATCATGCCTAAAGGCCCACAAGGGCAAAAACGACCTGCTGACGCCATCGGCTGCGCGGTTCATGTTATGCGCATTGCCACGGGCGAAATCATCGAAGAATTGAAAGATCCGTCTGGCAAGGTTCGCTCGGGGAAAGCCGGATCTAAAGCGCGCGCGGAAAAGCTCTCACAGGGGGAACGCACGGCCATTGCAAAAAAAGCAGCGGCACGGCGTTGGGGATGATGGCGCACAGCGCACTAACAATCGCAAAATATTTTCTGTCTCTTCCCGACGAGGAGTCGGGGGAGCTTGTGTCTAATCTGAAAATTCAAAAGCTATTATATTACGCCCAAGGGTATGCCATTGGCATGGGTGGGGTTAATTCGCCGCTTTTCAGAGAAAAGATTTATGCGTGGAAACACGGCCCTGTTGTAAGAGAAGTATATAATAGCTACTCGGCGTACGGTTCCGGTGCCCTTCCTGTGGAATCGCGTCCAAATTTACCAGTCGAAACTAGGGAGTTCTTGGACGACATATACAGGGTGTTCGGCAGGTATTCAGCGTGGACGTTGAGGGACATGACTCATCGTGAACCGCCGTGGCTTAATAATTACGAACCAAATGTTCCGGATATTGAAATCCCGCTAGTTGACCTGCATAAATACTTTAAACAATATGTCAAAAAAACGAAAAGCTAAAAGCAGCAAGCGATTATTACCTAAAACAATCCAATTACCATCGTCAGATGCGGGAGAGCAGCATATTGGCGTTTCGTCTAATAAGACAGGGAGGCCTCTGTTTTCTTTTAGACACATTTGCAACAAGGAATTTTGTGTTAAAAAATGCAGTATTGAGCAATTTAAAGCTTACTCTGACGCGCTAAGAATGCTCAGCGATCTAGAATGGGGCGTAATAGACGGATTGCCTAGTAACGGCCGTGGCTATGAGGCAATCCCGGTGAAATCGCTCAATGCAAGCGCAAAAATCCCTGAGCCTTTTTCCAAGGCGGAGGCGGTCCTCGTGTTCCGTTTTGGCGGTGGTGGAGCAGTTGCCAGCCGAACTGCCGGGAGAATTGCGGGGATTAAGGATAGAGACCGATTTTATGTCCTTTTCATAGATTCTAGGTTCGATTTATACGACCATGGATCGTAACTGACTTTTTTGCTTGCTAACTCGCTATAACAAGCATAAAGTTCATTTTATGAACAAGCTCCCTATCGCCACACGCGTCCAAATCCTCTCCATGCTCTGCGAGGGATCGTCTATGCGGTCGATCTCGCGCATTACTGGCGTGTCGATCAACACCGTGACGAAGCTCTTGGAAGACGCTGGCGAGGTTTGTGTGACCTTCCATGATGAGCATGTGCGTGGCGTGAAGGCCAAGCGCGTTCAGGTCGATGAAATCTGGTCTTTCACCTATGCGAAGGCCAAGAACGTTGCGAGCGCGAAGGACGCCCCAGATGGCCCTGGCGATACTTGGACTTGGACCGCGCTTGAAGGCGATACTAAGCTTATTGTTTCGTTCTTTGTCGGAGGCCGTGACGGTGATTGCGCCAAATGGTTCATGGATGACGTAGCCGCTCGGCTCGCGACCCGCGTCCAGCTTACCAGCAACGGGCATAAGGCATATCTGGAAGCCGTCGAAAGAGCCTTCGGGGCGGACGTAGACTATGCGCAGCTTGTGAAGCTCTATGGCGCATCGGCGGATAGCTTCAAGGGCCGCTATAGCCCGGCCGAATGCACGGGGATCAAGAAAATTCCGGTCGAGGGGAAACCCGATCCGAAGCATATCAGCACGTCATTCGTAGAGCGCCAGAACCTCACCATGCGCATGTCCATGCGCCGGTTCACGCGCCTGACCAATGGGTTTTCCAAGAAGGTCGAGAACCACGTTCACATGGTCGCGCTTTATACCGTTTGGTATAACTGGCTGCGTATTCACAAGACACTTCGCGTAACGCCAGCGATGGCGGCTGGCCTGACCGGAAAGCTCATGGATTGGGAAGATATTACCGAGATCATGGATGCAGCCGACGAATCCAAAAAGCGCGGCCTATACAAAAAACAAATTTCAAACTGAGACACTACCCATATTCGAGACATCTTGTCTTTTTGACGCCAAGCTGACACAGTCGCCGCGCTTTTCTTTGATGAGATCGGCGCGATGAGCGATGAAACCTCCATTCTTGTGCTCGGCATGGACGAACTGGCGTCCGCGATCGCCCGCAAGCTTCATCTTTCCGGCTATGCCGTCGCCATCCATCAGCCGACGCCGCCTCGAACCATCCGGCGACGCATGGCTTTCGTCGACGCCTGGACCGATGGCGCCTTCAGTTTTGAAGGAGTCGAAGCCCGCCGCGCTGACAAGACCCGGGATTTTCTCGATTCGCTCAAAAGCGGCGCGTCGATTCCAGTGCTCTGGCATCCGTTCGAGGATGTGGCGACGCGCTGGCCCTGGGACGTCATCGTCGATGCGCGCGCCGGGACCGGCGCCGCGCCTGAGAAACTGCGTCATCTCAGTGAGTTCACTGTCGGACTCGGCCGCGGCTTCGTCGCTGGCGAGCATTGCGACATTGTGATCGACATTGGAGCGCGCGATCCTGGCGCGGTGCTGCGGAACGGATCAATCACGCGCCAGGACTCTCGCGACGAAGAGCGCTTTGCCGACGGCAGAATGATCGCCGCTCCCCATCATGGGCTCTTTCACGGCGCAAAACGGCTCGGCGAGCGGATCGCCAAAAGCGACATCGTCGGCTCCATCGGCGAAACCGCCATCCTCGCGCCGGTCTCTGGCCGCTTGCGCGGGCTGGCGCGCGATGGCGTGGCGGTCGCAAAAGGCGCTGACGTCGCGGAGATCGTCCCATCCCCCGGCGCGGAGGTCGCCGGCATCAGCAAGCGCGATCGCCTGATCGCCCGCAGCGTCGCATTCGTGATCGAAATGGAGCGCGCCGGCTACGCGCCAATTTCCCTCGAGAGCTTTTTTTAGGGCATGACGCCCTAGAGCATATTCCGATCAGATCGGGTTCGATCTGATTGAATATGCTCAAGCTTTTGAATCTGGAGCGATTTCTGATCGATCGAATGACTCCATTCGATCGGAAAGCGCTCTAGCCCAGAGCCAGCCGAACCGCCTCGCCGCAAAGACCCGCGCAGAGAATAAGCCCCGCGTCACGGTTCGAACGGAACAGACGCAGGGCGGGGGTCGCATCTTCGTCCAGGCTTTCGGCGGGCGCGGGAAGATGAGCGACCTGCCAGGCAAGATGGGCGGCAAAGCCAGCGAGTCCCGCCAGCGCCAGGCCGCCCGCCCCTGCGGCGAATATGGCGGCTGCGACGCAGGCGATCGAGACGGCATAGAGGCACGCCACGCCGACGCGCACGCGGCGCCCGAAAAACCGCGCGGTCGAGCCTATGCCGACGATAGCGTCATCCTTGACGTCCATCATCGCATAGATCGTGTCATAGCCGATGGTCCAGAATATCGCGCCCGCATAAAGAAGCACGGGCGCGGCTTCCAGCGATCCGAGCGCCGCCGCCCAGCCCATCAGTCCGCCCCAGGCGAAGGCGGCCCCGAGAACGGCCTGCGGCCAGGACGTGATCCGCTTCATGAAGGGGTAAATGCCGACGAAGCCGAGCGACGAAAAGCCAAGCAGGATGGCGAAGCGATTGAAGCTCAAGAGAACGGCGAGGCCGATGAGACACTGGACCGCGAGAAAGACGACGGCGGCGGGCGCGCCGACGCGGCCGGAGGGAAGCGGCCGGCCTCTCGTGCGCTCGACTTTCGCGTCGATGCCGCGGTCGACAATGTCGTTATAGGTCGAGCCCGCGCCGCGCATGGCGATGGACCCTATCAGAAAAAGGAGGAGATCGCGGCCGTGCGGCAGGACGCCCTGATGAACGCTCGCAAGCGCGCTCGATTGCCAGCACGGCAAGACCAGCAGCCACCAGCCGATCGGGCGGTCGATCCGGGCGAGCTGGAGAAAAGGCGCCCATGATTTCGGCGCCAGGCGGAAGAGCAAAGACCTTTGGTCAGCGTCGGGCAGACGCAACGGGTCCGCTGGCGCCTCACGCGCCGTGCCGCCTGAGCGAGGGGCCGCGGACGCCGTCTTCGTCACAGGGGGCCGGCCGGGAGCTTCTGGCCTTGCGGCAGGCCGCCGCCCTGCTCCTGCGCTTTTTTCATCTGCGTCACTTGCGCGGCGATCTTGCAGGCCTGCGCCGCGACCGAGCCGGACTTTTGTGCGCTGAGGGTGATGTTTTCCAGCGCATTGTCCGGAACCGAGCACCATTCCTTATTTTTGGTGAGATAGGCGAGAAGCTCACGCTCGGCGCCGACCAGCGCCTTGAGTTTAGGACATGAGGCGACAGGATCGAGCTGGTTCTTTGAACCCTTGGCGAGACGATTCAAGTCATCGATAACGACCTGGCGCTTCTTTGTCAGCGATGCGATGTCTTCGTTGCAGTCAAGGGCATGCGCGACGCCGCCGAAACCAAAGCAAATCGCCAGCGCGCCAAACGCCGCGGCTTTACGCACGCCAAGGATAAGACTATTCGCCATCATGGTCCGAGCCTTTCAACGGCGTTTGCCGTTCGTTAAGCGGTTTCCATAGCAAAAACGCGCCCGATCAAGCAAGCGCGCCGCCCGTCCTGCGTTTGTCGAGCACGAAATGCCCCGCATTGATTTCACCTCCCATCGCCTTTACGTCGACGCGCCGCTGACGCCGAAGGCGCGCGTCACTCTCGATCCCGCACAGGCGAACTATCTGCGCAATGTCCTGCGGCTGAACGATGGCGCCGAAATTCTTGTCTTCAATGGACGCGACGGTGAATGGCGCGCCCGCCTCGACGCGGCGAACCGCAAATCGCCGGCGCTTATTGCGCATGAACAGACGCGCGCCCAGCATCCGCCCTTCGATCTGCACTATCTGTTCGCCCCGCTGAAACATGCCCGGCTCGACTATATGGTGCAAAAAGCGGTCGAAATGGGGGCGGGACAGCTTCGCCCCGTCCTTACCCGGCGCACGCAGGCCGAGCGAATCAATGTCGAGCGCATGCGCGCGAACGCGATCGAGGCCGCGGAACAATGCGGCATCCTGTCGATCGCCGAGATTTTTCCGCCGGCCCGGCTCGGCGCTTTGCTCGAAGGCTGGAGCCCGGAGCGCCTGCTGATCTTCTGCGATGAAGACGCGCCAGTGCAGGACCCCATCGACGCGCTGCGCGCCGTCCCCGGCGCCGGGCCTCGGCCGCTCGCCGTTCTGATCGGCCCGGAAGGCGGCTTCGATGAGGACGAGCGGCAATTACTCCTTGCCATGCCGCAGGCGCTACGCCTTTCGCTCGGCCCCCGAATCCTGCGCGCCGATACGGCGGCTGTCGCGGCGCTGGCGCTGATCCAGGCCGGTCTTGGAGATTGGCGCAGCTTTCGTTAATCGACCATTAAATCGCCCCATTATAAAGTCACTCCAATGGCGATTCGTCGGGAAGCGAAGATTCGGGATTCTTCATGATCTTACGCGCCAAGGCCGTCTGGTTTCTTTCAAGCGTCGGCACCGGTCTCCTGGCCCTTGGCGCGGGCGCGCGGGCGAATGATTTACCCTCCCCGCAGGTCAAATGCGACGCCGCCTATGGCCCGGGATTCACCGCGAGCGAAAACGGCGAAAGCTGCGTATGGGTCGGCGGCCATTTGCGCGTCGGCTTCGGCCGAAGCGGCGTGTCGCCGGACGCGGGCTCTGCCAATGGAGGCGCAATGCGCGTCAACGCGGACGACAATGCGAGCGATGGCGCGCGCGCGATGACCGGCCATCTTCGTCTGCGCGACGGCGATGCCGTGGGAACGATCGCGCGCTGAGCCCTTCAGCCGCGATCAAAGAATTTTCGACGAAGCCGCCCCTTGCTGCGCCGAAATGCCCTGAAAGTCACACGGAACGGCCGGGCGCGGCCCACGCCGCTTGCGCCCTCGGCGGATCCTCATCAAAAGGACGCCGCAGGCAAGCCGCGCAGCAAGCTTGGGCTCGACGAAATATCACGCTCGCCATATTGATCCGGAACGCTTATTTATTTGTGAGACGGCGGCCGCAGCAGCGCGCCGTCGCCTTCATTCGCCGCATCCAGCTCCGGCCTTGAACCGGACGTTTGGGAGAGAGCCATGTTCATCCAGACTGAAACGACGCCGAATCCTTCGACATTGAAATTCCTGCCGGGCCGCACCGTCATGGGCGCCGGCACGCTCGATATCCGCGAAGCCGCCGGCGCGCAGCAATCGCCGCTCGCGGAAGCGCTGTTCGCGCTCGACGGCGTCTCCGGCGTCTTTTTCGGGTCCGACTTCATCTCGGTCACCAATTCAGGCGCCGACTGGCAGGAACTGAAGCCGACCGTTCTCGGCGCCATCATGGAGCACTTCGTCTCGGGCGCCCCGCTGCTCAACGCGGAGGCGGCGGCGCAGCATGGCGACGGACTGCAAGGCGAGGACGAATTTTTTGCGGCGGACGACTCCGAGACCGTCGCGACGATCAAACAACTCATCGAAACCCATGTGCGGCCCGCCGTCGCCAATGACGGCGGCGACATCAAATTTCGCGGTTTTCGCGACGGAACCGTCTATCTCGCCATGAAGGGTTCGTGTTCGGGCTGCCCCTCCTCTACTGCGACCCTCAAGCATGGAATTCAGAACTTGCTCAAACATTATGTGCCGGATGTACGCGCCGTCGAACAGATCTGAAGCGAAATCGCCGTTTCAAGCCGCCTTGCGCCAAGCAGATCCCGCTTCGTCTGACGACGATGCGCCGAAGCAAGCGACCGGCGGAGTTCGCCCTTGAAAATCCTTGCGATCGACACCGCGCTTCCGGCGGTTTCGGCCTGCGTGCTGGACGATGAGGGCGGCGTCGAAGCGATCGAAAGCATCGCGATGGAGCGCGGCCATGCCGAAGCGCTGCTGCCGCTGATCGACCGGGTGATGGCGAGAGTCGATGGCGGCTTCGAAGCCCTCGGCCGCGTCGCAGTCACCGTCGGTCCCGGCTCGTTTACGGGATTGCGCATCGGGATCGCCGCCGCCCGCGCCATCGGCATCGCCTGCGAAATCCCCGTTGTCGGCGTTTCGACGCTCGCAGCTCTCGCGGCGCCCTTGATCGTGGCGCAGAAGCCTGGCGTCGTCGCGGTCGCGATCGACGCCCGTCACGGCAATATTTTCTTCGCCGCTTTCGGTCCGGACGGGCGAGCTTTGCTGGCGCCCCGTATCGCGTCGGCTCTGGAGGCGGCCCATTCGCTCGGCCCCGGCGATGTCCGGCTTGCCGGCTCCGGCGCGCCGCTTCTCGCGGCCGAGGCGGAAAAACTTGGTCTGAATGTCGAACTTATCGCTGAAAATCTCGTTCCCGACATTGCTTTTGTTGCGAGACTTGGGCTTTTCGCCGATCCGGCTCTTGCGCCCGCGCGGCCGCTCTATCTCAAAGCCGCCGACGCGAAGCCCCAGGCGGGGAGCGTATTTTTGCCGACTGACGCCCCATGAGCCTCGATAAATTGGGCCTTTGACCCATGTTCAGCCTGTTCGTCAAAGGGTCGGCGCCGGCCTATCGTCCAATCGGCGCCGAGCGCAGCGCGGAGTGCGCATTGATCCACGCCGGCAGTTTCGCCTATCCTTGGGCCGAAGCCGACTTTGAACAATTGCTGCTGGGGCAGGAGATCGTCGCGAATGGCGCCATCGAGGCGGATGATCGCGCCCTCGCAGCATTCATCCTGTCGCGCGCAGCCTTGGATGAAGCCGAGATCTTGACCATAGCCGTCGCCCCGGCGTGGCGGCGTTACGGCGTTGGCCGCACGCTACTCGCAACGCATATCGCCAGCCTCACCAAACTTGGCGTCAGGCGGCTCTTTCTCGAAGTCGACACCCAGAACGCCGCCGCGCGCGCGCTTTATGATGCGGCGGGCTTTCGCCAGATCGGCGAGCGCAAGGCCTACTATCGCAAACAGGGCGAGAGCCCGGCGAGCGCCCTCGTGATGCGGCTGGACTTGGGTGGGCAAGTCTGACAAGACCGGGTTTTAGCAGAACGGTTGAAGCGTAGGGTTCGACCCGGCGTTTGAAGGAGGTAAGGATGCCTATTTCTTCGAGCGTCATTAGCCTTTAGAATACGCATGCGAGGCTGCGGCCTCGAAGATCGCGGGGATGATGTCTCAGTTGGATGATTTGAAGTTGGAGTCGGGGGAGGCGCGCGCAAGCGGCGAACATCCCGATGAGACGGCGCTCCCCGCGCACGGGCGAAAGCTCTTCGTGCAGTCTTTCGGCTGCCAGATGAACGTCTATGACGCCCAGCGCATGACCGATCTGCTGAGCCGCCAGGGCTATGCCGAGACGGCGGAGGTCGAAGACGCCGATCTCGTGATCCTCAATACCTGCCATATTCGCGAACGCGCCGCTGAAAAGATCTTTTCCGAACTGGGCCGGCTGCGCGCGCTGAAACTGGAGCGCGCCGGCGCGGGGCTCGCCACCAGGATCGTCGTCGCGGGATGCGTCGCGCAGGCCGAGGGCGCCGAAATCTATCGCCGCCAGAGCGCCGTCGACGTCGTCGTCGGGCCGCAAAGCTATCATCGGCTGCCGGAACTGCTGCGCCGCGCCGAGACCGAAAAGCGGGTCGTCGACACCGATTTTCCGGCCGAGGACAAGTTTGATTTCCTCGCAGCTCCCGAGCCGCAGCAAACCCGCAAGCGCGGCGTCAGCGCTTTTGTGACGGTGCAGGAAGGCTGCGACAAATTCTGCACCTTCTGCGTCGTGCCTTATACGCGCGGCGCCGAGAATTCGCGCCCGCTCGAGGCCGTCGTGAACGAGGTGGCGGCGCTGGCCGCCGCCGGCGTGCGCGAGGTGACGCTGCTCGGCCAGAACGTCAACGCCTACCACGGCGAGGCGCGCCAAGGCGCGGCCTCGCTCGCGCAGCTCTGCCGGGACATCGCCGGCCTGCCAGGCATCGCGCGCATTCGCTACACGACGAGCCACCCGAACGACATGGACGCCGGACTGATCGAAGCGCATCGCAGCGAGCCGAAGCTGATGCCCTTCCTGCATCTGCCGGTGCAATCTGGCTCCGACGCGGTGCTCGCCGCGATGAACCGCAAACATACAAGCGCCGATTACATTTCGCTCTGCGAGAGGATCAGAGAGGCGCGGCCCGATATCGCGCTCTCATCCGATTTCATCGTTGGATTTCCCGGCGAAACGGATGCGGATTTCGCGGCGACGCTGCGCCTCATCGAGACCGTCAGCTTCGCCAGCGCGTTCTCATTCAAATATTCGCCGCGACCTGGCACCCCCGGCGCCGACCGCTCCGATCAGATCGAGGAAGGCGTCAAAGTCGAGCGCCTCGCGCGGCTGCAGGCGCTCCTCGAAAGCCAGCGGCAAGCCTTTAATCGGAGCATGGTCGGGCGCAAGCTCGACGTCTTGATCGAGAAGCGCGGCCGCCATCCCGGCCAGATCGCCGGCAAGACAAGCTATCTGCAGCCGGTCCAGCTGGACGGGGCTGAAAATCTCATCGGCGCCATCGTCACGGTCGAAATCGTCGCGACAGGCTCCAATTCCTTGTTCGGGCGGCTGGCGTCCGAGCCAGGATCGCGGCCGCCCGCCGCGATCCAAGAGAGTGTGCGAGGGTCCGTTTGAAACCATCCGATCGTTCCCCCGCGCTGCCTCGGCCGGAGATCAAGCGTCCGCCGAGCGACCTCGAAGCCGTCGAGATCAACCTCGCCTTTGACGACAATCGCTACGCCTCGCTGGTTTTTGGCCATTACGACCAAAATCTCGCCAAGCTGGAGCGAAGGCTCGGCGTCATCGCCAACGCCAATGGCAATCTCGTCACCATCAAGGGAACGCCGGACGCCTGCGAGCACGCCCGCCTCGTGCTGGAGAACCTTTACGGACGCGTCAAGACCGGCCAGCCCGTGACCCTCGGGGACGTCGACGGCGCGATCCAGGAAGGCGCGCTGCAGGGCTCGCTTTTTCCCAAAGAGACGGATGCGGGGCGCATTGCTTTCGAGCAGATCGGAACGCGCCGCCGCGGCCCTGTGCGCGCCCGCAACGCCGCCCAGGACATTTATCTGCGCATGCTGAAACGTCATGAACTGGTGTTCGCCGAAGGACCGGCCGGCACCGGCAAAACCTGGCTCGCCGTCGGCTACGCCGTGCTTCTGCTTGAGCAGGGCGCGGTCGAGCGTCTGATTCTGTCGCGCCCCGCCGTCGAGGCGGGCGAGCGCCTTGGCTTCCTGCCGGGCGACATGCGGGACAAGGTGGATCCTTATCTGCGCCCGATCTTCGATGCTCTCGCCGACTTCATGGACCCGCGCATGCTCGAGCGCGGCATGCAAACCGGCATGATCGAGGTCGCGCCGCTCGCCTTCATGCGCGGACGAACCCTCAGCAACGCCTGCATTCTGCTCGACGAGGCGCAGAACGCCACGTCGGTGCAGATGAAAATGTTCCTGACCCGGTTAGGCGAGGGCTCGCGCATGATCGTCACCGGCGATCCGACGCAGACGGACCTACCGGCCGGCCAGAGATCGGGCCTTAGCGAAGCCATCAAGCTGCTGTCCGGTCTTGAAGGCGTCGGCCATGTCATCTTCAAGGAAGGCGACGTCGTTCGTCACGATCTGGTGCGCCGCATCGTCGGCGCATATGAATACGCCCATCAGGCGGTGGCCCTGGACGAGAAAGCCCGACGATGAAACCCCTCATCGACATTGCGATCGAGGCCGAGGCGTGGGATGGATTCGAAGATCCCGCGGGCCTTGCCGAGACGGTGATCGGCCAGACGATCAGCCAGAGCGGCGTCAGGCTGGCCGAGGGCGCGGAAATCAGCATCGTCCTTTGTGACGACGCTTTCATTGCCGATCTCAATCGCAAATGGCGATCCATCGACAAGCCGACCAATGTGCTCTCCTTTCCGAGCGGCGGCGCGATCGCTTCGAGCCCCGTTCTGGGCGATATCGTGATCGCCTTCGAAACCGCCGCCAGAGAAGCCGAAGAAGCCGCAAAGCCGTTGCGCGACCACGTCGCGCATCTTCTCGCGCACGGCTTTTTGCATTTGATCGGCTATGATCACATCGCCGACGCCGACGCCGAGGCGATGGAGGCTCTCGAGCGCTCTGTGCTCGCCCGGCTCGGGATCGAGGATCCTTATCAGGAGCCTTTGGTTCGGGCCAAACCGTAACGATGACGACGATGAGCGAACGCGAAAGTCCGGCAGCGGGCGAAGCCGGAACGGAGAGGGCGCCCGCCAAGCCGAACCTGTTTGATCGCCTGCGCGCCATATTCGGCCTCGGCGGCGCCTCGATCCGCGACGATATCCAGGATGCGCTTGCCGATTCATCGATCGAGGTCGATGTGTCGCCGCAAGAGCGCACCATGCTGAGGAATGTCCTCGCCCTGCATGAAGTTCAGGTCGAGGACGTCATGGTTCCGCGCGCCGACATTGTTGCGGTCTCGCTCGACAGCAGCCTTATCGAGGTGCTCGCAGTCTTCCGCACGGCCGGCCACTCGCGCTTGCCCGTGCATGGCGAGACGCTCGACGATCCCCGCGGCATGATCCATATCCGCGATCTCGTCGCCTATTTCGCCGCCGGCATTCCGGAGCCGGTCGAGGATGAGGGCGATCGTCAGACGCCGGCAAGCGTGTCTGAGACGGAGGCCGCCGACAGCTTCAAACTCAAGACATTCGCGGATTTCGACATTCCATTGGCGGAGGCCAACGTTCTGCGTCCGGTGCTGTTTGTGCCGCCTTCCATGCCGGCGCTCGATCTGCTCGTCAAAATGCAGGCGACGCGCACGCATATGGCGCTGGTGATCGATGAATATGGCGGGACCGACGGGCTCGCCACGATCGAAGACATCGTCGAAATGATCGTCGGCGACATCGAGGACGAGCACGACCTTGACGAAAGCCCGAAGATCGACGCCGCCCCCGACGGCAGCTTCATCGTCGATGCGCGCGCGAGCCTTGAAGACGTCTCTTTGGCGATCGACGCAGATCTCACTGCGATCAGCGACGCCGAGGAGGTCGACACGATCGGCGGGCTTATCACGACGCTGGCTGGCCATGTGCCGGTGCGCGGCGAAATCATCGTCGAAGGCGGCCTCGAATTCGAAATTCTGGACGCTGATCCGCGCCGCGTGAAACGGGTCAGGATTCACCTTGGCCCGAAAAGAGCCGCCGCCAAGAGCCTGGAGCCGCAGGGCGGTTCAACAGCAGGCGATTCTTCCCCGGCGGCGCCTTGACCGGGCAGCTAAAAAAGGAGGCGTTTCAGTTCACAGAAGAATGACGCGCCGTCGGAGCAAATCTCCGGCATTTTACAGGGCGATGGCGGCTTACCTGGCGATGGCGGCCGCAACGCGAAAGGGGCCGTCTCCGCGTTAAAGACAAGAATCGGATTTACATCCTCCTTTCGTCAAACGGGATAGACCGCCGGCAGCGGGGCCTTAGCGGCCGGCCGTCCCGGCGCTCATCATCAGGCCGGAGAGCTCCTTGATTTCGCGGCACAAGAACATCCGCCCCGCCCTTTGTTTCGTCACGCCTTCGTCATGCGAACCGGCGGCGCCTTCGCTTAAAGCTCCCGTTCGGGATCTTTAACATGTTCGCCCTCGCCGCATCGATCACAAAGGCTGCAGGATGGCGCCGCCGTCTGATCGCGCTCTCCTGCGGCGCGGTCGGCGCACTCGCCATGGCGCCCTTCAACTTTTTCGCGGCGATGGCGGTCCCGATGACGGTCGCGGTCTGGCTGATCGACGGCTCGACCGCTTTGCCCGAAAAGAAACCCGTCATCCCCCTCGCCACCTCATCCGGGCGCGAATGGCGGGTCTGGCGCAAGCTGCCGCTCGCGGCGCGACGAGCCTTCTGGGCGGGCTGGTGGTGGGGATTTGGCTATTTCCTCGCCGGCCTTTGGTGGCTCGGGGCGGCGTTTCTCGCCGACAACGATCAATACGTCTTCGCGATGCCGCTTGGCGTCATCGGACTTCCCGCCGCCATGGCGATTTATCCGGCTTTGGGCTTCATGCTCGCGCGCCTCATATGGACGCAAGGGCCGAGCCGAATTTTCGCATTCGCCGCGGCGTTGACCTTTACCGAATGGCTGCGCGGGCGCCTTTTTACGGGCTTTCCCTGGAACGGCTTCGGCATGGCGCTCGGCGGCAACCTTGCTGGCGCACAGCTCGCGTCGGTCATCGGCCTTTATGGGCTCACCATCGTTACGATCGTCCTTTTTTCCGCGCCGGCGACCCTCGCGGCGCAGCCTTTTTCCCGGCGGCCTCTCGCGCCGACGGGGGCGGCCCTGGTCGCCCTCGCCGCCATATTCGGTTTCGGCGCGTGGCGTCTGGCGCAGGCGCCGCAGAACTCCGTCGCCGGCGTCGCACTCAGGATCATGCAGCCGAATCTCGCGGAGGATGATAAATTTCGGCCCCAATACCGCGACGAGATCTTAGATCATTACCTCAAACTGTCAGCGCTCGCAGCCGACGCCGATTCGCTCGACGTGACGGTGGTGATCTGGCCGGAGTCCGCCTTTCCGTTCATTCTGTCGCGCGACCCGGAGGCGATGGCCGAAATCGGGGCGGCGCTGCCGCTTGGCTCCATTCTCGTCACTGGCGCCGCGAGGGCTCAGGAAGATCCAAGAACCATCGCCGCGGGCCTTGGCCTTCCGATCTCGAAACTGGCCAACCCGGTCTTTTTCAACACCATTCAGGTCATCGGAAGCGGCGGCGTCCTGATCGACTCCTACGATAAGGCCCATCTTGTGCCTTTTGGCGAATATCTGCCCTTCGAATCGCTGCTGACCCATATCGGTCTGCACCATTTCGTCCACATTCCGGGCGGATTCGAGCCCGGCCCCGGACGCAAGACGCTGAATGTGCCGGGATTGCCGCCGGTCGCGCCGCTGATCTGCTATGAGGCGATTTTCCCCGGAGAAGTTTTGCCGCAAGAACCAGGAGCGCCGCGGCCCGGGCTTTTGCTGAATGTGACGAATGACGGCTGGTTCGGTTTGACGGCCGGCCCTTACCAGCATTTCGCCCAGGCTCGGCTGCGCGCCATCGAAGAGGGATTGCCGCTCATCCGGGCCGCCAACACGGGCGTATCGGCCATTGTCGATCCCTATGGGCGCGTCAAGGAGCAATTGCCTCTGGGCGTCGAAGGCCTTCTCAAAGGCTCCTTGCCGGCGGCGATTCCCGCGCCGGTTTTCGCCCGTCACCCATTTTTAACGCCGTTTTTATGCTGGATTGCCGTTCTCGCCATTGCCGTCGCGGTGTTTTCGCGAAAGCGTGTTTGACAATAGCGGATTAAGTGTCATGTAATTATTTTCATCCTTTATCAAAAGGTCACCAGCCCGACAGCTGTCGCCCGAGGAAGCTGTATCGATATGAACGCATGAAACCCCAGTATCGAACCTTACAAGAAACGTTCTACTATAAAAGCACGGTAGGGCTATGAGCGATCAAAATATCTCCATGGATAAGGTCAAGAAAGTTCCCAACCCGATCGACCGTCATGTTGGCAGCCGCGTGCGCATGAGGCGTGTCATTCTTGGCATGAGCCAGGAAAAATTGGGCGAAGCTCTGGGTCTGACTTTTCAGCAAGTTCAGAAATACGAGAAAGGCGCGAATCGCATCGGCGCGAGCCGGTTGCAGCAGATTTCGCGCACGCTCGACGTGCCGCCGGCGTTCTTCTTCGAAGGCGCGCCTTCTTTCGAGAGCCCCCCCGCTCCTGAACAAAGGCTTGGCGTCGCCGAGGACGCAAATCCAAGTTATGTCGCAGACTTCCTCTCGACTGCGGAAGGATTGCATCTCAACATGGCCTTCTCTCGCATTCACGACCCCAAGGTGCGCAAGCGAATCATCGATCTTGTCTCCGCCCTCGCCGGCGACGAGGCGAGCGCCGATCTGGCGCCCCCGACCCCGAGGGACGGAGGCCTGCGCGACTAGCGCGCGTTCGGTCTAACGAACAGGACAGCCCAATTCGCTTGACAAAACGAACGGGATATTGAAATTTTTGGGGCTCATTTCATGGGCCCTTCGCTATCGGCTGCGGGCCTCCCAAAATGTTTAACGGAGGCCGCTGTGGCTCGCGAGAATTTTCTTTTTACGAGCGAATCTGTCGCGGAGGGACACCCCGACAAGGTTTGTGACCGCATTTCAGACGAGATTGTCGATCTTTTTTTCCGGGAGGGCGCGCGCGCCGGCGTCGATCCTTATCAGATCCGCGTCGCCTGCGAGACCTTGGCGACAACCAACCGCGTCATCATCGCCGGGGAGGTGCGCGGCCCGGCGGTTGAGCCGGCGGCGATCGAGGCGGCTGCCCGCGGCGCAATCAAGAGCATCGGTTACGAACAGGCTGGCTTTCATTGGCGCACCGCCAATGTCGAGATACTGCTGCACGCCCAATCGGCCGACATCGCCCAGGGCGTAGACGCCGGCGGCAACAAGGACGAAGGCGCCGGCGATCAGGGCATCATGTTCGGCTATGCCTGCCGCGAAACGCCGGAGCTGATGCCGGCGCCGATCTATTATTCCCACAAAATTCTTGAAGTTCTGGCGCGCGAGCGCAAGTCCGGCAAAGGCGACGCCGCCAAGCTCGGCCCGGACGCCAAAAGCCAGGTGACGGTGCGCTACGTCAAAGGCAAGCCCGTCGGCGTCACCCAGATCGTTCTCTCCACTCAACATCTTGATGAAAATCTGAGTTCTCAGGATGTGCGCGCCATCGTCGAACCTTATATTCGCGCCACTTTGCCGGAGGGCTGGATCGGCCAGGATACTGTCTGGCACGTCAATCCGACCGGAAAATTCGTCATCGGCGGCCCCGACGGCGACTGCGGTTTAACCGGGCGCAAAATTATCGTCGACACCTATGGCGGAGCGGCTCCGCACGGCGGCGGCGCTTTTTCGGGCAAAGACCCGACGAAGGTCGATCGCTCCGCCGCCTACGCCGCCCGCTACCTTGCCAAAAATGTTGTGGCGGCCGGTCTGGCCGACCGCTGCACCATCCAGCTCTCCTACGCCATCGGCGTCGCCGAACCGCTTTCGATCTATGTCGACACGCACGGCACCGGCCAAGTCGCCGAAGAGAAGCTGGAGGCGATCCTCGGCCAGAGCATGCGCCTGTCGCCGCGCGGCATTCGCGAACACCTGCAGCTCAATCGGCCGATCTATGCGCGAACTTCGGCTTACGGCCATTTCGGCCGGGCGCCCGACGAGGAAGGCGGCTTCTCCTGGGAGAAAACCGACCTTGGGGACAAGATCAAAGCCTATCTTGCCTGATAGCGCCCCCTCTGCCGCGGAAATAGCGCGCGTTCCGGCGGAGCAGCGATCCGGCGATGCGTCACTGGCCCAGCAGCGCGCCGCGCGGGCGGATGCTCGCAGCGAAGGTGAGGCGCTGGTCCGGCCGCAAGCGACGCTGTTTGGCCGCCGCAGAGGCAAGCGGCTGACTGCGCGCCACGACGGACTGATGCAAACTGCGCTGCCCGGAGTTGCGCTCGACGCGTCGCGGCCAATTGCGCCTGCGGCGCTGTTTCCGCAGGGCGTCTGCGAGCTTTGGCTCGAAATCGGCTTTGGCGGCGGAGAGCATCTTGCCGCGCTGGCGAAAGCGCATCCGCATGTCGGCTACATCGGCTGCGAGCCCTTTCGAAACGGCGTCGCCAAAGCCCTCGCGTCGATCGAGGCGGAGAAATTGCGCAATGTCCGCCTTTACGAGGGCGACGCGCGCGCGATCATCGAAGCGCTGCCCGACGCGGCTCTTCAAGGCGTCTATCTGCTCTATCCCGACCCTTGGCCGAAAAGGCGCCAGCGCAAGCGGCGCTTCTTGTCCGACGCCATGCTGAGCCGTCTCGCCCGCATCATGCGGCCCGGAGCCGAACTTCGCTTCGCTACGGACATCGATGACAACGCCGGCTGGACGCTTGCGCGTCTCCTGCGCTCCCCACATTTCATCTGGGCGCCCGAAAGCGCCAGCGACTGGCAAGATCCGTGGCGCGGGTGGCCCGGAACGCGATATGAGGCAAAGGCGCTGCGTGAGGGGCGCAAGCCGGCTTATTTCACTTTCAGACGCAATCAGGCGCCAGTGGCGCAAGGCCCGAATGGACCCCCTGCAGCCTAGCGCAGAACGCTTTCCGATCGAATGGAGTCATTCGATCGATCAGAAATCGCTCCAGATTCAAAAGCTTGAGCATATTCTTGTCGATCAGATCGAACCGATCTGATCGACAAGAATATATATGCTCTAGGCGGAATCGCATTCTGCTCTAGGCGGCCGGCCGCCCCCTCTCATGCGCCCGCGCCGCATCCGGCGGAAGGTCGCCGAGTCTGGCCGAGCGCGGAGGAGTCCCCGTTCGCCGGCGCTGCAGCCAGGCAGCGTGAAAGGAAAGCGATGGCGCGGGGACGCCTCCGAAAGGGGCTTTAAGCGCTGCTCCCAAAATAGCGGGAATGAGCGGAAGGAGCAGCCCGAACACATAGCCAACCTGAAGCGACGTCAGCAGGATAATGGCCTCGAGCGCGACCCTCGATAAATTGTGACCAAAATATCCACCCTTGAGACAAACGGCCACAACGACGAGGAATGATGCCGGTATGAGAATATAAAATTTAAAATTTCGAGAAAGTATTATGGCACATATTAAACACGCCGCAGCGCTCATATACATGTCCTTGACTCCTTCCCTATGATTTCTTTGTTTTTATAATTTTATATTTTAAAAGCGATTGGCGGCGGCATCCGGTGTTCCACCGCGGCCTTCTATCAAATTCCGGCCCTTCGGCCCCCAAAAGCGCGGGGCTCGAACCTGAAGAACAACTATCGCACGTTATTTAGGTTCCATCTATCGAAAGTCGATTGATGATTTAAAATATTTTGTTAGCGTAAGCTTCAGCACAACTCTTCCCCGGCGCGCTCTCCGAATGAATGTCGAAGCCAACCACACGTCCGGCGCGCGCCGGACGCTTCCGATTTCGTCAATCGCCGCCGATCCTTCACGGGCAGCCCGCACTGACCGGGACCGGCGCCTCGAAGGGAGCCAGCGCGGGGGGCGGCGGCTTGAAGAACTCCCGTGCGAGCTCTCCTTTCTTTCCGCCTATGGCGCATCCCCGGCGCTTCTCCTAAAAGCCGCCGCACTGGCGCGTGCGCAGGCGATTACGCCCGAAGCCGCCATCCTGGCCACCAGCGCCATCACAGAAGGCTTCTATTATCAGTCGCTTGCCCGGCATCTTGGAGTAACGTTCATCGAGCGCGATGTCGCCCTTGCCGAGGGCGCGCGCTATCCACATTCGATCCACGTCGGAGTCGCTCCGCTTGCCGGCGAGGGGCCACGCTGGCTTGCCGCCCCACGGGGAGCAACGGTGACGAGCTTGCTGCGGCGCAAGGAACGCGGCGAGGAGATGCGAGAGAGCCTCGCCATCACAACCCCGGCGCATATGTCTCGTCTCGTGCGCGCCGCCGCGGCGACCGCCATTGTCCATGAGGCGAGTTTCGCCCTCGCCGGCCGCGACCCGCATCTATCCGCCAAAGCGGGGGCGACCGAGGCGCAGTGCTGCGCCGTGATCGCCGCGACCGCTATGGCGGGACTGATCTGCGCGCTCGAACCGGCCTTCGGACTGGCGGCGTTGACGATCGCGAGCAGTTCTCTCTTTCTCGCGGCGATCTGTTTGCGGTTGTTCGCCGGCGCTGCGAGCAATCAGGATCCTTACGCCGGACGCGGCCGCCGCATCGACGACCGGCTGCTGCCGACCTATTCGATCATCGTGGCGCTGCATCGCGAGGCGAGCGTCGTCCGCGAGCTCGCCGCGTCCCTCGAGGCGATCGACTATCCGCGTGGCAAACTCGACATCAAGCTCGTCATCGAGGCCGACGATGTGGCGACGCGTCAGGCGCTGCAAGCCCTCGACCTGCCGCCGGCCTATGAAATCATCGTCGCGCCAGACGGCTGGCCGCGAACCAAGCCGCGCGCTCTCAATATCGCGCTTTCTCTCGTGCGCGGAGACTTGGTCGCGGTCTTCGACGCCGAGGACATTCCAGCGCCGCAGCAGTTGCGCGACGCCGCAGCACGCTTTTTGCGCGAGCCGCGCAGCCTTGCCTGCCTTCAGGCGCAGCTTTCAATCGACAACGTCGAAGATTCCTGGCTCACCCGGCTTTTTTCCATCGAATACGCCGTCCTCTTCGACGTCTTGCATCATGGCATGGCGGATCTTGGCCTTCCGCTTGCTCTCGGCGGCTCGTCCAATCACTTTCGCACCGATGTTTTGCGCGAAGTTTACGCTTGGGACCCCTGGAACGTAACAGAAGACGCCGATCTCGGTCTGCGGCTAGCGCGGCTCGGCTATCGTTCGGCGACATTCGCGTCGACGACACAGGAAGAAGCGCCAGCCCGCCTCAAGGCCTGGCTCACGCAAAGGCGCCGCTGGTCGAAAGGCTGGACGCAGACCTTTGTCACGCTGAGCCGCGACCCGGCTCGACTCGTCAGGGAGATCGGCTGGGCCGGCGCCGCCATTTTCTCTCTCATCATGATCAATATGGTCTTTGCGCCCCTGCTCTGGCCGCTTTTGACCAGCGCCATGCTGGTTCAGCTCGCGACCGCCGGTTTTCCCCGGCCGGATTCGGTGCTGTCCGTGGTTGAGACGACGCTTTGGCTCTCTGTCGTGGCGTTTGGCGCGGGGGCGGTGATCTGGCTCACGCTGATCGGCATGAAGCGGCGAAAACTGCTCGGATCATGGCTGTTTGTGCCCCTGCTGCTGCCCTATCATCTCCTGATGTCGGTCGCGGCCTGGGCGGCGCTCTACGACCTCATATTGCGTCCGTTTCATTGGCACAAGACCGAGCATGGCCTCGCGCGCAGTTCACGCCGGAGCGCCCTGGCGCTCGCCGGGAGCGCCGCCAAAGTGAAGGGGAAGACGGGATCCCGGTCGATCGGAGCGCCGGCCAGGTCGCGGATCGAGACCAGACTGAAGGCAGAGTTGAAGGCCGGTTTCGCGACCGTCTGGAAACGCGTCTCGACCTTGAGCCTTTTTCGCGAGCAGGCCTGAAGGCGTCCCGAGAATCCGCGTCACTTGAAAGCATGCGAAAACGTCAGCGCGGCTTGCCGACGTCCGCGATCAAATCCGGCCGGCGCTCGCGCGTGACGCGCAGCGCCTCCGCCTCGCGCCAGGCTTTGATCCTGGCGTGATCGCCAGACAGGAGCACGGGCGGAATTTCGCGCCCTTCCCACTCGCGGGGGCGCGTAAATTGCGGATATTCCAGCAGCCCGCTTTCGAAACTTTCCTCGAAACCGGAGGCCTCCTTGCCCATCACCCCGGGCAGCAGGCGCACGCAGGCGTCAAGCACGACCATCGCCGCGATTTCGCCGCCCGACAGCACATAATCACCGATGGAGATTTCTTCGAGGTTGCGCGCCTCGATCACCCGCTCATCGACCCCTTCAAAACGTCCGCAGATCAGGACGACGCCCTCGCCCGCTGCGAGCGCGCGCGCCCGCGCCTGCGTCAAGGCGGGTCCGCGCGGACTAAGCATGAGGCGTGGCCGGCGATCGGCGGCGGCGAGCCCCGCGTCGAGGGCGGCGGCGAGGACATCGGCGCGGATCACCATGCCGGGGCCGCCGCCCGCGGGCGTATCGTCGACCGCGCGATGGCGGCCGAGCCCCTGCGCGCGAATGTCATATGTATTGATCTCAAAAATATTGCGCACAAGCGCATCGCCTGCGAGCGAGACGCCAAGCGGGCCGGGGAACATGCTCGGAAAAAGGGTAAAAATCGTCGCCCGCCACATGGATCAAGCCCGTTTCACGTTTTAGCTCGGATTCTCTTCGCGCGGCGCGGCCTCGGTTTCGTCCCGCGCTTCGATCTCGACCGGCGGAACGACCAGTATCCAGCCCCCCGCCACATCGATTTCGGGAACAACGGCTTTTGCGAAGGGCAAGAGCAGCGTCTCGCCGCCCTCGGCCGGCGCAATTTCGAGAATGGGGCCGGCGCCGAAGTCGAGGATGTCCTTGACGCGCCCGATCGGGGCGCGGGTCATGCTCAAAGCCGTCAATCCTATCAGATCGGCGAAATAGAATTCGTCTTCGGCGGCCGCGGGCAGATGCGCGCGCGGCAAAAACAGCTCGATATTGGTCAGGCTTTCGGCGCTCGTGCGGTTATCGACGCCGGCGATTCTCGCGACGAAAACATTGTCTTTGACATGGCGCAGAGACTTGATCGCAAACTGCCGCTGTCCGCTGGCGTCGCTCAACGGCCGATAGTTGCCTATCGCGGCCGGGTCCTCCGTGAAGCTTTGCAGCCGCACCTCTCCCCTGACGCCATGCGGAGCGCCAAACCGGCCGACGAGCACACGCCGATCGCTCATGCCGTTTTGAACTCTATTTGGCGGCCCGGGCTTTGAGCGCGTGGTCGGCGAGAGTCTTGCCAAGCGACCAGACGGCCCCCGGCACGCGGTGGCTGTCGGCGATGACGCTGTCGAACGAACTTTCGATCCAGTCGCAATCGGCGTCATTGATGACCAGCGCCGGCAGCAGCTTGATCGTATGATTGCCGTGGCCGGCGACCTGAACGAGAATTTTGTGATCCTTGAAAAGAGGCAAGGTGATGAGCTGACAAAAAAGGCCGGGATTGACCGCCTCGACGACGTTCCAGGCCGCCTTCAATTT
This sequence comes from Methylocella tundrae, assembly GCF_038024855.1. Lineage (NCBI taxonomy): Bacteria > Pseudomonadati > Pseudomonadota > Alphaproteobacteria > Hyphomicrobiales > Beijerinckiaceae > Methylocella > Methylocella tundrae. Next base: position 2,242,036 of record NZ_CP139089.1, read on the forward strand.
CAGTGACTGGGGATTTCCGAATTCAACGCCGATCATCAAACCTTTGCCGCGCGCCGATTTGACGAGCTCATAGCGCTCCTCCATTTTCCCGAAGCTTTTGAGCAGCCGCTCGCCGGTGCGCGCCGCGTTGGCGATGAGACCCTCGGATTCAATCACCTCGAGCGTCGCCAGCCCCGCCGCCATGGCGAGGTCATTCTTGGCGAAGGTCGATCCGTGCACGACGGCGCGATCCATGCGGTTGAACACCCTGTCGAACACATGTTTACGGGTCAAAACCGCCCCGACGGGCACGTGGCCGCCCGACAAGGCTTTGGCGATCAGCACCATATCGGGTTCAACGCCCCAATGTTCGACGGCAAGAAAACGCCCCGTGCGGCCGATCCCGGTCTGGATTTCATCGGCGATGAAGAGCGCGCCATATTTGCGGCAGAGCGCCGCCGCGTCGCGCAAATACCAGTCATCGGGCATATTGACGCCCTTGCCCTGGATCGGTTCGACGATGAACGCGGCGACGTCCCCGGCCGACAGCGCCTTCTCCAGAGCGGCGAGATCGTTGAAGGGAACCTCGACGCAGCCCGGCAGCAAGGGTCCAAAACCCTCCCTGAAAATCGCGTCGCCGTTGAGGGACAAGGACCCATAAGAGAGGCCGTGAAAGGCATGGCTGCAATGGATGACGCCGGACCGGCCTGTCGTGCGGCGGGCGAATTTGATTGCGGCCTCGACGGCTTCCGTGCCTGAATTTGTGAAGAAGACCTTATCGAGATAGGGGGTGAAGGCGAGCAGACGCTCGGCGAGCAGGCCCGCGAGAACCGAGACGTCCATTTGCACGAGATTGGGCAGATCGGCGGCAAGCACGCTTTCCAGCGTTTCGCGCACCAGCGGATGGTTGCGGCCGACGCCAAAAACGCCCCAGCCGCTCAGCAGGTCGAGATAACGACCCCCGCGCCGGTCATAAAGATATTGCCCGTGCCCCTTTTGAAAGCCGACATCGGTGCCGATCGTCTGAAACACGCGCACCATCATCTCGTTCATGTGCTGCGCATGCAGGGCGTAACGCTCCGGCTCGCGCTCGGCGATCAGTCTGCGAATGTCGAAAGGCTGACGGCCGCGCTCGGATTGCAGTTCAGGAAAAGGCATGGCTTTCATTCGTCACACTTTGCTGCTTTCGAGCGTCGCAACTGTAGCTGAGTCCTTCACGGTCGCGGCGGCGCCTGATGACGTCAGGCCATCGGAAAATCGAGTCAGATTGAGGACCGTCGCCCTCGCCACTGACAACGGTCGAGCTTTAAGACCGTTCCATGCCGCGAGCAAGGCGGCATTGCGGCGGAATCGGTTTTGCGGGAGAAACCCCGGCGCCGCGGATAGACGCAGCCTGCCACGAGCCGCCGAACCTCGGACAATTGCAAACGCTCCGTTACGTCGCGCTGTTCTCGTTCCCGCAGCTGATGGTGGGCGCGACAGGGATCGAACCTGTGACCCCTACGATGTCAACGTAGTGCTCTCCCGCTGAGCTACGCGCCCCACTCCCTCGATCAAGGGAACAGCTTCGGCGACAGGGTATATCGGCTTGCAGAAGCAGGCGCAAGTCGCAAAAACCTGCTATTTTCGGCCTGAAATCGACCAACTCGTCACCCGCCCTCAAATGGCGACGCCCAAGCCGGGCGCCTCGCTAAAACCCGACGCCGAGCGGGGCCGAGGAGGCCGGATGCGCGGGCGCCCTGTTGGCCGTCGCCTGCGCCGGCGCGGGCGCCTGCGGCCGTTCCGGCTGGCGTGGCCTGGCGATCCGGGCGGGCTTTTCATCAGGCGCGGGCCTTGCCGCCTTTTCCTTCGCCGGCCTCGGCTCGAGGGCCTTTTGACGCGGCTCCTCTTTCGGCGGCAGACGCGCGACATTTCCCTTCGGGCGCCGCAGCAGCCTGTCAACCGAGGGTTCTGGCGCGGCGAGCGCCGCCGGCGTGCAAAGACTCGGGCTTTCCGCCTCAAGCCTGCTGATGAATTCGTCCGTCACCTTGACCTCGGCGGCGGGCGCGGCGTCGCCCTTGGCTTCAAAATAGCGAGCGATGCCTTCTTGTGTCCTGGCGTCGAGCTTGCCGCTGTCGGTCGCCGCGAGACATCCCAAACGCTGCAACTGCGCCTGCGCCGAGCGGACCTGACTTCTGCTATTGAAAACCGGCGGCGGTGGAAGCTGCTCCAGAGCCGCCTCGAGATCGGGGCGCAGCCGCGCGCAGCTCATGCGCCGCCTCATCTCGACGAGCTTGTCCCGCGCCTCCGCGCCTTGCGTCTTGAGCGCGGTCAATTCGACATCCTCGCGGCGGCATGCTTCCTCCTGGCGCGCTTCCTCCGCCTCAAGCTTGGCGACCTTCGCCTCGGCGGCCGTCTTGACGTCGGCGCAGACGGCGCCGGCGAGAAACGCCTTCATCGCCTCACGATCGTTCGGGCCGATCGCGGCAAGCGCGCCCTGTTCGCGCGCGCAGGCGGTTTTCAAATCGGCCAGAGCGTGATCAATCGCAGCGATGACGCCGGGACATTCGACGCGCTGGCGTAAAACCGTCAGCGCCGCGCCGTCGGCTCCGGCCGAAATATCTTTCCACTGCGCCTCATCGCGCTGGCAGAGTTCGGCTTCATGCGCGAGGGACGCCTCCAGCGCGGCAAGGCGGTCCTGCGCGGCGGTCTTGACCTCATCGCAGCCCGATTTGCCGATGAATCCGCGCAATCCCTCTGCGTCGCGCGGCGCTATGGCGGCGAGAGCCGCTGCGTCGTCGCGGCATATTGTTTTAAGCTCCGCCAGTCTGCGGTCGGCGGCGGCCGCGATCGGCGCGCATTCGGCACGGGCGCGAAACGCCTCGACGTCGGCGCGGCTCCCTGACGGCGAGAGTTCTTTCCATTGCGCCTCGTCACGCTGGCAAAGCTCCGCCTCGTGAGCGAGCGCCGCCTCGACGTCTTTAAGCCGCTGGGCGGCGGCCGTCTTGACGGGCGCGCAGGGCGTGCTGTTCGTCAAATTGCGCAACGCATCGGCGTCGCGCGGAGCAATGGCGTTCAGCGCGGCGTTGTCCCGGGCGCAGGCGGCGTCCGCCGCGGCGGCGATATCGCGCAGGCTGCGATCAGCCGCGGCGACGCTCGCCGGGCATTGCGCGCGTCCGCGCAGCGCCTCGATCCTGGCCGCGTCGTTGCGATCGGCCAATCCTTTCAGTTCGGCGTCCTCGCTCGCGCATTGAGCGGCCTCCCGCGCGAGAAGCGCCTCCAGATCCGTGAGACGGGTCGAAGCCGTTGCTTTGACCGGCGCGCACTCAGTTTTCGCCACAAGGTCACGCAGCGCGGCGGCGTCCCGCGCCGGAATGGCGGCGAGCGCCGCGCCGTCGCGGTCGCAAACCGCTTTGGCGGCGGCGGCGATCGCGCGCAGGCCCGCGGGGATCGCGGCCAGCGTCGCCGGACACTGCGCGCTGCCGCGCAGCGCCTCGAGATTGGCGGCGTCGCCGCGTTCGATCAGTCCCTTGAGCTCGCCAGCTTCGCGCTGGCAGGTTTCCGTCTCCTTGGCGAGAACCGTCTCGGCGGCGGCGGCCTTCGCCTCCGCGGCCGTCTTGACGCTGGCGCAAGGGGTTGATTGGGCCAGAGCGCGCAGCCCATCGAGATCACGCGCCCCCAGAGAGGCGAGCGCGTCGCCATCGCGACGGCAGGCCGCCGCCTCCGCCGCAAGCGTAGCTTCGAGATCGCTGAGACGCTTTTGCGCCGCTGTCTTTACTTCATCGCACGCATTGGCGGCGAGCCCGCGCAGACCGTCAGCGTCGCGCGGCGCGACGGCGGAAAGGGCGGCGCGATCGCTGGCGCAGGCCTGTTCCGCCTTCAGGCGCTGGGCCGCCTGTTCGGCGGCGAGCTCTTTTTCCCGCCGGGCGATCTCGGCCTCGCGCAGCGCCCGCTCCTTGGCCTCGGCGATCGCCCGCTCCAGGGTCTGCAGGCGGTAGTGCGCCTCGATCGCGTAGAACGAGGAGGGAAAGCGCTCCAGAAAATCATTGAGGACGGCCGGATCGTCCGTTCCCTTGATCTTGTCCCAGGCGATTCTGTCGTTCTGGTTGATATAATATTCATTGACGAGAGAGACATAGGTTTCAGGTCTTTGGCGCCCGCTCGTCGCGGCGCGGACGTCATTCGCGATGCGGCGAAACATCATTTCGATCTCGAGGCCAGGCTCGTTCAGGCGCCGCAGGAAGGCTTTCGTGAACGGACTGTTGCGCTCCTGACCGTCGAGCGCGACGTCTCCGGGCGAGGTCGCATAAGCGACAATGATGCCCTCCGACCTGTCGATGCGCTCCAGTCCCCGCGTGCGCTCGCCCGGCTCGACCGGGGCGGAGGAGCTGGCGAGCTTGGCCAGCCGTTCGGAGATGGGGTTGCTGCGGCAGGCGTCGAGCACCATGATCTTGACGCCGTTCGAGCGGTCGAGGACGGCGCGGATATTGTCGACGGCGATCGTCTCGAACGGGAGGCTGATCTCGTCCTTGACCTCCGCGTCGATCGGCAAAAGATAGTTGTGCCCCTGATACTGGACGGCGTGGCCCGCGAAATAGAACAGCGTCGCATCCGCGCCGACTGACATGCGCGCGAACTGCTGGATCGCCTTGCTCGCAGCCGCTAGGTCGACGTCGGTTTGCAAAAGAACGTCGAAGCCGAGCGCCGTCAGCGCGGCGGCGACGTCTTCGGCGTCGTTGCGGGCGTTGGGAATGGCGAGCGCCGGATTCTTGTAGGCCGAATTGCCGATCACAAGCGCGACGCGACGCTCCGCGGCGGCGCAATCGCCCGTCATCGCGACCGCCATCGCCGCCATTGCGAAAATAGCGACAAGCAGCAGGGCGGCGGCGCGGAGCGGACTTTGCATATTCCAACTGCGGCTTTCGACCAATAGACGCACGCCTGCTTCGAGCTGCCGCGCACATCGCGCGTGCGTAAAATATCGACGATAACATAGGTTCGGTTTAGAATTTAAACAATGACAGCGCGCCGGAGCGCGGCGCGGCGCGTGCGCCCGCACACTGAGGACGGCCGGATAATGGCGATGCTGTGGCGTGCATCGCTCGTTTGGGCTATGCCAGACAGGCCGGATTAAGGCCGCTCGGGCGCGAGCGAAAAAACAGGCGTCTCTTTGTCAAGTTATGGAGGGGCTGAAATGACGCTGATCCTGACGATCGAGAATGAACAGAGCCTGCCGAATGGGGCTCCGGTGAGCGTCAGGCTGACCGACGGGCGCGGCATCGACATCGGCCGCTCCGCCAGCATCGATTGGTCTCTGCCGGATCCGACGCGTTTCATTTCAGGCAGGCACTGCGAAGTGCGCTATCGCGACGACGGCTACTGGCTGAACGATCTCTCCACCAACGGCACATTCTTGAACGACAGCGCAAGGCGCATCCAGGCGCCCCACAAGCTGCGTCACGGCGACAGGCTCGCCATCGGCGCCTATGTCATCGCGGTGGCCATCGAAACCGACGGCGAGCCGGAAAGCGACATTGTCGACGGCGCGGAGGCCGATGCGGCGGCGGCCGAAGGCGTCGCCGCGCTGGCGCCGATCCAGCCGAAGGACGCAGCCGCGCTCGACGCCGAGATCGCGCAGGCGATCGCGATCGAAACCGCGTCCGACGCCGCCCCGCCGCTGCAAACGCAGCCGGAACCACAGGTCGAGGCGACGAGCCGGACGAGCGGCTCCGCGAGCGACTTTGAGCTTCCTCCCGTCAATCGCGCCGGCGCTCCCGCGCCGCCGCCTTTCACCATGATCAGGGCGCGCGGCTTTCCTTCGCCCCCGGCGCCGTTTCGCGAGAGCGCCGAACGTCCGCCGGAGGCCCGATCCTTCACCGCGCCATCGCAAGAGGCCGAGGGCGCCTCGCTCGTCGCATCTCCTCCGCCAGACGCCGCCACGACCAGCCGCGCCCGATCGCCTGAGGCCGAAACGGCCGATGCGCCGCTCCTTGACGCCCAGGAAGCGGAGGCGCGGGCTTGGAAAACGCCGGAGCGGATCGCGCAAACAAAGATTTTGGACGAACCGGCCGGCGCCTGCGCCGAGAGTCCGGCGGCTGACGTCAATGCCGGCGCGGCGAAAGCCTCATCGGCGCCGGCGCCAGGCCTCGATGATTTTCTACGCAGCTTCGCCAAGGGCGCCGGCATCCCGGAGCATATTTTCGCGCGTCAGGACGGTCTCAAGGTCGCCGAGGATCTTGGCGCCCTGATGCGCATGGCGGTCTCCGATCTCACCCAGCTGCTCAGCGCGCGCTTCAAGGCGAAGCGTTTTGCGCGCACCTCGAGCCAGACAATGATCCAGGCGCTCGACAATAATCCGTTGAAATTCGCGCCAACCGCGGACGACGCCCTGAAAATCATGTTCGGACCGCGCACGAGCGGATATCTTGACGCCAAACGCGCCTTCGAGGGCGCCTTCACCGATCTCAAGACGCATCAGATCAATACTTTCGCCGCGATGCAGCAGGCCGTGCGCATGCTTGTTGAGGACCTCGATCCCAAAGTCATCGAAGACGCCGCCGGAGAGGATAAGGGCCTTGCCGCTTTGTTCGGAGCGCATAAGGCCCGCCTTTGGGACCTCTATCTTGCGCGATGGCAGGCAAAGACCCTGCGCCACGAAGACGGCCTCGTCGATGCTTTCATGCTCTATTTCGCCCAATGCTACGACGAAGCCAGGGAGCCAAAGTGAGCGAAGAACAGGCTTGGGCACGGTGGCGGTCACGATCGCGGCCCGGAGCGCCAGGCGTGTTTCGAGAAGCAAATACCGATCTTTGCCCTGACAATGCGATAAAATGAAAAAATCGAGGAGGCTTTTTCTGATTGTGTGAAGATCAGAAAAAACCTCCCGCAACGAGGCCAGATAGCGCGATGAGCGACAAAGATCGGTCCCCGGGCCCGGAAGAGCGTGACGACAGGACGATTTTTCGCCCGATGCCGCCCCAGCGCCCGGCGGCGCCGGCGCGCGATCCGGCCCAGGCGCCGGCGCCCGAGGAGGAGCGCACCATCTTCCGGCCCAACCCGGCAGGCCGCCGCCCGCAGGCGCCCGCCGACGCTCAGGCGCCTCATCCGCACGCCGCGCATCCAGCGTCAAGGACCGCGGCCCCCGCCGCGCGCAAGGCCGCGATTGAGGGCGCGGATCTCGCGGCGCCCAACCCCAACCCGATCATGCGGGCGGCCGGTCCGCTTCTGCTTCTGCTCGGCCGCCTGCGCGCCGCGCTGCTGCGCGCCCCGGGGCCGAACCTGACCGCGCAGATCGCAGGGGCGATCGAAAAATGCGATCGCGAGATGGCCGCCGCGGGGATCGCGCCGGAAGAGGCCAATACCGCCAAATACGTCCTCTGCGCGACCGCCGACGAGGTGCTGGCCCATCTTCCAGCCGATGAACGCGGCGCCTCCGCGCGATCTGGCCTGATGACGCGCTTCTTTGGCGAAAACAATGGCGGGCGCCGTTTCTTCGACGAACTCGACCGCGTCGAGAAAGACCCCCGCGCGCATTATTTCCTGCTCGAATTATTCTACGCTTGTCTCGCCCTCGCCTTTCAGGGCGGGCGTCAGAGCGCGCCGGGCGGCGCCGTCGACGCCATTCGCGCCGACCTCTTTGAGACGCTGCACAAGACCGGGCCGGCGCCGCCCCAAAGTCTGTCGCCCCATTGGCAAGGCCAGCCCCTCGCCAGCCACGCGGTCCGCTTGCGCGTGCCGCTCTGGGCCGCCGCGGGCGTTGTCGGCCTCGTGCTTTTCGGGGCTTTCCTCGCGTTTCGCATCTCGCTTAGTCAGCGGGCCGAAGCCGCGGCGCAGAGCATGGGCGCGCTGAACCCGCTGACGCCGGTCACGATCGGCCGTAAAGTCGCCGTCGCGCCGCCGCCGGCGCCCCCGCCGACGCCGGCCCAGGCCTCGCAGCTCGAACATATCCGCAATGTGCTTGCGCCGAACATTGCCTCCGGCGCGTTGAGCGTCGATTCGAGCGCCAATCAGATCGTCATCCGCATCGTCGACAGGGATCTGTTTCAGCCCGGCAAGTCGGCGATCCTCGACGATGTGAAGCCGTTGATGATGTATATCGCCATGGCGCTCGATGATGATAAAGGCGCGGTCAAGGTCGTCGGCCATTCCGACAATACGCCGATCTCGAACGCGCGCTTTGCTTCGAATTTCGAATTGTCGCTCGAGCGCGCCAAGGTCGTCGGCGCTCTCCTGAAGCAATCCCTGTCGCATCCGGAGCGGGTCGAAACCGAAGGCAAGGGAGCCGATGCGCCGATCGCCTCCAATGACACGCCCGAAGGACGCGCCAAGAACCGGCGGGTTGAAATCGTCGTGCCGCGCAGGGACTGAGGGAGCGCCGCCATGGATTATCTAACTGATTGATATATAAATTTATTTGAGCGTAATGCAGTCTTTTAACTGGTTCGGCGGGCGAGTTTGATGAATCGAAAGTTCTGGCTCCGGCTCCTCATCAGCCTCGTCGGCGCGGCCGCTGTCGCGTCGCTGATCTGGTTCGCCGCCCCGTTCGTCGTCGTGCGCGACGCCCATCCGCTGGAGGAGCCGGCGCCGCGCATCGCGGCGATCGCGATTCTGCTGGCGCTGATCGCCGGCGCCGGCGTCTATCGCCTCTACCGCCGGCGCAAGGGCGCCGAGCGGATCGCCCGCGGCATGAGCGTCGACGACAGCGACGCGCCGGTTCTCGCCGAACGCATGAAAGAGGCGCTCGCCGTTCTGCGCGGCCGCGGCGGCCGCGCGAGCTATCTTTACGATCTTCCCTGGTATGTGCTGATCGGGCCGCCCGGCTCTGGCAAAACCACCGCGCTCGTCAATTCGGGGCTGCAGTTTCCCCTCGCCGGCGGCGTCACGCCGGGCGCCGTCAAGGGCGTCGGCGGCACGCGCTATTGCGACTGGTGGTTCACGGAGGACGCCGTGCTGATCGACACGGCGGGCCGCTACACAACGCAGGATTCCGACGCCAAAGCAGATCAGAAGAGCTGGCTCGCCTTCCTCGATCTGCTCAAGAGAAACAGGCCGCGCCAGCCGATCAATGGCGTTCTCGTCGCGATCAGCCTCGAGGACCTGCTGACGCTTTCGCCAAAGGAGATCGCGGCGCATGCGGCGGCGATCAAGGCGCGGCTCGTCGAATTGCACCAGCGCCTGAAGGTCGATTTTCCGGTCTACGCGCTTTTCACCAAAGCCGATCTCGTCATCGGCTTCATGGAATTCTTCGGCAATCTCGACGAGGCGGCCCGGCGGCAGGTGTGGGGCGCGACTTTCCAGACCATGGACAAGAGCAAATCGACGGTCGGGGAAGCGCCGGACGAATTCCAGGCGCTCGTCGAGCCTTTGCCGCAGCTGGCGCGCGACCGGCTCGAGGCGGAAAAGGACGCCGCGAGCCGCGTTCTGGCATTCGGCTTCCCGGCCCAGATGGCGGCGTTGCAGGCGCCCGTGACCGGCTTCCTCAACGCCATCTTCGATCCCGCCCATTATAAGATCAAAGCGGCCCTGCGCGGCTTTTACTTCACCTCGGGCACGCAGGAAGGAACGCCGATCGACCAACTGCTCGGCGCGCTCGCCAGGGGGTTTGGCGCCGAAGCGGTTGGACGGCCAGCCTATTCCGGCCAGGGCAAGAGCTTCTTTTTGACGGACCTCATCAAAAAGGTCGTCATCGGCGAAGCGGGCTGGGTTTCGACGCGGCGCGGCAATCGCCTGCTCAAGATGGCGGCTTTCGCGACGCTGCTCATCGCAACGCCGCTCGCCATCGGCGCCTGGTGGGTCAGCTACGCCAAGAACCTCGACCGCATCAGCCAGAGCGAGGAGGCGGCGCAGAAATATGCCGCGATGTCGCGCGGGCTCGGCCAGTCCGACGTCGTAAGCGACCGCGACCTCAGCAAGGTCCTGCCGGCGCTGCACGCCTTGCGTTTTCTTCCAGGCGGCTATGGCGACGGGCAGACCGAAGCCGCGACCGGCGGCCTCGGCCTCAATCAGTCGGCGCGCCTGCGCTCGGCGGCGGAGACCGCTTACGGCGTCGGCCTCGAGCGCATGCTGCGGCCCCGCCTCGTCTACCGGCTGGAGGAGCAGCTCGACGCCAGCGCCAACGATCCGGCCGCCCTGTTCGACGCGCTGAAGGTCTATCTGATGCTCGGCGGCCTTGAGACGGTGGACCAGCAATTGCTGATCAACTGGATGGAGCGCGACTGGTCGGAAAATCTCTATCCGGGCCCAAGAAACAGCGAGGGCCGCAAGGAGCTCGAACAGCATCTCGTCGCCATGCTCGATCTCGAGACCGGACATGGCTCCTTCGTGCAACTGAACGGGCCGCTGGTCGAGAAGGCGCAGGCGGCCCTCGCGCGCGAGAACGTCGCCGACCGCGCGTTGAAGATCCTCGCGGCGCGCGCGAAGGCGAGCTTGCGGCCCGATTGGACCGCGAGCAAAGCCGGCGGCGCCGGGGCGCTTGTGATCTTCGACCCTTCGATCGACGGCGTCACGGTTCCCTACTTTCTGACGAAGTCGGGCTTTGAGGGATTCCTCAAGGCCCTGCCCGGCGTCATCGAGGAGATGGCGCGCGATCGCTGGGTGCTTGGCGCGGCCGGCGAGCAGCCGGAGATCTCGGCCCAATATGACCATCTGCGCGAAAATCTCGCCGACGCCTACGCCAAGGCTTTCATCGACGCCTGGCGAACGGCGATCGAGCGACTGAAGATCCGCCCGCTCACCGTCGAGCGGCCGTCCTATCCGCTGTTGACGGCGGCGTCCTCCGTCACCTCGCCGTTCAGCCGCCTCCTCGAATCGATCAGCGACGAAACCACCCTTTCCGAAAGCCAGCCCGCCGCGGCCGCCGTCGAGCCCGCCAGCGTCAATCCAGAGGACGGCCCTATCGTCGGCGCCTCCGGCCAAACACCGGCGCAGATCATCGACGGGGCGCTCGCGCCCTATCACCGTCTCGTCGAGGGCGATCCGGGACAGCGCCCGATCGACCAAATTCTGTCTCAGCTGAATGAGATCCGCGCCAATTTGAGCCGTCTCGCGACCAATGGCGCGCCGGCCGACGAACTGGCTGACAGGATCACGAGCGGCGTTGAAAAACTGAGAGCGGACGCGGCCAAGCTGCCGGCGCCCTTCGCCGCCATGATGGACGACACGGGCGCCGGCATCCTCCGGGAGATTACAGATTCGAACGTCGCGCGGACCGTCTCGAAACTGCGCGAGCAAGTCACCTTCACCTGCCAGGAAAAAATCGGAACGCGCTATCCCTTCGCAAAGAACGCGGATCGCGACGTTGATCTTGACGATTTCGCCCGCGTGTTCGGGCCAAAGGGCCTCATCGATCAGTTCGTCAGCTCCTATATTCTCGCCTCCGCCGACACCTCGGGACCACAATGGAAGTGGCGCGAGGGCAGCGCCCTCGCCAGTCAGCTGACGCCGACGGCGTTGGCCGACTTTGAGCTCGCCGCCGACATCAAAGCCGCATTTTTTGGCTCCGATCCGGCAGGTCCGCGCTTTTCCTTCACCGTCACGCCGCCGCCGGTGAAAGACGCGCGCATGGAGATTGACGCGACAGTCATCAATGGGGGCGCTGGCCCGACGACGGTGCAATGGCCCGGCTCGACCGAAAATCATCGCACCCTGCTGGCGCTCCGCCCCGCCGGCGGCCGCGCGCCTATCCTGGTGCAGTCTGGCGTCTGGTCGATCTACCGCATGCTCGACGCCGCGCGCCTCAACAGCGATGCAACGGTCGCCACTTTCTCGCTTGCGGGCCGCGAGCTGACCTATCGCTTCAACGCCACGCCAGCGACGCCGGGCGCGGCCCTGAAGCCCTTGAACATCACGCAATTGCGCAATTTCCATTGTCCGGGCGGAGCCTGATCGCCATGCGCTGCGGCCTCTATGGAAAACTGCCCTGCAAGCGCGATTTCATTGCGATATCGACGCCGCGCGCTTTCCTGCGCGTCTGGGAGCCCTGGCTCGAGGCAGGCCTGAAGGAAGGACGCGAGCAGGGCGCGACCGGCGATTGGACAGCGATTTTCAATTCGGCGCCGATCTGGCGTTTCTGGCTCGGACCGGCGCTGTGCGGCGAGGCTTTCACGGGCGCCTTCATGCCATCCGTCGATGCGCTCGGCCGGATGTTTCCCTTGACGCTGGCCGGCGCGGCCTCGGGGACTGATGCGCTGGAGCCGCCCGATGTCGCCCCTCGCGACCAGTGGTTCGCGGAGGTTGAGGATCTGCTGCTTGACGCGCTCGATCCGGACGCCGCCTTCGAGACCCTTGTCGAAAGGCTCGCCGCGCTTGGCGCCGAGCGCGAGCAGCCGCATGAAAACGCGCTGGCCAGGCTGTTCGCCGCCATGCGGCGCGAGCAGCCGGCGCTCCCGGCCGAGACCGCGACATTCTGGTGGACGGTCGGAGGCGCCGACTGCCCGCCCCTGGCGCTGATGCGCGAGGCGATGCCGACGCCAGCGACGTTTGCCGACATGATGAGCCGGCGCCAAAGTCACCTCCAGGACGCCGAAAAAGAGAACCGTCCGCAAGCGATCGTACAATCGGGATGAGGCCCATGAAAGACATGTCGCGCAAGTTCGAAAGCGGGGCCGCCACGGACGTCGGCAAGGTGCGGCTCGAAAACGAGGACGCACACCTCGTGCTCCCCGAAAGCGGCATCTTCGCGGTCGCTGACGGCATGGGCGGCCATGAAGCCGGAAAACTGGCGAGCACCGTCGTCATCGACGCCTTGCGCAAGATCGCCGAGCCATCCTCCGTCGCCGAACTCTTGACCCGCTGCCGGGAGCGCCTCGCCCTCGCCAATGACCAGCTGCTCGAGATCGCCGACGAACGCGGCGGCATCGTCATCGGCGCGACGGTCGCGGCCGTTCTCGCCTGGGAGGGCTATTACGCCTGCGTCTGGTCGGGCGACAGCCGCATCTATCTGGTGCGCCAGGGCGCGATCCAGCAGATTTCACGCGATCACACCGAGGTCGCGGAGCTCGTCGCCGAGGGCGTCCTGACCGCGGAGGAGGCGCAGACCTGGCCGCGCCGCAACGTCATCACGCGAGCCGTCGGCGTCTATCATGAACTCGAACTCGACGTCGCCCAGGGCGTGCTTGAAAAGGACGACGTCTTCGTCATCTGCAGCGACGGATTGACGACCCATGTCAGCGACGCCGAAATCCTCGAAAGCGCCTGCCTCATCGCTCCCCAGGGCGCTTGCGACAGGCTGGTCGCGCTGACCATGGAGCGCGGCGCCATTGATAATGTGACGGTCGTCATCACACACTACGCGCCGCGTGGTTCGACGGTGGTCTTCGCGCAGGATCATGCGCCGCAAGCGCGTTGGATGCCGCGATGAATCAGGCCGCCACATTCGGATCGACGCGGCCGATCATTCCGGCCGGGACGCAGCTGAATGGCATTTATGAGATCGACGAGCCGATCGCCGCCGGCGGCATGGGCGAAATCTACAAGGGCCACGCGATCCAGACCGGCGACATCGTCGCGATCAAACTGATCCGCTCCGACCTCGCCGAAGCCGAGGCGGCCTTCGCGCTGTTTCGGAAGGAAGCCTCCGCGCTTCACAACCTCTATCATGAAGCGATCGTCCGCTATTATGTCTTCACGGTCGATCCCGTGCTGGAGCGGCCCTATCTCGCGATGGAATATGTCGACGGGCAATCGCTGTCGGCGATGTTGCGCGGGGGGCCGCTCGCCTTCGACGCGGTGCAAAGGCTGATGCAGCGTATCGCCGCCGGACTCGACGCCGCGCATGAACGCGGCATCGTGCATCGCGATGTCTCGCCGGACAACATCATCATCCCCGCGGGCGACATGGCGCGCGCGAAAATCATCGATTTCGGCATCGCCCGTTCGACCCGTCTCGAGGACGAAGGAACGGTGATCGGCAGCGGCTTCGCCGGCAAGTATAATTATGTTTCGCCCGAGCAGCTCGGCTTGTTCGGCGGCCACATCACGCCGAAATCCGATATCTACAGTCTTGGCCTCGTGCTCGCCGAAGCTTTGCGCAACGGCCCGATCGACATGGGCGGCAACCATGTCGACGTCATCGAAAAACGCCGCGTCGTGCCGGACCTCAGCGGCATCGACGAGCGCCTGCGTCCCCTGATCGAGCACATGCTGCAGCCAAACCCCGACGACCGGCCAGCCTCCATGGCGGAGGTGGCGGCATGGCGCGCGGACGCCAGCGGGGTCAAGCGGCCAGCGCGGCGCGCCTCTCAGGCGCAGGCGCCAAAGCCGGCGCGCGCCGGCGTCACCTTCAGCCGGCTGACTTTGACGCTGGCGGGCGCCGCCGCCGTCGGCCTCCTCGTGACCGCGCCGCTCGTCTATTCGGCTCTGCATCCGCCGCCATCCATCATCCCGCCGGCCCCGTTGCTGCAAAGCGAAAGCGCGTCGAACGTCCGCGAGCCGGCGCCCCCCCAGCGCTCCGCGCCAGCGCCCGCGGCGATCCCGGATACGGCGCCCGCCCGGCCGGGGCTCGCGCCGATGAATCTCGCAAGACTCGATCCCGAACAGCCGGCGATGCTGAAAACCGCGGCGCTAACCGAGGCGGAGCAGCGCGCCCGCCTGCAAGCCATCACCAAGATGATCAATCAATTTGATGGCGGAGACTGCGTCTTCGCGAGACCAATCGTGCTTGCCGACCAAAGTCCCGCGATCGAAGGATTCGGGCTTTCGACGGCGCCGTTTCGCAGCCTCGATCAAGCCTTCGAGCAAGCCAATGGATATGAGGCCGATATCGGCGTGCGGCAGGTGGCGGCGGCGCAATGCCCTGCGGTCACCTTCCTCGGTCAATTGCGCAACACGCCGGCAGCGCCTTTGAAAATCGAGCTCGCCGCCTCATCCCTTCGCGTCGGCCAGCCGTTGACGGGAACGATTTCAGGCGCCGACGGGCGCGAGGTCAGCGTCGTCACCGTCGCCGACGACGGCTCGGTGCGCGTCATTCCGACGACGCGCTCCCGCGACGACGCTCTGACTTTCAGCTCCCGCGCCAGCGCCGAGCTTGGCGACGGCAAGCTGCAGTTCGTCCTCGCCGTGGCCGCGCCGAAGATCCTGCCCGGTCTGCGTCCAGGCCAGGCGGGCACGGCGGGGAAATTGTTTCCGCAGATTCTGAACGAAGCCGAGCGAAACGGTCAAACGATCGCCGCGGCGGCGCAATCTTTCAAAGTCGATAAATGAAGCCTGAGAGGCGAACGGGAGGCTGAACGGAAGGGCGATCAAATTCGCGGCGAGGCGACTTTTCGGAAGCTGCGCTCGGCGACCGTACTGCTCAGTATTTTTGAATGATTTTAAACTACGCTGTAGCCGATATGTTTATCTAGTCTCACTCTAATCTTTGATTACGCATTGCAAATTCATGCGCAATGCGTTAGTTGTGGTCTACGCTGCACTTTGATGCACTGTTGCTCGGATTTTGGCATTCCCGATGATCGTATGCTCGTGCAATGTTTTGAGCGATTCCAATATAAGATCCGCCCTGGATCCGTCGAACGGCCATGTTTGTCCCCGGACGCCGGGCGCCGTTTACAAATGTTTGGGCTGCAGCCCCAATTGCGGACGATGCTTTGCGACGGTGCGAAAAATCATCAACGATACGCTTGCCGAGCATTCTCACGCGCAAGCCCATGAGGGCGGCTGCGCGGCGGCCTCCTCCCGCCACGCCCGGCCGGCCCCCGTTGTGATCTCCAATGTGGTGGATCTGTTTCCGGCGGCCTGAACCGCCGCGCCTCAAACAAGGGGCTTAAGCTCTCCGAGCAGCGTTGGAAGAAGTTCCGAGACCGTTGGATGAATATGCACGGCGCGTTGCAGAACCGTATAGGGCGCCTTGGCGTACATCACATCAAGAATACAGTGGATCGCCTCGTCTCCGCTGGTCCCGAGTATCGTCGCACCGAGAATTTCCCTGCTGTCGGCATCGACGAGTATTCTCATGAAGCCCGTCGTCTCGGCCTTCTCGACAGCGCGTCCAACCCGCGTCATGGGGCGCTCTCCGACGAGCACGCGCCTGCCTGAGGCGCGCGCCGCGCTTTCCGTGAGGCCGATCCGCGCCAAAGGGGGATCGACATAGAGCGCATAGGCCTCGATGCGGTCGCTGATCCGGCGCGGATCTCCATCGAGCATATTCGCCGCGGCGATCTCGAAATCATGATAGGCCGTGTGGGTAAAGGCGCCCTTGCCATTGCACTCGCCGAGCGCCCAAACGCCCGGAACAGCGGTGCGCAGCTGATCGTCGACGACAATGTGGCCGCGCTCATCGATTTCGACGCCCGCTCTGTCAAGCCCGAGGTCGTCGGTGTTGGGGCGCCGGCCCACCGCCAGCAAAACATGCGAGCAGGAGATTTCCGGCGCGCCCGATCGGCAGTCGACGCCGACGCCGATGACATCGCCTTCGGATCTGAAACTGACGCATTCCGCGTCGAGCCGGATCTCGACGCCCTCCTTTTCGAGCATGTCCCTGACGGCCGCCGACACATCATCATCCTCGCGCCCGATGAGACGCGGCCGCATCTCGACAACGGTCACGTCAGCGCCGAAGCGGCGGTACATTTGCGCGAATTCGAGCCCGATATAGCTGCCGCCGATGATGCAGAGACGCTTCGGCAAAGCGTCGAGCTGCAAGACGGAGGAATTGGTCAAATAATTGATCCGGTCGATCCCCGGCATGTGCGGAATGATCGCGCGGGCGCCGACATTGATGAAGATGCGGTCGGCTTCCAAAAGGTCATCGCCGACCCGGACCTCCCGCGTCGACTCAAAGCGAGCGTGGCCCTGGTAGACTACGCAATTCGCCATGCCTCTCAACCAGGATTCGACGCCGGCGCGGGCCTTGCCGGAAACGGTGTCGGCGCGCGCCTTCACCGCCTTCATGTCGACGCCGACGCCGCCGCTGATCATGACGCCGAAATCGGCCGCCCGCCGCGCCATATGCGCCGCATAGGCGCTGGCGACGAGAGTTTTTGTGGGCATACAGCCGGTATTGACGCAGGTGCCGCCGAAAAACTTACGCTCGACAAGCGCGACTTTCAGTCCCGCCTTTGTGAGACGCCCGGCGAGCGGCGGCCCGGCCTGGCCAGCGCCAATGATGATCGCGTCGAAACGGGAGCTCACGCGAGCCTCGCGGCGACGATCGCGGCCGCTGCGGGGATAAAAAGGGACATCGGCTTCTCCTCCCATCTGGCAGCGGCTCATCGCCCGTCCAGCGCGTCGTCAGGCGCGTCTATCGCCACAATACTATCCCGACGCGCATGACATCAAGCTTGAGCCGGTCGCGCCGTCACCCGGCGAAACAAAACTTGCGCCGCGGCCGCCGCTGGTATTCTTCGGCGAAAGGCGCATCACGGGAAGGCGCGACAAGGAGAGAGCGGTTGCGGAAAATTCTGATCATCGGAATTGGCGCGGGCGACCCGGACTACATGACTGTTCAGGCGATCAATGCGCTGAACCGCGCCGACGTCTTCTTCATTCCCGACAAGGGCGATGAAAAAGCCGGCCTCAGAAACCAGCGCCTCGCCATCTGCGAGCGTTATATCAAGGCGAAGGCGCCTCGCTTCGTGACGTTTCGAACGCCGGAGCGCGCGAGGGATTTTACCGACTATAAAGCCAATGTCGCGGACTGGCATGCGGCGATCGGAAAAAGCTATAAACGCATGTTCGCCGAGGAGCTCGGCGAAGACCAATGCGGCGCCTTCCTCGTCTGGGGCGATCCGGCGCTCTATGACAGCACCTTGCGCATCGTCGAGAACCTTCTGGCGAGCGGGGCAATCGCTTTCGATTACGAGATCATCCCCGGCATCAGCAGCATCCAGGCGCTGGCGGCAAAGCACAAGATCTCCTTGAACCGCATCGGCGAATCCGTCCTCGTCACCACAGGCCGCAAACTGGCGGAGAACTTTCCGTCCGACGCGGACAGCGTCGTCGTGCTGCTCGACGGCGACCAGACGTTTGCGTCCATCAATGACGAGGACATGGAGATCTATTGGGGCGCCAATATAGGCGCGCCTGAAGAGCTGCTGGCCTCCGGCAAACTCGCCGACGTGAAGGACGAGATCAAGGCCCTGCGCGAGCGTTTGAAACGCGAGAACGGCTGGGTGATGGACGCCTATCTCCTGCGCAAGGCGAAAGACGGATGAAACGAGAAGCATCCGTCTCATAGAAGCTCCTTCGCCGCCTCCTCCGCTTCGATCTCACCAGCGGTTTCGGCCACCGCAAGACACGGGCAGACGAAGAGAAAGCCGCGCCAGGCCCCATGCGCCGTCCGCGCCGCGACGATCACCCAGAGCGCGGCGAGGCCAAAGGTCAAGCCGCCGCCGATCGCGGAGAAGATGGCCAGATGCGTGACATTCGCCAGCGCGAGCGTCGCCAGCGCATAGACGCCGAGCGGAAACGTAAAGCCCCACCAACCCATGTTGAACGGCATGCCGCGGAGGAGATACGAAGCCGTCTTCAAAAGCGCGAGCATGAGCCACCAGGCGCCATAGCCCCACAGCATAACGCCGCCGAGAACGCCGACCCCGAAGGCGACGTCTCCGACGCCGGAAAGGCCGGAGGCTGCGAAAATATGCGGCGCGTCGGCGCCGAGCAGCAGGAGGCCGAGAGCGCCGGTGCCGATCGGCCCCAGCGCCAGCCAGCCGGAGGCCGCCATCTCCCGCTCCGGCAATTTGTGCAAGGCAAGCCGCAGCAGCAAAATCACGAGAAGGCTCATCGCCAGCGGCACGGAAAAAGCCCAGAGCGCATAGCTCGCAATAACGACGCCGAAGGCCTCGGACGGCGCGAGATGGGGGGCCAGCAAAGCGCCGCTCGCGGCGGCGACCTCGGCCGCGACCACGGGCAGGAGCCAGACCGCCGTCATCTTCGCGATGCTGTGATCCTGCCGCGTGAACATCAGGAACGGAATGAGGATGCCGCAGGCGAGCGACAGGGCGACATCCGCCCGCCACAGCGCCGCGGCGATGGCGACCGCCCTCTCGCCCCAGAGCGGAACGCCGAACACGAGAAAGCCATTGACGATCGTCGCAAGTCCCATCGGAATCGCGCCAAAGAACATCGAGGCGACCGGATGCCCGAAGATGCGCCGCGCGCCGTCGAAGAAGAAAACCCACCGCGCCGTGTAGAGAAGGCTGAACAGAACGAAAAGGGCGATGTTGAACATCCACAGCGCCCTCGCGGTCTCATGAAGCCCCGGAATGGCGAACGGAAACTGATTCAGCGCCAGCGCCAGCACGCCGGAGCCCATGGTGGCGGCGAACCAGTTGGGCGTGAACTGCCGCACCATCTCCCGCAGGCGGGAGCGTTGCAATTTTCGGCTTCGCCCCGACGGGAGCGATCGCGCCGCGACCGCGTTCGGGAACTTCAAAATGTCGATTTGCGTCATGATCCGGCTCCGCGTCAGTGTGTGGCGCGATAGTTAGCGCGGAGCGATCAATCATGATAATATATTGATTTTATCATTATAATCTATATTTGTGATTGTTCTTGCAGTCGAGGATCGCCATGACACTGGAACAACTTCGCATTTTCGTCGCCGTCGCGGAGCGCCAGCACATGACGCAAGCGGCGCGCGATCTCAATCTGGCGCAGTCGGCGGCTTCCAGCGCCATCGCCGCGCTCGAGGCGCGCCACGACGCCAAACTCTTCAATCGCGTCGGGCGCCGGATCGAGCTGACCGAAGCCGGCCGGATTTTCCTTGACGAGGCGCGTTCGGTGCTGGCGCAAGCCGAGTCGGCGGAACGCGCCTTACGTGAAATCAACGGCTTGCGGCGTGGCGCGCTCACCGTGCAGGCGAGCCAGACCATCGCCAGCTATTGGCTGCCCCGCCACCTTGTCGCTTTTCACGGCGCCTATCCGCTGATGGAGATCAAGCTTACGATCGGCAATACGGCGCAGGTCGCCGCCGCCGTCGAGCAGGGCGCGGTTGAAATCGGATTTGTCGAGGGCGCCATTGAGAACGAGCATCTCGCCGCGGCGCCCGTCGCGCGCGATCAACTGGCCCTGGTCGTCGGCCCGGAGCATCCGTGGGCCGAACGGTCCGGGCTCGACGCATCCGAACTGATCCGCGGCGACTGGGTGTTGCGCGAAAAGGGTTCCGGCACGCGATCCGTCTTCGAGGCGGCGCTGATGCAGCTTGGCGTTGATGCGCGTGCGCTTCGCGTCGTCATGGAGATGCCCTCCAACGAGGCCGTCCGGGCGGTGGTCGAGGCGGGCCTTGGCGCGACCGCGCTCTCAGCGTCGGTCGCCGCGCCCAGTCTCGAAGCCGGCTTGCTGCGTCAGGCGCCGCTTGATCTGCCCGACCGCGCATTTTACGCATTGAGCCATCGCGAGCGGAGCCAGAGCCGCGCGGCGAAGGCTCTGCTCGCCATCATCGGGCAATCCGCGCCGCCTGCGGAAACCGTCAAGGGATCCCCCGGGAACAAGCGCTAAAAAGGTGACGCGCCGGATCGATTTCCCTATAAGCTGCGGGTTCGCAGAATTTCAAACGCCTGGACCAAACCAATGCCCCCATATCGCTCTCGCACGACAACGCATGGACGCAACATGGCTGGCGCGCGGGGACTCTGGCGCGCGACGGGAATGAAGGACAGCGATTTCGGCAAGCCGATCATCGCCGTCGTCAATTCCTTCACGCAATTCGTGCCGGGTCATGTCCATCTGAAGGACCTCGGCCAGCTGGTCGCGCGCGAGATCGAGGCGGCGGGCGGCGTCGCCAAGGAATTCAACACGATCGCAGTCGATGACGGCATCGCGATGGGCCATGACGGGATGCTCTATAGTCTGCCGTCGCGGGAAATCATCGCGGATTCGGTCGAATATATGGTCAACGCCCATTGCGCCGACGCGATGGTGTGCATTTCCAACTGCGACAAGATCACCCCCGGCATGCTGATGGCCTCGCTGCGCCTCAACATTCCCGTGGTTTTCGTCTCGGGCGGCCCCATGGAGGCGGGGAAGGTCCTGCTCGGCGGCAAAACGAAAGCGCTCGACCTCATCGACGCCATGGTCGCCGCCGCGGACGACAAAGTCTCCGCCGAGGATGTCGCCGCCATAGAGCGCTCCGCCTGCCCTACCTGCGGCTCGTGCTCCGGCATGTTCACCGCCAATTCGATGAATTGCCTGACCGAGGCGCTCGGCCTCTCGCTGCCGGGCAATGGCTCGGTGCTGGCGACGCACGCCGACCGCAGGCGGCTTTTCGTCGAGGCCGGCCATCTCATCGTCGATCTGGCGCGGCGCTATTATGAAGAGGATGACGCGACCGTCCTGCCGCGGTCGATCGCGAGCTTTGAAGCGTTCGAGAACGCCATGACGCTCGACATTGCGATGGGCGGCTCCACCAATACAGTGCTGCATCTGCTCGCCGCCGCGCATGAGGGCCAGATCGACTTCACGATGCAGGACATCGACCGGCTGTCGCGGCGCGTGCCGGTTCTGTGCAAGGTCGCCCCTTCCGTCCCCGACGTTCATCTCGAAGACGTGCATCGGGCCGGCGGCGTCATGGCCATTCTCGGCGAATTGGAGCGGGCCGGCCTCGTTCATGCCGATGTCCCGGTCGTTCACGCGTTGAGCCTTAAGGACGCGCTGGAGCGCTGGGACGTGCGGCGCACCTCCAGCGAAACGGTGGCGGAATTTTATCGCGCGGCGCCCGGCGGCGTGCCGACGCAGACCGCCTTCAGCCAGAGCGCGCGCTGGGCTGAGACTGATCTCGATCGCAAGGCCGGCGTCATCCGCGACGCCGAACACGCCTATTCCAGGGATGGCGGCCTCGCCGTTCTCTACGGCAATCTCGCCGAGGATGGCGCCATCGTGAAGACAGCGGGCGTCGACGCTTTGAACCTTGTCTTCGCCGGACCGGCGCGGGTTTTCGAAAGTCAGGACTCAGCTGTCGAAGGCATCCTCGGCAATGGCGTCAAGGCCGGCGACGTCGTGGTCATCCGTTATGAGGGCCCGCGCGGCGGACCCGGCATGCAGGAGATGCTCTATCCGACGAGCTATCTGAAGTCGAAGGGCCTCGGCAAGGCTTGCGCGCTCATCACGGACGGACGTTTTTCCGGCGGCACTTCGGGACTTTCGATCGGCCATGTCTCGCCGGAAGCGGCGGAGGGCGGCGCCATTGGGCTCGTCGAGGATGGCGACAGGATCGAGATCGACATCCCGAACCGGCGCATTCATCTTGCCGTATCGGACGAAGAGCTCGCCCATCGCCGGGCGGCGATGCAGGAAAAGGGCAAAGCCGGCTGGAAACCGGCGCACCGCACGCGAAAGGTCTCGACGGCGCTCAAAGCCTATGCCGCTTTTACGACCAGCGCCGCGCGCGGCGCCGTGCGCGATGTGGAGCAGCTGGAGCGCTGAAAGCAGATAGAAACAGACAGGGGAAGCATTGCGATGGCTGATCATCTTGCCGACGTCACGAAATACGCCAAAAAAGCGGTGAATGAAGCGGCTCTCGCTGGCCTTGAAAAGACCTATCGGCTGGTGTTGAGCCAGGCCGACTCGCGTTTTGTCGCCTGTTCCGATCCGGCCGAGCGCGACACGGTGCGGGAAAACTTCCTCAAAAAGAAATTGGGGCTGACCGGCGGCGACCTCGACGGCGCCATCAAGGCCGTTTGCGAGGCGATGAAGGACGAGCACAATAAATCACGCCTGACCTTCTACTATCTGCTGGCGGAACATTTCGACAGGCTCGACGCATTTTCCGCGTAGCGGTTCTTATGCGCCCACGCTAACGCCATCGGTTGTTGCCGACGGGACGCGGGGCGCTGGCGGCCACTGGCCGCGCGCCTGCAAAAGGCTGTCGTTCGCGAAAATCCCGCGTGATCAAAAAGACGCCGCGCGCGATCACGCGAGATTGACATTCGCAGGCGCCGCTAGCAGGCTGCGGTCCAATCAAAAGATCAGCTCCATTCCTGTTTTGCTTTCTCCGTCCGCACCCATTCAACCGACAGCGCCACAGAACCGCGCAAGGCCGGCGTAGCGTCGATCACATCGCCGGCCGCCGCGCCGCAGCGGCCCTGATCCTGGAGGACAGCGATGCGCCTTTCAATCCTCGCCGCGAGCTTTGCTGCCCGGCTTTTCCTTGTCATTCCCGCCGCCGCTCTTTCGGCGAGTACGGCGCTGGCGCAAGCCCCGGCCGCGACGCGCGTCGGCACGGTCCTCGCCGCGAAGGAGCCGATCAATCCCGCGCAGGAATTCGTCGGCCGCGTCGAAGCGGTGGAGCGGGTCAGCGTGCGCGCGCGCATCACCGGCTATCTGCACGAGGTGCTGTTCAAGGAAGGCGAGTTGGTCAAGGAAGGCGCGCCCCTCTACCGCATAGAGCCGGAGCCTTTCCAGGCGGCGGTGCAGCAGGCCCAAGGCGCGCTGGTTAAGGCGCAGGGTCAGGTGGCGAACGCTAGCGCCCAGCTCGAGCGCGCCGAGACCCTTCTCAAGACGCAGGCTGGCTCGGCCGCCGTGCGAGACCAAAGGACAGCCGAAGAACAGACGGCGCGAGGCGATGCCCTGGTTGCGCAAGCCAATCTGCAGACCGCCCAGATCAACCTCGGCTACACGGAAATCAAGGCGCCGATTTCAGGCATGATCGGCCGCACCAGCGTCACTAAAGGCAATGTCGTCGGACCCGACAGCGGCATTCTGACGACGATCGTCAGCCAGGATCCGATGTATGTGACAGTCCCCGTCAGCCAGCGCGAATTCCTCCAGCTGAAGGCCAATGAGCGCCGGGCCGGGACCGCGGATATGATCGTCACTCTGCGCTTTTCCAACGGCGCGGCCTATGAGTTCCCCGGCAAGATCAATTTCGTCGATGTGTCGGTGGACCGGGCGACCGACAGCGTAATGGTGCGGGCGAGCGTGCCGAACCCGCAGGGCCGCCTGATCGACGGCCAGCTGGTCAAGGTCTCGGTGCAGGGCGCCAAGCCCGAGGAGAAAATACTGGTTCCGCAATCGGCGCTCATCGCCGACCAGCAGGGCGTCTATGTATTTGTCGTGGAGGATGGCAAGGCCGCCGTGCGGCGCCTGAAGATCGGCGGCGAGAGCGGGCCGAACGCCATCGTCGAGTCCGGACTTTCAGCGGGCGAGCAAGTCATCGTCGAAGGGATGGAGGCCTTGCGTCCCGGCGCGGCGGTGATCGCTTCGCCCGCGGCCAAGACCCCCGGCCGGAGCTGAGGCGATGATCTCATCCGTTTTCGTAGACCGGCCGCGGCTCGCCATCGTTATCGCGCTGGTGACGGTCATCGCGGGCCTTGTGTCGCTGCTCGCCATCCCCATTGCGCAATATCCAGACATCGTGCCGCCGCAGGTTTCCGTCACGACCACCTATCCTGGCGCCTCGGCCGCCGTGGTGGAATCCACAATTGCCCAACCGCTCGAAAGTCAGATCGTCGGCGTCGACAAGGCGATCTACATGAAGAGCGTTAGCGGCAATGACGGCAGCTATTCGCTGCTCGCCTCTTTCGAGCTTGGAACCAATCCCGACATCAACGCCGTCAACGTCAACAACCGGGTGCAAGTCGCGTTGTCGAAACTGCCGGAGGACGTGCAGCGGCAGGGCGTGACGGTCAAAAAGCAATCCTCGGCGCTTCTTGGCGTTATCGCCCTCTATTCGCCGAAGCTCACCCACGACGAACTTTTCATCTCCAATTACGCGACGATCAACCTCGTCGATGACGTCAGAAGCACCGCCGGCGTCGGCGACGCAAAACTGTTTGCGCCCCAGGACTACGCCATCAGGATCTGGATCCAGACGGACAGGCTGACGGGTCTCGGGCTCACCTCGGCCGATCTTATCAAAGCCATCAAGAGCCAGAACGTGCAGGCCGCGGTCGGCCGCATCGGCGCGCGGCCGATCTCCGACGATCAGCAATTGCAGCTGAACATACAGACTCTCGGCCGCCTGTCGTCGATCGAGGATTTCAACAAGATCATCATCCGCACGAACCCCGACGGCTCGGTGCTCCGGCTCTCCGACGTCGCGCGCGTCGAACTCGGCGCCTCGAACCTCGACCGCGCGACGCGCCTCAACGGCGCGCCAGCGACCCTCATGGGCATCTATCAATCGCCGGGCGCTAACGCCCTGCAGACGCTGAAGGCCGTCAAGCAGAAGCTGGAGGAAGCCCAGAAGAACTTTCCCGAGGATCTTGCCTGGAAAGTGACTTACGATCCGACGACCTTCGTCTCGGCGACGATCGAGGTCGTGGAGCATACGCTGGTCGAGGCGTTCATTCTCGTTGTGCTCGTCGTCTTTCTCTTCCTCGGCAATTTGCGGGCGACGCTGATCCCGACAATCGCCGTGCCGGTCAGCCTGATCGGAACATTCGTCGTGTTGAACGCCGTCGGCTATTCGGCCAATACCGTCTCGCTTCTCGCGCTGGTGCTGGCGATCGGCATCGTCGTCGACGACGCCATCGTCGTGGTCGAGGCGGTCGAAGCCAAGATGGAGCAGCATCCCGAACTCTCGCCCGCCGACGCGACGAAGGCCGCGATGCAGGAGATCACGGCGCCGATCATCGCCATCACGCTGGTGCTTCTCTCGGTCTTCGTGCCGGTCGCGTTCATTCCCGGAATCAGCGGCGAATTGTTCCGGCAGTTCGCCGTCACCGTCGCTGTCTCGATGTTCCTCTCGGCGATCAACGCCTTGACCTTGTCGCCCGCGCTTTGCGCGATTTTGCTGCGGCCGCATCATGGACCTCGACGCGGTCCGATCGGCGCCGTCATGCGCGGCATCGATCATGTGCGCGACGCCTATGGCGCCGTGGTGGCGCGCCTCGTGCGCGTTTCGGTCATTGGCGCGGTGATGGTCGCCGTCGCGATTTTTGGCGTCGTCGCGCTGAGCAAGATCACCCCCACGGGCTTCTTGCCGGAGGAGGATCAGGGCGCCTTTTTCGTCGTTGTGCAATTGCCTGACGCCGCCTCGATCGGCCGCACCGAGGACGCGGTCAAGCAGGTCGAAGAGATCTTAAAGCAGGAGGAGGCGATCGCCGACTATTCGTCGATCGTCGGGCTGAACTTCGTTGACAATTATTCGCAGCCCAACGCCGCCTTCGTCATCGTTTCACTGAAACCCTTCGATGAACGCAAGGGCGAGGCCGACTCCGCCCCGGCGATCATCGCGCGCCTCGGCCAGAAGCTCACCGCCGTCAGAGGCGCGCGCGCCATTCCCCTCGCGCCGCCGCCGATCATCGGGCTTGGCACTGGCGGCGGCTTCAGCTATGTGCTCCGCGCCCTGGGCGGCAGCGATGCGAAGGCGCTGTCGCAGGTGCTGCGCGGCCTGCTGGTCGCCGCCAATCAGGACCCGCAGCTGTCGCGCGTGTTCAGCACCTTCTCGGCCAGCAATCCATCGATCTATCTCGACATCGATCGCGACAAGGCGCAGATCCTTGGCGTCGACATCAGCGATATTTTCCAGGCGCTGCAGACGTCGCTTGGCGGAATCTACATCAATGACGTCAATCTGTTCGGCCGGACCTGGCAGGTCCAGGCGCAGGCGGAAGCCGCCGACCGCAAGTCGATCGAGGATATCAACCGCATCAATGTCCGCAGCAAGGACGGCCAGATGATCGCGCTGCGCAGCCTCGTCGAGACGAAAGTCGTAATCGGGCCGCAAGCCCTGATCCGCTACAACAACCGCCTCGCCGTCACGGTGCAGGGATCTCCGGCGCCGGGCGTTTCGTCAGGTCAGGCGCTGAACGCCATGGAGAGCGTCGCCGCCAAGGCGCTGCCGCGCGGCTATAGCGGCGAATGGACCGACATCTCGTTCCAGGAGAAGCGCGCCGAAGGCAAGACCGCGATCATCCTCGGCTTCGCGGTGCTGTTCGCTTTTCTCTTCCTCGTCGGGCTCTATGAAAGCTGGACGATCCCGGTGCCCGTGCTCCTGTCTGTGACGATCGGCATTGTTGGCGCTTTCGCGGCGATCGTCGTCGCCCATCTGACGCTCGATCTCTATGCGCAGATCGGCATGATCGTGCTGATTGGCCTTGCCGCCAAGAACGGCATTCTCATCGTCGAATTCGCCAAGGAACGCCGCGAGCACGGAATGCCTTTGCTCGAGGCGGCGACGGAGGGGGCGAGGCTGCGGTTCCGGCCGGTGATGATGACGTCGTTCGCCTTCATTCTCGGCCTGACGCCGCTGGTGTTTGGCACGGGTGCGGCCATGCTTGCCCGGCGCAATGTTTCGACGCCGGTGTTCGGCGGCATGCTCGCCGCATCCTTCATCGGGATTTTCGCGATTCCGGCGCTCTATGTGATGTTCCAGGCGCTGCGCGAGAAGGTCAAGGGCGGCTTCGGCAAGAAGGCCGCGGCCGCTCCGAAAGCGTGAGGCGCGGGCTAACCGCCGACCTGCCGCCAAAAACTCTGGTCGACCCAGCGTCTCATCTGCGGCGCGGTTTCTTCGGCTGCAGACAGCGGCAGCACGGGCACGCCGATGGTGCGTTCGAAGGCGAGAATGTCCTGCGCGCGGGCGTCGGCGAAGTCGAACAGGCTCCTGCGGATGCGCCCGCTGCCGAATTCAAGATCGATCTGCAGTTCGCCACGGCTGACGATGATGGCCCCGGTCTTGGGCAGGTCCAGCAGGAATGGATCATAGACGAGAACCGCGAGAACCTCGTTTTTTGCGGCGAGGCGAATGAGGGATTCCCGGGTGCGCGGACCCTGGCCCTCGAAATCGCTGATCACCACGATGAGATGATCCTGGGGCGCAAGGCGCGCGGCCGCTTCGAGCGCGGCGTCGAGCTTTGACGGTCCCCGCGCTCGCGTCGAATCCGCCCGCAGTTCGGCGTTCTGCGTCGCCACCGCCTCGATGAGCCGCATGGCCGCTGTGCTGCTGCAACGCGGCTCGACGCGCTCGATCAGCGCATCATTGAAGACGACGCCGCCGATCGGCGCGCCATGATCGAGAACCCCCCAAACGCAGAGCGCCGCCGCCTCCGCCGCCGCGACGGATTTCATGGAGCGGCGGGAACCGAAGAACATGTTGGGGCGCTGGTCGACGACGATCAGGGCGGGCCGGACCTTCTCCTCGAAGCCGGGCGGCCCGAAGGCCTGCCGCGCGCGCGCGCCGGCGCGCCGCTCGATGACGCCGGTCTCTTCGCCTCCCGCCAGCGGCGGGAGCGCATCCTCGGAGGCATGGCCGTCGAACGGATGCGACGGATGACCGCCCGAATGCAGGCTCTGCACAGGGTGGCGTGGGGGAAAGCTGAACTCGCGAGCGGTCGCATGGAGGGCGACGAGATCGGCGATCGACGTATAGACTCCGTGGCGCGAGGCGGAAGAGGCTTCGCGGATCCGGCGCGGCGCCGACAGCCGGCCCATGGCGGCGTAGGAAAGGCCCATTGCAATCCCTCGATCATGGCGCCAGCCGATCGCCCGCCGCCAGAAGCGTGAAGCTGGCGACAGAGGGAGCTGGCGATGCAGCGGAACGTTGTATGGAGCTTTCTTGACTACCGCCAAGATAGCCACGACCTTCACCCATGTGCAAGCGCTTAATGCTGCACTGCGCCCGAGGGGACGGCGCAACGTTCGCGCGGTCGTGGCGTTAATGCTTCGATCCCACTCTTTACCGGTGACGTCCAATGGCGGCGAACGATAGCGAAAACGATGCCCTTGACTTCAATGAGCCAGTCCCAGTGGCCTCCATCCCGGAGGGGCGGCTCGTCAGAGGCAAATTCGACGGCAAGACGCTCGTCATTCTGCGGCGCGGCGACGACATCAGGGCTTTTCGCGGAACCTGCACCCACCTTGGAGGTCCGCTGGCCGAGGGCCTGCTTGTTGGCGACCGGGTGCGCTGCCCCTGGCATCAGGCCTGTTTCGATCTTCGCTCGGGCGAGGCCATCGCGGCGCCCGCTTTCGCGCCCTTGAAGCGCTACGGCGTCGAGATCAAAGACGGCAAGGCGCGGCTGGAGACGCCGCAGGCGGCGCAAGCGGCGAAGCCCTCCGGCGCGGCGAGCGCAGGGCCCTTCCTCATTATCGGCGGCGGCGGCGCGGGCTTCGCCGCGGCCGACATGCTTTGCCGTGAAGGCGCCGGGGGCGCGATCACGCTTGTTTCGCAGGATGAATCGCCGCCCTATGAGCGCACCCTGCTGACCAAGGATTATCTCGAGGGGTCATGGGACAACCCGCGCATCAACCTCGGCGCCGAGCCGCTCGACCGGCGGGGCGTCGCAATCGAGCTCCGCTCGGAAGTCGTCAGCGTCGATCCCCATCGGCATGTCGCGGCGCTGGCCGATGGCCGAGAATTGCCATACCGGAAGCTTCTTCTTGCAACAGGAGCCGAGCCGCGCCGGCCCGATTTCGAGGGGGCGGCGCTGCCGCGGGTTCATCTCCTGCGCTCGCTGGCGGATTGCCGCGCGATCATCGCGGCGGCGAAATCGGCGCGGCGCGTCGTCGTGCTGGGGTCGAGCTTCATCGGGCTCGAGGCGGCGGCGAGCTTGCGCAATCGAGGCCTTGAAGTCGATGTCGTCAGCCAGGATACGGCTCCTATGGCGCGCGTTTTCGGAGCCGAAATCGCAAAGGCCATCGTCGGCGTTCATGAAAAACATGGCGTCAGACTCCATCTTGGACGCAAAATCGCAGCCTTCGACGGGGCGTTCGTCACGCTCGACGACGGCGCGCGCCTGGCCGCCGATCTCGTGCTGGCCGGCATCGGCGTCACGCCGCGCCTTCGCCTTGCGGAAGCCGCCGGCCTCACGGTCGATCATGGCGTCGTCGTCGATGCGTTTTTGCGCACGAGCGATCCGGATATCTTCGCCGCGGGCGACATCGCCGCCTGGCCCGATCCGCACTCCGGCCAGCGGCTTCGCGTCGAACATTGGAATGTCGCCGTCCGGCAGGGGCAGGTCGCCGCGCAGAATATGCTCGGCGCGCGAAGACCCTTTACCGACGTTCCCTTTTTTTGGACCAGGCAGTTCGACTTTTCGCCGCTCTATCTCGGCCATGCGGCGGAGTGGGACACGATCAATATGGACGGCGACGTCGAGAAGCAGGATTGCACGGCGCGCTATCTCCTCGATGGCCGGGTGATGGCGAGCGTGATGATCGGCCGAGACATGGCCTGCCTCGAAGAGCGCGAGCGCATGGAGCGCGCGGCGGCGCAAGATGGAGGCGGCGCATCATGCGGGGCTTCCTGAGCTGGACGAAACCGCGGCGAGACGCTAAGCATCACCTCCGAAAAGTGGATGGGGGTTTTCGGATCAAAATGGCGCCAAATCACGGCATTCTGAGCAAGGCGAGCCTGGCGCGCCAACACGACCTTGCTTAGTGAAGGCGTCGAAAGGATTGCCGGCGCCCGATGTTGATTGAAACTCCCCCCGCGCCGGCGGCGTCCGAGGCAAAAAGCCTTCGCCGCTTTGGCGCCGCGCTTGGCGCGATCTGCCTGATCGGCGCCGCCGCGGTCGGAGTCGCGGCCGCCTCCGACCCTAACGCCCTGTGGAGCATCGTCCACGGGCTTTGCGTGTTTGACAAGACGCACCTTCATACCTCAGCGCCCTGCGCGTCGGTCGATCTCGAGGGCGGCGAAGCGCAGGGATCGGCGGTGTTGAAGGATATTCTTGGCAAGACACAGTTCCTGCTCATTCCGACGCGCCGCCTCACCGGCATCGAAGATCCGCTCATCGGCACGGACGGATTGCCGAATTATTGGAGCGCCGCCTGGGATGCGCGCAATCTCGTCGCCAAAAACGCGCGGAGGGATCTCGCGCGCGATGAGATCGGCATGGCGATCAACGGCGCCGGCGCGCGCACGCAGGATCAGCTGCACATTCACATCGATTGCGTGCGGCCGGACGTGCGTGACGCTCTTGCCGGCAGGTCAGCCGAAATCGGCGCGCATTGGGCCGATTTCACCTTGCTGGGCGGCCACTATCGAGCCCGCCGAATCGACGGGGAGGCGCCGGACCCCGACCCTTTCAGGCTGCTCGCCGAGGACAAACGGTCAGCGCCTTTGAGCGAGGATTCGCTCGCCGTCATCGGCGCCCGCTTTTCGGACGGAAAGCCGGGCTTTGTCCTTCTTGCGGAGCAGGCGCCGCGCGGCGCCGTTCATACGGAAAACCTCCTCGATCACAGCTGCGCCGTGGCGGCGCGATAGCTGCGCGGGCGCCCGCGGCCGCGCAAACGCCGTTCGAACGCGCGAAGCAAGGCCCTGATCGCACAGCTTTGCCTATTCTTTTTGTTCATGGTTCGTGGTTGACAAAGCGGCTGCGCTCGCCGGCGCTTTCTAGGCCGCCTTGCGGGCGTCAAGGCTGCAGGCGCCGCCGCCAAAGGCCGCGGCCTGCAAAAAGCCGCCCGCGATAGCGAGGTCCTTCAGAAAATGAAACATCTCGTTCTGTTCAGCGAAGTTGTGATGAAAAACGAGGGCCGTCGCGATCGAATAGAGCGCCAGTCCGGCGGCGACGATCCGTGTCTGGTAGCCAAGGAGAAACAGGGCGCCGCCGCATAGCTCGACAAGAATCGAAACCCAGAAGGCGAGATCGGGCAACGGCAGCCCCATGGCGACGATATAGGCTTTGGTGGCCGCGGGAGCCGTCAGCTTGCCAATGGCGCTGACGAAAAACAGCGCGACCAGCAATAATCGGCCGATGGCGGCCGCGTAGCGATCGAGATTGACCATGGACTCTGTCCTTCGAGGCAGGGGAACCGGCGCGGGCGGGCGGACAGCCGCGAAAACGCGTCTCAGCCGTGAAGCTTTTTGGCGACCTCGGCGATCCTTCGGCCCTGATAGCGCGCGCCGTCGAGTTCGTTCTGGCTTGGCTTACGCGAGCCGTCGCCGCCGGCGATCGTCGTCGCGCCATAGGGCGAACCGCCAGTCACCTCGTCAAGCTTAAGCTGGCCGCCAAAGCCATAGTCGAGCCCGACGACGACGAGGCCGAAATGGAGAAGATTGGTGATGATGGAGAACAGCGTCGTCTCCTGCCCGCCGTGCTGGCTGGCGGACGAAGCGAAGGCGCCGCCGACCTTGCCGTTCAAGGCGCCGCGCGCCCAAAGGCCGCCCGCCTGATCGAGGAAATTCGCCATTTGCGAACTGACCCGGCCAAAGCGCGTGCCCGTCCCCACGATGATCGCGTCGTAATGTTCGAGTTCGGCGACCGTTGCGACGGGCGCCGCCTGATCGAGCTTGTAATGGGACGCCTTGGCGACCTCCGGCGGCACGAGCTCGGGCACGCGCTTGATGTCGACGGTTGCGCCGGCTTCGCGAGCGCCCTCCGCGACAGCCTCCGCCATCGTCTCGATATGGCCATAGGCGGAATAATAAAGAACGAGAACTTTTGCCATTTGGATCCCCTGGGAAACGTCCTGCTCGATCTTCAACAAAGGCAGGATGACGAGAGCATGACCGCTTCGGAGCCATGCTCTTCATTTTTATTCGGACATGCCGTGATCGGAAAACGTCAGGCCCCGCCGATTAGGCGGCGTCGACGAGAACGATCTCCGCATCTTCAAGCGCGGTGATCTTCAGCGCCGCCTCGTGCTGGATCGCTCCGCCGTCCCGAGCCTCGAGACGCACGCCGTTGACGTCGACCGAGCCTGTCGCCGGCACGAGATAGCCGACGCGCTCCGCGCCGAGCGGATATTCGATCGTCTCGCCGGCCTTCAGCGTCGCCCCCAGCACCCGCGCGTCGGCGCGGATCGGCAGCGCGTCCCCGTCGCCCGCAAAGCCGCTCGCAAGGGTGACAAGGCGCCCATCGCGGCTCGTTTTCGGAAAGGGTTTCGCGCCCCAGGACGGCGCGCCGCCAGGACGCGTCGGTTCGATCCAGATCTGAAAGATCTTCGTCGATTTGGGTTCGAGATTATATTCCGAATGGCGGATGCCGGTCCCCGCGCTCATCACCTGGACGTCGCCGGCCTCCGTGCGGCCCTGATTGCCAAGGTTGTCCTTATGCGTGATCGCGCCCTCGCGGACATAGGTGATGATCTCCATGTCGGAATGCGGGTGCGGCGGAAAGCCGGTATTCGGGGCGATTTCATCGTCGTTCCAGACGCGCAGGGCGCCGACGCCCATGCGCTTCGGGTCGTAATAGCTCGCGAATGAGAAATGATGTTTGGCCTTCAGCCAGCCGTGGTCCGCGCCGCCAAGTCCGTTG
Organism: Methylocella tundrae; assembly: GCF_038024855.1. Lineage (NCBI taxonomy): Bacteria > Pseudomonadati > Pseudomonadota > Alphaproteobacteria > Hyphomicrobiales > Beijerinckiaceae > Methylocella > Methylocella tundrae. The sequence continues at coordinate 2,275,065 of NZ_CP139089.1, forward strand.
AAGTTTCTGCGCTCGATCATTTGAGGTCTCCGTCGTGGCCTCGACGCATGACCTTTGAGATCATGCCCTAGCCGATGGGCCAAATCTATGGCATGGGCTGAAATAAAAAATAGAAAGCTTGGAAATACACCCTTTCCATTATTTAACGATTAGCCGGGTTCGAATGTCAAAGCTGCCCGATCTCGAAGGACTGGCGATCTTCGCCAAAGTTGTGGAAATGCGCTCCATCGCCGCGACGGCGGCCGATCTCGGGCTGTCCTCGCCGACCGTCTCGAAGGCGTTGAGCCGCCTTGAAAAAAGACTTGGCGCGCGGCTGTTCAACCGGACCTCGCGCCGTCTCGCGCTCACCGACGCCGGGCAACAGCTGGCCGAGCGCGCGACCCGACTCGTCACCGATGCGGAGGCGGCGGAAAATGACCTCCTCGCGCAGTCCGCGAACCCGCGCGGCCTCGTGCGGCTCGCAGCGCCGATGTCGTTTGGCCTGCGGGAAGTCGCGCCGATCCTGCCGGATTTTCTCAACCTTTACCCGGAAGTCTCGGTCGATCTCCATCTCAGCGACGCGATCGTCGATCTGATCGGCGACGGCTTCGACGCCGCCCTTCGCCTCGGTTTCCTGCCGGATTCCTCGCTCATTGCGCGAAGGCTCTGCGCCTCGCCGCGCTATACCGTCGCCGCGCCCTCCTATCTCGCGCGGCGCGGATGTCCGGCGCATCCAGCCGAGCTGGCGCGCCATGTCTGTCTTGGCTACACCTATTTGCAGACGCCCGATATCTGGCGCTTTTCCAACGCAGCCGGGGAAGAAGTCGCCGTCAAACCGAAAGGCCAGCTCCGCGCCAATAATGGCGACGCTCTGATGCCGGCGCTGATCGCGGGCCTTGGCATTGGCGACCTGCCGGAGTTCATCGTCAAGGAAGCCCTCGCGGACGGCCGGCTCAAAAGGGTGCTGACGGATTGGCTGACCCAGCAGGGCAGTCTCTTTCTGGTGACGCCGCCGGGCGGACCGCGCCCCGCCCGCGTCGAAGTGCTGGCTGATTTTCTCGGCGAGCGTCTCGCCAGGCGAGGTTGAGTTTCCTGGTCGCGCCCTAATCGCCGATGTCGTCCGCGATGCGCTTGATCCCGGACGGTCTTAAAATCGTCACGCGCTGACGATCACTGGAAACCAGCCCCGCCTTTTCCCAGGCGCTCAGAATCCGGCTCGCCGTGTGCAGCGTCGTTCCCGCCAGTTCGGCGACATCTTTTCGAGTCAATGGAAACTCAATCCGGGCTTCGCCGGCGCTGCGTCCGTCCTCTCCGGCAAGACGCAGCAGGGCGTTGGCGAGGCGCCGCCCGACGCGCTGGGTCGAGAGTTCGCGCACCCTGTCCTGCGCCTCCCCGAGGCGGGCGCCGATAATTTTGACGAGGTTCAAGCCGATGCCCGGATAAAGGGCGATGAGATCGATGAGATCGGCTTTGCTCCAGCTGATCTCGACGCAATCGGTCAAGGCGACCGCCTCGGCCGGAGCGCGGCCGTCGGTGAACAGCGCAACCGAACCAAACATTTCGCGGGCGCCGATAAAACGCATGACGACTTCGGCGCCCTCGCCCGCGGTTTGCGAAATGCGAACGGAACCGTCGATCAGCGCATGGCAACGTCCGATCGCATCGCCCTGCGCAAAAATGCGCGTGTCTTTCGGAATATGCCGGAGGCGCGCCCGGCCGCCGACGTCGGTGAGCGCGGCAGCCGTCAACCCTGTGAACAGGTCCAGCGCGGCGAGGACGCTGGGGGTCAAGGGAGGAGAAGCTCTCATTCACGCTATCCTAGAGCATAACGCCGAAAAGTTGCAAACTTTTCGGACCCGCATCATGCGTTAAAACAAAGACTTAAGGAGCGGAATGCGATTCCGCTCAAACGCCCTCTGCTCTATGACGAGAGCAGCAAATGTGGGAAAGGTTTGTGCTGGAGCAACGACGCCGCGCCGCCTTCGCGCAATGTTTTGCGCGTCGCGCCGAGTTGGACGCCAAGTTGAGGATCGCCCATGAACGACATTATCGCCGCGAGGGCGATTCATGTTCTCGCCGTCGTGATCTGGATCGGCGGCGTCGCCCTGATTACGCTGTCGGTCCTGCCGGCGGCGCGGCGCGGCGATCTCGGCCCCAACCGCATTGCGGCTTTCGAGGCGATCGAGCGCCGTTTTTCCGGCCATGCGCGCATCGCCGTCTTGCTGGTCGGGCTCAGCGGTCTCTATATGCTCTACCGACTGGATATTTGGGCGCGGTTTCGTCTCGCCGAATTCTGGTGGATGCACGCCATGGTTTTTGTCTGGCTCGTCTTCGCCATTTTGCTGTTCATCGCGGAGCCGCTGATTTTGCATAGGCGCTTCCATGAGTGGGGGCGCCGCGATCCGGACGGCGCCTTGGCCGCTTTGCAGCGCGGTCATTGGGTTTTGCTCGCGCTGAGCCTCGTCACGATCTTCGGCGCTGTCGCCGGAAGTCAGGGATGGTCTTTATTCTGAATGGTCGCGGCGGCGCGCTCCGAGGATTGCGCCTTATCGCAGCGGCGTCCTCTATGGGGGATTGCATGAGCATCGAAATCAAACTGAAGCGCGCTTACGAGCCTGCCGGCGCCGATGATGGAATGCGCATTCTGGTCGATCGCTTGTGGCCGAGAGGATTGAGCAAAGCCGCCGCCGCGCTGACGCTGTGGATGAAAGACATCGCGCCCAGCACCGAGCTGCGCGAATGGTTTGCTCACGATCCCGCGCTATGGCCGGAATTTCAGCGGCGCTATCGCGCCGAGCTCGACGCCAACGGGGAGGCTGTTGAACGTATGCGCGATCTCTTGCAAAAAGGCCCCGCGACGCTGCTCTACGCCGCGCATGATCGTGAGCATAATCAGGCGGTCGTCCTTGCGTCCTACCTCCAAAAGCGCGGGAGCCATCCGCGCGTTTCTCACCAGAGAGGCCGCCATGGCGGATGAACCTAACGAATTCGCATCGCCCGCCTGTTTCGCACATGAAGCGGACGCCGCCTATATGGGATATGCACGCCCGGCGCTTGCACAGAAAGATCATGAAATGCCGCCGGCGACAGAGACTGCCGCCACGCGTCGCGCGCAGGCCGTCGAAAGGCTCAAAGCCGAGACGGGAATTGACGATATGATGATCGAAAAGCTGGTGCGCGCTTTCTACGGCCGCGTGCGGGAGGACGCCTTTATCGGCCCGGTTTTCGCCGAGAAGATCAAAGATTGGGAGCCGCATCTGCACCGCATGTTTTCCTTCTGGTCATCGCTCATGCTGATGAGCGGAAGCTATCATGGCCAGCCGATGCGCATGCATCTTCCGCTGCCGATCGAAGGCGCCCACTTCGATCGCTGGCTTGCCTTGTTCGAAGCAACGGCGCGCGAGACCTGTCCGCCCGCGGCCGCCGATCAATTCATCGAGCGGGCGCGCCGCGTCGCCGAAAGTCTGGAGCTCGGAATCGCCGGCGCGCAGGGCGTGATCCTCGGCAAGGGCGAACGCTTCGCGCCCTAGCGTTGATCCCTCTTGGCCGTTGGGCGCGGCCTGATAAAAAGGGCGCATGTCAAGAAGCACGCCCGCCGTCATCGCCCTTGAGCGCGCCGCAATCGCCTTTACGACGCGAAGCTACGTCTACGATCCCGGCGCCGCCAGCATAGGGATGCAGGCGGCGGAAGCGATCGGCGAGCCGCCGCATCGCGTTCTCAAGACATTAATGGCGGAAGTTGACGGCAGGCCGGTCTGCGTCATCATTCCCTCGGATCGCGAAGTCAGCATGAAGAAGCTGGCGGCGGCTTTCAGCGGCAAATCAGCGAGGATGATGCGCCCCGCCGACGCTGAGCGGATGACGGGCTACCACGTCGGCGGAATCAGCCCGTTCGGCCAGAAGCGCAAGGTCGAAACGGCGATCGAGGAAACCGCCCTGAGACAGGACTTTGTGTTCGTCAACGGCGGCCAGCGCGGCTTGCAGCTGCGGCTCGACCCGCGGGAGGCGAGCGCCCTTCTCAAAGCAAAGGTCGCGTCTTTGACGGCGTGACCGCCTGGCCTTTGCGCTCGCGCGCTCTGGACAATCGAGCCGCTCCAGGCTTACGGAAAAGACCCTGTCAATCCAAGAGGCGCCTCTTATGCCGCTCGTTCGCATCGATCTTGCCCGCGGCAAGACGGAACATTATCGCCAGACCGTCGGCGACGTGGTCTATGAAGCCATGATCGCCACCTTGAACGTGCCCGCCGACGATCGCTTCCAGATCATCGCCGAGCATTCGCCAAACGACTTCATCGTCGATCAGAATTATCTCGGCATCAAACGCACCGACGACGTGATCGTCATTCAGGTGACTCTCAACGCTGGAAGATCGGTGGATCTGAAGCGCGCCTTCTACAAGGCGGTCGCGGACGGATTGCATCAGCGCCTCGATCTGCGTCGCGAGGACGTCTTCATCAACCTCGTCGAGACGGCTAAGGAGAACTGGTCCTTCGGCAATGGCGAGGCGCAATACGCATAGCAAGCCTCGCGAAAAGTTGCGCATGCCCGGACGAGATCATGCGTTACACAGCCAAGCTGAGGGGCGCTGCCGGCAGCGCCTGAGTTTTTCAAAATCTCAAAGTAAAGAGGCCGCACATGGAATATAGACGTCTTGGCGGATCCGGCTTCAGCGTTCCGGTCTTGAGCTTCGGCACAGGCACATTTGGCGGCAAGGGAGAGTTTTTCTCGGCCTGGGGCGCGACCGACGTCAAAGAGGCGAGCCGCCTCGTCGATATTTGCCTTGAGGCCGGCCTGACGCTCTTTGACAGCGCCGACATCTATTCGTCGGGCGCGGCCGAAGAGATCCTTGGCGAAGCCCTCAAGGGACGGCGCAACGAAGCGCTGATCTCCACGAAAGCGACCTTCCGGTCGGGCGAAGGTCCAAACGACGTAGGCGCGTCGCGGTTTCATCTGATCGAAGCGGTGGAAGCCGCCTTGCGGCGCTTGCAGACCGATCATATCGACTTGTTTCAGCTGCATGGCTTCGACGCCATGACTCCCGTGGACGAGACGCTATCGGCGCTCGACGACCTCGTGCGAGCCGGAAAAATCCGCTATGTCGGCTGCTCGAATTTCTCCGGCTGGCATCTCATGAAGTCGCTGGCCGTGGCGGATCGCTACAATCTGCCGCGCTATATCGCCAATCAGGCCTATTATTCGCTTGTTGGGCGCGACTATGAATGGGAGCTGATGCCGCTCGGGCTCGACCAGAAAGTGGGCGCGATGGTGTGGAGCCCGCTCGGCTGGGGGCGGCTTACCGGAAAGATCCGGCGCGGCCAGCCGCTTCCCGAGACCAGCCGGCTCCATAAGACCGGCGACAAGGGCCCGCAGATCGAGGAGGAATACCTCTATCGCGTTGTCGACGCTCTCGACGAAATCGCGAAGGAGACCGGCAAATCCGTGCCGCAGATCGCGTTGAACTGGCTGCTTCAGAGGCCGACCGTATCGAGCGTCATCATCGGCGCGCGCGACGAGACGCAACTGCGGCAAAACCTCGGCGCCGTCGGCTGGTCCTTGACCCCTGAACAGATCGCCAGACTGGACGCGGCGAGCCATCGGACGCCGGCCTATCCTTATTGGCATCAGCACGATTTTGCCGAACGCAATCCTCCGCCCGTCTGAGCCATCGCCGCCGTTGCGCCTCACGCCTTGAGGCGCAACGCGCCCATATAGTCGCGCTTGCCAAGGGGCGCGCCTTTCATCCGAAGGATGTCGTAGGCTGTTGTCGCGTGGAAATGGAAATTGGGCAGGGAGAACGACATCAAAAATCCCTCGGCCGTGAAAAGCCGTTCGGAGTCGCCGACCTTGAATAAGACGTCGGCTCCTTCGCGGGCGTTGATTTCTTCCGACGTGAGCTTCCGTAAGGCGCTCCGCGCATCGTTGACGAGCCCTTGCAGGCCTGCGTAGTCATGGAGCGGCCTCTCGCCCGGCAGACCGATCAGGCCGCTTCTGATGGCCTCGATCGCGTTTACGGAATGGTAGACGAGAAATCGTAAACAGCCTTGGAGATGTCTGATGGAACAGAGCAAGGGCGAGGAAAGCAGCCTGTTTTATCTCGACGATCTCAAAATCGGCCAGCGCTTCGTCAGTGGCTCGCACACGATGGACGAGGCCGAGATCAAGGCTTTCGCCGCCAAATTCGATCCTCAGCCCTTCCATCTCGACGATGAGTCGGCGAAAGACTCGCTCTTCGGCGGGCTCGCCGCCAGCGGCTGGCATACGGCGTCTATCACGATGAAGCTTCTCGTCGAAGGCGGCGCGCCGCTCGCAGGCGGCGTCATCGGCGCTGGCGGCGAGGTCGCGTGGCCGCGGCCAACCCGGCCGGGCGACCGGCTTCAGGTCGAAAGCGAAATCATCGACATAAAGCCTTCGCGCTCACGGCCCGAACGCGGAATGGTCACGGTGCGCAGCGAAACGCGCAATCAGCGCGGCGAAGTCGTGCAGATCCTCACGGCGAAACTGGTCGTCGCGCGCCGGCCGGCCTCATCGGTCTGAGACGCCGCCGGAGTTGACGCGACCGGTTCGCCGACGGCGACGCGGCCCGCACGCCTGACACGAATCAACATGAGCCGCAATCTTGTCGCGCTTTGCGAGGAGAGTTATTGTCTTTTTCATCGCGCGCCCGCGCTTTGTCTAGTTTTATACATATCAAGCGTGGACGAACTGGCGCTTTGACAAGTATTCTTCATGTGCAAGTATTCTTCATGTGAGGGGCGCCGGCGCCGCGAAAAGGGACTTTTGATGCCGACCTTCCTGAGGAAGCGCTCCATTGTCTCCCTGCTTATCGCTTTCACGCTGTTGCTCGGCGTCATCGTCGCCACCGTCCTTATCAACGCGCGCCAGCAGCACGATCAGGCGAATGTTCAGCGCTCCCTCGACATCGAACTTCGTCTCGCCCACGTTTTCTCATTGGTGCAGGACGCCGAAACGGGCCAGCGCGGCTTTCTCCTGACTGAAAAGGAAAGCTATCTTCTCCCCTATGAAGCCGCCGTGCGGGAACTCGACGCCGAATTCGCCGCTCTCGGCGCCAGGGTCTCCGATAACCAACATCGGGTCGCGGCGCTGGCGGCGCTCCGCGTCGACGTCCAGGAAAAACTTGCTGAACTGCGCAAAACGATAGAACTCGTTCGCGACGGCAGGATGGAGGACGCGCTTGAGGAGGTGCGCAGCGACAGAGGCCAGGCCTTGATGCGCCGCGCGCGCGAAGCGGTGCAGCGCATGAGCGCCGCCGAACAGCAAATCCTGGTGGAAAGGCAGGCCTATTCGGCTGGCGCCGCGGCTCTGACCCGCACCGGAGAAATATTGGCGCTGCTCCTCGCGATCGCGCTCGGCGCGCTGACGATCAAAGACAGCCAGCGGCTCTTCGCAAAGATCGCCGACGCCAACGAAGCGCTTCGAGTAGCCAACACGAAAGTGCTTGAAGAATCACAGCAAAAGGAGCGCCTCGAACAACAGTTGCGGCAATCACAAAAGCTCGAGGCGATCGGCCATCTGACCGGCGGCATAGCGCATGATTTCAACAATATGCTGGCGGTGATCATTAGCAGCCTGAACCTGTTGAAACGACGGGCGGAGCGCGGCGAAAAAGATTTCCTGAAATTCGCAGATAGCGCGCTCGACGGCGCGGAGCGCGCCGCGATGCTGACGCACCGTCTGCTCGCTTTCGCCCGCCAGCAGCCGCTTTCGCCGCAGGCCGTCGATTGCAACAAATTCGTCGCGGGCATGTCCGATCTGCTCCGCCGCACGCTCGGTGAGATGGTCAAGGTCGAGACCGTTCTGGCCGGCGGCCTGTGGCGCACATTCGTCGACCCGAGCGAACTCGAAAGCGCCGTCCTCAATCTCGCCGTCAATGGACGCGACGCCATGCCGGACGGCGGCAGGCTCACGATCGAAACCGGAAACGCCAGTCTCGACGACGTTTACGCCGCGCAGCATGTCGGCGTTCCGGCGGGCCAGTATGTTCTCGTCACAGTGACTGACACCGGAGTCGGCATGGCGCCAGAAGTCGCCGCCAAAGCGTTCGATCCCTTCTACACGACCAAGGGGATCGGCAAGGGAACCGGGCTCGGCTTGAGCCAGGTGTTCGGCTTCGTGAAGCAGTCGGGCGGCCACGTCAAAATCTACTCCGAGCCTGAACAGGGAACAGCGATCAAGATCTACCTGCCGCGCTTTTTCGGCGATGATACCGAGCCGGCGTCCTCGCCCGCGGCGGCGGCCACCGTCGTTCCGATGGGAAGCCCCGATATTGTCGTCCTTGTTGTCGAGGACGAAGAACGAATGCTTCGCCTCGCGTCCGAGGCTTTCCATGATCTCGGCTACACCGCGCTTCAGGCTGATGGTCCCGCGACAGCGCTGCGGATCATCGCTGAACGTCCCGACATCAGTCTTTTGTTCACGGATGTCGTGATGCCCGAGATGAGCGGGCGCAGTCTGGCGGAGGAGGCTCTGCGCCAGCGCCCCGGCCTGAAAGTTATCTATACGACAGGCTTCAGCCGCAACGCCGTGATTCACAATGGCGTGCTGGATCGCGACGTTAATTTCCTGACAAAGCCGTTTACCCTGGAGCAATTGGCGCGAAAGGTCCGCGCCGTGTTGAAGGGGGCGGAATAAGGCCCGCCACGCGAAGCAGCCGCAGCCTCGCGTGAAACAGAAATGCAAGGCGTTGCGCCCAGGAGTTGGAGGAGCTCAGGCGGCTGCTTTGCGCGCCGCCAGCGCCAGGCTGATGATGGAGACGCCGCCGAAAATGAGATCGATGCCGACGAGCAGGCCCAGCGCCCAAAGGACAGAACCCGGAAGGCCGGATATAAGGATGGCGGCGAGCACCAGGTCGATGACGCCGTTGACGACGATCCATTGCCACCGGTCCGTCAATTCGCGGCGATGCTCGAGTCCGAGCAGGATAGTGAGCACGCCGTCGACGATGAAATAGGCGATCAACACCACTGTCAGAGTAAAAAGACCGGCAAGGGGGCTCCACAGCAGGGCGATGCCCGCCAGCAACGCGACCGCAGATGAGAGCAACGCCCACCAGAAGCCGGGCGCCGTCCGCGACTGGTAGGAGAATATCAATCCGGAGACGCCCGCGAACAGAAACAGCCAGCCGATGAAGATCGTGGCGGCGACGCCGGCGAGGAAGGGAGCAAGCACCGCGAGGATGCCGAGCACGACAAGGATGGCCCCTTCGGCGAGAAAGAGCTTCCAATGCCCGCCTATGGATTTGCCGAACGCGGCTGAAATGCCGGACGGACCGAGTGGTCTCGCCGCTGGTGAGTCGATCATGATGTTTCTCCTATTCTAATCGTTGGCGGTCTTGATCAATGGCGTGATCGGCGGCGCGATGCGTCAAACCACGGGAAGCAATCGTCGGCCGCAACCCTGCGCCGCAACGATTTCAGCGGAAGATTAAGCTCATGCCAGCGCGCACAACGGCGACAAAGGCCGCAAGACGCACGATGTTTCGACGCCGAATCGATCATGCTCGTTATCTCATTCTTCGGGCGCATGAGACTACGCGAAAAAGTCTACACCTTTTCCAGGATTGCGCTCCAGAGTTCTTTATTCTGTCGCACTATCTCTAAACAAATTGGCGGCGATTTCGCGCGATAATGCTTTGATCGAGTCTTTATCGCGTGACGCCCGGCAACAATTCTGGAGCGCTCCTTTGCAAGCCCCGGTAAAGGCGGCCGCCTTCTTAAAAAACCATAAGGGCGTATTTCGATCACGGATTGATCAGCGTCAACGCTTACGTCATGTATCATGAGTAGGCCAGTGTCGGCGTGGTTTCGAGCCGCTCGCTAAATCGTCAAGACAGCTTCAAATCATCAAGGCCCAAGACGCCTTCAAATCATCAAGACCAAGGAGGAAGCCCCCGTGTATAGCAACATCCTTATCCCGACCGATGGTTCTGAACTGGCGTCGAAGGCGGTCAGCCACGGCGTCGAGCTGGCGAAGGCGATCGGCGCGAAGGTCACGATTCTCACGGTCACCCTGCCCTTCCGCGTTTTCTCGGCTGAAGCTGCGATGATTGAAGACACGCCCGATGACTATACCACCCGCCTCGCAGAACAGGCGGAAAAAACCCTCGGCGAGGCCTCAGCCGTGGCGGTGGCGGCCGGCGTTCCCGTCGAGACGCTTCAGGTCGAGGATGACCGCCCCTATCAGGCGATCATCGACACGGCGGCCTCAAAAGGCGCCGATTTGATCATCATGGCCTCACATGGCCGCAAAGGCATCTCGGCGCTGATCCTCGGCAGCGAGACTTCGAAGGTGCTGACCCATTGCAAGGTGCCGGTGCTCGTCCATCGGTGAGAGCGGAACGTTTCAAGCCGAAGCTTGATCTGATCGGAACCGGCGACGTCAATGCCGATGCAGGGCGAGCGCCGCAATGAGCGCCGCCGCCAGCATCGCTGAGATTGCCTTCCAGACGATCAGCGGGTTGCGCTCATAGAGCGGCGCAGGCGCGTCATCGATGGGCCGCGCGCGGTCGGCGCCATGTTCGAGCTCGAAGATCAGCTCCAGCACATCGTCGAACCTGTCTTCCGGCCGGAGCGCGAAGGCGCGGGCAAGAAGCCTGTCGAGCCAGGCCGGGAGATCCGGGCGCAATTTCGTCAGCGCCACAGCCCGGCCGAAGCGCGGATGCGAAAACGGCTCGATTTCGCCATAGGGCAGCGCGCCCGTAAACATCCGAAAGATTGTGACGCCCAGCGCAAACTGATCCGACTTCTCATCCCCCGCCGCTCCCGCGATCAATTCGGGCGCCATGAAGCTCGGCGTGCCAGGCGCCGCGGCCATCGGCACATCCTCCAGTTGCGGCAGCCGGGCGACGCCGAGATCAACCAGCTTCAATCCGCCGTCCGGCTGAAGGATGACATTATCCGGCTTCACATCGCGATGGATGACGCCCGCGCGGTGCAGCGCCGCCACCGCCTTGGCGAGCTTGATCGCAATGCCGAGCCCGGAAGCGAGGCGGATCGTCGGCGCGCGCAGCAGCCGGCGCTCCAGCGTCTCGCCCTGGTAGAGCGGCATCACCGTATAGAGGCAGCTTCGCCGCTGCGATGGAACCTCGACGCACTCAGCCACAAAGGGGCTGCGCACGCGCGTCGCGATCCAGCTTTCGCGCAGAAAAGCTTGCCGCAGAATGGCGTCGGCGGCGACCAGCGGTTTCGGAAACTTGACAATAACCGGCTGGTGCGTCGCCTCGTCGATCCCGCTAAACACGCGGCTGTAGGGGCCATCGGAGATCATGGCGCCTAAAAAATAATCATCGACGCGTGCGCCGGCGTTCGGCGGCGGCGCGATCGGAATGGCGGCGGCCGCCAGTTGCAAATCCGCGAGATTGGCGGCCGGAAGACTCAATACGTCAATCACCAGGGCTGTGGCGTTGTCGCCGCCGCGGGCGTCGATCGCCGCATCGACGATTTGCGCCGCCGTCTCCTCCGGGGCGGCGCGGCGCGCGAGTTCCGCCTCCAGCGCCCGCTCGGACAGAACGCCGTGAACGCCGTCGCTGCACAGAAGGAAGCGGTCATGCGGGCGCGCGTCCTCCATCACATAATCAATCTGGAGCCCCGCCGCCGGCCCGATCGCGCGCGTCAATATGTGGTTGCGTCCCGCCCCTCTCAGCGTGTGGTCATTGGTCAAAAGGCTCAATCGATCGTCTCGCAGACGATAGAGCCGGGAATCGCCGACGTGGAGAATATGGGCCTGGCGCCCGCGTAAAATCAAAGCGGTGAAGGTCGAGCCCATGCCCTGCAGGCCGGCGTCGGCGCGTCCCATCGCATGGGTCCAGCGATTGATCGCCTCGAGGCATCTTGCGCCGGCGAGCCGCACGCCGCGCGTCTCCGATTGGCTGAGATAACCGTCGATGAAGCTGCGCACGGCGAGCTCCGCCGCGACGCGCCCGCCCTTGGCGCCGCCGATTCCGTCGGCGATCGCCGCGACGACGCCAAGCCGCGCCCTTTGATCCGGCGTGCCGAAATAGACGCCCGCGTAATCCTCGTTGCGCTCACGACGGCCGCGCTCGCTTTTGAGGCCGGCTTGCACGTCGAGGCGGCCAGATCCGCTATCGGCGATGGGAGGCGGCGCATCTCGGGTCAATGGCGAAGGCTCCGCGGCTCGGCGGCGAGGAGGCGCCCGTTTGTTTCAACCGGCACAACGATTGCTTTCTTCAAGAACGGTCCGATGCGCCAAGATTTGGCGGGAGGCCATCCATAATAACGATACGCGAGGGGCGATGATCAAGCGAGAGTTCTTAAAAGCAGGCCATTTACCGACTCTCCTTTCTGCTTTCTTCTATTTCGACATGAGCTTCATGGTGTGGGTGATCCTCGGCCCGCTCGGCGTTCAGATCGCCAGCAGCCTGCATCTTGATCCCGCCCAGAAAGGCTTGATGGTGGCGGTCCCCATTCTCGCCGGGGCCTTGCTGCGCGTCGTCATGGGCGTGCTCGTCGATCGCGTGAAGCCGAAGGCCGCCGGCCTCATCGGCCAGACGATCGTGATCCTTGGCGTCGTCGCCGCCTGGCTGATCGGCATAGACAGCTTCGCCCAGATCCTGCTGTTCGGGCTCGTGCTCGGCTTCGCCGGCGCGTCCTTCGCCGTCGCGCTTCCGCTCGCCTCGCGCTGGTATCCGCCGCAATATCAGGGAATCGCGCTCGGCATCGCAGGCGCCGGCAATTCCGGCACGGTCTTCGCCGCGCTTTTCGCGCCGGCGCTCGCCGCCGCCTATGGCTGGATGAATGTCATTGGCCTTGCCGCGATACCGCTCATCATCGCCTTCATCGTCTATGCGGTCTTCGCCAAAGACAGCCCGACGACGCCGCCGCCGAAAACCTTGAAGGAATATATGGCGGTGCTGAAAATCCCGGACAGCTGGTGGTTCATGTTCTTCTACGCCGTGACGTTCGGCGGCTTTTCCGGCCTCGCGTCATCCCTGACCATCTACTTCAATACAGAATATAGCCTCAGCGCGATCAGCGCTGGCTATTTCACGGCCGCGGCGGTTTTCGCCGGTTCAATGGTGCGCCCGATCGGCGGCGCGCTCGCCGACCGCATCGGCGGCATCAGAACGCTGACCATCATGTATTCCGTCGCCGCGGCGGTGCTCGCCATCGTCAGCTTCCATCTGCCCCAGGCGGGCATGGCGCTGGCGATCTTCATCATCGGGATGCTGGCGCTCGGCATGGGCAATGGCGCCGTTTTTCAGCTCGTGCCTCAGCGATTCAGGGCCGAAATGGGGGTGATGACGGGCCTTATCGGCATGACCGGCGGCGTCGGCGGCTTTTTCCTCGCCTCGAGCCTTGGCTTTTCAAAGCAGTTGACCGGCAGCTATCAGCTCGGCCTCATGGTCTTCGCCGCGCTTGCTGTGCTGGCTCTCGTCGGCCTGACGTCGGTGAAAACGCGCTGGCGCACGACCTGGGGGTCGGCGAGCCTCACCGCCGCGAGGATCTGACCTCAATCGACGGCCTGCGCCCCACTTCCTTTGCAAAACCGGCTATGATGCGCAAAAGACGCCGTCGGCGCGGCTGATTTTTCGCGTCAGACTGCGATCGCCCATCATGCAAGGAGCCGGCCCGCCGTGCAGCACAGCGGAGGCAAAGAATCGCGCGCGCGCAGGCAGCCGTTGACACTATGAATCTCGGCCTCGCCTTCATCGCTGGATTGCTCAGCGTTTTCAGCCCCTGCGTGCTGCCGCTGGCGCCAATCATCATCGCCGGCGCGCGATCGCGCGATCCGCGCGGTCCGATCGCGCTGGCTTTGGGGCTCGCCCTGACCTTTGGCGTCGTTGGCGGCGCCATCGCGTCTTTTGGCGTCGGGCTTGGCGAGGCGCGCGTCGTGCGCGCCATCGCCGCGGCGATCATGGTGGCCGCCGGCGTCATCATCCTGATCCCGGCGCTCGGCCTTGGATCGGAGCGCGCGCTTTCCTCCCTGTCGCAATGGGGCGAAGGTCTTTCAAAACATTTGCCATCCGCGGGCCTCTGGGGCTTCGCCGGGGCGGGAGTCGTGCTGGCTTTCGCCTGGGCCCCTTGCGTTGGCCCGACCCTCGGGGCGGCCTTTGCGCTCGCCGCCAGCGGCGGCTCGGTCGCCGCTGCGATCGCGACCATGTTTCTGTTTTCGCTGGGGGCGGCGCTCGCGCTGCTTGGCGTCGGCTACGGCTTTGGCCGGCTTGCCGCGCGCGGGCGCTGGATGGCCGGACGGACGGCGCGGCTCGGGCGCGCCGCCTTCGCGATCGTCCTGATCGCCGCCGGCCTCGCGATTCTCACGGGGTTCGACCGCGCATTGGAGGCGGCGGCGCTTTCGGCAAGCCCTGCTTGGCTCATCGCCTTGACGACGCGGTTCTGAACGTCCCTCACGGAACTGGCGTCGCAAACACCCTTGCGCAGCAACATAAGCATACAATATACATACATTGATAGAATTTGCCGCAGGGAACCGCAGCAAGGAACCGCGATGGACGATATTGACGCAGGCGTCTGGACGCCGTCGATCAGAAAAGCGGCGGGCCCTCTCTATCTCGCCATCGCCGACGCCATCGCCGCCGACATTGCTTCGGGCGCGCTTGCAGGCGGCGTCCGCCTGCCGCCGCAGAGGACGCTCGCCGATTCGCTGGGGATCGACTTCACGACGGTCAGCCGCGCCTATGCCGAGGCGCGCCGGCGCGGCCTCATCGAGGGCAGAGTCGGGCAAGGCACCTATGTCCGCCAGAAGCGGGCGGCGCCTCAGGGGGGTCCCGCGAGCGGCCTCATCGACATGAGCATGAATCTGCCGCCGCGCTTTGACGATCCAGCTTTGTCCTCGCGGATGTGGGAAGCCATGGCCAAACTCGAAGCGAGCCACGGCCTTGGTCTCCTGATGCGCTACCAGGAGCCGGGCGGCGCGAGCGCCGACCGCGCGGCCGGCGCGCATTGGCTCTCGGGGCGCCTGCCGGGGCTTTTGAGCGAGCGCGTGCTGGTCGCTCCCGGCGCGCAAGGCGCCCTGCTCGCCATCTTGAGCCTCATCGCCGCGCCCGGAGAAACCATCTGCGCCGAGGCGCTGACCTATCCCGGCTTTCGCGCGCTGGCGGCGCATTTGCGCATCAAGCTTACTGAGGTCGCAATCGACGCGGAAGGCGTCGTGCCGGAGGCCTTCGACGCAATCTGCCGCAAGGAGCGGCCCAAAGCCCTCTATTGCACGCCGACCCTGCATAATCCGACCACCGCCACCATGTCGCTCGGGCGGCGCGAGGCGCTCGCCGCGCTGGCGCTGCGCCATAAGGTTCCGATCATCGAGGACGACGCATACGGCCTGCTGCCAAGGAAGGCGCCGCCGCCGCTCGCAGCTCTGGCGCCCGATCTCGTCTATCATATCGCGGGCCTCGGCAAATGCCTGTCGCCGGCGCTGCGCATCGCCTATCTCGTCGCCCCGGACGCCAGGATGGCCGCCCGTCTCGCCGGCGCCATCCGCGCCACAATGGGGATGGCCTCGCCGCTGACCGCCGCGATCGCGACACGCTGGATCGACGACGGCGTCGCCGAGGCCGCGCTCGCCGCCATCCGTAAGGAGACCGCGGCGCGGCAGGCGATCGTCGCAGAGAAGCTCCCAATCGCGGCGCGCGGCGCCAATAAAGAAGCGTTTCATCTCTGGCTCAGGCTGCCGGCGCCCTGGACGCGCGGCGAATTCGTCAGCTTGCTGCGCACGGCCGGCGTCAGCGTCGTCGCCAGCGACGCCTTTGCGCTGTCGGCGCCGCCGGAAGCGGTGCGGCTTGGCCTCGGCGCGGCGGCGACGCGGCAGGAGCTTGCGCAAAGCCTCGAGATCGTCGCTGATCTTCTCGCGCAATCGCCAGCGATGTCCTCGACGGTGGTTTAGCCGCGGCCAGCGATCCAGCGCCCATCTCCAGGCGATCACCTGGGCGAGCGGCGCACTGCGACATTCGCGCCGCCGGGCCGACCCACGGCTGCGCTTGACAAGGCGGAGCGCCTGTCCACATACAATCTGAGAGCAATTCTGCCCTTGTGGAATGTTTCCGGACTCCGGCGGGGCGGGTTTGGCGTCGGGCGAGCTACGGGCGCGCAAATTGATTGCATACAATTTGCCGGGATTGGAACAGGCCGATGATTGATGAATCCAAGACGAACGAGGAGTGGCCGCCGCTCAGCCCGATCCGCACGGGCGTCAGAGGGCGGTGTCCGCGCTGCGGCAAGGGGCATCTCTTCCAGGGTTTTCTGAAGCTGCGACGAGAGTGCGAGATCTGCCATCTCGATTATTCGTTCGCGGACCCGGCCGATGGCCCGGCCTTCTTCGTCATCTGCTTCTTCTGCGTCCCCGCGGTTTTCTTCGCCGTCTGGCTCGACTACGCCTATGCGCCGCCGCTCTGGGTTCATCTCGTGACCAGCCTGCCCGTGCTGCTGATCTCCTGCATTTTGCCGCTCCGACCGCTCAAAGGCTGGCTGGTGGCGAGCCAATATTTCTACAAGGCCGAGGAAGGCCGCTTCGCGGCGTCTCCGAGGGAAAGCGTGCGCGGACCGGACGTCGAGGCCAAGAGCGTCCTTTGAGGACGCTCATCCGGCGATCTTCCGGATTTCCGTCAACCCGGCGAGATGATTGAGCAGCCATCGCCCGGCTGGACCCGGCGGCCGATCGCGGCGATAGGCGGAGCAGAGCGGCAGCGTCACAGTCTCGACTGCGCCGTCCTCCGCCAGAATCTCGATCCGGCGCAATTGGCCCGCCGCCAGATCCTCTTCGACAAGGTGAGCCGGCAGGCTCCCCCAGCCAAGCCCGGCCTTCAGCATGGCGTGCTTCGCGCCAAGATCGGCGAGCCGCCATGTCTTCGGCGAGAACACGCCATAATCTCGGCTGCCCGAGAGCCCCGAGCGGTCCGAAAGGACGAGCTGCACATGCTGGCGAAGCTCTTCCTTGCCGACGGCGCGGCCCATGAGCCCGAGCGGATGATCTGGCGCGGCGACGGGAATCATGGCGATTTCCATGAGCTTCTGCCGTTGCAGCGATTCAAAATCGCTGTTGAAGCCCAAGAGCAGCCCAATGGCGCAGGTCTCGTTCAGCACCAGTTCGGTTGCAGAGCCCAAAGTCTCGACGAAAATGCGCGGCGGGGCCGAAGGAAAGCGCCCGCTGAAATCGCGCAGCGCCTCGACAAGGGCGCACATCGGGAACATTGCGTCGACAACAAGCCGCAGTTCAGGCTCAATGCCCGCGTTGACCCCCTCTGCATGATTGCAAAGAGCCTGCATCTCGTCCGCGATGAGCCGCGCGCGCGGCAGCAGCGTTTGCCCGGCTTCCGTCAGGATCGGACGGTAGCCCGCGCGGTCGAAAAGGACGACGCCGAGTTGCTCCTCCAGTCGCTGGACGGCGTAGGTGATCGCCGATTGCGCCCGGTTCAGCCGCCGCGCGGCGCCGGAAAAGCTGCCTTCCTCGACAACCGCCAGCAAGACGCGCAACTGGTCGAACGACGGGGCCGAGACGGACATTATCGAACTTTCGGATAGAGCTTATCAATTCTTTATCAGTTTTTTTGGCACAAAGATGCGGCTATGTCACGCCGATCTGGGGCGCATTCAGCCCCACGGAGAGCGAGCCAAAGCCATGTTGCAAAAACTCTTTCCAGTCCTCCTCGGCGCGGCCCTTCTGACGTCGCCCCTCGCCGGGTCGAGCGTCAAGGCCGAGCCGCCCGCCACGTCCGCGCGCAAGACCAATCCCGCCGCCGTCCAGCCCGGCGCCTATGCGGTCGATCCTATTCATACCCGCGTTCTGTTCAGCGTTTCGCATATGGGCTTTACGACCTGGTACGGCGAATTCACCAATGTCACCGGCACGCTGGACCTCGACCCGAAAGCGCCGGCAAAAAGCGCCGTCGAGATCCACATTCCAACCAACACGGTCTCGACCAGCAACGCCAAGCTCGACGGCGAGCTGAAGGGCGACCAATGGTTCGACGCGGCGAAATTTCCCGACATTACGTTCAAGTCGGTCAAAGTCGTCGAGACCGGCAAGGGAACCGGCAAGCTCACCGGCGATCTGACCTTTCACGGCGTCACCAAGCCCGTCACGCTCGCCGTCACATTCAACGACGCCGGGGTCAACCCGCTGAACAAGAAATATACCGCCGGCTTCAATGCGACGGGCTCGATCAAGCGCAGCGATTTCGGCGTGAAGACCTATCTGCCGCTCATCGGCGACGAGGTCGATCTCATTATCAGCGCGGGGTTCGAGCGGCAGGAGTAAGCGGTCCGCAATCCTCTCGACCGCCCGCGCCGCCGCGAGTCTGCTTTGCCGGCGGCGCGACGCTGCACGTTCGGATCAAAAACCGTCTTCAGGACGGCCCCAGGGATGCGATCCGGGCACGAACCGCGTCTTCAGTCCGGCCTTCTCGACATCGGCCAGGGTCTTGTAGAGCGTGCCCTCATGCACCAGCGCGCCGCTCCTGGTCGTGACGGCGACATAGCGGGCTGGAACGTCGATCTCGCAGAGATAGCCGCCCCCTGGATCCGAGGTGCTGCGCGTATTTCCGTCCCAATCCACGAAGAAACCCGAATCTGCTGGCATGTAACATCCCCGTCAATTGTCTTGCGACTCCGCCTTGCCGGCGCGCCCGCGCGGCCCATAAGCAAGGTTCTTGCCGCATTGGATCAGAGGCGTTCGCGCAAGGGCGTGTCGCAAACAGGACAATGGACTTGAGCCGATCGGGCTCAGGCCGCTATCATGGCCGAATTGTTTGGCCGCCAAAAAAGTGAAAAAAGAAAGCTGGCTCCATGACTGCAACAAACCGCCTGCCCGTCTGGTTTATCCCGCATGGCGGCGGCCCGTGTTTCTTCATGGACCCGCCAGCCAAAGCCCCGAACGCATGGAAAGCCATGGAGGCTTACCTGCGCGGCATCCCGGCCGCCGTCGGCCAGCGCCCGCGCGCGATCCTGATTATTTCCGGCCATTGGCAGGAAAACCGTCCGACCGTTACGGCGGCCGCCAATCCGCCGCTGATCTATGATTATTTTGGCTTTCCGCCGCACACCTACGAATTGCGTTACGCCGCGCCCGGCGATCCAGAACTTGCCGCCGAGGTCGTCGCTCGCCTGAAAGCCGCCGGGATCGACAGCGGCGAGGATTTGTCGCGCGGCTTCGATCATGGCGTCTTCATCCCGCTGCTGCTGTTATATCCAGACGCCGATATTCCGGTGGTTCAGCTCTCCATGGTCCATCCGCTTGATCCCGCGCGCCATATCGCCATCGGCCGCGCTCTGGCGCCCTTGCGCGACGAGGGCGTGCTGATTATCGGGAGCGGCCTCAGCTTCCACAATCTGCAAAATTTCTATGGCGCCGACCGCCGCGTGCTCGCCGTCGCCGAAACATTCGACGCATGGCTGACCAAAGCCGTGACGAACCCTGACCCCGCCGCCCGCGACGCCGCTTTGGCCGCGTGGGATCAGGCGCCCGGCGCACGCATCAGCCAGCCTTATGAGGATCATCTGATCCCGCTGATGGTCGCGGCGGGCGCCGCCGGGGCCGATCAGGGCGTCAGGGACTATAGCGACCATGTTTTCGGCGCCGCTATTTCCGGCTACCGTTTTGGCTGACCGGCTGAGCCGCGCTGTTGCTTGCAGCTTGGAACCCTCTTGTCACGCCGCCGGTTTTAGGTCATCGCTCGGTGCGGCGGGCAGGATGCGCGCCGAACGAGCGCAAGGAGAACATCCATGAAAAAAACCGGATCGGCCGCCTGGCAGGGCGGCATAAAGGACGGCAAAGGCTCCATCTCGACCGAAAGCGGCGCATTGAAAGCCTATCCTTACGGCTTCGCCAGCCGCTTCGAGGGTCAGCCCGGCACCAATCCGGAGGAACTCATCGGCGCCGCGCACGCCGGCTGCTTCACCATGGCGCTCTCGCTTATTCTCGGCGAGGCCAAGCTCACTGCCGAACAGATGGACACGACAGCGGAAGTGACGCTCGAGAAAGAGGGCGACGGTTTCACCATCACCAAGGTCCACCTCACCTTGCGCGCGCAAGTGCCGGGGGCCGATCAGGCGACTTTCCTCGAACTCGCCAACAAGGCCAAACAAGGCTGCCCGGTTTCCAAACTTCTGAAAGCGGAAATCACGCTCGACGCGGCTCTCGTCTGACGCGGACGCGGTGCCGGCCTGAGGCAGGCCGCGGCGGCGCCCCGCCCCGGGCCCTGTGTTGTGCGAACGGGACGCCGCTAACCTCATAGCGGCCATATCCCTGTTGGATGCCCCTGTTGGATTTCAGCGTCCCGAACGATTCGTTCATACAGGAAAAACGGGCGAGCCTGACGCTCGCCCGCCAGAACCCGCCCGCAAAAGCCGAATTATCGGCGCTGCCTGCAAGTAGAGAACTGATCTTCAGTGTTCACGGTGATGTCCGAAGAGACGCAACCAAAGAAGCCGACAAGGCCAGGCTGGGCCGCGTAACCGAGGTAATCGAGGCCGAATATATCCTCCACGGTCTTCAGCAGAGAATAGTGGTTAAAGGGCGTGTTGGAGACGGAGCCCGGCTTGATGAAAGGCGAAAGCAACAGGGCGCCCGACCTATCGCCGCCAAACCCCTGATTGGTGAGCGAATACGAGCCGATCTTGATGGTTTGCGGAAACGATCCGAGATTGGGTCCCGGCTGTTCGCTACAGCAGCTCTCTCCCGGGGTGCTGATAACATAGCCGCCGGACGCATTTTTGGCGACGCTCCCAATTCCGCCTTCGTCAAAATTGATGACCAAAAGGCCGCCGCGCTGATAGGCAGGCGACGACATGATGATTGGAACCCACTTTTGCAGAAATTGATCCGCCGAAACGAGGCCGCCAGGCTGACCGTTGACGCAAGGCGCGTCATGCCCGTCATTGCAAAGATTGGGCGTGATGAAAACAAAATTGGGCGTCGTCGCCTCAAATGCGATGTCGTGAGACAGGCGATCGAGATTGACGACATTGGCCTCGCAATCGGCGGAGTCGATGATGGAATGGAAATAAACGAAAGGATTATGCCGGCTCGCGTATTGATCGCCTCGAGGCGCTTTGGCGTTCGGCGCTTCGGCGTTCTGTGTGTTGTCAGCCGCGTTGAGAACGGGATGACCGCAGGTTGACGCTTCCCGGCTGGGATCGGCGCCCATATCCTCCATATAGGCGCGCCACGTCTTGCCGGCCGCTCTCATCTGATCCGGCAGGGTTTTGATCGTTCTTGGGTAAACGCAGCCGATGCCGATCGCCTGGCCGTCCGCCGTCATGCCGCTTAGCTGGAAATCGGCGTAGGTCTGGCAGTCAGCGCGTGTCTCGTTGGTCGCCGCCTGACCGCTGATCATGGCGATATAGTTATCAAGGCTAAAATGCCCCGTGCCGAAATATTGCGTCAGCAACGCGCCTTTCGCCTTCAGGGTCTGCGACAGATAGGGCGCCTTCGAGGCGGCGCCGAAGGTGACGTCATAGCCCTCGTTCTCCAACGTTATGACGAACACATGTTCGATTCGGTGAGAGCCGCCAGGACCATGCCAATCCCAATCCCGCGACGACGCGATCCCGGGCATCGCCAAGGCCGCGGCGAAAGCCAGCGACGCAAACGCCAACCGAAGCAACCTGATCATTTAGCCCCCCGTTAAAAAAAGACGCCCGCCCAGTACGGCCTGAGCGCGTCAGTTCAACATGAGGCGGTTGCATATAACTCCGATATGACAACTTCACTTCCGAAGTGTGGAATTCGGCATTATCACGCGTCGGCGAAGCCTCAATCCGCGATCGAATGCGCCGCGATATAGCTGCCAATAGCGCTCGCAGCGTTCAGCATATGCGCCCGCATCCGCCGCGAGGCCTCCTCGCCATCGCCTTGCGCGATGGCGACCATGATGCCCTCATGTTCGTCCCGCGAGCGATGGATGCGGTCGGCCTGGCGCAATTGCGTGCGGCGGAATGATTTGAGCCGCGCGCGGATCGCGAGCGCCTGCTCGGCCATGAAACTGTTGTGGGTTGCGAGATAGATCGCCTCGTGGAAACGGCTGTTGAAGGCGTCATAGCCGTCGATGTCGCCCTTTTCGACCAGACTGCGCGAAGCCTCGTGCAGATCGAGCAAATGGCTGCGTTCGAGCGGCGTCATGCGATAGGTGGCGAGCCTCACGCACATCGCCTCAACTTCCGCCGTCGTCTCGAACATATCCATGATCTGCTCCGGCGTCAGGCGCGTGACGACGACCCCTCGCCTCGGCCTTATCTCGACTAGGCCGCTGACCGATAATTGGCGAAGCGCCTCTCGCACCGGCGTGCGCGAGGCCCCGAAGCGATTGGCGAGATCCTGCTCGTCGAGCGCCGCGCCGGCGGGGAGCTTGCCCGACGCGATTTCATCGGTAAGAGCGTTGCGGATCTGATCCGACAGCAGGCCTGGGTCCTCGCGGTCGCGTTTTGCCGAGAGTGGCGACGACTCAATCTTGTCGTTGCTGCTTTGCGTGATCCTGGCCATAGTCATCCTGTTATCGCGCGGACCGCCAGATAGAGAATGGACGGTCCGACAAGGCAACCGATGCCTGTATGAAATGTCGCCGTCAAAGCGCCATAGGGCACCAGTTTCGGATCTGTCGCGGCGAGGCCGCCGGCGACGCCGCTCACCGTTCCCATCAAGCCGCCGAAAGCCATCGCGGAGCGCGGATTGTCGAGGCCGACGAAGCGCGCGAGCATCGGCGTCGTCACCATGATGAGCACGGCTTTCAGCACGCCTGTTGCGATCGCAAGCGCGATGACGGTCGAACTCGCGCCGAGCGCCGCTCCGGTGACGGGGCCGACGATATAGGTGATCGCGCCGGCGCCGATCGTCGTGATGCTCACGGCGTCCGAATAGCCGAAGGCCACCGCGGCCGCGGCGCCGATGATGAAGGGAAGCACGGTGCCGATCACGAGAGCGAAAACGCCGAGCATTCCCGCTTTGCGCGCCTCAACGACATCGACCTCGAAGGCCGTCGCGACGATCGCGAAATCGCGCAGCATGGCGCCGCCGAGAAGGCCGATTCCGGCAAAGACGGGAATGTCGGCGATCCCTTTCTGGCCGCCGGTGACAAGGCCGCCGACATAGGCAAGGCCAAGGCCCATGACGATCGCGATGGCCGAGCCGTGGATGCGCCCCATGGTCAGCCGTTTTGAAATAATGAGCGAAACCCACATGACGACGCCGACGAAGGCGAAGGCGGCGACGAGGCTTTGCTCGATGAAGATGTGCTGGATCATATGCATCATGAGCATCAGGCCTTTTTGCTCGGTGCATCGGGAACGAGATCGCCGGAAATAATCTCCCCGCCACGTTCGACCTCGGCTTCATCATGGACGTCCGAGGGCCGCTCTCTGCCGATCCGCCCGATGAGCGCCGTCGCGCCGAAACAGGCGATGACGGTCCCGATCGCCGTCACAAGCACCAGCGGGCCGCCGCGAAGCGCCGCTACGACATTTTGCTGAGACGCCATTGCGACGACGATGGGGATATACATCGTGCCCCAGAACTCGACGCCCAGCTTGACGCCGTGGGAGAGGGCGCCTGACTTCTGCAGCCAGACGCGCGCCGCGATCAGCAGCATCATCGCAAGGCCGACGCCGCCGACATTCGCCTTGACGCCGAGAAGGAGACCAAGAACATCGCCGAGAAAGACGCCGATGAGGGTGCAGATCGAAAGAAGGGCGACGCCGAAAATCGTCATGATCCCGCGCTCCTGGCAAAGTCACGGCGCGACGCGCCAATGATGAGACGGCTAGGGCTCATTCCGCGTTTCCTCCTGCAAAAGCGCCGCTCTTGCTGGCGGCGACAGAAGTATACGTGATCATCCTAAAAACGCAATCTTGTATACGCAACCAGCGCGAAAAAGATCCAGGCGCGCGGGCGAACTGTAACTTCGCAAGCCAGCAAATCCTTTTGATTTGATCCATGCGACAGCCGGGCGAGCTATTCTATGTCTCCAATTTATTGATTACACGGTGCTTTATGCCACTCATCGATAAGTTTGACCGAGCTGGATAAGATTAAGCTCGCGCTTGGAGCAGCTGGGAATACGTAAGCGGAGCTGTCGGCTTTTTACGGACTTTGTGTATACGGCGTATTGATTTTCTCATATTTTTGTATACAACACGAGCAGGCGCGGCGCCTGACGCGGCGGCCGAGGGCGCCGGCACATTGGCCGTCGCCCGAAGCCCGCGCCAACCAATGAATGTCGAGGGGCGAAGCATGAGCCAATGGGGCGCGGAGCGGGCGGCGCGGGCGCAGCGGATCACAGCGGGGGCATCGCTGGCGGCGGGCAAGATCGTCGGCGTGGACAAGGCCGTTTCCCTTCTCGAAGCGGTGATAAAACCCTTCGATCGCGTCTGCCTCGAAGGCGACAATCAGAAACAGGCGGATCTGCTCGCAAGGGCGCTCGCGGACGTCGACCCGGCCAAGATCCACGATCTCCATATGGTGCAGTCGGGCGTCGTGCTGCCCGAGCACCTCGACGTCTTTGAAACCGGCGTCGCCAGGCGGCTCGATTACGCTTATTCCGGCCCGCAGGCGGCGCGCATCGCGAAAATGCTGTTCGGCGGCCAGATCGAGCTTGGCGCCGTCCATACCTACCTCGAGCTGTTCGCACGCTACTTCATTGATCTGACCCCCAATGTCGCGCTGATCGCGGCGGTCAGCGCGGACCGCAACGGCAATCTCTACACCGGACCCAATACGGAGGACACTCCGACCGTCGTCGAGGCGACGGCCTTCAAGAGCGGCGTCGTCATCGCGCAAGTGAACGCTATCGTCGACAAGGTGCCGCGCGTCGACATCCCGGGCGACCGCGTTGATTTCGTCATCGAGGCGCGTAAACCCTTTTATGTTGAGCCGCTGTTTACGCGCGATCCCGGCGCCATCACCGAAACGCAGATCCTCACCGCGATGCTGGCGATAAAAGGCATTTACGCCCCCTATGGCGTGAAGCGGCTGAACCATGGCATTGGCTTCAACACGGCGGCGATCGAACTGTTGCTGCCGACCTTCGCCGAGCGTCTTGGCCTCAAAGGCAAAATTGCGACGCGCTGGGCGCTGAACCCGCATCCGACATTGATTCCGGCGATCGAATCCGGCTTCGTCGAGCAGATCCATTGCTTCGGCTCCGAGGTCGGCATGGATGATTATATCGAGGCGCGCTCCGACATTTATTTCACCGGGCCCGATGGATCGCTGCGCTCCAACCGCGCCTTCTGCCAGACCGCCGGGCTTTACGCATGCGACATGTTCATCGGCTCGACCCTGCAGATCGACCTCAACGGCAACAGCTCGACGGTCACGACTTCGCGCATCGCCGGCTTTGGCGGCGCGCCGAACATGGGTTCCGACGCACGCGGACGGCGCCATCCAAGCCAGCCCTGGCTACAGGCTGGCAAGGAGGCGGACCCCGACGGCAGCCCCGCTCTGCGTCGGGGCCGGAAACTCGTCGTCCAGATCGGTGAGACCTTTGGCGAGGGCAATGCGCCGACATTCGTTGAAAAGCTCGACGCCATCGCGCTCGCCGAAAAACTGCATCTCGATCTGGCGCCGGTGATGATCTACGCCGACGATGTGACCCATATTGTGACCGAGGAAGGAATCGCCAATCTCCTCCTCTGCCGCGACAGGGATGAGCGCGAACAGGCCGTGCGGGGCGTCGCGGGTTATACAGAAGTCGGCCGCGGGCGCGACGCCAAAATGGTGCGGCGCCTGCGCGAACGCGGCGTCATTCAGCGCCCGGAAGATCTTGGCGTCGACGTGCTCGACGCCGACCGCAGCCTGCTCGCGGCGCGATCAATCAAGGACCTTGTGCGCTGGTCGGGCGGTCTCTACCGGCCGCCGTCGAAATTCCGCAACTGGTGAGGAGCGGACCAATGGAAAATCTCACATTTCGTCATAAAGCCAGAAAGCCCGCATCGGGAACGAAGCGCGAGGCGATCGTCGGCGTCGTCGCCTCCGGCAATCTCGAAGTGCTGGTCGAGCGCATGCTGCCGGATGAGGATTGCCTGATCGACGTCGCCACCGCCGCGCATGGCTTCGGGGAAGTCTGGTCGGCGGTCGTCGCCGATTTCGTCGAGCGCTATTCGCCCGGAGGATTGCGCATGTCGATCAATGATGGCGGCGCGCGGCCGGATACCGTCGCCTTGCGGCTCGCCCAGGGGCTGCGGCTGATCGAGGAGGAAAGCGCTTGAGCGCCTTGCTGAACGCCAATCCCGCCCTTGTGAGCTGGTACGAGGCGAGCGCCCGCGCGCGCATCGCGGGCCTCGTCGATCCCGGCAGTTTCCAGGAATTCATCGGCCCGGCGGAGCGCGAAGAAAGCCCGCATCTCGATATCTTCGACCTGCCCAAGCAGTTCGACGACGGCATGGTCGTCGGGCGCGGGACGCTCAAAGGCAAAAAATTTTTCATCGCCGCGCAGGAAGGCCGCTTCATGGGCGGCGCCTTCGGCGAAGTGCATGGCGCGAAGCTTGTCGGGCTTTTGCGCGCCGCCCGCGCAAATGTCAGCGACGTGCTCATCCTGTTCGATACGGGCGGGGTTCGGCTGCAGGAAGCGAACGCCGGGGAACTGGCGATCGCTGAAATCATGCGCGCAGTCCTTGACTTGCGCGCCGCTGGCGGGCGCGTCATCGGACTGATCGGCGGCCGCGCCGGCTGTTATGGCGGCGGCGGATTGATCTCCGGCTGTTGCAGCGCTCTTGTGGTCTCCGAGCAAGGCCGCATCAGCGTCTCAGGCCCCGAAGTGATCGAGACCAACAAAGGCGTCGAGGAATTCGATTCACAAGACCGCGCGCTCGTCTGGCGGACGATGGGCGGCAAGAGCCGCCGCCTGCTTGGCGTCGCCGACGGTTTTGCCGATGATTCGATCGAGAGTTTTCGCCAGGCGGCGCTGGAACTGATCCAAACCGCTCCGCGCTTCGATCTCGCCTCCATGCTGGCCGAGCAGGCGCGGCTCGAACAAAGGCTGGAGCGCTTCGGCGCCTGCGCGGACGCGACGGAAATCTGGGCCAAGCTCGGCGTCGCCGCGCCCGAAAAAATTCCCGACATGGAAACCGACGCCTTCATCGAGATCGCCGACAAGGTTCAGGAGAAAAGCCATGACGCCCGATGAAATCCTGGCCTCGCTCTTTCCCCAAGGCCATGATGTCGTGGTCGACGATGAAGGGCTTGTCTTCGGTTCGGGGCCTTCAGAAAACGGCGCCCGCACTGAAGTGATCGGCATTGCGCACAGGGCCGCGCTCGGCGTCGACGGCGCGGTGAAATTGGCGCGAAAGGTGCTGGCGGTCATCGAGGCGGGCCACACGGGGCCCCTGCTCGTTCTCGTCGACAGCGACAGCCAGCGCATGAGCAAGCGCGACGAGATGCTGGGCCTCAGCGAATATCTCGCGCATCTGTCAAAAAGCCTCATTCTCGCTGATCTCCGCGGCATAGCGACGATCGGCCTGCTCTATGGCCACACCGCCGCAGGCGCCTTCATCGCCACCGCGCTTTCGACGCGCGTTCTGGTCGCCCTGCCGGGCGCCGACCCCGAAGTGATGGACCTGCCATCCATGTCGCGCGTGACGAAGCTTTCAATCGACGTGTTGAAAGAGAAGGCGAAATCGACCCCCGTCTTTGCGCCGGGGCTCGATAATCTCGCGCAGACCGGCGCCGTGCTCGAAAGCTGGGACCCGAATAAATCGCTTGCCGCGCAGCTATCGGAGCTGCTTCAACGCCAACCGACCGCCGGCGATCACCGCGACGCCCTCGGCAAGGCGCGCGGCGGGAGACCCAAAGCCGCGGACATAGCGTTGCGCGTCCAGTCCCTCGCGGCCAGCGATGTCTGATCGTTTGTTCGCGGCGTGGGGAACGCCAGCTTCGCCCGCGCGCCACGCGCTGCTTCGCGTCGAGGCGCAAGCTTACGCCTTGATGCTCGCCGAGCGGCCGGACCTCACGGACCCGCTCTTAAAAGATTGGGTGCTGGCGGACCGCCCGCTGATCGCCCGCCGCCGCGCGCCTTGCGACGCAAGAGACCTCGTTCCGGCCGGCATTCCGTTGCCGCCCGCGCATGGCAAGAAGCGCATCGCCTTGCAACTCGCGCCCGGCGCGATTTTGAGCCTTGAGCCGCCGCCGCTCCTCGCCGATTGCGCAGCCTTCGCGCCAGCAGGGTGGCGCCCGGCGATCGAGGCGATCTTCCACTTTTGCAATGGCGTTGGCGTTGAGCCGCGCGTTTTCGGCGCCCTTGCCTGGTCCGCCCTGACAGGCCTCGATTATTTGAGCCCCTCCTCCGACCTCGATCTTCTTTTCGCCGTCGCGCCCGACGCTGACGTCGCGGCGCTGCTTGAAGGGCTGGCGCGGATCGAGGCCGGCGCTCCCATGCGGCTCGACGGAGAGATCCTCCGGCTCGATGCGGGCTTGGCGGCAAACTGGCGCGAACTCGCCGCTGGAGCCGAAGAAATCCTGGTCAAGACCATCAAAGACGTCGCTCTATGGCCGCGGCGCGCATTCCTTACTCCGGGCGTCGCGACTCGGGGAGCGCGAGACTGGCGCGCCGCCTCGTGAGCGCCGCGCTTGCTCTGCGCGTCAGCCCGGAAGCGCCCCAAAACCCGGCGAGCGGCGAAAAGGCCGCCTTGACGCCGGAAGCGATCGGCGCGCTCGCCACGGCCTGTCTTCGCCTCGAGGTCGACACCTGGCCAAAGCCCGGCCTCGTCAGCCATGTCGATAATGGCAGCCACGCCGATATGGACGCCGCTTTGCTTCATCGCAGCGCGGGTGTTCTTGAACCGTTTTTTGCGGCGATCGCAAAGGCCGCCGGCGCCGGCGCCGATATGGATCGCCTGCGCGGCGTCGGCATGGCGGCGGAAGCCGAGATGCTGGCGGCGACCGGCGGCGTCAACACCCATAGAGGCGCGATCTTCGGCCTTGGCCTCCTTTGCGCCGCCGCCGCCTTGCGCAACGCCCGCGAACCAACGCTTGGCGCGACCGTCAGCCGCCGTTGGGGGCGGGCGATCCACGAGGGCCCCGCCGCGCTGCATAGCCACGGATCGCGGGCCGGCCGCAGATATGGCGCGAGCGGCGCGAGGGGCGAAGCGGCGACGGGATTTCCAAGCGTTTACATGTTGGGCGCGCCCGCTCTCGACGAAGGCCTAAGGCTTGCGCCGCATGATCTGGAAGCCGCGCGGGTGCAGGCGATCTTCGCGCTCATCGCTGGCGTCGCGGACACCAATATTCTGCATCGCGGCGGCGCCGAGGGCCTCGCCTTCGCGCAAAGGCGCGCGGCGGAGTTTCTGGACCGGGGCGGCGTCGGCGCACCAGGCTGGCGCGAAAGCGCCGCCCGCGTCCATGACGAATTTGTCCTTCGCCAGCTCAGCCCCGGCGGTTCGGCTGATCTGCTGAGCATGAGCCTCTTTGTCCGCGCGGTCGAGCGACCTGCCCGATCCGTGCGGAGCGAATTCGATCATGCGCGCGAGGCGCAATGACGCTCGCCATCCTCTGCTCGGGCCAGGGAACCCAGCATCGCGACATGTTCGCTCTGACGGCGGACGCGCCGGAAGCCGCCGGCGTCTTCGCGGCAGCGACTGAGGCGCTCGGCTGCGATCCACGCGCCTTCGTTCATGAAAGCAGCGATGCGACGATGCACGCCAACGCGGCCGGGCAAATTCTTTGCGTGACGCAGGCGCTCGCGGGCTTCGCGGCTCTCACGTCTGTCGTCGAATCCCTTTCCGGACGCACCACGATCGCGGGCTACAGCATAGGGGAGCTGGCGGCCTGGGGCTGCGCGGGGCTTTTTACACCGGCGGCGACGATTGATCTTGCTCGGCAACGGGCGGCGATGATGGATGAAGCGGGCGCTCCCGGCGATGGCCTCGCCTTCGTCCGCGGCCTCCACGGCCAGCGCATCGACGCGCTCTGCGCGCGTCACGCTTGCGCCGTCGCCATCATCAACCCCGGCGAAACCTTTATTCTCGGCGGCGATCGCATTGAACTCGGCGCGTTGTGCGATGAGGCGCTGCGCCAGGGAGCCTCCAAGGCGGGCGCGCTCAAAGTCAACGCCGCCTCTCACACCCCCCGCCTCAAAGCCGCCAGCGCGCGCTATCGCCAAGCTTTAGCGGCAGAGCGGCCGCTGCAACGCCCACCGTCGCGCATACGCCTCATCAGCGGCATTGACGCCGCGGCCGTGCTGAATGTCGAAGCGGGGCTCGACAAGCTCGCCGCTCAGATTTCGCAAACGATCGACTGGGCGGCCTGCCTTGAGGCCTGCGTCGAGGCAGGCGTCGATAGATTTATCGAGCTTGGCCCCGGCCGGGCGCTAGCGAATATGACGAGCGAGGCCTATCCCAAAATCCCGGCGCGCGGTCTCGAAGATTTCCGCGGTCTTGATGGGGTCAGAGCCTGGCTCGCGAAAAGTCAGGGCTGACAGGGCGCTGTCTTGCTTTTTAAGGCGAGAACCCACATTTGTTTGGAGGCGGGAACAGATATGGCGAAGTTGCCTGTCCCCGTTTATACGTTCAAAATCAAAAAATATCGGCGGCGCGCATCCGGCGTCCACAAGACCGATGAGACCGCTTGGAGGAGATGAAAATGCGGGCATTTTTCGCGCCAAGGGCCGTTGCTTCCTTCGGCTTTGCGGTGGCGGCGTTGACGGCCGCCTTCATGGCCTCGCCTCCCGCGCGGGCGGCGGCGGGCGATGATCCGGCGGAGCGGGAAGCCCGCTGGCAGGACATCGCCAAGACGGTGTTCGGCGATCGCGCGCCGAAGGATGGCGCGGGCGTCATAGAGCTCGGAACGTCGCTTCGCGCGGAGGACGCCTCTCTCGTGCCGATGACCGTCACACTCCCCGGCAAAGAGCCGATCAAAGGCATGTATCTCATCATCGACGACAATCCCTCGCCCGTCGCCGCGCATTTCATCTTCGGACCCGCCGCCGATCCCCGCGAAATCAAGCTTCGCGTGCGCGTCAACACCTACACGAATGTCCATGCCATAGCGGAAACGGCGGACGGCGGACTTTACGAGGCCGTCAGGTTCATCAAGGCGGCGGGCGGATGCTCCGCGCCGATGGGCATGTCCAATGAAGAAGCGATGAAGGACATAGGCGACATCCGACTGAAATTCCCGCCGGACGCCGCGCCGGGCAAGGCGACGCAAGCGACGCTGATGGTGCGCCATCCAAACTTCAACGGGATGCAGATGGATCAGATCAGCCGCATGTATACACCGGCGCGCTATATCCAGTCGATCAGCGTCACGACTGGCGATAAAAAAGTGTTCGACCTTTCAACCGATATTTCGCTCGCCAGCAACCCGGTGATCAGCTTCGGCCTCGTGCCGCAGGGCGAGGTGAAAATCGCGGTCGACGACAGCAACAAAGCCCATTGGGAAAAGAGTTTTCCCGGGCCGCAGCTGAGCAATTGAGATCGGCGAACATGCGCCATTTCACTGCGATTGCTTTCGGCCTCGCCTTGATCGCCGCGGCGCCGGCCGACAGTCCTGGCCATGTGCCGGAGCCAACCGGCCTGTGGCAGGGGCCGATGCACGGTTATACGCCGAACACGGTCGAAGGCGCGAGCGTCCTCGACACCGCGGCTCTGACCAGGCTCCTCGCTGAAAAAAAGCCCGTGCTGATCGATGTCGCGCTCGCCGACAAGAAGCCGCCATCCATGTCCGATTCGACGCCATGGATGCCGGCGCACAGGTCGATCCCGGGCGCTGTGTGGATGCCGGGCGCTGGCGGCGGATCGTCCGACGCGCCCTTTGCAGACGCATTCGCCCGCCGCATCGCGGATCTGACGGGCGGAGATCTGTCGCGCCCTATCGTCACCTTCTGCCATCCCGAATGCTGGGGCAGCTGGAACGCCGCCAAACGTCTGGTCGGGCTCGGCTACAAAGAGGTTTACTGGTACCCGGAAGGACTGGAGGGCTGGCAGGCCGAGCGCGACCCCGCCACCGTCAAGGCCGATCCGGTCTGGGCGGAGGCGGACCCGGCAGATCAGCCGCGATAACCGACGGCGCGGCTGCAATCAGGGGCCCTCGGGCGGATGGCGCCCGCGGCCGCCAGGTCGAGGATCAGCCCAAAGGGGTTAAGCCATGCTCAGTCGCCGCGCTTTGCTTGCCGCCTCGATCGCCGCTCTCAGCTTCCGCGCGGCTCTCGCCGGAGGGCCGCCAACGCCCTTCGATCAAAGCGCTTTTGAAGCGGCGCAAAAGGCGGGCAAGCCGATCCTCGTGGAAATCACCGCGCCTTGGTGTCCAGTGTGCGCGGCGCAAAAGCCGATCATCGAAAAGCTGCGCACGGATCCGCGCTTCAAGGAACTCGAGATTTTCAACGTAGATTTCGACACGCAAAAGGAGCTGATGCGCCGCTTTGGCGCGCATCTGCAAAGCACGTTGATCTGCTTCAAGGGGACGCAGGAGACAGGCCGCTCCATTGGCGAGACGCAAGCCGAATGGATCGAGCAACTCCTTGAAAAGACGCTTTAGCTGGATGCGTCCCGACGAAAGCGGCGCGCCCGGCGCCGCGATGAGCATGGGCTGGCCGGAGCTGACGGCGCGCTCGCTCTGCTGGCATGGCGCCTCAACCTGCGTCCTCGGCGTTTTTCAACCCGCTGATTACCCATTCGCGTCAAGACTTTGAAAAAACGGCGGGATATACTGAATATTGCGCCGCTGATCCTTGGCGAATCGCAAAATATTCGATTCGATATCTAACGCTTATTGAACTTTATTCATATTTATTAGTCATTCGTATTCGTGAGGCTGCTATGCTGTCAATTTGGCGGCGCAAAAAGACGCGCCCGGTCATCTGCATGCTCGAGACCTATTCATGCGTTGGCGGCCTGCAGAATTTCAACCGGCGAGTGCTGGTCAATGTAGCGTCGCGCTCACGCGATGGCCGGCAAAAGCAGTCCGCGCTTGCAATATTGGCTGGCGACGACGGGGTCGAGATTCCAACCTTCGACGGGCTCGATATTGCGACGCCCAAAGGACGGTGGCGATTTTTCATCGCGTCCGTTTGGGCCGGAGTCATGGAAGCCGATATTCTGGTTCTGGGCCTTATCAATCTGCTTCCCATCGCCGTAGCGGTCCGACTATTTCGCCCCAAACTGCCGATTTTGCTGTTCGTGCATGGAGACGATGTATGGAATCAGCAAATCCACCGCAAGAAGCGTTTCTACGAAACGCCGTTGATCGGCGTGCTGACGCGGATCGCCTCGGTTAGCCAGTTCACGGCAGATGTCATGGCGCGGGAATTTCATGTCGCGCCAGAAAAATTCAGGGTGCTGCCGAACGCGGTCGATCCGTTGGAAGGCGCGGCCGCCGCTTCCGCCGGGCAGCCTCTCACAATTTTGACGGTCTCCCGTCTCGGCTCCGCCGATCGCGAGAAAAACGTCGGCTTGATGATCACCGCCGTGGCCGCTCTGAAAGAGAGACTGCCAGGCGTCAGATATGAGATCGTGGGCGACGGCACCCTACGGCCCGAGCTTGAAGCGATGGCGAGGGGACTGGGTCTTGACGACAATGTCACATTTCACGGGCGTCTCGACGATCAGGATTTGCAAAAGGCCTACGCGCGGGCCTCGGTCTTCGCCATGCCGTCCAACAAGGAGGGATTCGGCATTGTCTATCTCGAGGCGTGGCAACACGGTTTGCCGGTCATCTGCAGTTCGGTTGGCGCGCCAAGTGAAATCATATCGGATGGCGTTGATGGATACGTCATCGATCCGACCAATGTTCCAGCGTTGGCGGATCGGCTCCACGACCTGCTGACGCAGCCCGGGCTGGCGAAGGCGATGGGCGAACGCGGCCGTCAGAAGGTCGAGCGGAAATATCTCAACACGAATTTTCGCCTTCACCTCGAGGCCATCCTGGAGGAATTGTCCAGCGATGCGCTCCAGCACGAATTTGCTTCAGACGGAAAGGTGTCATTGCAGCCTTGAACGCGATGGGCGCGATAGCGTGAGGACTGAAGCGGCCTCTTCTATGCCACGCGCCTCGCGTCCGTGGCTATCCCGACTCATTCGTTCGTCGCGGAATCGCATTCCTCTCTTTAAGCGTTTGTATTAACGCGCGTTATTGGTCCGAAGAGCCTGCAACTTCCGGCATCGCGCTGCGGAATAAAGCAATCTGGTCAGAATGCGTTTTCACTATGAATCTCGCGCAGGATGGTCATGACGCCAATCTTGATATCGAAAAGCACAGACCAATTGTCGATATAAAACAGATCGCAGCGCACGCGGTTCTCTACCTGTTCGATGGTTGTCGTCTCGCCGCGCCAGCCATTGACCTGCGCCCAGCCGGTAATGCCAGGCTTGACGCGATGACGTAGCGCATATTGTTGCACCACATCCGCGAACAGCCGATCGGCCGCCTTGGTGTTTGGCGCATGTGGTCGTGGTCCGACCAACGACATCGTGCCATTCATCACATTGAAAAGTTGCGGCAGCTCGTCAAGACTGGATTTGCGCAGCCATTTTCCAACCCGCGTGATGCGTGGATCGTCGCGCTTCGTTTGGCGATCCGCCATGACATCCGTCATATCCGCATACATGGTGCGAAATTTATAGCAGACGAACATCCTGTTGTTGAAACCGAGGCGAGGTTGGCGGAACAGGATCGGTCCGGGGCTGTCGAGCCGGATGATCAAAGCGAGCATGGCAAACAGAGGCGAAAGAAAAATGAGGGCCAGCCCGCCGACGGCATAGTCGAAACAGAGCTTCTTCGCGGCCCGCCAGTCCTTCAGAGGATTTTCGCCGATCGAGATGACCGGGTTCGAGCCGACGACGCGGAACTGATGTCCGCGATAGGCGAGGCCGGCAAGGTCCGTGGTGAGGCAGACATCCGCGACCGTGCTGCTCAATTGCTCCAATACATCCGATATGCGCTGCGCCGCGCTGAGCGGCAGCGCAACGGCGATCAACTCGATTTTCTCTTCGCGGCTATCGCGCACGAGATCGGCGACCGAACCCCGAACGGCGACATTGGCGTGCGTCGCAGGGACTCGGCCGGAGCGCAGGCGGTCGTCGTAGATCCCAACGATCTCGAAGGCCTCCGGCTCAGTTCGCAGCCGCTCGATGAATTCACGGCTGAAGTCGCTGACGGCGACGACGGCGATGCGGCGGCGAAAGCGTCCAGCCTGTATCCAGCGCCGCATCAACGCCGCAAGGGCAAAGCGGAAGCCGGCCAGCGTCAAAAGCCCCGAAGCCGCGAAGGCGAAGGGAAAGGCGCGAAGCGGCGGCGCCTGCGCATTGGCGAGGAACAGGCAGGCGATCACGGCGCCATCCGCGAAAACAACCGCTTTCAGGATCCCCCACATCTGCGTTTGCGCGACGCGCAGGCGATCAATCGCATAGCAGCCCGTCGAGGCGAGGATGGCGCAACCGATCGACGCGCCGATGATTGCGGCGAGCATGGAAGGACCAGGCAAAGGCGCCTCGAAGCAGGCGGCGAGTCCATTCGCCGCGAGGCAGGCGGCGAAAAGAAAAAGCGCGAAATCGAGGACGCGCACGATGCCAATAAAGACAGGCGTCGAGAACGGCTTCGCGGCGCGTCTGCCGATCGTGCTTTGGACTAGGCTGACCATCACTCGATGTCCTTGGCGCGGAAATAATAAAGCGGCGCAATGCCGGGCGAGCCGAGGCCAGTGCGGATGTCATGCCGTTTGCGGCCGCATGGGGAGTTGAGTTTTGAGCCTGTGCTGCGCGTCGCCGATATTGCTTCAATGCTTGCGATCGCGGAGACAGTGCTTCAGAAACCTTGCGCGAAGCTGCACATTAAGCGGTCGGTCCATCAGCCGAGCGACAATACGGGCTGGCAAGCGCAGATAGCTCGCCGCCCCTTAACGCGCCCTGCGAGAAAACCCTCACATCGCGAAAGCTTCGCCAAATTCGGCGTGATTCGCGTCTAAAAACCGGGCGGCGCAGTTCGGCTCGTCAATTTCAGGATGTTTCACCGGATCGATATGAAACGGCCTGCCGCGCCTATGCGTAAACTCGTGGGCGTGCACGCGGAACCAGCGGCTCAGAGCCTTGGCTCCACCGGCTTCGGCGCTGTATGGCGGATCGCCCCCTCGCTTCGCCCGAGCATGAAGATGCCCGGCCGGAACGAAAGCGTGACGATCGTCGAAAACATCGATGACGATCCAGTGGTCGGCGTGAAGCCGATGGAATTGCATAACTGCGAGGCCCCAGATCTCGTCCGGGTCCAAGGTCGTCTGAAACCAAGCTTCATATTCTTCCGGTTTCCACTGCCGCAGGGTTTCCTTGCCGATCTCATAAAGCGACTGATGGCCCGTCGCCGCGCCCGACGGCATTCTGTCAAAGATTCGATCGAACACGACGGCGACGGCGGCCCATTCCGTTGTATCTTCGTACCAGCGGTCCTCTGTCCGCAGATAGCGCGGCAAGGCTTTCTGACGCGAGGGAGAAAGCTGGTAGCCGCTTCTCGTTTGCGTCGCAAACCACATGATGCCCGGGGCGATTTCCCTCGCATCGGCGACCTCGCCCCACGGGCTCAAAGCCGGCTTCGGCGAAGGACGGGCCGCCAGCCTGCTCCAAAGCGAAGGCGTCGGACCCTGATCGGCGCCTCCGATCTCGGCCAGCGTCAGAGGAGGCGACTCCACCTCCAGCCGATCAAAAAAATAGGGCATAACCGCATCCCTCCAAATATGAACCGCCGATCAAAAGCGTTTCGGGGGCCTTTGACGATCAAAGCTAGAGCTTTGTAAAAAACTGCGCCGTCTCAATAACCAGTCTGAAAAACCCATCGAAAATATATTACATCATTTCGATGGGATCGCAGTTTTTAATAATCATTTATTCTCTACGGTAAATCGCCAAGATCCCGCCTGCCTTATTCACTCAATTTTAAGTTGCGCCGCTGCCTGGTCAGCGCTGGCAAGGTAAGATGACCTTGAAACTTTGCCGCTGATCTAAAAAGATGTTCGGCATTTGAATGAAAGGGAGACGTTCGCCGCCGCCGGCTCAAGCCCGACCGCGCGGCCCCCCGGGACGCTTCCAAAGACGACGATCGGCGCGCTGGCGCCTGGACGCTCCGCTAAGGCGTCGTCGTCACCGGCAGGACGCCGTGACCACCGCGTCAACGGGCTGGCCGCCGTCGGCGGGCGTGAGCTTGCTCAGGGTAAGCTTCAGCCGGCCCGCGCTCGCAAGGCTCTTCAGCCTGATGATCATGACGTTCGACCAGAACTCAGGCGGAGCGTCGACAGCCGCGACGCCTTCGCTTGCAGCCTCGCCCGCCTTGATCGCCCTGTCGAAGGCGACCAGCACCGACCCATCGGCGCCGACGCCGCCGAAGCCGCAATTCACGGAAGGCGGCGCGGCGGCGGCTGGATCCGATGAAACCGCCGCCATCGCATC
Organism: Methylocella tundrae; assembly: GCF_038024855.1. Taxonomy (NCBI): domain Bacteria; kingdom Pseudomonadati; phylum Pseudomonadota; class Alphaproteobacteria; order Hyphomicrobiales; family Beijerinckiaceae; genus Methylocella; species Methylocella tundrae. The sequence continues at coordinate 2,312,384 of NZ_CP139089.1, forward strand.
ATTGACCTTGGCTGTGGGATCGGGGCCGGGGCGGATGAAAGCGCCAAGAGGCGTCATTGGCTGGTCTGGCGTCAGCGGCGGCATATTGCCCGTGGCGGCGTAAGCGCGCCAGACCTTCGCGGCGCGTTCGCTCGGCAGCCAGATGAACGGCCGCGGATCGTGGTAGCTGTCGCGCGGGCTGATCGCAACATTGACCATGCGCTCGCCGTCGCTCCAGGGCTGCGTCGACGTCCTGACCGCGACATCGTAAGTCCCAAGCCATCCGGCGTGGTTCCGCCAGTCCGGCGCAAGAGCGGGGCCGGCGAGCGGAGGCGTCGCGGGCAGGCGCAGCTTCAGCACTTCCTCAAGCCAGACCCGCAGAAACCGAAAGTCGATTCTATGCTGATATCCATGCACCGAGCCGCCATGCCAATGCCCCGGCTGGCTGATCAAGGTGAGGGGCGCGCCGGCTTTTGCGACGAGGTTGCGGGCGAAGGCGTCGTGCGTAATCTTGGGGTTTGCATCCTCGACGTCGGTTAAAAGTCCGCCAAAGCCGTCGTCCGGATCGGAAAGGAATAATTGCGGAACCCACGCCGGCGCCTGATAGGGCGGCTGATCGAGTTCATCGAGGCCGATGACCGCGAGAACCCTTTGCGGCGGCAGTCGCGAATCGGCGTTTGAGAGAAGCGGGCTGGACGCGGTTCCGCCCGCCGCCGCCGCGCCGACCGAAAAGCCGAACAATACGACGTTGAGATTCTCGATCTCGGGGTGGTTCGGGAGTCGGCGGGCCGCCGCCCGCAGCGTGTCGAGAATCTTCTTTGCGTTGCCCTCAGGGTCGGAATAGGTCAGCGGCAAATCGAGCTGGATGCTGTTGAACTCGGCGGCGACGGCGCGCCAGTTTGGCTCGCCGTCGGGCAGCCACACCGGGCTGATATTGATGAAAGCCGCCCGCGCGGGTTTTGCGAGGTCAGGAAGGTAAGCGTCATACCCATTGATCTTGCCCCTCCACGGTTTCGGCTCGGACGCGTCAGGGGCCGCGGAGGCCCCCGCGAGGCCAAGGGCAATCGCGAAAGCGAGGGTCAAAGCGCGTAAGCTCATGTTTGCTCCCAACCTGTTCTTCGCCAGGGGCGCTTCGAAGGCATCCTAATTCGCGGCGTCCGGCCAAAATGGGTGGACAGGATCATAAACCGTGCGTAACGCATTGAGGAACATTCCAGCGGCCTGAACCAACACAAGCTCGCGAGCCGGGCGGCGGGACCACGCTGCCTCCGGCGTTTGCGTGATGGTGTTCGGGCGGTTAAAAGCATATCGGCGGCGGTCACACGAGGCCGCCGCCCGCAAAGGTCCGCCCGAGCCCTACTGACGGAGGAATTGGCATGAAGAACCCGGATGCGCGGGCCTGGATGTGGTCCGACGCGGTGGATATGCTGGCGCGCGCGGACCGTCTTCATCGCCAGCTCTTCCAGCTCGCCTCGAGCCAAAGCCGCAAATCCAGCTGGGAGCCGCCCGTCGACGTCGTCGAGACCGACCGCGAACTGATCGTGCTGGCGGCGCTGCCCGGCGTCGATCCGCAAAACATCAAGGTGGCGATCGAGAACGGTCAACTGGTGATCGCGGGCGAACGGCTGCTGCCGCCAGAGTTCAGAACCGCCGCGATCCATCGCCTGGAGCTGCCGCAGGGACGCTTCGAACGGACGCTGCCGCTGCCGCCCGGCCGCTATGAAGTTTTGCGACCTTCGGCGGCCAATGGCTGTCTCGCCATCGTCCTGCGTAAAGTGATTTAGAGCGCGATGAGCTAAATCCGTCCTGCTCATCACTTCCCTATTTTGACGAATGATCTCAGCTAGGCGCCGGCTATTTCCTGCAAGATCATCGTCCAACCGGAAATCCCGCCATGTCGCGCTTCGCCTCCCCCCTCTTTGCACAGGCCGTCCACGCCGCAGACGCCGCGACCGGCGCCCCCGCCCCCGCCGCGGACACGAACGACGCCGATCCGCACAAGGATGCGCTGATCATCGTGCCGGTTCGCAGCTTCGTGCTGTTTCCTGGCGTCGTCATGCCGGTGACCATCGGCCGGCCGGCGTCGATCGCGGCGGCGCAGGAGGCTGTGCGCCAGGGACGCCCGATCGGCCTCCTCATGCAGCGCGACCCCGCCGAGGACGATCCAACGCCGCTGAGCATGCATCGCATGGGCGTCGTCGCGTCGATCCTGCGCTACGTCACCGCGCAGGATGGCGGCCATCATCTGATCTGCCAGGGCGAGCAGCGTTTCTACGTCGAAGAATTCGTGAAGGAGAAGCCCTTTCTCGCCGCGCGCGTGCGGCGCATCGAGGAGCAGGACGTCCGCTCGCCCGACATTGAAGCGCGTTTCGTGCATCTCCAGGGCCAGGCGTCGGAGGCGCTGCAGCTGCTGCCGCAGACGCCGCCTGAACTGATCGCCGCCGTCAATAATGCCCCCTCGCCGGCGGCCCTCAGCGACCTCGTCGCCGCCTATATGGATGCAACGCCGGAGCAAAAGCAGGACATTCTCGAAACCATCGACCTGCCCGCGCGCATGGACAAGATCGCCCGGCTGCTCGCCCAGCGCATCGAGGTGCTCCGCCTCTCGCAGGAAATCAGCCGCCAGACCAAGGCCTCCCTCGATGAACGCCAGCGCGAGATCCTGCTGCGCGAACAGATGGCCTCGATCCAGCGCCAGCTCGGCGAAGGCGACGGCAAGGCGCAGGAGATCGCCGAGCTGACTGAGGCGATCGCCAAGGCCGGCATGCCTCCGGAAGTCGAAGAGGCCGCGCGCAAGGAATTGCGCAGGCTGGAGCGCATGCCCGACGCCGCGGGCGAATATGGCATGATCCGCACCTATCTCGACTGGCTGATCGAATTGCCCTGGGCGCTTCCAGATGAAGCGCCAATCGACATCGCGGAAGCGCGCCGCATTCTCGACGCGGACCATTTCGGCCTCGAAAAGATCAAGCAGCGCATCGTCGAATACCTCGCGGTGCGCAAGCTCGCGCCGCGGGGCAAGGCGCCGATCCTTTGCTTTGTCGGGCCGCCCGGCGTCGGCAAGACCTCGCTCGGCCAATCCATCGCCCGCGCCATGAGCCGCAAATTCGTCCGCGTCAGCCTCGGCGGCGTTCACGACGAGGCCGAAATCAGGGGCCATCGCCGCACCTACGTCGGCGCCCTGCCCGGCAATATCATTCAGGCCATCCGCAAGGCCGGCGCGCGCAACTGCGTCATGATGCTCGACGAGATCGACAAGATGGGCTCCGGCATTCATGGCGATCCGGCCTCCGCCATGCTCGAAGTGCTGGACCCCGAACAGAACGGCACGTTTCGCGACAATTATCTGGCCGTTCCTTTCGATTTGTCCCGCGTGGTCTTTATCGCCACCGCCAATCTGCTCGACACCATCCCGGGTCCGCTGCGCGACCGTATGGAGATCATCAGCCTCGCCGGCTATACGGATTCCGAAAAGCTGCAGATCGCGCGCCGCTATCTTGTCCGCCGCCAGCTCGAGGCGAACGGCTTGACGCAGGATCAGGTCGAGATCGACGATGACGCGCTCGCCGACGTCATCCGCGGCTATACGCGCGAGGCCGGCGTGCGCAATCTCGAGCGGGAAATCGGCCGCGCGCTGCGCCATGTCGCGGTCCGCATCGCGGAGGGCAGCGCCAGCCATGCGCATATCACCCGCGCCGACCTCGCCGAACTTCTCGGGCCGCCGCGCTTCGAGGATGAAGTCGCAATGCGCGTCAGCCTGCCCGGCGTCGCAACCGGCCTCGCCTGGACGCCCGTCGGCGGCGACATCCTCTTCATCGAAGCGACGAAAACGCCCGGCCACGGCAAGCTCATTCTCACCGGCCAGCTCGGCGAGGTCATGCGCGAAAGCGTTCAGGCCGCCCTCAGCCTCGTCAAGAGCCGTGCGGCGGATCTCGGGATCGATCCGGAGACCTTCGACAAGACGGACATTCACGTCCATGTGCCCGCCGGCGCGACGCCAAAGGACGGCCCGAGCGCCGGCGTTGCGATGTTCGTCGCACTCGTTTCGGTCCTGACCGGGCGCCTCGTTCGCAACGACACCGCCATGACCGGCGAGATCAGTCTGCGCGGGCTCGTGCTGCCCGTCGGCGGCATCAAGGAAAAGGTCGTCGCGGCGGCGCGCGCGGGATTGACCCGCGTCCTTCTGCCGGCCCGCAACCGGCGCGATTATGACGACATTCCGCCTGATGCGCGCGAGCGCCTGGAATTCGTCTGGCTGGAGCGCGTCGACGACGCCGTGGCCGCGGCCTTTGAAGGCAAGGAAGCAGCGGCGATTGCGACGCCAGGCTGAGACGAGGCGTGAGGAACGGCGCCGTCAGTCTTTCAGGGAGACGCGATGTTCCAGCTCCTCGCCCTTCATGAAGCGCACGAGGTTGCGTTCGACGATGGCCGCGAGGCGGCGTGAGGGAAGCTCCCCGCCCATCACCGCGACATGCGGCGTGATGACGACATTCCTGCAAGTCCACAGCGGATCGTCGGATGGCGGCGGCTCAGGATCGGTGACGTCGAGACCCGCCCCGGCGATGACGCCCTTTTTGAGCGCCGCGGAAAGAGCGCCCGCGTCGATGATCTCGCCGCGGGCGATATTGACGACAACCGCGCGCCGGGGCAGCGCGGCGAGCTCATCGGCGCCGATGGCATGGCGCGTGCTCTCCGTCAGCGGGGCCGCGACGATAAGGGCATCGCTGACCTTCAGCGCCTCGCCGAGCTGATCGCGGGAGAACGTTTCATCAGCGAGCGGCTGCGGCGTTCCGGCGCGGTTCACCGCGATGATGCGCGCTCCAAAAGGGCGCAGCCTTGCGGCGATCTCCCGCCCGATGTTGCCGAAGCCGAAAATCGTCACGACGGCCTCATCGAGCGTTTTCATCCCCGCGCCGATCGCAGGGTCCCATTCGTGCTTGGCCATCTGGCCGAGGGCGTCGGGGAGCCGGCGAAAGAGCGCCAGTAGCAGGGCGAGCGCATGTTCGGCGACAAATGGCGCATAGGCGTCCCCCGCATTGGTGACGACAACGCCGCCGGGCGCGCCGTAACGCTTTACGATGTCGAACCCCATGCTCTTTAGTTGAATCCATTTGAGACGGCCGGCGTCGCGTTTGAGGGCGGCCGCGCGTTCGGCGTCATAAACGGTCGGGTCGGTCCAGAGCGCATCGGCCTCGGGCAGCTCTCTGACAAAATCGGCAAGACTATCGACGCTCACAAGTTCAACGCCGTGGCGGGCCGCGACATCCTGCAACTCAGCGCGGCTGGGGGCGCCCTCAAGAATGATTTTCATCAATAGCTCCTTCGAGCGCGTCGCAAAGCCGGAGACCGCCGCGCCATTGTCGTTTTCAGGACAAAAAGCCCGGCGCAAAAGTTGCTTCGATCCCGTGCTCCCGCCGCCGAAGAAAGGGCGGCGCCAGTCACGTCGACGAGCAACGCGAGGATTTTATGCCGCTCTACGCTTACAAATGCCAGGACTGCGATGCCGACTTCGAGCTCCTGGTTCGGACTTCCGATGTCCCGGCGTGTCCGTCCTGCGCCGGCGAGAAACTGCAACAGCAGGTCGCCAGGATCTGCGTCGACATAAAATATCCAGCCGTCGCAAAATCATGGCGCAAGGCCGCGGCGCGAGAAGGAGACCTTTCAAATTTCAGCAAGCAGGAGCTGCAAACGAAGAAGGCTTAGCCGAAGCGGCGCATTCGCGATCAGTTAAAATGACTGTCTGAAATGATCCAATCCGGCTGACGACGTCATCCCGCCTCAAAGCAGCGGGTCGAGCATCCGCGCGACTCCTTCAATCGTATCGCGTAAATCCGAGACGGGCGTCACGCCCTTTTGCGTCGTGTCGTGCAGGTTCTCGATCCATGCCGCGACGGCGCCGACCTGTTCGGCGCCATAGACAATGGCGTTCGCCTCAAAATTCAGGAACAGGCTGCGCGGGTCGATATTGACCGAGCCGACCATAGCGAGACCATCGTCGACGACGAGGATTTTCGCATGCACCATGCCGCCGATGAAACGGATGACGCTGACGCCCGCCGCCGCGGCGTCGCGCAGCGGCTGGCCGCGGGCAAGGTCCGCGATGAAATGATTGGAGGGGTCCGGCACGTAAACGCGCACGTCGACGCCGCGATGAGCCGCGAGAGCCAGCGCTTCCGCGAGGCCCTCCGGCGGAATGAAATAAGGCGTCACGATCCAAAGGCGCCGCCGCGCCGCGAAAGCGGCCGATACGATGGCGGCATAGACGGGATCGCCCGGAACATCGGGGCCTGAAGGCGCGATCTGCACCACGGCTTCTCCGAAACCCGGCGCCGCTGGCGGCGGGGACGAAGTTTTGATGCGCTCGCCGGTAACGAATTGCCAGTCGGCTGCAAACAGCGCCGCGTAATCGCGGACGGCCGGACCTTCGAGCAGAAAAGACAAATCGCGCCACCGCTTCGGATCCGGCGCTGGACCCATATATTCGACCGCGACATTGGCGCCCCCGGCGACGACCCTCACATCGTCGGCGATCAGCATCTTGCGATGATTGCGCATATTGGTGCGGGTGAAATGCGCCAGGCGCACGGGAAGAAAGAAGGCGACCTCGCCGCCGGCCCGCACCAACGGATCGAGCGAGCGCTTCGACGTCGAAAACGATCCGACGCCGTCGAGCATAAGGCGCACGTCGAGGCCGGAGCGTGCGCGCCGCGCCAGCGCCTCGACAATGGCGAGGCCAACCGGGTCCGGATGCAGGATGAAGCTCGCCATATGGATATGCTTTTCGGCGCCGTCGATCGTCTCCATGAAGCGGTGGTAGATGTCGACGCCATCGGCGCAAAGGGTAAACCGGTTGCCAAAACGCGCCGGCGGCAGGCCATAGCTCTGCACCAGCCGGTCGGCGCTGGCCTCGCCGGGCGGCAGCCCGACAACCGGCTCGGCCGAGCCGAGCGGCGGCTTCAGCAGCTGGGCGCCCTTGAGCTTGCGTCCGCCCAGCACGAAATAGGCGGGAATGCCGAGCCAGGGGATCAGCAGGATCGCCAGCATCCATGCCGTCGTGCTGGCGGCCGAACGGCGCTGGCGCAGCATGCGCGGGATGATGAGGAGGGTCATCGCCACGCCCGCGATCATCGAAAAATTGGAAGCGATAATCGAATCAAACATCGCGATCACTGAGCCTAACCTGCCCCAATTGACAAGAGGCGCCTCTTGCGCGGGCGCATTCCTTCTAGGCGAGCACGACGCATTCTATCGCCTGAAAATGGTTTATGACGCGATAAGCCCCGTCCGCGGACCCCGCGCGCAGGCCTTCCGGCGCAGGCTTTCCGGCGCAGGCTTGGCATTCATTGAATTCCTCGCTCCACATGAAGACGCATCAGCTTCCGCTTTCCAGCCCGGCGGCTGAAATTTTAACCTTACGCGCTTACCAAGAGGCAAGCGTCAATCCCCTATTGCCGCCGCAAATTGGAGAGATACAAGATAAATCCGGCTCTGGCGGAGCCAAAGCCGGGAGGCCGCATCCTCAAGCATGATGGAGATCATGCTCCAGCTTATTGATAAGACACGGATTGAGCCTTTGAAGGAATCGCGCCGCGCCGCCGCTTTGATCGCCGCTCTGCTGGCCGCGCTGTTCATGGCGGGGGCCGCCGCCGCCGGCGCGTCAAAGGGCGAGCTGCCCATACCGGCGGCGACGCTCGCGCTGATGGCGGCGCGCGACACGACGCCCGACGCCCCGATCCTGATGCGCGCCTACAAGAAAGAATCGGAGATCGAGGTCTGGAAGCTGAACAAGAGCGGACGTTATGTCTTCCTGAAAAGCTTCCCGATCTGCCGCTGGTCGGGCGCGCTGGGACCGAAGACACGGCAGGGCGACCGCCAGACGCCGGAGGGCTTCTACGCCGTCGGGCCGCACCAGATGAACCCCTATTCGCACTATTACCTTTCCTTCGACACCGGCTATCCGAACGCCTATGACCGCGCGCACGGCGGTTCGGGGTCGGACGTTATGGTGCATGGCACGTGCTCCTCGGCCGGATGCTTCGCCATGACCGACAGGCAGGTCGCGGAGATCTTCGCCCTCGCGCGGGAGGCGCTGCGGGGCGGCCAGAGCGCCTTCCAGTTCCAGTCCTATCCTTTCCGCATGAGCGCGCAAAACATGGCGCGCTACCGCTCCGACCCCAACATCGCCTTCTGGCGCGAATTGAAGGAGGGGTCCGACCGGTTCGAGGCGACGGGCGAGGAGCTCGACGTCAGCGTCGTCAACGGCCGCTACGCCTTTGCGCCCTCGAAGGACCCGGCCAACGAGCTTCTCGCCGCCGCCCGCCATGCGCGCGAGCAGGCGCGCGTCGCCGCCTTCATCAAGGAGGGAAGCGCCGCCGTGCGCACGACCTATTCGGACGGCGGGCAGAACCCCTATTTCGCCGCGCTGCTGCGCAAAGGCGCCCATGTTGGCGACGTCAGCCGGCCGGAGGCGCTCGCCTTCGCCGGGGTGGACGAGGTTCTCTCTCCGGCACGAGGCGTTTGCGCGCGCAAGGGCGGCTGTCCCGACGCGATCGGCAGGGGACCGGAAGCCACGAAGGCCGCGGCGGATCAACCGAGGATGGACGCGCCGGCGGCGGACCAGCCGCGGATCATCCTCGCGGCGGCTCGCGTGGCGCCGATGCCGCAAACCGAACCGATAACCCTCGCCCCGGCGCCGTTTTGCTATAGCCTCGGACGCCCGGCGCCCCCGCAATCCACCATCGCGGGCGGCATGCCGGTGCTGCCGGCGGTTTGGTTCGATTGAGGGTTTCGGTTTGATGTCGCTTCCCGACCCGCTGGGGTCATAGGACGGCCCGTTACGCGATCTCTGGAACGGACGTTCAGCGCCGGTCGACGCCGACGGCTTCGCGCGCGTTTGGGCAGTAGCGGCGACCATAGCCATTTCTCCAAGTGGACGTCCGCTCTAGGCAGTTCAAAGCTTAAACGGGGCCTGAAGGCAGACGTGGGCTTTTCGGCCAAAATGACCGGTCCGGAAGTTTGTGTTGCGACCGGCGCCAAGCATTTTGCGCTAGCATCATTTGTTCAGCGTGTCCGCCATGCTCCACAATGGATCGGTCGACGATCTGAGCTGCTCAAGGATCGTGGTGATGCGGGGACCTTGGCTGCGGCTTGGACTATAGATCCATCCCTCGTCACCTTTGTGCCTCGTCAAAATCTCTTCCTGCATTAGTATATTTAGAATTGATGAGGCTAATTTCTTCGATGCGCCCGCACCGAAACCGCGCAACAATGCCTCTTCCTTGCGCCCAGCGCCTTTTTGCTTGAATGTTTTCTTCAAAATAGCTACAAAAATCTCGTGAGCTGGTGAAAGGCCAGCTTTCTTAATTTGGGCAACGGTCTGAACACTATCAAAGCGGTCAACTGTCTCAAGCTGCACCCAACTTGGAAGTCCCGCATACGAAGCAGCTCCAGATACTGAGCCGGCAAGAGACTTCGAGATCGTGAGATTCGTCGGCGGTGAATTCGGTAACACCAGCCGTTCAATCGTAGCTTCCGAAATGACCAAATTGCCGAGAGGTGTGTTGTTTAGGGCAAGTTCTGTGAAAGCCCCTCCGGTGATGTTCAAGCCTTGCATGTCAACACTCGCTGTGTCGACACGCGTCATGGCGCTCGTAATGTCAGCAGCTAGAGTAGGGTTCTGCCTCGCGCTAGCTCTGCTGGCTATCTGTCGGTACGGTTCGATGCGCCCTTTTATATCGACCGCAAGAATAGTTTGGCCGAGGGTCCCTAGAGGGTTGATCCAATTTTCGGTGAATACGTGTTGTCGTTTTGCTTCATCGATCTCTGGCAGGCCTGCGACGTCCTTTGCTCGTAGCCCATCGAGAATGAACATGTCGACGAACTGCCGGTCCTGCGACTCAGCTCCAATTCGACCCAAACTCGGTAGTCTCTGCAACATTGCAGAAGCTTCCTCGACGGGCAGTTGTCCTACAACGGCCTCGAAAGCGTCTTGTAAATCTCTTTGTGAGATAGGACCGATATTTGCGGGCCGCCTTCGTGTTATCCGACTAAGAGCCACAAAAACGCGGTAGATAGTATCTGCATCAAAGAACGCATTAATGCGCGCGTCTCGTTGGCACACCACTTTCATGAAGTGGTTCCAAAACTCGACTCCCTCGCTAGTTATACCAAACATGCTACCTAGTTCGTCATCGGAGAGAAGCGCTATCGTCTGGCAAATTAGGGGTCTTTTGGGTAGCCACGATGGTAGCTCCACAATTAGACCAGCAGCATCGAAATAAGCTTCGAGTTCGTCACTGGTGAACTCGTCCTTCGCTTTGACGATAACGGCATTGGCTTTCGTCAAGCCCAAAGCAGTCATCATCTCCTCGTTCGAGGAAAAATAGTGCTCTCGCCCTGCTACAAGACAGCCGGACTTCGTTTTCCCGACGAGATCCTTCACTCCCTTGAGCGCCCGTGCACGCAGTTGGCGCAATCTGCTTTCATCTGTGCTCCAAGATTGACTACCTAATTCGTCAAATCCGTCCAAAAGCAGAATAAGACTGTCCCGGTTCAGTGCCCGTACCGCAGGCCCTGCGAGATCATCTAAGCCGAGGAGAGTGATGCCTCGGCGCACAATTTCATCGGCCCGGTCAAGGCCCCAACATTCTCTCAGGTTTACCGCGAAGGGGAACTTAAAAGTCACGTTCCAATTCTCAGCTAAAGCATTAAATACCTCGCGAACGCATCGGCTTTTGCCTGCGCCAAATTCGCCGAGGAGAATGACATTGCGGCCAGAAAGCAGGATCTCCGCGAGATCAGCGATACTTAACTCTTTTCCTCCATCAACACGCTCATACATCACAGGGACGTAGCTAACGGCGTCGACACGACCCGTGATGGGGTCGATGGAGCTTCCAAAAGACGCTGCAACTCTAGCGTTCTTGTAGATCGGAAACTGGAAGAAAAGTGCAGCGAACTGGCCTGCCGAACCAACAGTAAGCTTGGCTGCTGTCGCTGCATCTAACATGGCCTGCGTTGGGACCTTGCTCAACACGATATAACCTCGGAGAAGGACGCCTTCAGCACTGAGCGTCTGGCGGGCCAAGGTCATACGAGTTATGCCTTGCCTGACCTTTTCGAGGTCGTTCTGCTGGCTAATCTCGATAACGACTGTCTCGAGCTCTCCGCGTTGTATGACTCCATCAAAATTTACGCCAGCGATTCGACCGGGCAAACAAGGCTGCCAAAATATTAGTTCGGCGATGCCGCGAACTTGTTCCTCGAATGTCTTCCACTTTGGTTGCATAATTTCGCTCTTCCGCTTTCGGCCGGGTCCGCCGTACGCCGAATGTCCGGTTTTTCATCTTGCGCCCGCATAAAGGGCCAGTCCAGTTTCCGCCCTTCGCAGACATTCAAACTAAGCCCCGCTCTCCGCTCACGTCCGCATAGCCATTGCCTAAATCTGCCGCTATGGTCGCGCGTCCTTAAATCAACCGGCCCGCCGGCTCGAGCGCGAAAATTCATGTCCGAAGAGACGCATTTCGGTTTTTCCCGCGTCCCCCTGCAAGACAAGCAGGCCCGGGTCGACGAGGTTTTCCACAAGGTCGCGTCGCGCTACGACCTGATGAACGATCTGATGTCCGCCGGCCTGCACCGCGTCTGGAAGGATATTTTCGCCGCAAAAGTCCATCCTTCGCGAAAGGCGCCGTTCCGCCATCTCGACGTCGCGGGCGGCACCGGCGACATCGCTTTCCGCATCGCCAAGGCGGGCTCGAAGCTGACCGAAATCGTGGTGCTCGACATCAACGCCGACATGCTGGAGGTTGGGCGCCAGCGTGCGGCCAAGCGCCCTTTCGACGCAAAGCTCGAATTCGTGCAGGCCAACGCCGAGGATCTGCCGTTCCCGGACAATTCCTTCGACGCCTATACGATCGCTTTCGGCATCCGCAACGTGCCGCGCATCGACGTCGCGCTGGCGGAGGCGCGGCGCGTCCTGAAACGCGGCGGCCGGTTTCTCTGCCTCGAATTCTCCAACGTCGACGTGCCGTTCCTCGACCGCCTCTATGAAGCCTATTCGTTCAGCGCCATTCCGCGCCTTGGCCAATGGGTGACGGGAGACGCCGACGCCTATCGCTATCTCGTCGAATCGATCGCGCGCTTTCCCGACGCCGAAAGTTTTCGCGACAAGATCGCCGCCGCCGGACTGGAGCGCGCCACATTCACGCGCCTTTCCGGCGGCGTCGTCGCTATCCATTCCGGCTGGAAGCTCTAGATCATGGTCGATTCGCAAGGCCCCGCGCCGTTTCGCCTGAAAACGCTGTAGGCGGGGCGGCGTGGTTTTTCTCTTCGGCTCCCTTTACCGATTGACCCGCGCCGGTTTCGTGCTGGCGCGCGCCGGCGTCTTCAGCGATGTCGATCCCGCCATTCTGCCGCCGGCCGCGCGGCTGCCGCTGGCGATGGCGAAGCTCGTCGCGCGGCGCACGGGACGGCCTGGCCTCAGCAATCTTCCCGCCGCGATCAGCGCGCTCGGGCCGTCCTACGTCAAGCTCGGCCAGTTCCTCGCGACGCGGCCGGACGTCGTCGGCGCGGATGTCGTGCGCCATCTCGAGCTGCTGCAGGACCGGATGGCGCCGTTTCCGCGCGAAATCGCCATCGCAACGATCGAAGCGGCCTTCGGCCGGCCGCTCGCGGAGGTCTTCGTCAGCCTCGGCGAGCCGGTCGCCGCCGCCTCGATCGCGCAGGTCCACAAGGGCCGCGTGAAAGATGAAACCGGCGAGCGCGACGTCGCCGTCAAAGTGCTGCGCCCCGGCGTCGAACGGCGGTTCCGGCGCGATCTCGGCGATATGTATTTCGCCGCGCGGCTGGCCGAGCGCTGGATCGACGACATCCGCCGCCTGAAGCCCGTCGAAGTGATCGACACCATGGCCCGCTCGGTCAAAATGGAGATGGACTTTCGCCTGGAGGCCGCGGCCGCGTCGGAATTTGCCGAGAACGCGGCTGCCGATCAGGATTTCCGGATCCCGAAAATCGACTGGGACCGGACGGCGAAGGAGGTGCTGACCCTCGAATGGGTCGATGGCGTCCCTTTGTCCGATATTTCCGCGCTTGCCGCCAAGGGCTATGACCTGCCGGACCTCGGGCGCATCGTCATCCAGTCGTTTCTGCGCCACGCGATGCGCGACGGATTTTTTCATGCCGACATGCATCAGGGCAATCTCTTCGTCGATTCCGAGGGCCGTCTGACCGCCGTCGATTTCGGCATCATGGGGCGCCTTGGCTTCAATGAGCGGCGGTTTCTGGCGGAGATTCTCTACGGTTTCATCAAGCGCGATTACCGGCGCGTCGCCGAGGTGCATTTCGAGGCGGGCTATGTGCCGCGCATCCATAAGGTCGAGGATTTCGCGCAGGCCATTCGCGCCATCGGCGAGCCGATCCATGCCCGCACAGCCGATCAAATCTCGATGGCGAAGCTTCTGACGCTTCTTTTCGAGATCACCGGGCTGTTCGACATGAAGACGCGGACCGAACTCGTGCTGCTGCAAAAAACCATGGTGGTCGTCGAAGGCGTCGGCCGCACGCTCGATCCAAAACTCAACATGTGGGCGACGGCCGAACCCGTCGTCCGCGCCTGGATCGAGCAGAATCTCGGGCCGATCGGCAAGTTGCAGGACGCCGGCCGCGCCGCGCAGACGCTGGGGCGCTTTGCTTCTCAACTGCCTTCGGCGCTCCTGCGCGCGGAAAATGTCTTGACGCAGATAGAGGATATGGCGGAAGGGGGACTTGAACTCTCCGATAACGCTCTCAGCCGCATGGGAGAGGCGGCCGCGCGCGGCGCCCGTCTTGGCCATATCGCCCTGTGGATTATTGCCGGCGCCGCGCTCTTGCTGCTGCTGCGATAGGCGAAAGCCGCCGCAAGGCCGTATTTCAACCATCGTGTCCGCCTAAAGCCCCCGGCTTCAGCCGAATTTTCGGTCCAAGGCCCGAACCAACGCCATCGCGTGAGTTGCAGATTTCGCGCCTTGCGTTAGAAACAGATAAAAAAGGTATCGAGGTTCAAATCAAACCTCGATCATGCGTAAAAAAGAAACAATGAGCGCGCGCTGTCGTAATCCGCGCTTGTTCGCCCGGGGGGGATGTTTGGCCGCATGAGCCAATTGCCAGGAAAACGAATCCTTCTCGTCATAGGCGGCGGCGTCGCGGCGTATAAGACGCTCGATCTTATCCGGCGCCTGCTCGAAAGGGGCGCCTTTGTGCGCGCCGTCATGACCGCCGCGGCGCATCATTTCGTGACGCCGCTTTCCGTCGCAAGTCTTTCGGGCGAGCAGGTCTTCGCCGATCTTTTCGCTCTGACCAGCGAGGCGACGATGGGCCATATCGAATTGTCCCGCGACGCCGATCTCGTCGTCGTTGCTCCCGCCACGGCCGACCTTCTGGCCAAGATGGCGCATGGCCTCGCCGATGATCTCGCCTCGACCCTGCTCCTCGCCACCGACAAGAAAATTCTCGTCGCGCCGGCAATGAATCTGCGCATGTGGCTTGCGAAGCCGACCCAGCGCAACATCGCCGCCTTGCAAGGGGACGGGGTGATCTTCGAGGGGCCTCAGAACGGCGACATGGCCTGCGGCGAATATGGCCCCGGCCGGATGAGCGAGCCGCTTGAAATCATCGCCGCCATCGAGGCCGCTCTCGCTACGGACACGGTTCTGCCGCTGCCGGAAGGTTTTGCGCGTCCGTCAACCGCCGCGCTCAAGGGGCGCCGCGTGATCGTGACCTCGGGTCCGACTCATGAGCCGATCGATCCGGTGCGCTATATCGGCAATCGCTCGTCCGGCAAGCAGGGTCATGCGATCGCCGCCGCCGCGCGCGAAGCCGGAGCTGAAGTGACGCTCGTTAGCGGGCCGGTGGCGCTCGCCGATCCCTGGGGCGTGACGACGATCCATGTCGAGACCGCGCGCGAGATGCAGCAGGCGGTCGAGCAGGCGCTTCCGGCCGATATTTTCGTCGGCGCCGCGGCGGTCGCGGACTGGCGCGTCGTGGAAGCCGCTCCCGAGAAGATCAAGAAGGGGGCTAAAAATCCGCCGAGCCTCGCGCTCGTCGAAAACCCGGATATTCTCGCGGCCATAGGGCGGCGCAAACGCGACCGGCCCGCGCTTGTCGCCGGCTTCGCCGCCGAGACGGATAGGCTGATCGAACACGCCGAAGCCAAGCGTCTCAGCAAAGGCTGCGACATCATCGTCGCCAATCACGTCGGAGCGGGCGCCAATGTTTTCGGCGGCGATCGCAATGAGGTGACGCTGATCAGCGCGGCAGGCAGGGAAAGCTGGCCGAACCTCACCAAGACGGAAGTGGCGGCGCGGCTCGTCGCGGCATTCGCCAAAAAGCTAAGCGAGGCGCGCCAATGAGCCAGCCGCTCGCTGTTGGCGTGAAGATCCTGCCGAACGGCATGGGCCTTCCCTTACCCTCCTACCAAAGCGCGGGAGCGGCCGGAATTGATCTTCTCGCCGCCCTGCCGACCGCGACGACGGTCACGCTGCCGCCTGGCGGGCGTCTTGTCATCCCGACCGGCATCGCGCTTGCGATCCCTTCCGATTATGAAGGTCAGATCAGGCCAAGATCGGGCCTCGCGGCGAAGGCCGGGGTCACAGTCCTCAACGCGCCGGGCACGATCGATGCTGATTATCGCGGCGAAATCGGCGTCATCCTGATCAATCATGGCGCCGCGCCCTTCGAGATCGCCCGGGGCGACCGCATCGCGCAACTTGTCTTCGCCCCGGTGATCAGGGCCGGCCTTTTTACGACGCTGGAGCTGGCGGACACCGCGCGCGGCGCGAACGGCTTCGGATCGACCGGCCAGATGACCGACAAGGAAACGCCGCGATGATTGTGCTTTCGCGCCGCGCTCTTCTCGCCATTGCGGCGGTGGCCGACATCGCCATCCATTCCCGCCCGCTTCCCGTCGCCGCGAAATCCCTCGCCGCCCGTCTCGATCTGCCGCCGCGCCACCTCGAAACTTTGCTTCAGGCGCTCGTGCGGGCGAACATTTTGAAGGGTCTGCGCGGCCCGCGCGGGGGCTATGAGCTGGCGCGCGAGAGGCGCAAGATCACGGCGGCGGACATCCTTCGCGCGGTGTTGAACGAAACGACGATCGAAAGCAGCGAGGGCGTTGCCTGCAAGCTGATCGGCGATGTCATCGCGCCGATGGTAGAGTTGGCAGGCGCCGCCTTCCTGAAAGAGCTCGACATCATCACCATCGACGATATCTGCCATCGCGCCGAAGAGCTGAAACTCACCGACGATGCGCCGCCGGGGACCGATTTCACGATATAGAGCGGAACGCGTTCAGGCGGAATCGCATTCCGCTCTTTACGCCATTGTTTTAACGCATGATGTTCATATCGCGCGCGCCCCCAAGTTCAGGACGCCGGAAAGCCGCCTTCAAAAACAAAGTCCGACTGCGGATTGCGGCTGTTCGGTTTTTCTCTTTCGCGCGCGGCTTCTGGCAGAATGGATTTGTCGCCGACGCGTCCGATGGCGATTGCGGCCTCCACCCGGCAATCGTCGGGGGCGTTGAGTTCGATCGCCGCGCGGGGAATGTCAAAGCCGGTCATGGCATGCGCGGCATAACCCGAACGCCAGGCCTGGAGAGCCAGATAGCCCCAGGCCGCGCCGGCGTCGAATGAATGACTATGCGATGCGACGGCCTCCGTTTTGCCCGGCGGCGTGAAGGCTTCCTTTGACAGAACGATGATCAGCATCGAGGCGTTTTTGGCCCACGACTGATTGAATTCGCTGAGAAGCCCCAGGAATTTCGTGAATGCCGGCGTGTCGCGCTTGGCGTAAAGAAAGCGCCAGGGCTGCGAATTATACGAGGAGGGCGCCCAGCGCGCCGCCTCGAAAATCGTCCGGAGATCGGCGTCGGGGATCGCTTCTCCGGTAAAGGCGCGCGGCGACCAGCGTTCAAGGAACAACGCTTCGATCGGATAATCGGCGGCGCGTGAATTGGCGGTTGTCATATCGGGGAACTCCGTCCGGCCCTCCTGTCAGAAGAGCGCATCAGCGTGCAGGACTCCGCCGTCTCAAGCGAGCCCGGAAACATGCTTGGCCCTTCTAGCGAAGACGCCGGCCCGTGTCGCGAATGACCTCAGTGACCCGCGTAGATTTGATCGAATACGCCGCCATTGGCGAAGAATTTCGCCTGCGCTTTTTGCCACCCGCCAAAGTCGCCATCGACCGTGACCAGCGGAATATGGGCGAGACGCGCAAGGTCCCTGGGGTCGGCGAATTCCGGCTTGACAGGGTGATAATAGTTCTTGGCGATGATCGCCTGCGCCTTCGGCGAATAAAGGAAATCCAGAAAGGCCTCGGCCACCTTACGGCTATTATTGGCGTCGACATTGCCATCGACGAGGGCGACGGGCGGCTCGGTCAGAACCGAGATCGAAGGCGCGACGACCTCGAATTTGTCTTTGCCGAACTCCTCAGAGGCGAGAAAGGCGTCGTTTTCCCAGGAAATCAGCACATCGCCCTGCCCGCGTTGCGCGAAGCTGATGGTCGAACCGCGCGCGCCTGTGTCAAGAACCGGCGTGTTCTTGTAGATCGCCGCAACGAAGTCTTTGATCCGGGCCTCGTCCCCGTTGAATTTTCTGGCGGCGTAGCCCCAGGCGGCCAGAAAATTCCAGCGCGCGCCGCCCGACGTCTTGGGATTTGGCGTAATGACGGAGACGCCCGGCCTGATCAGATCGTCCCAGTCCTTGATCCCCTTGGGATTGCCTTTGCGGACAAGGAACACGATCGTCGATGTGTAGGGGGTCGAATTGTTCGGCAGCCGTTTCTGCCAGTCGGCTGGAATCTTCCCCGTCTTGCCGGCGATGGCGTCGATATCGGCGGCGAGCGCCAGAGTGACGACGTCAGCTGGCAAGCCGTCGATCACCGCGCGCGCCTGCCCGCCCGAGCCGGCATGGGAGCTGCGCACGGCCACCGTCTCTCCCGTCTTGGCTTTCCACTCGGCGCTGAAAGCTTCGCTGATCGCGCGGTAAAGCTCGCGCGTCGGATCATATGAGGCGTTGAGCAATTCGCTCGCGGCCTGCGCCTGCCACCCGGGGAAAAGGGGCGACGGCGCCATGAGGGCCAAAGCCGCGCCGAAAATCGCAAAGGTGAAGGGCCGGGCCTTGAACATTGAGCTGCTCCGCTACTTGTATACTGTTTCTATAGAGACAGTGATCTAAGTCAAGGCGCAGCGCCGCGCGCGCCGCGGTTGCGGCGGGCGCGCATTTGCAAGTTTTGCGTTTCGCGGAAACGTTCTGGAGGACCAGGCGCGGGCGACCCGGCGCCCCTTTTTTCGCAAATGATGCTTAGTTAGAGCGGAATGCGCCTGAGCGGAATTGCATTCCGCTCCTTGCGCCTTTGTTCTACCGCAAGGCGCCGGCCGAAAAGTCCGCGGCTTTCCGGGGTCATGCCCTAGGAATGCCCGCTTCGCGACAGGCCGTCCTTGGCGAGCTGATTGGCTGGATCAAACACCAGCGCGCGCTGATAGGACTCAACGGCTTTGGCGCGGTCGCCTGATTTCTCATAGGCGAGGCCAAGGCCGGCCCAGGCGTCGGGGTTCTTGTTGTTGACATTGAGCGCGGCGTTGAAATCCTCGATCGCCTTGTCATATTTACCGACGGCGATGAGGCTTTGTCCGCGCGCCTGATAAGGCGCTCCGGCGAAGGGATCGCGATCGATCGCATTATCGAAATCGGTGATCGCCTGCGGATGATTGCCTTCGCGCTGATAGATGAGGCCGCGCGCATGAAAGGCCTGCGCGTTCTCGGGATTGAGCCTGATCGCCTGATCGAGATCGGCGTGGGCGGCGTCGAGATTGCCCTGCACCCGTTCGAGATTGGCGCGGCCGAGATAGGCGGGGGCGTGATTTGGATCGGCGGCGATGGCGTCGTTGAAGTCCGTCATGGCGGCGTCGTTGCGGTTGACCTGTCGATAGGCGAGCGCCCGATTGGTCAGCGTCGCGGCGTTCGGCGAGATCTTGATCGCCTGACTGAAATCGGCGATCGCTTCGGGAAATTTGCCGATCTTCGCGTAAGCGACGCCTCGCGTATTATAGGCTTCCCCGCTGTTGGGATTGCGCTGCACGACCTCGGTCAGCGATGCGAGATTGGCCTGCGCTTCCTGCGGCGATTGGCTCGCCACCTCGGCGACTCCGGTTCCCGCCTTCCCGATCACATTATTCGTCGATTCGCAGCCTGCGAGCGCCAAAGCGGCAATCGCCAGCGCCGAGCAAGGACCCGTCAGGCGCCGCAACGGCGTCGCTCGCTTGGCCCTCGTCGCCTTGGCCCTGGTCGCGAAAGCCGCCATCCGGTCATCCTCATCCGCCAGTCGAACGGCCTTGCGGCCCCAACCTGCTTTAAGTGCGTCAATGATCGAACTTGGATCGAAGCCGTGAAAAATCAGCGAACGCCGAGAACAGGCTTCGGCTTCATCGGCAGGAGGCCTTCACGCTGCATCTTCTTACGGGCCAGCTTGCGCGCGCGGCGAATGGCTTCGGCCTTCTCGCGAGCGCGCTTTTCGGACGGCTTCTCATAATGGCCACGAAGCTTCATCTCGCGGAAAATGCCCTCGCGCTGCATTTTTTTCTTGAGCGCCTTGAGGGCCTGATCGACATTATTGTCGCGAACGAGAACTTGCACGCATGAGTCCTTGATGTGACGTCAGACGCCGCTTAGCGCGACGGAGCCGACAGGAATGATGGAACAGAAAATCCGGCGCTGAAAAGCGCCTGAAACTTGAAAGACAGGCGAATAGCAGCATCGGGGCCCGCTGTCCAGAGTTCGCCCGCCGCTCACGGCGAAAACCTTGGACTTCACGCCTTGTGGCCCGGCGCAACGCGCGTCACATGCCCCATCTTGCGGCCGGCCCGGGCTTCCGCCTTGCCGTAAAGATGAAGGCTCGCCCCCGGCTCCCGGAGGACGCGCTCGAAGCCGAAGACCTCTTCGCCGATCAGATTTTCCATCTCGACCGTTTCGCCATGCCGCCATGTGGCGCCGAGCGGCCAGCCGACAATGGCGCGGATATGCTGCTCGAATTGCGACGTCGCCGATCCGTCGAGCGTCCAGTGCCCGGAATTATGCACGCGCGGCGCAATTTCGTTGACGCGGAGCTGCTCGCCGCCGCCAGCCTGCTCGACAACGAACATTTCGACTGCGATGACCCCGACATAATCGAGCGCCTCAGCGATGGCGCGAGTCAGTTCGACGGCCTCCGCCGCCGTCCCGGGAGAGATGCGGGCAGGCGCGCGCGTCACTTTCAGAATATGATTCTCGTGCCTGTTTTCGCAGACGTCATAGGCGGCAAAAGCGCCGTCCGCGCCGCGCGCCGCGACGACGGACACCTCTTTTGCGAAAGGAACGATCGCCTCGAGAATCGCCGGGCCGCCGCCGAGAGAGCGGAAGGTGACGGCAAGATCCGCGCCTTCGCGGACGAGAACCTGACCTTTGCCGTCATAGCCAAAACGCCGCGTCTTGAGAATCGACGGGCGTCCCAGCTGGGCCACTGCGCGGGCCATTGATCCGGCGTCGTCGACACGCATATAGGCGGCGGTCGGAATGCCTATATCGGCGAGAAATTCCTTTTCGACGAGGCGATCCTGGCAGGCTGCGAGCGCCGCCGCGCTTGGCCGCACGAGACAAAGATCCGATAACAGCGCCGCAGTCCGCGCCGGAACGTTTTCGAATTCATAGGTGATCACGTCGACATTGGCGGCGAAAAAAGCGAGAGCGGCTTCGTCTTCGTAAGCCGCGACTGTCTTCTCGACGCAAACGTCAAAGGCGGGACTGTCCGGCTCCGGCGCAAAAATATGCGCCTTAAGGCCGAGGCCCGCCGCCGCCATTGCGAGCATGCGGCCCAATTGGCCGCCGCCGAGGATGCCGACGCGCGCGCCCGGGGCAAATGAGCCAGGGGAGAGTTGAAAGGCCATGCCGCTCAGCCTTCGCGCACGGGCTCGACGGCCACCGCTTGTGTTTGCGCCTCCCGCCAGGCGAAGAGACGCGCGTCGAGGGCCGCG
Organism: Methylocella tundrae; assembly: GCF_038024855.1. Classification (NCBI taxonomy): domain Bacteria; kingdom Pseudomonadati; phylum Pseudomonadota; class Alphaproteobacteria; order Hyphomicrobiales; family Beijerinckiaceae; genus Methylocella; species Methylocella tundrae. Next base: position 2,333,400 of record NZ_CP139089.1, read on the forward strand.
TCGGTCAAAGCAAGAATCGCCGCCGCAAGAAGCGCCGCGTTGATCGCGCCGGCGCGGCCGATCGCGAGGGCGCCGACGGGAACGCCAGCGGGCATCTGGACGATCGACAGGAGCGAATCTTGTCCGTGCAGCGCCTTGGTCTCGATGGGAACGCCGAGCACCGGAAGCGCCGTCAAAGACGCCGTCATGCCGGGCAGATGAGCCGCGCCGCCGGCCCCCGCGACGATGACCTTGAAACCAGCCGCCTTCGCGCCCTTGGCGAACTCGTAGAGGCGGTCGGGCGTCCGGTGAGCCGACACGATCCTGGTCTCGAAACCGACCTCGAGCTCGTCCAGCATGGCGGCGGCGTGGCGCATCGTCTCCCAATCGGACTGGCTGCCCATGATAATGGCGACGGGTTTTTGGGGAGCGGACAAAAGCGGCCTAAAGTCTTTGAATTTCGGCGAAGGGAGCGGCATAGACCAAGCGAAGGCGGCGCGCAAGGCTGTGCCACGGAGGCTGCGCCTTGAGCCGCGCGATCCCGTCCGAGCGCCGCGGGGGCGCTTAAGCGGCAGGCGATAGAAGGCTGCAAAGGCGAAAAGCATGTTGACGCTGTTTTCATACCCGGAACTGTTCGGCGTCGCCGATAATAATCCCTACGGGCTCAAGGTCTTCGCATTCCTGAAGCTCTGCAAACTGCCTTTCCGGCACGAGCATATTTTCGACGCGAGATCCGCCCCGCGCGGGCAGTTGCCCTATATCGACGACGATGGCGAGATCATCGGCGACAGCGACGCGATCATCGCGCATCTCATTAATCGACATCATCTCATGATCGACAGCGCCCTGTCCGCGCCGCAGCGCGATATCGACCTCATGCTCAGACGAACGCTCGACGACCTCTATTGGGTGATGTCCTACTCGCGCTGGCGCGACGAGCGGTATTGGCCCCTGTTTAGACATCAAATCCTGAAGACGCACGAGGGGGTGACGGCGCAGAGCCTCGAAGAGGCGCGAGACTATAATTTCCAGCGCTATTACTATCAGGGGATCGGCCGTTATGATCGCGAGGAGGCCTACGCCCGTGGCCTCGCCGACCTCGAGGCGCTGGCGCATCTCGTCCCCGACGACGGTTTTCTGTTCGGCGCGCAGCCCAGCAGTATCGACGCCAGCATCTACGGCTTCATCGCCAACATGATTTTCTTCGACATCGACACGCCGCTCAAGGCTTTCGTCTCGGCGCAGGCAAACCTCCTGCGTCATTGCGAGGCCATTCACGCGGCCGTGTCGAGGTAGTTGCGCGCGCACAACATCGCCGCACAAACCTGACCGGCGCTGAACAAACTTGGGCCGGCTCCGCGCCGCCACCCGCGCCGTGCCCAACTTTAGCCTCAAACCGCGGCAGGAGTAGCGCTCCGCCGCGTTCGCTCCGACGCGCAGACGATCAAAGGACAATAATGGCTCTCCGTTTTACCCGCGCCTTGCTGTTTGCCGTCATCTTGTGCGGATCTCCGGCTTGGGCCCTCGATAACCCGCTCGGCGGTTTACTCACGCAGGGACCGATCGCGGATTTTCTCAATGTTTTTCAGCAACCGGCCATCCCGCGCCGGGTCGTCTCCTGGGACGGCGGCCAGCCTCCGGGAACGGTCGTCGTCTCGACAAGCGAGCGCCGCCTCTACTATGTCCTTCCGAACGGGCAAGCGATTCAATATGGCGTCGGCGTTGGCCGCGAGGGCTTTGCGTGGTCCGGCACGAAGAAAGTCACAATGATACGCGACTGGCCGGGCTGGACTCCCCCTCCACAAATGCTCAAGCGCCGGCCCGATCTGCCGCGCCACATGCCGGGCGGGATCGACAATCCGCTCGGAGCGCGGGCGATCTATCTCGGCTCGAGCTTCTATCGCATTCATGGGTCGAACGAGCCGGACACAATCGGCGCCGCCGTGTCGTCAGGCTGCATCCGCATGACCAACAGGGATGTCGTCGATCTCGCCGATCGAGTCAAAGTCGGCACGAAAGTGATCGTGCTTCGTTAGAGAACGATGCCGAAAAGCGGGACCGGTTTTCGGGCGACGTCATGCTCCAACTTATTGGTTGAACGACGCATTCAGGAGCTGGATGGAATCGCGGCGCGATTCCATCAGCGCCATCCGGCTCCGGGCGTTGCGGCCCCAGGCGGATTCGAGGAGGCGCTTTGCCTCTTCTCGCCATGCGGAGCGAAAAAGGCTCCGGCAGCGCGCGAAAACGCCGGAAGACTATTAGGCTCTTTCGCCTTCCGCCGATTTGCGAACTCCGCTCGCGCGGCTCAGCCGCTCTTGACCGCGACGACTTCCATGCACACCCGATAACGCTCGCTGACGCCATATTCCACAGGCTGAAATCCATGCTCCTCCAAAAGCGCGTAGAGGCGCTTGCGGGTAAAGTTGTGGTAGTGCTCGATCTCGCCCCAGTAGGGGTTCACCTTGTTGGCGTGGAGCAGGCGCCAGACCATATTGTCCGCGTTCGGCATGGAGAGAAACAGCGCGCCGCCTGGGCGCAGCAGCGCGCGCGCGGCGAGGAGCCCGGCCTTTGGAAAAGCCATATGCTCAAGTACGTCGGCCATGCTGACGACGCTGTAGCGCTGCTCGTGATCGAGTTCCTCGATCGACGCGCAGTGCGCCTCATAGCCAAGCGTCCTCAGCGCCGCGACATTCTCTTTGCGCAGATCAAGTCCAACCGGCGTAAAGCCCCATTCCTCCGCCGTGAACAGAAGCGAGCCGTTGCCAAAGCCGACATCGAGCCAACGGCCTGTCGCGGCGCGCCTTGCGACGCGCTCGACCATGCGGGCGGAAACTGGGCGCTGGCGCTCCATGTCATTGCCGACAATCTGATTTTGATGCGTTTTGGAGAAGATCACCTCCGCCGCTGCGGCGTCGAAGTACCCTTCCGTGAAGACATGCCCGCAGCCTTTGCACTCATGCCAGTTGATCACCGGCGGCAACGCCGGCTGGTAGAGGGCGTGTTTGGTGCAGTCGGCGCCGAGAATGGCTGGTATGTCGCCGCCGCCGCAAAGCGGGCACGCGCGGTAGCGAACCCTTTGGATCGAGGGCGCGGGCGGCGCCGTTTCGCCGACATCCGTTACCGCGAAAGCGCGCGGCGCGCCCCCGTCGCGATGATTCTCCCACATCTGCGTCAGGGCGGCCTCGAAATGCCGCGCATAGCGCGCGCTGTCGAACAGAGGCGAAGCCAGTCTCGCGCCGAGCAGCTTGTGGCGAAGACCCTGCAGGAGGCGCGGATCGCCGCAGGACAGCTTTCCCGCCAGCGCTTCATAGTCGTCAAGAGACGCCGTGATGAGTTCGGGCAGGCCGACGGCATGTAAAAGACTGCCCGCGACGCGACCAGCGAATGTGTCGCCCGCGCATGTCAAAACCGGCAGCCCCGCCCAGAGCGCGTCGCTCGCCGTCGTATGCGCGTTATATGGAAGCGTATCGAGAAAAAGATCGGCGAGACGGTGCCTTGCAAGATGCTCGGGCGAAGGAATACGCGGCGCGAAGACCAGCCGGTCGGGGTCAACGCCGCGCTGGCTCGCTTGCCGGCGCAGATTCTCTTTGACCAGCGCATTTGCTTCGAGCAGCCAAAGAACGCTGCCAGGGGCCGCGCGAAGAAGACGCATCCATATATCGAAGAAAGCCGGCGTCAGCTTGTAGCTGTTGTTGAATGAGCAGAAGACGAAGCCGCGCTCGGGAAGTCCGCATTGCGCACGCGTCGGCGTCACGTCGGCGATGAGGCGGCGCGTGTCATTCGGCTGATAGCAATGCGGCAGCTGGACGATTTTTTCGACGAAGGCGCTTTGCTGATCCATCGGAAGGACGAACGGATCGGCGATAATGTAATCGATGAAGTCGGCCCCCATCGTGCCCGGAAAGCCGATGAAGCTCGCCTGCACGGGCGCTGGCCGCCGCGCCGGAATTCCCGTTCGCGCGCCGGAGGTATAGCCCTTCATGTCGATCAGAATGTCGATCCCGTCGGCATGAATGCGGCGCGCCGCCTCGTCGTCTGAGAGAGCGCGCAGGTCGACGAAATGATCGAACGCCTTTCTGAGGCGCGCGCCGATCTCGCTGTGATCGTCCGGACCATGTGAATAGGCCGTGATCTCGAATCGCGCGCGGTCGTGCAGTTCGAAGAGTTCGGCGACGAGAATGGCGGTGGCGTGACGGCAAAAATCATTGGACAGATAGCCGATCCGCAGCTTGCGCGCGGAGGCCTCCGCCCGCCTCGGGGCGAAATCGGGCGGCTGGATTGCAAATCCTGCGGCCGCGGCGCGTGCGACGCGCAACTGCAGCGCGGGACTCGTCGCCATGCTGAGGATCGAGAAAGGATGCGGCGCCGAGCTTCCGGACTCCATGAATTTCAGCAGCTCAGCCTCTTCCGCTTCAATCCCGTCCCAGTCGCAGATGGCGCGGCGCTTGTGATGCAGCCAGATGCGGATATCGACGAGTTGAGGATCGATCTCCACGGCGACGCGAAAACTGGCGATCGCTTCCGGCAGCCGGCCGAGCGCCTCCAAAGCCGCGCCCTTGTTGGCGTGAGCGTCCGCCATCGTCGGACGTAAAAGAATGGCTTGCGAATAGGCTTCGATCGCATCGTCAAACGCGCTCTGGCTCTGCAGCGCGTTGCCGAGATTGACGTAGACCTCGGCGAAATTGGGCCGCAGCGCGACGGCGCGTTGATAGGCCGCGATCGCCCGCCCCGGCTGGCGCAGCTCCTTCAGAATATTGCCAAGGCTGAAATAAGGTTCGGGAGCATCCGGACGATGCGCGATGATCTCCTCGCAGACGGCAATCGCTTCTTCCTGCCGCCCGAGCTTACGCAGGATGTTGGCGGCGTTGGCGTAGGCCTGGACGAAGCCGGGATTGAGCGATCCCGCCCGGCGGTAGGCGGTCAGCGCGTCAACGAGGCGCCCCTGATCCTCGAGGACATTGCCGAGATTGGAATGGGCCTGCGCGAAATCAGGCTGCAAGGCGATCGCCCGGTCGATCGCCGCGATCGCCGCATCGGTGCGCCCAAGGGCGCGATAAATTGCGCCAAGATTGGATAATGCTTCGACATAATCAGGCTTCGACGCGATCGCGCGCGAAACAAGCTCCGCGGCGGCCTCATGATTGCCCCGATGATGCGCGATCAGCCCGAGATGATGGAGGCAGACGCACTGGTCCGGCTCGACCGCGAGGATCTTGGCGTAGATCTCCTCGGCCGCCCGGTGACGTCCGGCGCGAAAATATTCCAGCGCCAGCGTCAGGGATTGATCGGCTGGGACCGGCCAAAGTTCGTCTTCGCCCCGCCCCGCCGCTGATTTGCGTTCGCCCTCTGTTGCTGCCATCGCCCCGCGCCGCTCTGTTCGCTAATGAGCGCAAGACTAGGGCGCAGGGCTTGCCCCAAGCGTGCGCTTGGAAAAACGCAGGGCGGGCGCGACCGGCTCGACGATGGTCCTAAAAGGGCAGGTTGAAAACTCGTCCTGGCACCAGCTCGCCCTTTTCGACAGCGCCGACGGCAATGACGACGCCGCCGCAGGCCGCATAGGCGGAGCCGTCCATCGGCGCATCGGCGCCGCGGAGCAAAATCGATTGCCCGCGACGAAGCTTGGCGGCCGCATCGCGATCGACGATGACTCGCGGCAATTCCATTAGCCCCGCCTCGACGCGGCGCATCGCCTGCGCCTCGACGCCGCTCTCCTCGAGATCGCTCAAGGCGATCGCGTCCGCCTCGGTGAACGGGCCGACTCGGGTCCGGCGTAATGCGGTGACGTGACCGAAACAGCCCAGCAGCCGGCCGAGATCGCGGGCGATGGCGCGCACATAGGTGCCCTTGCCGCAGCGCGCCTCGAAAACGGCCTCGTCCTCATCGGCGCTGACGAGATCCAGCGCATGGATCGTGACTGGCCGGGCCACGAGCTGGGGCGTTTCGCCATCGCGGGCGAGGTCATAGGCGCGTTCGCCGTTGATCTTGATCGCGGAAAAGGCCGGCGGCGTCTGCTCGATCGTGCCGATGAATTGCGGCAGTCTCGCAAGAATCTCCGCCCGCTCCGGCCGCAGCTCCGATTGCGCGACGATTTTGCCGTCGGAATCGTCCGTATCCGTTTCGGCGCCAAACCGCACGGTGAAACGATAAGCCTTCTCACCGTCCTGCACGAAAGGGACGGTCTTCGTCGCCTCGCCGAAAGCGACCGGCAAAATCCCCGACGCCAGCGGATCGAGCGTGCCCGCATGGCCGGCCTTTTTGGCGTTGAAAATGCGTTTCAGCCGGGAGACGGCATGGGTCGAGGTCATGCCGACGGGCTTGTCGAGGATGACCCAGCCATCAATGTCCTTACGCGTGGATCGGGGAGCGCTCATTCGCCCTTATCCGCCGGATGGTCCTCGGGCTCGGCGTCGAGGGCCTGATCGACCAGATCCTGCTTGACCTTCGGCGTATTGAGCAAAGCGTCGATCCTGCCGCTGTGGTCGAAGCTGGGATCGGCTTTGAAGCGGACGTCCGGGGCGAACCTCAGGCTGACGCGCCGGGCGATCTCTCCGCGCAGAAATTTCTTGTGGCGTTCGAGCGCCATCAGCACGTCGGCTGCGCTCTCCCCGCCGAGCGGCATCACATAGACGGTGGCGAGCTTAAGGTCCGGGCTCATGCGCACGTCGGGAATGGTTATCACCTTGCCTTCGAGCGCAGGATCATTGATGTCCGAACGCGTGAGCAGTTCCGACATGGCGTGGCGCACAAGTTCGCCGACGCGCAGCATTCTTTGCGAGGGTTGGGCGCCCTGCTGGTGATGAAGTCTGGACAATTTCTGGAACTCCGACGCCTTCCGGCGTTCATCTACGGGCGTTGCTCTGCCCGGAAAAGCTCATCAGCTCTTCGACAAACCGCGATCCGCTGTTCGTTTCAAGGATCGCCATTGAACCTTCAACGTAATCTGGCGACGATGGAAAAACCGGCTCGGCCGATCATCCAGCGCCGCCAGAGGCGTTACTCTTTGCGGCCTTCGCATCGCTGGCGGCCGCCTTACAGCGAGCGCTGAATCTCCTCGATGCGATAGCATTCGATGACGTCGCCCGCGCGCATGTCCTGGTAGCTCTCGAAAGCCATGCCGCACTCCTGACCGGCGACGACTTCCTTGACCTCGTCCTTGAAGCGCTTGAGCGTCGATAGCTTGCCTTCGTGCACGACCACATTGTCGCGGATGAGCCGGACATTGGCGCCGCGCTGCACGGTTCCATCCGTGACCCGGCAGCCGGCCACCTTGCCGACTTTCGAAATATTGAAAACCTCGAGTATTTCCGCGTTGCCAAGCATTTCCTCGCGCAAAGTGGGCGCGAGAAGGCCGGACATCGCGGCTTTTACATCATCAACGAGATTATAGATGATGTTGTAGTAGCGGATTTCCAGACCTGACTGTTCGGCCAGCTGGCGCCCTTCCTTATGGGCGCGAACGTTGAAGCCGATCAGCGCCGCTCCCGAAGCCTCGGCCAAAGTGACGTCGGATTCGGTGATGCCGCCGACGCCCGCGTGAATGACGCGCGCCGCGACTTCATCCGTGTTGAGCTTCTCGAGCGTTGCGATAATCGCCTCGACCGAACCCTGGACGTCGCCTTTGATGACGAGCGGGAACTCCTTGCGCCCCGCCGTCTTCAGCTGGCTCATCATGTCGGCGAGCGAACCGCGCGCCAGATTGCCCCGCGCCGCGGCCTGCTCGCGCTTCTGGCGGTCGCGATATTCGGCGATTTCGCGGGCTCTTGCTTCATTCTCCACCACGGCGACGCGATCACCGGCCTCGGGCGAACCCGAGAAGCCCAGAACCTCGACCGGCATCGACGGACCGGCCTCGTGCCGCGCCTCGCCCTTGTCGTCGAGCAGGGCGCGCACCTTGCCCCATTGCGAACCGCCGACGATGAGGTCTCCGACCCGCAGCGTGCCGCGCTGCACCAGCACGGTCGCAACGGGACCGCGGCCCTTGTCGAGCCGCGCCTCGATGACAGTTCCTTCGGCGGGACGATCGGGGTTCGCCTTGAGGTCGAGCAGTTCGGCCTGCAGGGCGATGAGGTCGACGAGCTTGTCGAGATTGATCTTCTTCGTCGCCGAAACCTCGACCTCGAGCGTGTCGCCGCCGAGCGATTCGACCTGCACTTCATACTGCAGCAATTCGCTGCGCACTCGCTCGGGCTTGGCGTCCGGCTTGTCGATCTTGTTGATCGCCACGATGATCGGCACATTCGCGGCGCGGGCGTGGGCGATGGCTTCAGCCGTCTGCGGCATCACGCCATCATCGGCGGCGACGACCAGCACGACGATATCGGTGACCTTGGCGCCGCGCGCGCGCATCGCCGTGAAGGCGGCGTGGCCGGGCGTGTCGATGAAGGTCACTGGCAGTCCGTTGGACGCGACGATCTGATAGGCGCCGATGTGCTGCGTAATGCCGCCCGCCTCGCCCGAAACGACATTGGCGTGGCGCATCGCATCGAGCAGCGAGGTCTTGCCGTGATCGACATGGCCCATGATCGTGACGACCGGCGGGCGCGGAACCTGATGTCCGTCGGCGTCCGGCGTATCGAACAGGCCTTCTTCCACGTCGGATTCGGCGACACGTTTGACCGTGTGGCCGAGTTCCTCGGCGATCAGCTGCGCCGTATCGGCGTCGATCACATCGGTGATCTTCGCCATCTGGCCCTGCTTCATCATCAGCTTGATGACGTCGACAGCGCGCTCCGACATGCGGTTGGCGAGTTCCTGGATGGTGATCGTCTCAGGCAGGACGACTTCGCGCGCCAGCTTTTCCTTGGTCTCGCTGACATGGCCCTTCAGCCGCTGGGTGCGGCGGCGGAAGGCCGCGATCGAGCGCGTGCGCTCTTCTTCGTCCCCCGTCGCGCTGGCGACAGTGAGACGGCCGCGGCTCTTTTGCTCGGCGCCCTTGACCGGGCGAGCGACGATGACCTTCGTCGGCATGCCCGGACGGCGGATGATGCGTTTGGCCTCGTCTTCCTCGGCCGACGCGGGGCGGGCGACGGCGGCGAGGCCGGCCGGTCCTGGCTGAGCCTGCGCGGCCGGCGCGCCCGCCGGCGTGGTTGAGGCTGGCGCCGAGACGGGGGCCGGCGCTTTGCGCGGCGCCCCGCCCGTTGGAGCCGGCGCGGGTTCGCCACCGGCGAGGCGCCGCTTGGCTTCCTGTTCCGACCTGCGCTTCGATTCCGCCTCGAGAACGCGGCGCGCTTCCTCCTCGCGCTTGCGCGCTTCGGCGGCGGCGCGCTCCTCGCGTTCGCGCGCCTCGCGCTCCTCACGGGCCTTGGCTTCGATTTCAGCGCGCTTGCGCTCTTCGATCTCGCGTTCATGCGCCCCCGACAGAGCGCGGGAGCGCGCCTCGCGCTCCTCCTCCGTCAGCGACCGCAGGATGACGCCGGACGACGAGCGCGGCGGCCCGCCCTGCGGACGCTGCGGCTTCTGTTGCTGTTGCGGACGCGGCGGCTGCGGCGCGACGGCGGGCTGAGCCGGCTCCGGCGCGGCGCTCTCGCGCAGCGGGTGCGGCTCGCTTCCCAGCGCGCGGCGCTTTACCTTCTCGACGACGACCGCCTTGCTGCGACCATGCGAAAAGCTCTGGCGCACAATGCCAGCCTCGACCGGACGCTTCAGCGACAGCGTCTTGGTCGGGGAAACGCTCAGCGTATGGTCACCAGGGTTCTTCGTTTCACTCATCAGTCTTGCGTTCCCGGGCTCGCGCCCATTCGAAATTCAATAAGCCGGCAGCGCCGGCCGTCGAGACCATGAAGGCTCCGCACTGGCGGAGTTCACGGCCGCTATTTTCCCGCTTCAATTCTCGATCCATTCGAAAGATCAGCCATCTTTCGGATGGATCGCGCCGCACTCGCTTCAGACTGCGAACCAGATGAACCGGCCCCTTGCCGGATCATGCTCCCATCGGCAGGCAAACGGCGCTCGCCCGACGACGCAACAGCCCCAGTTCAATTCGCAAAACCTTTCCATGCCGCCCGCGGCACGAAAACCTTCCGCCTCAATCGCTATCTTCTTCCAAACCCAAATCCGCCGGCCGCGGCTCCAGCGCCGCCGGACGATACATCTCCAACCGGCGGCAACGTGCGAGAAAGGCCTCGCTCGCGGATCCCGACAGTAAAGCTGCATGTATCACATTAGCCCGCCCTAACGCCAAATCCAATTGATCTGAACGAAAGAGTGCGATGCGCGGCCTTACAGCTCCCTCTCCGAAACGCCGCCGCAGACTCTGCCCCAGCTTGCGCGCCCCGTCGGCTCCGCCATCCGCCGCGTGGACCAATCCCGCGATGGAGCCGCCCGTGATCGCTTCCTCGACCTTGCCAAACCCCGCTACGATCTGCCCCGCTTTATTGGCGATCGACAGCGCCTGCAAGCAATCTCGCGTCAGCAAAGCCTCGATCTCCGCCGGCAAATCTTCAGACGCGAGCACCTTCTTTTTGAAGCCGCGCGCGAAAGCTTGCCTTTTCACTGCTTCCGCGACCCGAAGCTCGCTGGCTGTAACCCATACGCCGCGCCCGGGCAATTTCTGCCTGATGTCCGGAACGACGACATCGCCCGGGCCGACGACAAATCGAATCATGTCCCCCGGCGGACCCTTCGTCCGCGTGACGATGCAGGTTCGCTCCGGTCCCGTCTCGCTATCGCTCGGTTCGACTTCCGCCAGCATCCATGCTCCAAATCGCCGCCCGCGCACAAAACCCAAGGCTACCAGAGGTCAGTGCGTGATCTCGCCGTCTTCTTGTTCTTCCGGCGCTTGCTCCGCCGCCGGCTCCGGCTCGGGCTCGGGCGCCGCCTCGATCCATCCGGCGTGCACGCGCGCCGTCATGATCATCGTCTCGGCCTCCTCCCGGCTGAGTTCGAAACCATCGAGATAGCCGGCGTGCTTCACGCTCTCGCCGTCCTTGCGCTCGGTCCAGCCAATGAGGTCGTCCGTGGCGCAGCCGGCGAGGTCTTCGACGGTCTTGATGTCGTTTTCGCCGAACTTCACCAGCATCGCCGTGGTGACGCCGGCGACCTCCCTCAGCTCGTCGGAGACCCCAAGTTCGATACGCCGCGCATCCTGCTCGGCTTCGATCCTTGCGAGGTAATCATGCGCCCGCGCCTGAATTTCGGAGGCGGTGTCTTCGTCAAATCCCTCGATTGTCGCAAGCTCGGCGGGTTCGACAAAGGCCAGTTCCTCGACGGAGCGGAACCCCTCGGAGGCGAGCAATTGCCCAACAACCTCATCGACGTCGAGCGCCTTCATGAAGATATTGGTGCGCTCGATGAATTCCTTCTGCCGGCGCTCCGATTCCTCGGCTTCGGTGAGAATATCGATATCCCATCCGGTCAACTGCGAGGCAAGCCTGACATTCTGGCCGCGCCGTCCGATCGCTAATGATAATTGGTCATCGGGCACGACAACTTCAATACGCGCGGAATCCTCGTCGAGCACCACCTTGACGACTTCGGCCGGCTGCAGCGCATTGACGATGAAGGTCGCGGCGTCAGGCGACCACGGGATGATGTCGATCTTTTCGCCCTGCAGTTCATTGACGACGGCCTGCACGCGCGAGCCGCGCATGCCGACGCAGGCGCCGACCGGATCAATCGAGGCGTCGCGCGAAATCACCGCGATCTTGGCGCGCGAACCCGGATCGCGCGCAACCGATTTCACCTGAATAATATTGTCGTAGATTTCCGGCACTTCCTGCTGAAACAGCTTGGCCATGAACTGCGGATGCGTGCGCGACAGGAAAATCTGCGGTCCCCGCTGCTCGCGGCGCACGTCATAGACATAGGCTCTCGCGCGATCGCCAGGGCGGAACATCTCGCGCGGGATCATCTCGTCGCGGCGGATGGTGGCTTCGCCGCGGCCAAGATCAATGATCACATTGCCATATTCGACGCGCTTGACGACGCCGTTGACGATATCGCCGATGCGATCCTTATATTCCTGATACTGCCGGTCGCGCTCCGCCTCGCGCACCTTCTGAACGATGACCTGTTTCGCCGACTGGGCGGCAATGCGGCCGAAATCGAAGGGCGGCAGCGTCTCGGCGATCCAGTCGCCGACCTGCGCGGCCGGATTCTTCTTGCGCGCTTCCGCGAGGGTAATGTGGATCGCGTCATTTTCGATCTGGTCGACGACGAGCAGAAGCCGGGAAAAGCGAATTTCGCCGGTCTTCGGATTGATTTCGGCGCGAACCTCGGTCTCCTGCCCATAACGCGAACGCGCCGCCTTCTGGATCGCATCCTCCATCGAGGTCAGAACGATCTGCCGGTCGATCGACTTTTCGCGCGCGACGGCGTCGGCGATCTGCAAAAGTTCGAGCCTGTTGGCGCTAACGGCCATCTTGCATCTCCTATTTCGGCATTGGGCGCGGAGGCGAAGGGCGCGCGCCCGCCTGCGGTTTTCCCGATTTGGCTTGTTTGAATTTGGATCTGACGCCCGCCGGCAGAAGCGGCTTGGCTTTCGCGGCGCTGTTACGCGCGGCGAAGCGGCCTGGCCCGCGCTGCGGCAGCGGCGCTCCGGCGTCCTCTTCCGCGTCCTCATCCTCCGTTTCGGATGGGCCGTCTTCCGCCAGCGCCGCCTTCGCCGCGCGCAAGGATTCTCGGATCAGGGCCTCCGTCAGCACGAGCTTGGCTTCGGCGACGTCGCGCAGCGGCAATATCGCCTCAACATCCTCGCCGGGCTTCGCGTCATTGCGCATAAGCTTGACCGACGCTTCGACCCCATCGCCATGGACCTCGGCGATCACGCCGCGGAAACGCTTGCGGCCCTCGACGCCAACGCGCAGTTCGATGCGCGCCTCCTGCCCCACAGCACGCCGCACATCGGAGGCCCGCACCAAGGGCCGATCGATCCCAGGAGATGAAATTTCAAGCCGATAGGCCTGACTGACAACATCCTCGACATCGAGAACCGGCGATAGAGCCGCGCTGACCGTCTCGCAATCATTGACGGTCATTGATCCGTCGGGCCGCTCCGCCATGATCTGCACAGTCATGCCGTCCTGCGCCGAGAGCTTGACCCGGACGAGACGATAGCCAAGGTCAGTGAGCACGGGCTGCGCCACATGGGCGATCCGCGCGGCGGCGCCGGTTTCCAGGACGAAGCGAGCCTCATCCAGCAAAGTCCGCGGCTCTTCCTGCAAATTCGTGCTTTGATCCAAACTCTATCGATTCCCCAACGAAACATCTGACGGGCACATCGCGGCCGATGCGCGGCGGGTCTTGTCGGCAACAAAAAAGAGCGGGTCCGGACGGGCCCACTCTCGATACGGCATTCATCCGACTAAGATAAACGCTATGAGAAGATTGAATAAACAGAATATAGCCCTTTCAGCGGGGCGGCGCAAGCCTCCAGCGGAATTGATTCGGTCGAAGACGCCAATCGGGGGGCGGGCGCCGCGCCTAAGCTGCAAGCGCGCCAATCAAGCGCGCTAATACTGCAGATATTGCTCGCTGATCGTATTTCCAAGACGATCATTGTCCTGAACGAAGCCCGTGATGAATTCATGCAGGCCGATCTTGAAAATTTCGCTCGTCGTCGCGTTTTCGAGCCGCTGCATGACGGCATGCGCCTGTTTCTGCGCCGGGCCGGTGCGCCCATAGGCTTTCGCGATCGAATCGAGGAAATGAACGATATTGTCGTAGCAGGCGATAAGCGAGCGCGGCATTTCGAGCTTCAGGATCAAAAGATCGGCGATGAGCCAGGGCTTCACGTTTTCGCGGTAGACCCAATGGTAGGCGGTCAGCGCCGAGACGGCGCGCAAAATCGCCGTCCATTGGAAATAATCGAGCGACCCGCCGACGGCTTCGTTTTCCGGCAGCAGCACGTGATATTTCACGTCGAGGATGCGGGCGGTGTTGTCCGCGCGCTCGATGTAAAGGCCAAGGCGCGAAAACCAGTAGGCGTCATTGCGCAGCATGGTGCGATAGGCCGAGCCGTCGTAATCGAGGGACGTCTTTTTCACAAAATCGAGGAAGCGCGACAGTTCCCGCCGGTCATATTGGCCGCGCGAGGCATTATTGGCCTCAAACCGCTTGAGCTCGATCCAGGCGCCGTTGATCGCATCCCACATTTCGACGGTGAGAGCGGTGCGAACCGCCCGCGCATTGGTGCGCGCCAATTCGATGCAATTGCGGATCGAAGACGGATTGTCCGGCGCGAAGGTGAGATATTCGACGACGCTCTGCTCCTCGGCGGCGGCGCCGCGCGTCTCGCGAAAGCCGGCCGCCGCGCCGGAGGATTCGAGCGCGCTTTCCCATTCGGTTCCGGTCCCGGAATAATTCGTCGGCAGGGTCGCCAGACGTTGCGTCGCTTCGACGATGCGGGCGAGGAAATCGGCGCGCTCGACATAGCGGGCGAGCCAATAGAGGTGATCAGCTGTGCGGGAGAGCATTGCCTGCTTCTAAGCCTCTCTTAAGTCCAATGGGCGACGAGCTTTGGGAAATAGGCGGGAAATCGGAAAGACGCAGCAAGAGGTGGGCAAGATCCTGAGCGGCGCGATCGGCGGCCGCCACGAGGCCGGTTGCGAATTTAAGCGAGCTGACTCTGGCTTTGACTCTGGCTTTGAAACGCCGCCGGCGCATCGAAAATCGAATCATCGACGATCCAGGTGTCCTTGGTGCCGCCGCCCTGACTGGAATTGACGACAAGCGAGTTTTCGATCAGGGCGACGCGCGTAAGGCCGCCCGGCACCACGCGAACGCCGTTAGTGCCGGTGAGAACGAAGGGCCGCAGATCGACGTGACGCGGCGCGATTCCTGTGTCGAAGAAGGTCGGCGTAGTCGATAGCGCGAGCGTCGGCTGAGCGATGAAATTGTTCGGGTCCTTCGTCAGTTTGGCGGCGAAAGTCTCGATCTGCGCCTTGGTCGCGCGCGGGCCGACGAGCATGCCATATCCGCCCGATCCATTGACCTCCTTGACGACGAGATCAGGAAGATTGGCGAGCACATGGCGCAAGGCTTCCGGCTCGCGGCAGCGCCAGGTCGGGACGTTCTTCAAAATCGCCTTCTCGCCGAGATAAAATTCAATGATCTCGGGCACATAGGTATAGATCGCCTTGTCGTCGGCGACGCCCGTGCCGACCGCGTTGGCGAGCGTGACGTTGCCGGCGTGATAGGCGCGCATCAAACCCGGAACGCCAAGCACCGAATCGGGATTGAACACCTCAGGATCGATGAAATTATCGTCGATGCGCCGGTAGAGCACGTCGATCTTTTTCGCGCCCTGTGTCGTGCGCATGTAAAGCTTGTCGTCTTCGACAAAAAGATCGCGTCCCTCGACGAGCTCGACGCCGAGCTTGTCGGCCAGAAACGAATGTTCGTAATAGGCCGAGTTGAAGCGGCCGGGCGTCAGGAGAGCGATGGTCGATTGCCCGCCGCTCCCGAGCGGAGCGACGGAGCGCAGCGCCGCCAGCAGCACGTCGGGATAATTCTCGACGGGGGCGACCCGATGCTCGGCGAAAAGATCCGGCATCAGCCGCATCATCACCTCGCGGTTTTCCAGCATATAGGAGACGCCGGACGGCGTGCGGACATTGTCTTCGAGCACATAGAAATCGTCTTCGCCGGTCCGCACGACATCAATCCCCGCGATCTGGACATAAATATCATGGGGCACCGGCCGCCCGACCATTTCCGGGCGAAACTCGGAGTTTTTGAGGATGAGATCGGCCGGGATCTTGCCGGCCTTGATGATTTCCTGCGCGCCATACACGTCTTTGAGAAAGCAGTTCAGCGCCTTGACGCGCTGGAGAAGGCCGGCCTCGAGCCTGGCCCATTCCGAACGCAGCATGATGCGCGGGATGATGTCGAAGGGAATGAGACGCTCGCCGGCGTCCTTTTCGCCATAAACGGCGAAGGTGATTCCCATCCGTCGAAACAAGAGTTCGGCCTGGGCGCGGCGCGAGGCGAGGTGCTCAGTCGAGGTTGCGCCGAGCCATCGCGCGATTTTGCTGTAGACGGGGCGGACTTTGCCCCCCGCCAATGTCATTTCGTCGAAATAGCGCCCGTCTCCCAATAGCTTGAGCTCCTTGCTGAGAATCGTTCGGCTATTTGCCGCTTATCCTTGGATAAGCATTTTGCATACCAGAGAGCGGGAGTCGGCCGAGGTCAATCCGGTCAAACTAACTGATTTCCTCTCTTTTGACGAAGGAATTGGCGAGCGCCATGAGCCAAAGCAAAACGACGTCGATTGACTTGAAATGAGACGCTTATGGTTAACGGTCTGGAAAGAACTCGCAGCTAACTTGCGGATATCGCAACACGCGGGCGCGCCGCGCCTCTTCGTCTCCGCCCCGCGTGGCGTCCCAGCGTGGCGTCGCCCTTTTCTCCAGCTGAAGGAGCGCCGCCATGTCTCTTGCCTCCACCACCCCCGGCTCTCGCGAACGCCGCTCCTCGCCGCGCAGGGGCGCTGAAGGCAACACGCTGGCGCAGGTTCTGCGGCTCGCCGCTCTCGTCATTCTCGCCGTGCTGTGGATCGGCGTCGCCGCTATGCAGAAGCACCGCCGCGACATCGCGCCGGACGCCGCGGCGACGCTTCATTCCGCGGCGATGCGCTGATATAAACCCGAGGCCCAATCCGGCCGATGACGGATCGGCTGGGCCAGGAACCGCGACTGAACAGGATGATGAAGCCGCATTTTCTCCCGCTCGCCGCGGCTCTGGTCCTGCTCGGGGGCCAGCCGCCGATTTGGGCCGAGGACGCCGCGCCTGAAGCCGCCGCCCCGGCGGACGGCGCGACCTCCAGCACAAAAAATGCGGATGCGGAATTTGATATGTCGGTCGAGGTCGGCGGCGCGCCAATGTACGCCTCGAAGACCATTATCGAGAACGCCGCGACTTCAAAGGATCACACCCGTTTCGTCGCGGACGCCGAAACCTCGGGGCTTGCCGGAACTCTGGCGGAAAGCGGCCCTTTCACTGTTTTTGCGCCCGTCAACAGAGCTTTCCTGAACCTGCCGAAAGCGACAGCCGACGCCCTGCTGAAGCCTGAGAATGCCGCAGCTCTAAAAGCCGTCGTGGCCTATCACGTGCTGGCGGGAAAATTTTCAGCGGCGGATTTCGTCGCCGCCATCCGGAAGGGGGAGGGAAAGGCGACGTTCAGGACGCTTGAGGGCGAGGATCTCACGATTGTGCAGGATGGCCGCAGGCTTCAGATCATCGACGCAAGGGGCGACCGGGCGATTGTGACGATTTCGGACGTGAACCAGAAAAACGGCGTCATCCACGTCATTGACACGGTCCTTCTGCCGAAAAGCTGAGCATTGAGCCGGCGTCATCGGCGAGCCGCGCGCCCGCGAGCAGACCTCGGGGCGCCGACTTCCGGGCGCCGGGCGAAAGTCATATTAATGCTGGGTTTTGCGGCCAAAGGCTTTTTCGCATACGGTTTATTTGGATATCATTTTATACAAATGTCCTCTTCGTCCTCCCATGACCCCGGGTTGAGCGTGCTGCTTTGATCGAACAGGCGATGCTATTCGCCCTTGGATTTCTGATCGCAGGGCTGCTCGCTCTCGTGATCGCTCCGGCGTTTTGGCGGCGCGCCATACGCCTGTCGACGCGGCGGCTCGAAATGCTGGTTCCGTTGTCGACGCGGGAAATCATCGCCGAGCGCGACCTCCTTCGCGCCGAATTCGCCGTCGAACGCCGAAAAATGGAACAGAAGGCCGCGGCGCTCAATGCGATTCGCATGCAGGACATGGCCGAGCTCGGCCGCAGGGCGATTCAGCTTGTTGAAAAGAGCCATCACCACGCCGCGCTCGAAAGTCGCTATCGCGAGCAGGCGGCTGAGCTCGCGGCGGCGCGTATCGCCTTGGCCGAAGCCCAGGCTGAACTCGCCGCCGCCAATTCGGCGCTGTATGGCGCGGACGGCCTCAACGAGCTGAAGGAGCGCGATCTGACGCAGCTGCGCGGCGAAATCGCGACGGCTAAGGCTCAGGCTGCAAAGCAAAGCGCAGCTTTGGCCGATTTTGAGGCGCTTGTGACGATGCAACAGGCACATCTCGTGGCCGCCCGCAACGACATCGCCCGGCTGGCCGACGAATTCGCGACCCTGCGCCTCGAACGCGACGCCGGCGCGGCGACGCTCAAGGCGACGGCGGCGCAGCTCGCCGACCGCGAAGAGGCTCTGACGATCGCGCAAAACAGAGAGGCGGAGCTGCTGCGGCGGCGCAAGCGGCAGATCGAGACGTCGCGCGCCGTCGAGCGGCGGCTGGTTGAGAAAATCGCGCGGCTGAACGCCGCCGACGCGGCCGCGCGTCAGGATCTCGACGCTGCGAGGGAGCGTTCCGACGGTCTCGCGCAAGAGCTCGCGGCGCTGCGCCGCCTCAGCTCGGGGCGCGAGACGGCGCCCGCTTCCAGCGAGCGCGAGGAAAACACCATTTTGCGTCAAAACATCAATGAAATCGGCGCCGCCATCATTCGCATGGCCGGGCTCGCGCTCGACACCGCGCCGCCCGAGCGCTTCGACGAAAGCTCCGACAAAGCCGCGGCGCGCGCGCTCGCTAAAGCGCATCTCGCGGCGAAATCGAAGTAGCGGCCGCGATCAGCCGCCGAGCTTCGCCACCAGCGCGTCGGAAATTTCATAATTGGCAAAGACATTCTGGACGTCGTCATTGTCCTCGAGCAGGCCGATGAGACGCAGAATCTTTTCGCCCGCTTCATCGTCGACGCTGATCGTCGTCTGCGGCTTCCAGATCAGGCTGGCTTTCGTCGGTTCGCCGAACTTGCTCTCCAGAGCCTGCGCGACGTCGCGCAAACTCTCGAGCGAGGTGATGATCTGATGCGTTTCCTCGTTTGATTGAACGTCGTCCGCGCCGGCCTCGATAGCGGCCTCAAGCATCGCCTCTTCGGAAGCGGCCTTCGCCGGAAATTCGATGAGGCCGACATGATCGAACATGAAGGACACGGCGCCGGTCTCGGCGAGGGATCCGCCGACCTTGGTGAAATAAGAGCGGACCTCGCCCGCAGTGCGATTGCGGTTGTCGGTCAGGGCCTCGACGATGACGGCGACGCCGCCTGTGGCATAGCCTTCATAGCGCACTTCATCGTAGTTTTCGGCGTCGGCGCCGGACGCTTTCTTGATGGCGCGCTCAATGTTGTCCTTCGGCATGTTTTCGACGCGCGCGGCGATGACGGCGGCGCGCAGGCGGGCGTTCATGGCGGGGTCCGGCAGGCCGAGCTTGGCTGCGACGGTGATTTCGCGGGCGAGTTTGGAGAAGAGCTTGGAGCGGATCGCGTCCTGCTTGCCCTTCTTGTGCATGATATTTTTGAATTGGCTATGTCCGGCCATGCCCGAAAATCCCGTCCCCTCTCCGTCACAAGCGCTCTCAACAGCATTTTCAGGCGAAGCGGCTGGCGCTTTGCGTCAAGAAAATGCGATCAGACAAGGAGATACGAAGACGGTCCGATTCGGAACATCCTCCCTCCCTGAGCGCGGAGCGCCAGCATATAAGCCGGGAATGGCCGGAAATAAAGACCCGCGCGCATGGGCGCGGGCGCCTCTGTTCAAGCCCGACCCGTCTGCCCGAACAGGATCTTGCGGGATTCTTCGTCGGCGATGGTCGGCAACTGATTGATCGTGGCGGCGAGCGCATAGGCCCGCAGGGTCGCCGGCCGCGCCGCGATCGTCTCGAACCAGATTTTGAGGTGAGGAAAATCCTCGAGATCCTGACCCTGGTTCTTGTGCGGCACGATCCAGGGATAGATCGCCATGTCAGCGATCGAGTAATCGCCGGCGACAAAGGGCCGGCCCGCGAGGCGCTTGTTCAGCACGCCGTAAAGCCGGTTGGTTTCCTTGACATAACGCTCGATCGCGTAGGGAATTTTTTCCGGCGCATAAATGTTGAAATGGTGATTCTGCCCGGCCATCGGCCCGAGGCCGCCCATCTGCCAGAACAGCCATTCGAGCGTCGCCACCCTTGCGCGAAGGTCCCGGCTCAGGAATTTGCCTGTTTTTTCGGCAAGGTAGAGCAAAATCGCGCCGGATTCGAAGACCGACACGGGCGCGCGCCCATCATCCGGATCACGATCGATGATCGCGGGAATGCGGTTGTTCGGCGCGATCGCCAGGAATTCGGGCGTGAATTGCTCTCCCTTGCCGATATTGACCGGATGGATCGCATAGGGCAGTCCGGCCTCTTCAAGAAAAAGCGTGATCTTGTGCCCGTTCGGCGTCGTCCAATAAAACAGATCGATCATTTCTCTCGCGCCGCGGAAAGCATGGCTCAACCATGCAGAAGGGTTCAAAGAGCGCTTAACGCCCCGTCACATATGAGCGTATCAGCGCGGCTTTCCTGAAGCCATCCATCAAAAAACCGCGACCGCCTCGCGGGAGGCGGTCGCGATTTGTCTCCAATAAAGCCAGAGCGGAGCGACGACGCGAGGCCTACGCGGCCGGCCCGGCGATCTGCGGCGTCCGCGTTTGCATCTCGATACGCGCGACGCCGGCCTTTACGGCGGACTGCACCTTTTCAAAGGCGCGCACTTCGATCTGCCGCACACGCTCGCGCGAGATATCGAATTCGTCGGAGAGCGCCTCCAGCGTCATCGGATCGTCGGCCAGCCGGCGCGCCTCGAAAATGCGGCGCTCACGATCGTTCAACACGCCCAGCGCGTTATGCAAGGCGCCGAGGCGATTGTCTTTCTCCTCACGATCGAGAAGCGTGTTCTCCTGGCTGGCGCTATCGTCGACGAGCCAATCCTGCCACTCGCCCTCGCCCTCTTCGCGCAGGGGCGCGTTGAGCGAAGCGTCACCCGACATGCGCCGGTTCATATCGACGACGTCCTGCTCGGAAACGCCGAGCCGGTGCGCGATCTTCGCCACATGGTCAGGCTTGAGGTCGCCTTCTTCCAGCGCCGAAATCTGACTCTTCACCTTACGCAGGTTGAAGAAGAGTTTCTTCTGGCTTGCGGTCGTGCCCATCTTCACGAGCGACCACGAACGCAGGATATACTCTTGAATTGACGCGCGGATCCACCACATTGCGTATGTGGCGAGACGAAAGCCTTTATCCGGCTCGAAGCGTTTGACGGCTTGCATCAAGCCGACGTTCCCTTCGGATACGACTTCGCTGATCGGCAAACCATAGCCGCGGTAACCCATCGCGATTTTGGCGACGAGCCTCAGATGCGACGTCACGAGCTTATGGGCGGCGTCCTTGTCAGCATGTTCGCGCCAACTTTTCGCCAGCATATATTCTTCCTGCGGCTCCAGCATGGGGAACCGTCTGATTTCATTCAAGTAACGAGCGAGCCCACTCTCACTTGAGATCATCGGCAGCGCAGCACTCATAATTTCCACCTCCAGGGGGACCCCCGTCTCGGCAGGCCCAGGCGTGGCCACTCAAGGAGTCGGCCACACAACATCAGAATATATGGCGCCTGAACCAGTGCTGAAAGGGGCGCGCCATGTTGCAGCGCATTACATTTTCGCAACATTGGCGGCCGTTGGGGCGCCGTTCTTAAGCACGGCTGTTGGCCGTTTAGGAGAGTCAATAACCACTACGCGCGGCGCCCCTTCAAGGTTTCACATTAACGGAAAAATGAAGACAGGCCTGACCGCCGCCAGGAGAAACCGCGCGCCGCGCTCAACGCTCGTCATTATCGCTCGTCCCGCTTGCGCGACGCTGTGCGGGAAGATTGCCTTTGCGATCATTTCGCGCCCGCCGCCAAAGCCGCCTGCAGATCCAGCATGTCTCGCGGCGGCGCGCTTTCGAAGTGAAGCGGGGCGCCCGTCACCGGGTGCGCAAAACCCAGTACGGCGGCGTGCAGGGCCTGCCGCGCCAAAGCTTTCAGCGCCGCTTGCGCTTGCGGCGAAAGGCGCGCGGCTTTGCTTTTGAAGCCCTGTCCGTAGACCGGATCGCCAAGAAGGGGATGTCCGATGCTCGCCATATGCACGCGGATCTGATGCGTGCGGCCGGTCTCGAGCCGGCAGGCGATCAGGCTGGCGTCGGCGCCGAAGCGTTCAAGCGCGCGCCAATGAGTCACGGCGTGGCGCCCTCGCGCCTCTGGGACAATAGCGATTTTTTCTCGGTCAACGGCGTGACGCCCAAGCGGCGCGTCGATCACGCCCGACGCACGCGTCGGCGTTCCCCACGCCAAACATAGATATTCGCGTGTCAGGGATAGAGTCTTGCCGTGGTCGGCGAAGGTCTTCGCCAGCCCCTGATGCGCCTCATCAGTCTTGGCGACGACCATCAAGCCCGAGGTATCCTTGTCGAGCCTGTGCACGATGCCCGGCCGCCTCACTCCCCCAATGCCGGACAGGCTCGCGCCGCAGTGAGCGATCAGCGCATTGACCAGCGTCCCATCGAGATGCCCCGCCGCCGGATGGACAACCAGCCCCGCCGGCTTGTCGATGACGAGCAAATGATCATCCTCGAACGCCACATTGAGCGGGATGTCCTGTCCCACAGGCGCGGCGTCGATCGCCGCCGGAACCTCGAGGCCGATGGTCTGCCCCGCGCGCACACAAAAACTGGCGTCGGTCACTAAGGCGTCATCGACCGCGACACAGCCGGCCTCGATCAGCGCTTTCAGCCGCGTGCGCGACAGGGAAAGTCCGCAGGCGGAAACCTCGGTCGCGAGAAACCGGTCAAGCCGCTCGCCGCCGCGCTCCGGGCCGACGCGAAAGGCGCGCGAGGAAGCCTTGCCCCTCTCCGCGGCCCCTAAATCCGCTTGATCCCTCAAATCCGTCGGCACCTTCGATCCCCTTCCCGCCCGCTTCCCTGACATATAGGGAGGCGGCAAGATTCCGCCCCGCCTAAGCGCCAGCCCCGCCGCCACGAGCCATCGTCTGCGAAACAGGGCCGCGGCGCGCCCTCAATGTCCGCCCCAGCCGCTTATATTCTGTATTTGGAGCGCCCCGCCGCAAAAAGCATCGCGATCTTTCCGACGCCCGCCAAAGTTCGCGACCGGCGCGCGCCCCGGCTTATGCGGCGTAGAAGGGCGCCCGAAGAAAACGGCCGACGATATCGAAAGCCGATTTGTTCAGGGCCAGTCCTCTGCTACTCTTGCATCATTGAATGAACCCCGCTTCGGCCGGAGCGCGCATGAGAGGCTGCGCGCAAGCAATTGCGACGAACTGTTTCAAAGCCTCAAGTCGGCGCCGGACGGAGCTTGGGGCGCGCATCAGATCTCGATCAATGTGCGCCCCTCAAAAAGACGAAAAATTATAATGCCGAATGGCGGCATAAAATTAGAGTAATATTCCTCGGTCAATCGAGCCGACGGTAGTCCGAAATTTGTAATATTCCTGCCATATCAGCCAGCAGTGTATAGTATATTTTTATCCCGAACCCGATCGACCCTGGATGAGCGCGCTGTTGAGGCGCGTCAACAACCCCGGCCCCTGAAAAATTAGAATTGCGTCGATCAAACCCGCCCGCGTTCGATCGACGCCAAAAGAATCAGAGAGACGATCATGCAAAGCATGGATCACAAATCAACGGCCTTCGATCCACAGGGCGACATGCCCGACGACATGACGTCCGGCCGCGGAAACCGCCTCCGGCGCGAAATCATAATCATCGAAGATTTGGACGCGTTTAAAGCCCTGCGCCGCGCCTGGGAGGAACTCGCCGCCGCCGCGCAGGACTATTCTCGATGCGCGACTTATGGGTTTTGCGAAGTCGCCGCGGCGCGCGTGCTGGCCAAGAGCGCGGCGATCAACATAGCGATGGTCTACGACGATGGCGGTTTGCTGGCGATCTGGCCGCTCGCCATCCATCGCAAGGGTCTATTGCGGATCGCCAAGGGTCTGACATGCGGAAGCGGCGAAGAATATGGCGGGCCACTCGTCAGAGGCAGAGCGGACAAGGAGGCCGTCGCGGCGGCGGTTAGCGCCGCCATGAAAGCTCATGCGGACATTCTGGAGATTGTTCTCGTTGAGGAGGGCAGCCTCCTGCAAGAGGAGCTGGACGCGGCTCCGCAATCCTGGATGCTGCCCCTCTTGCCGCGCCGCCTCGGCTCGCTTCCTGGATACGCGATACGGCTGCGGGGAATACCTCGATGGGAGGACTTTCTCGCCACTCTTCCGCGGTCTCTTCGCAAGAACTTGCGCCAAGATCTTAAGCAGCTGAACGCGAGCGGTCGCACTGAGATCGGCTGGTGTACGACGGTCGATGACGCCGAGGCGGTTCTGACCTGGCTGTTTGCGAACAAGCGGCAGTGGTCTCAGTCGCGCGGGCTGAATACGCCGTACCTGCAAGACGATCGATTGAAGGATTTCTTCGTCGCGCTCGCCGGTCACACGGATTTATCGTCCATTCCGCTTGTCGCCTTCGTGAAGGTGAACGGCGTTCCGGTCGCAGCCGCCGTGAATTTGGTTGGAAAGTCATGCGTCGAGGGTTTTTTCACGACATATGATGACGCATTTCGCCTCTATTCGGTCGGAACCTTGCTGGTGGAGTTCCTGGTGAAATGGTCACACGCCAACGATCTCGATTTCGATTTCCGGCCACTAGAGGGTAGTTATAAGGCGCGTTGGGCGAATAGCGAGACGCGTCACAAGACGCGCATCATATTTCTCAGCCCACGCGGTCGTCTCGCGGAACTTTCATTGCTGGCCGGGCACATGTCTCGCCTCGCGGCCAAAGTTCGAAAAATTATCATCTCGGGTTTCGCGAAGGTCAAAGCGCGTGTCGCTTGACGCCAGGCGCCCTCGATCTCACCCGTATAAATTGGCGTTTCGCGCAGGTCGGCTTGCTTCTCAATTGACATCGGCTCGTCCGCCCCTCCTGCGCGACAGGTTTTGCTGCGCGGACCCTGGTTTGGCAGGCAATCAAGTAGATTATGTGCGGCTGAATCCATTGTTTGAATGCAGCTATGGAATCGCGGTTATCGTCCCCAGCAAGAGAGCCCGGATATGTCGATTTTGAATTCACCGGTTCTAAGCGGTTTGCGCAGCAATCTGCGGCTCGCCGCGGATCGTCTGATTGATTGGCGCTGGAGAATCAACACTCTTCCGGAAGTTGACCCCGCCGCGAACGTTGGTTCTTCCTCCGAGAAAGCCGGAAAATTCGACGACGCCACACAGAACCAACCCTGCAGTTATTTGCTTGTCTTTTGGTTCGTCGGCCGCATTGTCTTTAAGCCAGACGATGTCTTTTTCGACATCGGATGCGGAAATGGACGGGTGCTTTGCTATGTCGCGCGAAAGCGCGTGTCCAAAGCCGTGGGGATCGAGTTATCTCCGGTCTTCGCCGCCAAAGCGACGGCAAACGCGGAACAATTGAGCGGTCGCTTATCACCCATTGAGGTGCGTTGCGGCGACGCGGCGCAGATGGATTACAGCGACGGAACGGTATTTTTCCTCAACAATCCCTTCGGCTCCCAAACATTGCAATTAGTGTTGGACAACATCAAAAAAACGATCGAATCCAATCCACGGTCAATCCGCATTTTCTACCTCAATCCTTTTCATTCCTCCGTATTTCGGTCGTCCGGCTGGCTCAAATATGCTGGCGCAAAAAAGGACTCTCTCATTAGGCAGGAAATGGAGCTGTGGACATATGACGGGACGCGCGGGTAGAGGGACAGCTCAGTGACCGGATCTGCGCGACCGGCGCGCGTCGATGAGGAAATTGAGCGCCAGCCCGCCGCGCCTTCAGGCGGCGACGCATATTGCGGTCAACGCGGCGCAGCCAGACCAGCCTTTTCCGCGGCGGAGGCCGGCAGTATCCTCAGCAAAGTGATCCGGTTCTTGGTTTTCCGCACGACCTCGAAGCGGAAGCCGTGGAAGGTAAAGACCTGCCCCGACTCGGGGATCGCGCGCGCCTCGTGAATGACGAGGCCGGCGATCGTTGTCGCTTCTTCGTCGGGCAGGTTCCAGCCCATCACCCGGTTCAGGTCGCGGATCGGCACCGACCCTTCGACGGTGACTGAGCCGTCTGCCTGCGGACGGACGCCCTGAACGACAAGATCGTGCTCATCGGAAATATCGCCAACGATCTCTTCGAGAATATCCTCCAGCGTGACAAGTCCCATCACGACGCCATATTCATCGACGACGATCGCGAAATGCATCTTGCGCTTCAAAAATGCCTGCAACTGGTCCTGCACCGGCGTCGTGTCCGGCACGAACCAGGGTTTGAGCGCGATGCTTTCGACATCGAAATGCTCGAGTTTGCCGCCCGCTTCGTCGAGCGCGCGTAAAATATCCTTGGCGTGCAGAACGCCGATGATGTTTTCGGGATCATCGCGCCAGATCGGCAAGCGCGAATAGGGCGCCTCGACGATCTCGCGGATCAATTCCTCTGGCGGCGAATCGGCGTTGAGCGTCAGCATATTGGTCCGATGCACCATGACGTCGGAAACCTCCAGATCGCGCAGATCGAGCAGGCCGCCGAACATGTCGCGATCCGATCGCGCGACGCCCCCTTCCTCATGCAGAAGATCGACCGTGCTCTTCAATTCCTCGTGGCCGGAGAGAATCGAGCGTTGCTGGCTCGCGCCGACTCCAACGAGCTTCAGGACGCCGCGCACGAGAATCTCAACCGCGACGAGCACCGGGCCGAAGATTGCGACGAAGAAGGACAGCGTCCGCGCCACGAGAAGCGACATGCGATCGGGATAATTGATCGCCACGGTTTTGGGCAGGACTTCGGCGAAGACGAGGAGCAGCACCGTCATGATGCCGGTTGCGTAAATCGCGCCGCGATCGCCGACGAGGGCGACGAGAATGCTCGTCGTAAAGGCCGAAGAGCCGATATTGACCAGCGTATTGCCGAGCAGGCATGCGCCGATCAGCCGGTTGCGGCTCGATAGAAGGCGGTTGACCAGAGCCGCCCGCTTGTCGCCGCCCTTCTCCAATGCGTGCATGCGCGCGCGGGACGCCGCGGTCAACGCTGTCTCGGAGCCGGAAAAAAAGGCCGATAGGGCGATGCACAGAAGGATGGTGGCGATTGCGATCCACAATGAGACCGGCAGAACGTCGGCGCCTGCGCCGTGCATGATGTTAAATTCCTGTGTTCAATTCGTCTTGAAGAAAGGCACGAACCTCTTCGGCGTCCACCGACTTCGCGACAAAACAATCGCCGACTTCGCGCGCCAGGATGAAGGTCAGGGCGCCGCGCTCGACCTTCTTGTCCTGATACATGGCCTCAATGATCTGGCCGGCGTCGAGGGCGAGACCTTTGATGTCGGCGAGCCGCGTCGGCAGGCCGACCTCGCGCAAATGCGCCTCGACCCGGTCTGCGTCCCCGCACGGGCAGAGGCCCAATTTTACGGAAAAGCGGAAGGCCAGAGCCATGCCGATCGAGACGCCTTCCCCATGCACCAGCCGCGCGCCATCGTAATGGTTGATGCGCTCCAGCGCATGGCCGAAGGTGTGGCCGAGGTTGAGCAGCGCGCGATCGCCTCGCTCATGCTCGTCGCGGGCGACAATGGCGGCTTTGGCGCGACAACTCGTTGCAATGGCGTGGACGCGGTCGGAGCCGCCTGAAAAGACGCCGCGCCAATGTGTCTGAAGCCAGCTGAAGAAGCCGGCGTCGCCGATGAGGCCGTATTTCACGACTTCCGCGTAACCGGCGCGAAATTCGCGCGCCGGCAGCGTCTCCAAGGCATGTGCGTCGGCGAGCACCAGCGAGGGCTGGTGGAATGCGCCGACGAGATTTTTGCCGTGGTCTGAATTGATGCCGGTCTTGCCGCCGACAGAGGAATCGACCTGGGCGAGAAGGCTGGTCGGGATCTGAATGAAGCGCATGCCACGCCGGATCGAGGCCGCCGCAAATCCGGCGAGATCGCCGATGACGCCGCCGCCAAGCGCGATCACCAGATCGCCGCGCTCCAGCTTCGCCGCGATAACGGCGTCGCAGACCTCGGCGAAAGTCGCGAAGGACTTCGACGTCTCGCCAGGCGGCACGACGACGACGGAATGGCGAACGCCCGCCTTGTCGAGAGATTCTTCCAGCCCGGCGAGATGGATTTCTGCGACATTGGCGTCGGTGACGATGGCGCAGGCGGCCCCGGGCGCGAGACGCTGGATGTGGCCGCCGGCTTCGGCGATAAGGCCGGAGGCGATCAGAATATCATAGGAGCGCGCGCCGAGATTGACCCGAACCTTCGCGGCCGGGGGCCGGCCATCTGGCCCTTGCGCCGCGCCAGGCGGCGAACCGGACGCGTCGAACAGCACTTCTCCCGTCGCGAGAGAAATCGGGGCCGGCGCGGAGGTTTTAGAGAGATTCATTGGTCTCGAGGGCGTGAGGGGCGGGGGGTCAGGCGAAAAGCGCATGAAAAACTCAATGGCGCAGATGATCTCCTCCACCGCCAGCTCATGCGGCCCGTCGCGTGATATCACTGTGACATCAGCGCGCGCGTAATAAGGATAGCGTTGCTCGAGCAGCGTACGCAAAGTTTTTTCGGGGTCTGGACTTTGCAGCAGGGGACGATGCGAGCGTTTGCGCACGCGCCGCCACAGCACCTCGGGGTCGGCCTTCAGCCAGACCGATACGCCCCGCTTGGCGATTCGCGCCCGCGTCTCCTCGTTCAGAAAGGCGCCGCCGCCGGTTGCGATCACGCGGGGGCCGTCCTCGAGAAGGCGCGCCATGACGCGGCGCTCTCCATCACGAAACGAAGGCTCGCCGTGCTTGGCGAAAATCTCGGCGATCGTCATGCCCGCCGCCGCCTCGATCTCCACATCGGCGTCGACAAAAGGCAGTCCGAGGCGCTGCGCCAGACGCCGGCCGGTCGAGGTCTTGCCAGATCCCATGAAGCCGACGAGAACGATGGAGCGATCTCCAAGCGTCTGCGTCAGCGAGGCGATCCTGCGATCCCGCACGCCGTCTTGACTGTCCTTCACGATTTCAGAGCCGCTGGTCATCGTCAAACTCTAGCATGCGCCCGGATCGGATTTAAGCGGCAGTTTGCCTTGCGCGCGGGCTCACCAGAATTTTGAGCAATTTTTAGCGCATATGCCTGTTTCCGCATAATAAGTGGCAGCTTTGCAACAGTTTAGTCCTTAACAGTCCAGCAACCCTTGCAATTGATCTAAATCAAACCGAAGCTTTGCCTGTCGGAGCACGTTGCGATCGCACAGTTGGCGGATCGCCGCCAGGGGCTAAAAGCCCGTTTAGGAGTGTTCGGGGGTTTTGATGATTAGGATCGTTCGCTGCGCTATGGCAGCTCTCATGCTTGGCGCGTCGGCCGTCGCGGCGTTCGCGGCCGACCTTCCAATAGCGCCAGCGCCGGCTCTGACGCCGGCCCCGGCTCTGCCCGAGGCGTTCCAGCCCTTTCAGGTGCGCCTGCGCGCCGTCGGCGTCTTGCCGGAAGGTGGCGGCATTCTCCAGAACAACGCCACCGGCGGTTTTGTCAGCGGCGGCGTCAAGGCGTCAGACGCGGTCATTCCCGAGCTCGACGTCAGCTATTTCTTTACAAAGAATATCGCGATCGAAGCTGTCTGCTGCGTCTCCTACCACAATCTTTTCCTGAAGGGTGGGACGCTCAACGGCAGCTACATCGGCCACACCTTGCTGTTTCCGCCGACCGTGCTGCTGCAATATCATGTGACGACGCTCGGCGCTTTCCAGCCCTATGCCGGCGTCGGCGTGAATTATACGCACTTTTTCTCCGTGCATCCGGATGGCCAAATTCTGAATTCGCTGAGCCTTGGCGATTCCTGGGGCGTCGCCGGCCAGATCGGCTTCGACTACATGATCGACGATCATTGGGGCCTCAACTTCGACGTCAAGAAACTTCTGATGAACACGCGCGTCAACGCGACTGTGGCGCCGGGAATAGCCTCGGTTTCAGGCAACGCCGCCATCAGCCCCTGGCTGATCGGCGCCGGCATCACCTATCGTTTCGGTGGTCCCGCCTCGGCGATCGTCGCAAAATATTGATGGGCCCCCGCGAGGCGATGCGCCTCGTGTGATCATCCCTTGGCTCGAAAGGCTTGCGGCGAATGTCGCAAGCTTTTTTTCTGCTCGCGACGGCCTGGCGCATGACGCCGAAAATGTGCGGGCTTGTTGGCCTCTTGCGCTAAAACGCAGGCTTAAAGAGCGCGCTCATTTAACCAGCATGAGTTTTGCGTCGCCGCGCCGCTCCAGCAGGTTGAGGGTGACGTCCTCGCCATGCCTCTCGAGCTTCAGCTTGACCTGTGACGCCCCGAGCGTAAGGCGCGTAAGGGTCACGGAATCCAGGAAATCAGGCATCATCGGATCGATGAACCGGATCGCGTTGTTGCGCTGAGACAGCTCCATGCCGAGGCAGGCTTGCAGAAAGGCGAAGGGGGCAGCCGCCGCCCAGGCCTGCGGAGCGCAGGCGACCGGATAGGAAGTCGGCCCCCTATGCGGGCGGCGGATGAAACCGCAAAAAAGTTCGGGCAGCCGCCGCAAATCCTGGTGTGCGGCCGCATCGAACATCGCAGAGAAAACCTGCGCGGCCTCGCGCGCAAAGCCATAGCGGGCGAAGCCCAGCGCGATCATCGCATTATCGTGCGGCCAGACCGAACCATTGTGGTAGGAAATTGGATTGTAGCGCGCCTCCCCATCGGCCACCGTGCGAATGCCCCAACCGCTGAACGAACTCCGCCTCAGCAGCGTCCGCACCACGCGGGGCGCCCGCTCCGGACTGGCGATCCCGGCAAAAAGCGCATGTCCTGAATTCGAGGCGCGGACCCGGCAAGGCTTCTTTCGCCCGTCGAGGGCCAGGGCGAAGGCGCCGAGATCCTCGCACCAAAAGGCCGCGTCGAACGCCTTTTGCAAGCTCTGCGCCTCGGCGATGAGTTTTGATTCGAGATCGCGTTCGCCAAAATATCCGGCGAGCTTCGCCGCGTGGGACTTGGCGGCGTACACATAGCCCTGAACCTCGCATAGCGCGATCGGGCCTTCCGCCAGGGCGCCGTCGGCGTGAAAAATCGAATCATACGAATCTTTCCAGCCCTGATTGACGAGGCCATCCCCTGTCTCGCGCGCATATTCGACGAATCCGTCTCCATCCTTGTCGCCGAATTCGTCGATCCACTGAAGCGCCGCCTTGATATTGGGCCAAATCGCCGTGATCGTCTCGACATCGCCCGTTCGATCGAAATACATGCCGGCGAGCATGACAAAGAGCGGCGTCGCGTCGACTGAGCCATAATAGAGCCGGAACGGAACCTCCCCAAGCCGGGCCATCTCGCCATTGCGGGTCTCGTGCAGAATCTTGCCCGGCTGCGCATCGGCGGCAGGATCGATCGTTTTCGCCTGCGTCGCGGCCAAAAACTTGAGCACCCCTTTGGCGATGACGGGATCGAGCCAAAGCAGCATCATCGCCGTAATGACGCCGTCGCGCCCGAAAGCTGTCGAAAACCAGGGAATGCCCGCGTAAGGGTAAAGCCCCTGGGGCGTGCGGGAGACCAGCATATAAAGATCGGACGTCGCCCGGCAGCACACTTCGTTGAAGAGATCATTCGAACTGTTGACGGTCGCAATCGCCGCCGTCTTGGCGCGAATGGCGCGGCGCCTGTCGCGAAAAGCGATCGAGAAATGCGTCAGATGCGGCGGGTTCTGATCCGCGCAGACGACTGAAAGGAACATGGATCCGCGCCCATGCGGCCCAAGATCAAATCGAAAACGCGCGGAAGTTTGATCGGCACGTTCGGGCTCTGGCCAAAACACCAGCTTTGTGACGCGCCTTACCCGGTCAAGGCCATCATATTGAAATTCGACGCCTGTCTGGTTGCGCATGAACGCGATCTGGCCGCGTTTCTCGCGCATTGACCCACGCACTTCAAAGAGGTCACGGAAATCGGCGCCAAAGCCTATGTCGATGCGAAACTGCCGCGGGCTATCGGCGAAATTGCGAAACCCGATCCGTTCATAAAGAACGCCTCGCCACAGGAATTTGGTGCGTTCAATACAGATCGTGTCGCGCGGCATCGAAATCGCGCCGTCGACGTGGATGTCTGGATTGGTCAGATCCACAGATAGCGCGACATTGTCATCCTGAATGACGGAACTCAGCAGCAGCGGCCGCTTTCCGTCCACCAGCAGCTTCAGGCGGGAGAGGAAACGCGTATCGTTGAAATAGAGCCCTTCAGGTCCCGGCCCAGCGACGCCGATGTCGCCGTATTCGTCGAACACAGCGAAGGCGTCACCATGCTTCAGACTGCGCAGCGCGCTCTGGACGAGGGACGTCTCGGTCTCGATGTAATATTGGGGAAGTTCAATCACGTCGTCCACGATGTGATTGACGCCGCGTGGAGCCTCTGTCATTGCGCGTCCGCTCTCAATCGTCAGATGCGCTGGACCGCCCCCTTGATGAGGGCGCCCCTGAACGCTCAAATAAAAACTATTATAGCCTCGCCGGCTCTTCTCGCGATGTGCGCCGCCGCCTAGCCAAGCGGCGTTTCGAGCATGCTTGGCCCGTTGACGCGGCCAAGCTCGCGGTGGAAGGCCTGCGCTGCGAGCGGCGCCTTAGCGGGATGCGGAACGGCTGACGGCGCGGAGCGTTGTTTCGCCGGCGCCATCGCCAACAAGGACCGGTAGGCGGCGATATATGATCGCGCCATCTTCTCCGCGGTGAAGCGCCTTTCGAAATCGGCGCGCACCCCCGCTCTGCTCATTCGAGTTGCCGTCTCGACGGCCGCGACCGCCTCATCGACTGAATCGACGATCACGCCGCTGACGCCAGGCGTAATGACCTCCGGCACGGAGCCATTGCGCCACGCGATGATCGGCGTTCCAGCCGACATGGATTCGGTCATGACGAGACCAAACGGCTCAGGCCAATCGATGGGAAAGAGCAACGCGCGGGCCCTGCCGAGAAACTCGCATTTTTGATCCTCGTTGATCTCGCCGATGAATTCAATGAGCGGATGATCGAGCATCGGTTCGATCAGATTTTTGAAATATTCAAGATCGGCTGCGTCCACCTTCGCGGCGATCTTCAATTTGGTCCCCGACTTCTTGGCGATTTCGATCGCGCGATCCGGCCGCTTTTCGGGAGAAATACGGCCAAGGAAAGCCAGATAATCGCCGCCTTCAGAATCAAAGGGGCAGATGTGAGAAGCAAGGCCATGTTGAATGGTGGCCAGCCAGTTCGCGCATTTCGGCATCGGCAGGCGCTGCGAGTCCGAGATCGACACGAGGGGCATTTCCGGAAAGGCCTTATAAAGCGGATGAGCGTCCGGAAGATCGAGGCGTCCGTGCAGCGTGATCAAGCATTTGTGAACAAGGTCGTGAAACAGGGCATTCGGCAGCAAATCGATATGAAAATGAATGACGTCGAATTCGTCCTCCCTGCGCCTGACCTCGCGCAACATGGCGAGCGTGCTGCCGATATGGTCCCGGATGCCGGCCAATCTCAGACTCTGCGGCGCAGATACGACAAGATCAGCGGAAGTCTGCGATTCCGCGCTCGCAAACAAGGTCACCTGATGACCCTGCCGGACCAGTTCTTCCGCCAGCCATGAGACAACTCGCTCGGTGCCTCCATAGAGCTTCGGGGGCACTGCTTCGGCCAACGGAGCAACGAGCGCTATACGCATAAGCTCTTCCTTTCAACGGCATGATGTCCTTGCAATGATGTATTTGCGCGGAAGTTCCACTGGGGGCGCCACTTTGTTCGGCGCCGCAACCAAAACTTGCCCTTGGAAAGACATTGGAGTTTTTGGGAATACCCGCGCTTTCTTCAGATGCACGATTAACATGGCGCGGGAATGGCGTGGAAATGGCGAGAGCAACCGCGCACGTGTGTTTTGCGGGTTCGCTGAAGTTGCGCGTCGGCGAAATCCGCGATGGGAGCCGGCCAGCGCCTTTCCACGCCGTCGCGCGCCGTCCCGTCCGTTCGCCCGTCCGATTGCCGCGGACCGAGCCTTGCGGAAGACGATCCGCCTGCCGCTCGGTCTCGCCGCGATCATTGACTCGCGCTCGGCACATTCCGGTCAGATCGGTTCGATCTGGTCGACAAGAATATGCTCAAACGTTTGAATCTGGAGCGATTTCTGATCGATCGAATGACCCCATTCGATCGGAAGGCGCTCTACGGCGAGTGCGCATATGATTTTTCTTCTATGATGGCTGAATTGAACAAGAGATTGATGCGTTTTTTGATCCCTGCCCGCCGATCGTTCGACTTGTAGACGAGTCGCGCCAGGGAAATGAACTCGTCGTCGAATTGCCGCCGCATTTCGCATGCCCGCAACGCATCCTCGACATTCCACAAGAATTCATTGGCGCTTTTCAGCTCCGTTTCGAGGCGATCGAGCTTGACGCCGCCAAAGTCGGCTTCGGCCTTCAGTTTGCGCAGCAGGTCCAATTCGAAGCGAATATTGGCGAGTTTCAATGGATCTTCGACCCGGCTCTCCTTGATTTCCAAAATGGTGATTTTGTCGATGAGTTCCCCGACCGCGCCCGGGATCGCGATGAGCGCGGCCGCGCTGATTGCGGCGGCCGGCGTTTCCGCGCCGGTTTGCGCCAGCGGGTCCGGGGGCCCCGAACGCACTCCGACGCGCAGCGCGACACATGCCGCGATCTCGCTAAAGACGGGCTCCCATTGGTCGCGTTGCTCCTGGCGAAACAGCTGCATGGTTGGATACCAGGGCGAGTCGGATCGCTCCAGCAGCCATCGCCAATCCGGGGCCTGCTTGAGGGCAACGAAGACAGGCCGGCCCAAGGCGCCGGCGAGATGGGCGATCGCCGTATCAGAGGTGATTACAAGGTCGACAGCGGTCATCGCGCCCGCGCAATCGATGAACGAATCGGGACCGGCGTCGAAATCCTCGCCGAGGCTCTCAATGCGAAGCGGTCCTTTCGGCGTCTCGATCTCGATCGACCTTTGGTCCTTGACGAGGCTGATCAGCCGCACGCCTGCGATCGCCCCGAGAGCGCCAAAACAGCTCAGCGGAACGCTTCTTTTGAGATTGATTGAGGCGTTGCCGTGCCAGCAAACGCCGATGCGAAACCCATGCGCGCCGATCCGGGCCGCCCATTTGGCGACGGCCTCCTGTTCCGGGTAGAGATAGGGCGTCGCAGCGGGCACGGTTTCCAGAGTCGTTGCAAATCCGCGCGGGAGACTGAGCAAAGCGCACTGGAAATCATAGGCGGCTGCGGGGTCGAGCGCGTCGATGAAACGCACCTCGTTCGAGACATTGCTCAAGAGCCGCCGCATATTCTTGCGGCAAAGCAATGTGACGTCGGCGCCCGCTTCGACGAGACGCGGCAGATAACGGGAAAACTGAATGAGGTCGCCAAGGCCCTGCTCATCCCAGACGAGAATGCTGCGGCCGGTCAGATCCTCGCCGGTCCACTGCGGCGGCGCCGCGATCGTTTTCGGCGGCGCGTTCGAGCGCTCCCAACGGCTTTCGAAATCCTCAAATCCTTCCTTCAGCATGCCTTTCAAAAGCAGGGCGCCGGCCCGGTTGTTGCGGGCGTCCGGATAATCCGGCTTGTGCCGGAGAGCTTCATTGAAACAGGCCAGCGCCTGATCAATCTGCCCTGTCTCTTTCAGCGCCACCCCAAGGCTCGATAACGCCTCGGGATAGTTGGGGCGAACGCGCAAGGCCTCATGATAGGAGGCGATCGCATCCGCAAGGCGATCAACTTCCTGTAGAACATTGCCGCGATTGAGCCAAACCTCGGGGGCCTGCGGGTTCAACTCGACGGCGCGATCGAGCGAACTCAAGGCTTCCTCGAGCCGTCCGAGCTTCTGCAGCGCCGCGCCGCGCATGCCGAGCGCCTGCGGGTGCCGCGCGTCATGCCGCAGCGCTTCGTCGCAATATCGCAGAGCTTGATCGGCCCTGCCCCATTGCAGGCAAATATTGGCGCGATTGGTCAGCGCCGGCGGAAATCCCGGTCGAATCTTCAAAGCTTCGGCATAAGCCGAGAAAGCCTCGTCCAGGCGGCCGAGCTCATGCAATATGTTGCCGCGGTTGCAGATCGCCTCGCAATAGCGAGGATCAAGCGCGAGAGCTGCGTCATAGGCTGCAAGCGCTTCGATCGGCCGCTGGAGCCCCTGCAGCGCGATGCCTTTATTATAGAGCGCTTGCGGATAGCCGTCCCGGCATCGTGACGAGCGGTCATAACAGACCAGCGCGTCCTCCAGACGGCCGAGTTTTTGCAACACATTGCCACGATTGAGTTCGGTCTCCGCGTCGAGCGGACCAACGAGCGCCGCCTCCTCATAAGCTTTCAGCGCGTCTTCATGACGCCCGAGCTTTTGCAGGATCGAGCCCTTGTTAAAGAGGGCGCCGCCGTCGCCCGGCCGCAGCGCGACGATCGCCTCAAAGCAGGCGAGCGCATCCTCAAACCGGCCAAACCGCTCCAGCAAGGCGCCGCGATTGGTCAGCGCCTCGCAATGATTCGGCCGCACGCGAAGCGCGCTCTCATAAGCGGCGAGCGCCTCTTTCATTCGCCCGAGGCTCTGCAGGATGACGCCTATGCTGAACAGCGTATCGGCGTCGTCGGGGCGCAGTTTCAATACGTCCCGAAAGGCCTCGAGCGCATCCTGAGGCTGACCGAGCCGCTGAAGCACAATAGCGCGCGCGCCAAGCGCTTCAGGGTAGGCGCATCTTAGCGCCAGCGCGCGGTTGAACCAGATCAGAGCGTTGCGAAAATCCTCGGCATTGAAATAGATCAGGCCGAACACATAGCTGGCGAGATCACTCGGCGCGGCGAGATCCGCATATTGCGCGAGATGGGCGATCGCCTCGCGCGGCTCGCCCGAATTGAGAAAGGCAAAAGCCTCCGTGATCGCGACCTGGAGAAGCGCCTTGTTGCGAATTTCGCCACGGCCTTGGGCGGAAACGCTTTCTCCTGCTTTTTGTACGCTCATCCAAATGCTCGCGAACAGCGCCGGCCGGGGGCGCCGGCCGAGACAAATTTGAAAACAATCGCAACTGACGCGGCGGGACATCTCCGCCGAACCTGAAGCTTGGCTGACGCGAGCCGGAAATCGGACTCGCCGGAGCACGAATGGGATTGAAACGAAAAAAGCTTTCGCGGGCCTGACGGTCGGCGCGAAGCAAGATGAGCCGCGCCGCGATCACGGCCTTGGCGCCGCCGCCCGAGAGCTGATTTCTTCCCCCGAAAAATTCACCGTCGCGAGGAACTAACCTGACCGTTGTGGAATTTTGGATGCACGCGTCCTCGTTGAATGGCGGAATGCCTTGAAAATCGAAAACGACTTTCGCGTCCTTGTGGTTGAGGACGAAGCTTTGATCAGCATGTTGATCGAAGACATGCTCGCCGATATCGGATGCAAATGTGTCGACGTCGCTTCTTCCGTGGAGGTGGCCATGGAAGCTCTCACCAAGGCCGAGCCGAATTTCGCGATGCTGGACATTAATCTGAATGGCACACGCAGCTTTCCGATAGCCGACATCCTGAAATCGCGAGAGATTCCTTTTGTTTTCTTGTCCGGTTACGGCTCGCGGGGTCTAGATGAGGCTTATTTCGGAGCCAAAATTCTGCAAAAGCCATTTCAATTAGGCGATCTCGAAACCGCTATCCAAAGCGCTCTCGGCTAGCGCGCCGGGAGCAAAAACGCGTCGGCGGAGCGCGAAGCCGGCCCCGCGCCAGACCGCGAACAGAAAGCTCCTCTTGCATCCGGGGCCGGTGACCGCCATTCTGTGCCTATGGCGATGCCTTTGGACCCTACGCGCCCTAACGGCAGCGGTTTGACGAGCCTCAACGAGCGCTCCCGGGAAATTTTTCGGCAGATCGTCGATTCCTATCTCACCAGCGGCGAGGCGGTGGGGTCACGCCATGTCGCGCGGCTGCTGCCGATGCCGCTGTCGCCCGCCTCTGTCCGCAATGTAATGCAGGATCTTGAGGAACTCGGCCTGATCTATGCCCCTCACACCAGCGCGGGGCGGCTTCCGACCGAGCTTGGCCTGCGCTTTTTCGTCGACGCCATGCTCGAAATCGGCGACGTCAGCCCCGGTGAACGCGAACATATCGAGGCGCAGGTCAAGGCCGCGGCGCAGGAACAATCGCTCGAGGCCGTGCTCGGCGACGCGATGAGCATGCTGTCGGGACTGACACGCGGCGCCGGCGTCGTCGTGACGACAAAAGACAACGCGCGTCTCAAACACATCGAATTTGTCCGGATCGAGCCGGAGCGCGCGCTCGCGGTGCTTGTCTCCGAGGATGGCTCGGTCGAAAACCGCATCCTCCATATTCCCGCCTGGCTGCCGCCCTCCGCCCTCATCGAAGCCGGCAATTTTCTCAATGCGCGCATCCGCGGCCGCACTTTGCTTGATGTCCGGATCGAGATCGAGGCCTCCCACCGGGCCGCCGAAAAGGAGCTCGGCGAACTCACGACGCGCCTGATCGACGCCGGCCTTGCAAGCTGGGCTGAGAGTTCCGGCGACCCGCAGCTTATCGTCAGGGGCCAGGCCAATCTCTTGCAGGATTTGACGGCGATCGAGGACCTCGAACGCATCCGCCTGCTGTTCGCCGACCTCGAGACGAAGAAAGACGTGATCGACCTTCTGAACCGGGCGGAAGGCGGCGAGGGCGTGCGCATCTTCATCGGATCCGAGAACAAGCTTTTTTCGCTGTCCGGATCATCAATGATCGCGGCGCCCTTTCACGATGAGCAGCAGCGCCTCGTCGGCGTCCTCGGCGTCATCGGCCCGACGCGTCTGAATTACGCGCGCATCGTGCCGATGGTCGATTACACCTCGAAGGTCGTCTCTCGCATGTTGCAGAATCGATAGAGAGATTTATCGCGGCAGCCTGAGCAGAAGGCGTTCAAACGCAATCGCATTACATTCTGGTCTTTAGGTCTTTGTTTTGACGCATAATGTTGGTCCGAAAAGTCTGCAACTTTTCGACATCATGCTTTGACCCGTCTCAGAAAGAGCCGATCCGCTGCTGCTCGCCTTTCTCTGATTTGTCGCGCTTGCCGAGGAGAGCGTTGCGGATGCGGCGCAATTCCTTGCGGACGGCCTTGAGATCGTCCGCGGGGCGGCCCATCGCCCGCGCCATCTGCCCGGGGATATTCCTCGCCTGTCTGCGCATGTCGCTTCCCTTTTCGGTCAGCTTGACGCGCACCTGACGCTCATCCTTCGGATCGCGGGCGCGGCTGAGCAATCCCGCGGCCTCGAGCCGCTTCAGGAGCGGGGTCAGCGTGCCCGAATCAAGATGAAGGCGCTCGCCGATCGCCTTGACCGTCACGTCATCCGTTTCCCAGAGCGCCAGCATCACGAGATATTGCGGATAGGTGAGGCCGATCGCGGCGAGAAGAGGCGCATAGACTTTATTTATCGCGTGAAGCGTCGAATAGAGCGCAAAGCACAGCTGCTGGTCGACCCGCGGCATGACGTCGTCTTCAGACATTGAATGCACTCCCGGCCGGATTCGCTATCGACGCGCCATCGTGAACGCCATCCTGCGTCAAAACGAAACTAGAGAAAATACGAACAATGGGCATTCATTGCGCAATTCTATTTTTCACAATTTAATTGCTGGTTCTCGAATGAGGCAATAGCTCGTAAAATCAATGCTGTGTGGCGCGGAGCCGCTTCAGGCGGTAGAGCTGCTCAAGTGCGCTCTTCGGAGATAATTCATCCGGATCAATCGCGTCGATCGCGACGCCCAGCGCGTCGGACGTTCGATCGCGCGCTTTCGTCTCGTGCTGCGCTTCGTTATCGCAGGCGGTTTTGGGCGCGCTGGCGGCCGAGAACAGCGGCAGATCGGCGACGAGGCGATCGCTTTGCCGCGAACGGTCGCTCGCCTCGAATTCAGCAAGCAGATGCCTGGCGCGCGCGACGACCTGCGTCGGCAGGCCTGCGAGCTTGGCGACCTGGACGCCATACGACTGATCGGCCGCGCCGGGGATAATTTCGTGGAGGAACACGACGTCGCCATTCCAATCCGTCACCCGCACGGTGAGATTGTCGATGCGTTCGAGGCGTTTGGCGAGCTGCGTCAGCTCATGAAAATGGGTGGCGAACAGCGCCCGGCTGCGATTGCTCTCGTGCAGATGCTCCATCACCGCCCAGGCGATGGAAAGTCCGTCGAACGTCGCCGTGCCGCGCCCGATCTCATCGAGGATGACAAGGGAGCGCTCGCGCGCGGAGTTGAGAATGGCCGCGGTCTCGACCATCTCAACCATGAAGGTCGAGCGCCCGCGCGCCAGATCGTCGGCGGCGCCGACGCGGGAGAATAATCGATCGACGACGCCGATATGGGCGCGCCGCGCCGGAACGAAGGCGCCCATCTGCGCCAGCACGGCGATCAGCGCATTCTGCCGCAGATAGGTCGACTTGCCGGCCATGTTCGGCCCGGTCACGATCGCGATCTGCCCCCCCTTTCCCGCAACGCCCGAAAGCGCGCAGTCATTGGCGACGAAGGCCTGCCCGCTCGTGCGCAGCGCCGCCTCGACGACAGGATGGCGCCCGCCTTCAATCGCGAAAGCAAGCGACGCGTCGACCTCGGGCCGCGTCCAGTCGCAATCGGCGGCAAGCTCGGCAAGCGACGCCGCGACGTCGATCGCAGCAAGTCCTTCCGCCGCGCGCTTGACGCTCGCCTCCGCCGCGAGGAGCAAAGCGGCAAGATCAGCGAAAATCGCCAATTCCCGGCTCATCGCCTCATCCGCGGCGGAAGAAATCTTGACCTCGAGTTCGGCCAGATCCCTGGTCGAAAAGCGCATCGCGTCGGCCATCGTCTGACGATGGATGAAGGTTGCGTCAAAGGGCGGCCGCAGCAGCTTTTCGCCTTGCGCTTGCGGCACTTCGATGAAATGGCCGAGAAAATGATTGTGCTTCAATTTGAGCTGGCGCGTGTCGGCAAGCTCGCAATAGCGCGCCTGCAAGGCGGCGATCACTTTGCGGGTCTCGTCGCGAAGCGCGCGGCATTCGTCGAGAGCGTCGTCGAAGCCCGGCCGAATGAAGCCGCCATCGCGCCGATTGAGCGGCAAGGCGTCGGCCAGCGCCTCGCCAAGCCGCGCCATCACCGAGGCGTCGAGCGAACTGGCGGCGATGCTGGCCTCGCGCAGCTCTTCGGGGAGAGCCGCCGCGCCGTCCAGCGCTTGCGCAACGCCAAAGGCGGCGGCAAATCCATCACGCAGGGCGGCAAGATCACGCGGGCCGCCGCGATCGAGCGCAAGACGCGATATGGCGCGCATTGGATCCGGGGCGGCTTTCAGCGCCTTTCGCGCCTCGCCCCGCAAGCCCGGCTCGTCGATGAAGAACGCCACCGCCATCTGGCGGCGCACGATTTGGCCGATATCCGTCAAGGGCGCGGCGAGCCGCTCCGCAAGCAAGCGTCCGCCCGCCGCAGTGACCGTTTTGTCGATCGCGCCGATCAGCGAGCCTTCACGCGCGCCGGTCAAGGTTCGCGTCAACTCGAGATTGGCCCGCGTCGCAGCGTCGATCGACATATGAGTTTCGCGCGAAAGGCGCGCGGGCAGGTTCAGCGAGGGACGCGCGGAAAATTGCGTCCGCTCGACATAAAAGAGCGCCGCCGCGGCGGCTGCGATTTCGGCGCGGGATAGGGCGCCAAGGCCATCGAGCGTCGCGAGGCCGAAATAATCGAGGATCCGC
This sequence comes from Methylocella tundrae, assembly GCF_038024855.1. NCBI lineage: Bacteria > Pseudomonadati > Pseudomonadota > Alphaproteobacteria > Hyphomicrobiales > Beijerinckiaceae > Methylocella > Methylocella tundrae. The sequence goes on from NZ_CP139089.1 coordinate 2,374,861, forward strand.
CGCTCGGCGGAAAGGCCATCGCCGGACTGGCGCCCGAGCGGAGTGAGTGGCGCTTTCGTCTCCCGGCACAAGCGCACGAGCCCAGGCGAATCCATCAGCGCGTCGGGGACGATGATCTCGGCCGGCTCGATGCGCGCGATTTCCGCCTCGAGCGCGGCTTCCGGCGCCTCGCTGACGAGGAATTCTCCCGTCGAAATGTCGAGCGCCGCGAGGCCATAGCTCCATTGCCCATCGGATCGCGCAGCCCGCGCAATGGCGAGCAGACGATTGGCGCGCGAGGGATCGAGCAGCGTATCCTCGGTGATCGTGCCGGGCGTGACGAGGCGCTTGACTGCGCGTCGCACGACCGACTTGCCCCCGCGCTTTCGCGCCTCCGCCGGGTCTTCGACCTGTTCGCAGACTGCAACGCGATGGCCGAGACTGATCAGCCGATGCAGATATTCCTGCGCGCGCTCGACGGGAACGCCGCACATCGGGATATCGTCGCCCTGATGCTTGCCGCGCTTCGTCAGAACGATTCCGAGCGCCCTGGCGGCGACTTCGGCGTCGTCAAAGAACAATTCGTAGAAATCGCCCATCCGGTAGAAGAGAAGAGAGCCGGGGTTACCCGCCTTGATCTCCAGATATTGCGCCATCATCGGCGAGTTTTTCGCCGGCGCGGCGTCGAGCTGAGGCGAAACAACGTCGGCCTTCCCGGAGACCTGCGTGTTGTCGTCTTTGATGGAGGGGGGAGCTGCGCGCTTTGGCATCGGCGCACGCTAGCAAAGCTGGCGGCGATCCGCACTGTCGCAAACGCACTTTCCAGAGCATTTTAGCGATCGCAGCGGCCAAAGAGGCCGGCGGCGCTTGGTCAGATGGTCAACTGTTCGCCGAGCTCGACCACGCGATCGGAGGGGATTGAGAAATAATCCGTCGGATTGGCCGATTGTCGAAATAGCGCAATGAAAAGCCGGTCCTGCCAGACCGGCATGCCGGAATTCTGCGCCGGCTTGATCTTGCGTCGCCCAACGAAAAACGACGTCGTCATAATGTCGAATTTGAGCCCCGCCTTGCGCAGGCTGGCGAGCGCCGCTGGAATGCGCGGGCTCTCCATATAGCCGTAATTCAGAACGATGCTGGTGAAATCATCGGACAATTTGGTGATTTCAAAGCGCCTCGCTTGCGGCACGCGGGGCGTGTCCCCCGTCTTCACCGACATGAGCAGCACGCGTTCGTGCATCACCTTGTTATGTTTCAGATTGTGCATGAAGGCTGAAGGCGCGACCTCGGGCGAGGTGGTGAGAAAAACCGCCGTGCCTGCGACCCGGATCGGCTTTGATTTCTCGAGCATGCGAATGAGATCTTGCATCGAGATCGAATCGCGCCGCGTCTTGCGGGCGAGAAGATCAGCGCCGCGCACCCATGTCCACATGACGACCATGGCGAAGCCGCCGAGCAGCAGGGGCACCCAGCCGCCATCGACGATTTTCAGCAGATTGGCTGCGAGGAAGGCGAGATCGATGGCGAGGAACCCCGATATGAACAAAGCCGCGAGCCAAAGCGGCCAATGCCAGAGCTTCCAGACGACGACGAAGGCGAGCGACGTCGTCACCACCATCGTGCCAGTCACCGCGATGCCATAGGCCGAGGCGAGCGAACTCGAACTCTTGAACATCAGCACGAGCATCAGCACGCCGACAAGGAGAAGGCGATTGATCCTTGGAATATAGATCTGGCCTTCCTGCGTCTCCGACGTGTGCAAAATCAGCATGCGCGGCAACAGCCCGAGCTGGATCGCCTGCCGGGCGAGGGAGAAGGCGCCCGTGATCACCGCCTGGCTCGCGATGATCGTCGCGACGGTCGAAAGGATGACGAGGGGCAGCAGCGCCCAGGGCGGCGCCATCAGGAAGAATGGATTTTCGACGGCGGCGGGCGTCGCCAGAACGAGCGCGCCCTGCCCCAGATAATTCAAGGTCAGCGCGGGCAGCACGAAAAACAGCCACGCGCCCTGGATCGGGCGCCGGCCGAAATGGCCCATATCCGCATAAAGCGCCTCGGCCCCTGTGACGGCGAGGAAGACCGAGCCGAGCACGACGAACCCGATGAGGCCATGCCCGAACAGAAAACGCAGGCCATAGATCGGATCAAAGGCGAGGAGGATGCGCGGCGAATCATGAATATGCATCGCCCCGAGAACGCCTAACGTCAGAAAGAAAACCGCCATGATGGGACCAAAGAAAGCCGCGACGCGGGCGGTGCCGTGACTTTGGACCCAGAAGAGAGAGATGAGGATGACGATGGTCGCCGGCAGGATATAGGGCGTGAAAATCGGCGTCACGAGCTCGAGCCCTTCGAGCGCGGAGAGAACCGAAATGGCCGGCGTAATGATTGCGTCGCCGGAAAAAAGCGCCGCGCCCGCGACGCCCAGAAAGAATACCGCGGCGGCGCGATGGCCGAGAGCCGACTGGGCCAGCGCCATCAGCGACAAAGTGCCGCCTTCGCCTTTGTTGTCGGCGCGCATGAGAAAAAGCACATATTTGGCGGTGACCGTGAAGAACAGCGCCCAGAGCAGCAAGGAGACGGTGCCAAGCACGCCGCCATCGGTGACGCCGGTCGTCTTCATATGGTGCAACGACTCGCGCAAGGCGTAAAGCGGGCTGGTTCCGATGTCGCCGAAAACGACGCCGAGAGATCCGAGCGCCAAAGCGCCGACGGCGCTTTTGTGCGGCGCAGGATCGCAGGCGGCTATGGGCTCCCCGGTCACCGGCGAACTTGTTCCGTGCGCAATTTGCTGCGCCATTCTGTTGTCCTTCGCGAGGCGGCAGCGGCCTCCCATAGGGGGATCGGCCGCTCCTGATCATGCTTAAAATAGCTTTAATCAAAACCCGTTGATAGCGGGGAACGGCGCAATTTCCCGCCGCCGTGTCAACCCAGCCACACAGCCTAGCTCGCGGAGCTTGCGCCGCGCATGCTCCAATGCTGCGCCGCGATGGCGACGCTCTTGTCCGCCGCGCGCCAAACTGCGATCAGAACAGCCATGCCAAGCCCCGACGCGCTTCCCATCGACATCGTTCTTGACGAGCTTCGCGCCCATCTCGCCGCCCGGCCGAAGGCGGTCCTCGTCGCGCCGCCCGGCGCTGGCAAGACGACGCGGGTTCCGCTCGTTCTTCTCAACGAGCCCTGGCTCCGCGCCCAAAAGATCATCATGCTGGAGCCGCGCCGCATCGCCGCGCGGGCCGCCGCCGAACGCATGGCTTCGACGCTTGGCGAGCGCGTCGGCGAGACCATCGGGCTCAGGGTGCGCTCGCAAACGCAAGTTTCGAGCAGAACACGCATTGAAATCGTCACCGAAGGCGTTTTCGCGCGGATGATTCTCGGCGATCCGGCGCTTGCCGACGTCGGGCTCGTCATTTTCGACGAATTCCACGAGCGCTCCCTCGACGCCGACCTTTCGCTTGCGCTTTGCCTCGACGCCGCATCCGCGCTGCGCGAGGATTTGCGCATTCTCGTCATGTCGGCGACGCTCGATGGCGCACGCGTGGCCGCGCTTCTCGACGACGCTCCGGTCATCCTCAGCGAAGGGCGCGCCTTTCCGATCGTCACCAGATATATCGGCCGAAAGCCCGGTGAGCGTATCGAGGCGGCGGTCGCCGCCGCGGCGCTGCGGGCGCTTTCGGAGGAAAGCGGCTCGATTCTGGCGTTTCTTCCAGGCCAGGGAGAGATCAATCGCGCCGCCGCGATGATCACTGAGCGGCTGTCTGATCCCTCGATCGAGATTGCGCCGCTTTATTCGGCGATTGACCGCGCCGCGCAGGAGCGCGCCATCGCTCCAGTCAGGCAGCCGGCGCGAAAGATCGTGCTCGCGACCTCGATCGCCGAAACCTCGCTAACCATCGAGGGCGTCAGGATCGTGATTGACTGCGGCCTGACGCGCGCGCCTCGTTTTGAACCCGATCGCGGCTTGACCTCTCTCGAAACCGTGCGCGTATCGCGCGCCGCGGCAGACCAGCGCCGGGGCCGCGCCGGCCGCACGGAGCCCGGCGTCTGCTATCGTTTGTGGGAGGAGGCGGCGACCGGCGCGCTCGAGCCTTTCGCGCCGCCCGAGATCATGGCGGCTGATCTCTCCGGCCTTGTGCTCGATCTCGCCTCATGGGGCGTGCGCGATCCCTTGAGCCTGCGCTGGCTCGATCCGCCGCCGCTTCCCGCGTTGAAAGAAGCACGGGCGCTGCTATGCGAGATCGGCGCGATCCATCAGGACGGAGCCCTGACCGAGGCGGGCAAGGCGATCGCGGGTCTCGCCCTGCCGCCGCGACTGGCCGCAATGGTCGTCGAGGCGGCGCGGCAGAAAAACGCTCTCGCCGGCGCCGAGATCGCGACGCTTCTCGTCGAACGCGGGCTCGGGGGCGATTCGCCCGATCTCGCGGTCAGGCTCGACCGCTTCCGGCGCGAACATTCGAGACGCGCGGAGGATGCGCGGCGGCTTGCGCAGAATTTTGCGCGCGAGGCCGGCGGCAGGAAGTCCTCGAACGCGGAGCCGGTCGACTGCGGAAAATGGCTCGCCTTCGCCTTTCCCGACCGGATCGCAAAGGCCCGCGGCGCTCCCGGCGAATTTTTGATGGCGAATGGCCGCGCCGCGATGATGGAGCCGCATGAGGCCCTGGCGCGCGAAACCTTTCTTGCGATCGGCGAAATCGCGGGGCGGGCGGGCGCCGCCCGCATCAATGTCGCGGCGGCCCTGAGCGAGGCGGATGTCGAGGCTGTCGCCGGAGACAGGATCAAAACGCAGGAAGAGGTCAGTTTCGACCGCGAGCGCAAGGCTCTGCGCGCCCGCCGGCGGCGCAGGCTCGGCGCCCTCATTCTTGCCGAGCAAAATCTGCCGGTCCCGCCCGGCGAGGCGTCCGCGCGCATTCTCGCGGAAGGCATCGCCAATCTCGCGCCGGACGGCGCCGGCGTCGAGCAGCTTCCCTTCACAAAAGCGCTTGCGCAATGGCGCGACCGCATCGCCTTCCTGCGCCGCGCCGAGCCGGATGATGATTGGCCGGACCTCTCCAATTCGGCGTTGGCGGAGAGCGCCGGGGAATGGCTCGCGCCCTTCATCGAGGGGCGCGTCAGCCTCGCCTCGATCACGGCCGATGATCTCGAAAAAGCGTTGAAGGCGCTGCTGGCCTGGAACATGCAGCGGCGCCTTGAGGAGGAAGCCCCGGCCCATTTTGAAACGCCGGCCGGATCGCGAATCGCCCTCGATTATGCGAGGGAGGGCGGCCCAACCCTCGCCGTCCGCGTGCAGGAGCTTTATGGCCTCGCGAGCCATCCGGCCCTCGCGAGGGGCAAGGTCGCGCTAACTCTCGAATTGCTGTCGCCCGCCGCGCGGCCGATCCAGATCACCAAAGATCTGCCGACGTTCTGGCGCGGCTCCTGGGCGGCGGTGAAAGCCGAGATGAAAGGACGCTATCCCCGCCATCTCTGGCCGGACGATCCCGCCAGCGCCACGGCGACGACCAGGGCGAAGCCGCGCGGCAGCTGAGTTTTTCGCGGCTTCCGGAATTCAGAAGCGCCATCGGATCGATCAGAAATCGCTCTAGCTTCAAAAGCTTGAGCATATTTTTGTCGGTCAGATCGAGCCAATCTGATTGAAATAGGCTTAGCCCCCCCGGCCGACGCCCGAATAGGTGAACTCCTTGCGCGCCATTTCGCCTGGATCATAGATATTGCGCAGATCGATCATGATGGGCGCGCTCAGCAGCGATTTGACGCGTTCGAGATCGAGGGCCCGGAACTCATCCCACTCCGTGATGATCACGAGAGCGTCGGCCTTTTCGCAGCAGCTGTAGGGATCATAGAAAAACGTCAGGTCCTCAAGGATGAGGCGAGCCTGATCCATCCCCTCGGGATCGAAGACATTGACGCGCGCGCCGCCATCCTGCAGCGCCGTAATGATTGAAATCGCGGGCGAATCGCGCATATCGTCGGTGTTCGGCTTGAATGTCAGGCCAAGCACGGCGATGGTTTTGCCGCGCACGGATCCGCCGAGGGCGGCGAACACTTTCCTCGCCATGGCGCGTTTGCGCTGATCGTTGACGGCCGCTACGATTTCGACAATTCGCACGGGCGAGCCGAAGTCCTGCGCCGTCTTGATAAGCGCCTGGGTGTCTTTCGGAAAGCAGGAGCCGCCGTAGCCGGGGCCGGCATGAAGGAATTTCGCGCCGATGCGGTTGTCGAGGCCGATGCCGCGCGCGACGTCCTGCACATTGGCGCCGACGCGCTCGCAGAGATCGGCGATTTCATTAATAAAGGTAATTTTCGTCGCAAGAAACGCATTGGCGGCGTATTTGGTGAGTTCGGAGGTGCGGCGGCTGGTGAAGAGGAAGGGAGCGCGGTTGAGATAGAGGGGGCGATAGACCTCCTGCATGACCTGCTGGGCGCGTTCGTCCTCGACGCCTATCACAATGCGGTCGGGTCGTTTGAAATCGTCGATCGCCGCGCCCTCGCGCAGGAACTCAGGGTTCGAGACGACGGCGAATTCGGCGTCGGGGCGGGCCTCGCGAATGATGCGTTCGACCTCGTCGCCGGTGCCGACCGGCACTGTCGACTTGGTGACGACAACCGTGAAGCCTTTGAGACCCGCGGCGATGTCGCGCGCGGCCTGATAAACATAGCTCAGATCGGCATGGCCGTCGCCGCGACGCGACGGCGTGCCAACGGCGATGAAAACGGCTTCGGCTTCGCCGACCGCCTGAACGAGATCGGTTGAGAAGGAAAGCCGCTTATGGCGAACATTGTTTCCGACAAGCTCCGCCAGCCCCGGCTCGTAAATCGGCATCTTGCCGGCTTTCAGAGAATCGACCTTGCGAACATCGGAATCGATGCAAATGACGTTGTGTCCGAAGTCGGCGAGGCATGCCCCAGAAACGAGTCCCACATAGCCTGATCCGACCATTGCAATATGCATATCCCGCTCCAAAAATGGATCGTCGATGAACCGCTGTTCAAAAGCGATAGCACGACTAGAAGACGTCTTGAAGCAACCATAGGTTTGATTGCGACCGTAGCCAAATTGTCATTTTATCTTTCGATTGTGACCCGATTTCTTCGACGGCCGCCACTTTGATCTCAAAGTCGCCACGCCGTGCCTGCGAAATAGCCAAACCATGCGCGTCATCATCAAGCAGATCACCATGCGAATGAGCGAAGACATCTCGTCTAGGACGAAAATGCGGGCGCGAACAGGGGCGCATCATAATGAATGGTAACGAGGCCTTGCGCCCTGACCTTTGTATTCTGGGCGCGAGCGCCGCCGGCCTCGCCCTCGCCGCCGCCGCCGCCGCTCAAGGCCTTTCCGTCGTGATTGTTGGCAAGCCGATGGCGGCGGACCATCTCGCCGACATCGCCCCAGGCCAGGCTTTGCGGGCTTGCGGGGACCTCGCCGCGACGATCGGTCGCGCCGCGCATTCCACAGTCCCGGCCCGTCCGGCGTTTCAATTTTCGCGTGTGGGAGCGCACATCGCTCAGGTCAAAAAAGCGCTAGAGCCCCAGTATGCGCAGGCCCGGCTCGAAGCCATGAATGTGAGCGTGCTCAAAGCTCCGGGACGATTCGTTCGGCCAGACGCCGTCGAGGCGGGAGGCCGGATCGTCAAAGCGCGTCGCTTCGTCATCGCCGCCCCGGCGCAGATGCGGGCGCCCGCCATCCCAGGGCTCGATCTGATCCGGCCGGTAACGGCCACGGATCTTGCGCAGCTCGAAGCGCCGCCCGAGCGGCTGATCGTTCTTGGAGGCGATTCCCAGGGGCTCGCCGTCGCCCAGGGAGCGCGCCGCCTCGGCGCCGAGGTCGCAGTGGTTGCGCAAACCCGGATTTTGCCCGGCGAGGACGCGGAGATCGTCGCCCCCTTGCGCACGCAATTGATGCGCGAAGGAGTGGTTCTGCGCGAAGCATCGAAAATTCTGCGCATCGAGCCCGACGGCGCAAGGCTCCGCGTTTTCGTCACGCCGCTGGCCACGGACGAGACGGAGGGCGAGATCGAAACCCTCGAGGGGTCGCATCTGCTTCTCGCCCTCGGCGCCTCCGCCGCGCTCGAGGGTCTCGGCCTCGCGGCGGCGGGCGTGCGATTTGACGCGGGCGGCGTCGAGGTCGACGCCAATCTGCGCAGCAGCAACCGCCGCGTCTACGCGATCGGCGCGGCGACCGGCGACGCCGAATGCGAAGCCCGTCAGATCCTTCGACATATCCTTGCCTTTCCGTCCTGGTTTCCTGCCGGGCGGCGGCGGACGCCGCGCGTGCGCGCGGCATGGACCGACCCGCAGGTCGCTTCCACAGGGCTGTCGGAAGCCGAGGCGCGTCGGCGGGCGCGTCGCATCCGCGTGCTGCGGTGGCCCTATGCGGCAACCGACAGAGCCCAGATCGAGGGCGCGACGGGCGGCCATGTGAAACTCGTCACATCGGCCGCCGGCCGCATTCTTGGCGCGGCGATCGTCGGACCGGGGGCCGGGGAGTTGATCAACCTTTATACGCTCTCCATATGCAAGGGGATGTATGCCTCCGATCTAGCCTCGATCCCGCTGCCCTATCCGTCCTTCTCCGAAACGGCGCGGGCGGCCGCGCTCGCTTTCGAAGCCCGCCGGCCTCCAGCGGCGTGGCGGTTTCTGCGCCTCTTGCGCCGATCGACATAGGCGATTTTGATGAGCGACTTCGCAATGCCTCCCAACGCCAAACCGGACTCGCTCGGAGCCCCGCAGAGCGAGAGAGCGGATGCGGCGCGCCCCGGCGTCGCCAAAAAGGCGCGCCGTCATTTCAGCTTCGGGCTGTCGACGCGCGTACTGGTGCTGAACACAGCTTTTGTCATGATCGCCGCGACGATGGTCTATCTGCCGGGGCTTACCATCTATCGTGAGAACTGGCTGCGTAATCGCCTCAGCGCCGCCTATACCGCCGCTCTCGTGCTGGAAGCGGCGCCGAGCGCGATGGCGCCGCCGGCGCTGTCACGCCAGCTGCTGGACAGCGTCGGCGCGCGGGTGATCGTGCTCGACATGCATGGAACGAAGCGGATCCTCGCCGCGTCGGACCTGCCGCCCGCCGTCGACGCCGTTTATGATCTGCGCAATCCGTCGTTCGGCGATTCCTTCATGCACGCGATCGAGACGATGCTGGCCCCGAAGGGACGCGTCATCACCATTCTTGGCGAGGCTCCGATGGGCGGCGAGGCTGTCGCCATCACTATGGACGAACAGCCCCTGAAACGCGGCATAGCCGCCTATTCGCGGCGGCTTCTGGCGATGACCCTCGTCATGTCCGCGATCGTCGCCAGCCTCGCCACTATTGCGGTCAACGTCATGGTGCTGCGCCCGATGCGGCGCCTCACCACCAATCTCACGCAATTCGGGGCGGATCCCGAGAATGCGGCCCGCATCATCGTGCCATCCGGCCGGCAGCATGAAATCGGACAGGCCGAGGCGGCTCTCGCCGTGATGCAGGAATCGCTCGTGCGCGAGCTCAATCATAAGAAACATCTCGCCGCCCTCGGCCTTGCCGTCGCCAAGATCAATCATGACATGCGCAATATGCTGTCGTCCGCCCAATTGCTGTCGGACCGTCTGGCCAATGTCACCGATCCCCTCGCTCAAAGAATTGCGCCAAAACTGGTCGCGACGCTCGACCGCGCCATCCGCTTCTGTCAGGCGACGATGACCTATGGCCGCGCCGTCGATGAGCCGCCGAAGTTGCGCCGCTTCTCCCTGCGTCCGCTCGTCGACGAGGCTGTCGAAAGCGTCACGCCGCAAGCCGGCTGCCATATCGAGATCGTTAACGCGGTGCCCGAGGATGTCGAGATAGACGCCGACGCCGAGCAGATGTTCCGGGTGCTCGTCAATCTCATCCGCAACGGAGCGGAAGCGCTGCAGGGCGCAGGTCCTTCCCCCGGGTGGCCGGCGCGCGTGCGCATTTTGGCGCATGAAGAAGCCTGCGCTCCCGACGCCGACGGCGACGCGCGGCTGAGCGAAACGCAAAAGGACAGGTTCGCAAGCGTCAGTCAGAATCGCACGCAAATAGTGATCGAGGTGGCCGATACCGGCCCCGGCGTTCCCCTCGCCGCGCGCGCAAAGCTCTTTTCCGCGTTCAGCTCGGGACGCGCCGGCGGAACCGGGCTTGGCCTCGTCATCGCATCCGATCTCGTTCGCGCGCATGGCGGCTCGCTGACGCTGGCGTCGACGAGCGCGGTGGGCGCAAACGCCGCCGAAGAATATCCGGGCGCTCGTTTCCTCATCACCCTGCCTGACGCGGCGGCGGGAGCCGAGGGCGATGTCGCGCCCGAAGCCGCGAAAGGCTCATCGGCTTTCGAGCGCTGGGCCTCTTGAAGCGATGATCGACGGCCGGCGTCAAAGCCGCGGGCTCTTGTCCGCGGCCGCTGATGCTTTAAGTTTACGGGCGCAAAAGGAGGAACCGGCGTAAGCGGAATGATTTGGGGCGCCGAAAAGTGGGCGCCGGTTTTCGGACGCCATCGTCTCTAACTTATTGATAAAAGACGGATTCGAGACTTTGAACGGAATCGCGTTGTGATTGCGTCCAAAGTCATCCGGCGCACAGAGCCGCCGCCAGCGGCCTTCGCCTTGCACCAGGAGAGCGCGTTTGAATCTCGAACCTGCGAACGCCGCGTCCGAAACCCGGCTCACGGTCGATCCGGCCGATCCTTACGAGCGCGAAGCTCAGACCTTTCCGCGGCTGACGCCTGAACAAATCGCGCGCGCGGCGACGTTCGGCGCAGAGGAAACTCTGCCCACCGGCGCGGCTTTATACGAACGCGGCGAGCGCGGCGTCGATTTTTTTATCGTCCTTGAAGGCAAAATAGAAATCCTCGACCATAGCGAAGACTGCGCGCCGACCGTCTTCATCGCCTTGACCGAACGCCAGTTCACCGGCGAGCTAAACCTCTTCAACGAGCGTGAGGTTCTTGTCAGCGCCAGGACGGCCGTGGAAAGCCGGCTGATCCGCGTCAAACGCGCAGATTTCCGTCGCCTCGCTTCGGCTGAGACGGACATCGCCGAGATCATGATGCGCGCCTTCATCCTTCGGCGCGTCGGCATGATCCGGCATGGGCGCGCGGCGGTCGTGCTCATTGGCCAAACGCATGACGGCGATAAAATCCGCCTGCAGCGATTTTTGACGCGCAACGGCTATCCGCACCGGGTCCTCGACGTCGACGCGGATGCCGAGGCCGGCGAGTTCCTCGATTGCTTCGAGATCGGCAAGGCTCATATGCCCGTCGTGATCGATGTGCGCCATCAGGTGCTGTACAACCCCTCAAACGCGGCGCTGGCGGATGCGCTCGGCCTCACCGAGACGATCGATCCGCAACGCGTACATGACGTCATCGTGGTCGGCGCCGGCCCCGGCGGCCTCGCCGCCGCCGTCTATGCCGCATCCGAGGGCCTGGACACGCTGGTGATCGAGGGTGAGGCCCCCGGCGGACAGGCCGGAACGAGCTCAAGAATCGAGAATTATCTCGGCTTTCCAACCGGCATTTCGGGTCAGGCGCTGGCCGGCCGCGCTCAGGTTCAGGCGCAGAAATTCGGCGCGAAGCTGGCGATTTCGCGCGAAGTCGCCGGAATCGACTGTGCGAGAAACCCGTTCGTCCTCCGACTCGCCGGCGGCGGCGAGGTCCGCACCGAAACCCTAGTCATCGCCTCCGGCGCGCGCTATCGCAAACTTGACGTTGAGGATTACGACCGCTTCGAGGGGCATGGCGTTCATTACGCCGCGACGGCGATGGAGGCCAAGCTCTGCGAAGGCGAGGAAGTCGTCGTTGTCGGAGGCGGCAACTCTGCCGGTCAGGCCGCGGTTTTCCTCGCGCGCCAGACCGCGCATGTGCACATGATCGTCCGCGCGCGCGACCTTGCGTCGACGATGTCCTATTATCTCATCGAGCGAATCCTTGCCTCGCCCCGCATCACGCTGCGCACGCAGACGGAGATCAGCCGCCTGCAGGGCGGGGACAGATTAAGCGCCATCACCTGGACGCATCGGGAGAGTGGCGAAAGCAAGACCCTGGCGATCGCGAATATGTTTGTGATGATCGGCGCGGCGCCGAACACGGGATGGCTCAATGGTTGCTTGACGCTGGACGGCAAGGGTTTCGTTGCGACCGGAGCCGCCGCCGGCTTGACGGGCTCGCCTTACGCGACGTCACAGCCGGGGATCTTTGCGGTCGGCGACGTTCGGGCCGGTTCGACCAAGCGGGTCGCCTCCGCCGTCGGCGAAGGATCGGTCGTCGTCTCCGATGTTCATCGCTACCTCGAAGCCAAGCGGGGCTGATCGACCATGGATCATATGCACACCATTCTTCAGTCCCTGGCCCCGGTGGTCCTGCTGCTATTGTTCGGCGTCGTCGCAGCCATCGCGTGCCGTGCGGCGAAGCTCAGCCCGATCGTCGGCTATCTCGCGCTCGGGGTGGCGCTGAGGGCGAGCGGGGTCGAGCCCTTGCACACAAGCTCGACCGTGGCGCTTTTGGCGGAGCTCGGCGTCGTCTTTCTTCTGTTCGACATCGGCCTGCATTTTTCTCTGAAGCATATCCGCGAGCAGGCGCGCGACATTTTCGGCTTTGGGCCGGTGCAGGTGCTTCTCGGCGCTTTCGGCCTTGGCCTTCTCGCCATGCTGATCGGCGTCGCGCCGCTGCCGGCGTTTCTGCTCGGCGCGACGCTGGCGCTGTCCTCGACCGCCGTCGTCGCCGCCATGATCGCCGAGCGGCGCCAGCAGAATTGCCCGGTCGGCATGACCGCCACCGCCATTCTGATCTTTCAGGACGTCGCCGCGATCTTTCTGTTGATCATTGTCAACGCCTTGAACGGCGACGGCGGTCCATTGGGGCCTCAGCTCGCCATGGCGGTCGTTAAAGCATCGATCGCCTTCGGCGTCGCCTATGTGCTGGCGCGGCTTGTGGTGCGGCCCCTGTTCGACCTCATCGCCCGCACCGAGAATGAAGAAGTGTTCACCGCGAGCGCGCTGCTCGTCGTGCTCGCCGCAAGCTGGGCGACGGGTTCGATCGGGCTCTCCCTGACGCTTGGCGGCTTTCTTGGCGGCATGATCATCGCCGAGACGCCCTATCGGCCGATCATCCAGTCCGAGACCAAGCCCTTCCGCAATCTGCTGCTGAGCTTTTTCTTTATTTCGGTCGGTCTTTCGCTGGATCTTGCCTCGCTAGGCCAGCATTGGGGCGCCGTCATCGCCGTCACCATCCTTTTCATCGCGGTCAAGATCGCGACCAACGCCGCCTCGAGCCTGATTTTTCGCTGGTCGGCTCCAGGATCCATGCAACTCGGCTTTCTTCTTGCTCAAGGGTCTGAATTTGCTTTCGTGATCCTCAGCCTTCCGGCGATGCGCCTGCTCGTCGGCGATCAGGTCGCCTCGATCGTCATCGCCGCCGTCGCCGTCAGCCTCGCGCTGACGCCCGCGCTCGCAAAATCCGGACGCAAGATCGCCGGTAAAATGCGGGCCCGCCGCAAGACCAAGGACGAGCGCGAGACGCTGGAGCGCGAACTCGCAGCTCCCGTGCTGATCGTCGGCATGGGTCCGGTCGGGCGCACAGTCGCCGACGCCCTGTCCGAATTCGAAATCAATTACGCTTCCATAGAAAAGGATCAAAAGACCTTCGCCGACGCCAACGCCGACGGTTATGCGGTCGTGTTCGGCGACGCCGCCGATCCACGCATCTGGGAGCCTCTCGGCATGCACGATCGCAAGATCGTCGTCATCACGGCGCCCGCGATCGAGGTGTCGCGCGAACTGACGCCCCTTGCGGCGCGAGCCTTTCCCCATATCAGGCGCTTCGCCGCCATCGCCAAGCCGGCCGAGCGCGAGGCTTACGAGATGGCCGGCGTCATTCCCGTCGTCGACGATAGCGTTCCCCCCGGTCTCGACGTCGGCGCGGCGGTGCTGCGCGAACTCGGCATCGACGACGCGGCGATTGAAAATTGGCGCGAGTCGCAGCAATCGCGCACGGCGGACGCGCTCGCCACCGCCGAGGCGGCGGAGTAGCGTGGACAGCGGATTTAACCGCCACGGCTCACGAAAAAACTCATGCCGGCATTGAAAAGAATCGGGACGGCGATCGAACGGACCGGCTTTCAGCCGCTCATCGCCCTCTTCTGCCTCTCGAGCGCGCTCGTCTTCGCCCATCTCGTCGAGGAGGTCGCGGAGGGCGGAACGGCGGCCTCGGACCGCGCGATTCTGCTCGCCTTCCGGACGGCGAAAGACCCTTCGATCCCGATTGGCCCGCCGTGGCTGCTGCAGTCGGCGATCGACATTTCCGCTCTCGGCGGCTTCACCGTTATCTGGTTTCTGACCATCGCCGCCAGCGGCTTTTTGATCCTTGCCAGGCGCTGGCGCGCGCTTTTCATCCTGCTCGCCGCGATCGGCGGCGCCTCCTTGCTCAATACCGCGCTGAAACTCAGCTTTCATCGCGAAAGGCCCGAAATCACCGCGCATCTGGCGCAGAGCTGGAGCGCCAGCTTTCCGAGCGGACATGCGATGATATCGGCGGCGGCCTATATGACCATCGCCGCGATTCTGGCGCAGACGCAGACCTCGAAGGCGGTGCGCATCTATCTTGTCTCCCTTGCCGTGCTCGTGACGATGCTGATCGGCCTCAGCCGGATCTATCTCGGCGTCCATTGGCCTTCCGACGTCGCCGCCGGGTGGAGCGCCGGGGCCGCCTGGGCGCTCTGCTTCTGGATCATCACGCGAAAGGCGGCGCCGGAAACGAAGGACGCCGAGGCGGCGCTTCAGAAGGACGCTGGCGGCTGACCTCCGCCGCGCGATAGGGAACGCAAGCTGCGACAATGCATTCTGACGCCATGAACGCTGAGACGCTGCCAAACCTCGACGCCGGGCCGTTCGCCTCGCCACGCTTCAGGCGCATCGCCGTAGTCGTGAACACCGCCGGGGGCGGCGTCGGACCAGACGCCGCTGCTGAGATGGAAGCGATCCTCGCGCACTCGGGGGCGGAGATTCATCTCGCGAGCGTCGAGCCAAAAGACATAGACGCCGCCGTTCGCGCCGCCGTCGAGACTCTGCCGGATCTCCTCGTCACGCTGGCGGGAGACGGCACCGCGCGCCTCGCGGCCGAGCTTTGCGGTCCGGACGGCCCGCTGCTCGCCCCCCTTCCCGGCGGCACAATGAACATGCTGCCCCATGCGCTTTACGGCGAACGGGACTGGCGTGAGGCGCTGGCCAGCGCCTTGAGCACGGGACTCGCACGGCCGTATCCGGGCGGAACCGTCGGCGGCCGCCCTTTTTACGTAGCCGCCATCCTCGGCGCTCCCGCGCTCTGGGCGCCGGCGCGCGAGGCTGTGCGATATGGAAATCTGAAGCGCGCTTTTCTCTATGCCCAGCGGGCGCTCGCGCGCGCCTTTACCGGCAGGCTGAGCTTTGAACTGGATCAAGGACCGCGCGTCAAAGCCGAAGCGCTCATGCTTATTTCGCCGCTCATTTCAGAGCTTTGCCCCGATCATTCCGCGCTCGAGGCCATCGCGCTCGATCCACATCATGCGCTCGAGGCCTGCCGCATCGGCGTCAATGCGCTGCTTGGCGATTTTCGAAGCGATCCCGCGGTGAGCGCGCAGTTTTGCCAGAGCGGCCGCGCCTTGTCGCGACGTGCGATCCCCTGTCTGCTCGACGGAGAATTGCATCGACTGGATCGCGAGGTCGAATTCAAATTCTTGCCCCGCGCTTTTCGCGCGCTCGTTCCGGCGCCGGACGCGCGCCCTCATTGAGGCGCGCCCGAACTTGCAACGGCGGGATGCGTCCGTGACCCTGCGCATCATTCACCTCAGCGATCCGCATTTTGGCTGTGAGAACGCGGCCGCGGTAGAGGCCGCCATCGCGAGCGCGAACGCCTATGCGCCGGATCTGACGATTATATCCGGCGACCTTACATCGAATGGCCGATCCCTTCAGTTCAAGGCCGCGAGCCTCTGGCTGAAACGCCTGCCGCAGCCGCAGATCGTGACGCCGGGCAATCATGACGTGCCTTATTGGAACCTCGCGCTGCGCTTTTTCGCCCCCTTCTCACGCTACCGGCGCTTCATCGGCGAGCCGCTGAAGACGACGGCCGATCTGCCGGGCCTCACTGTCAGAAGCCTCAACACCGCGCGCGGCGCGCAGCCAAGGCTCGACTGGTCCAAGGGCGCGATCAATCTCGCCGCGGTCGAGGCCGCGGCGCAAATGCAAACCTCGACGACGACGCTGAAGGTTCTTGTTTGTCATCATCCTCTTCTCGATCCTTTTGCCGGGACGAACACCGCCGCTGTAACCGGCGCGGTTCATCGCGGCGGCGCGGCCGCGCGCGTGCTCGCGGAAGCTGGCGTCGACCTCATTCTCAGCGGCCACGTGCATAATCCCTTTGTCTTTGCGCTGCCTTTCGCGCAAGGGCGCAGCTATGCGATCGGGGCCGGCACTTTGTCGCGCCGAACGAGGGGGCGGGCCGCCGGATTTTCTGTGATTGAGGCCGACGCCGAGACGATCAAGGTCACGGCGATGGAATGGTCCGGCTCGCAATTTCACCCCGCGACGGTCTGGCGCCTGCCGCGGCGCACGGAAGCCGCGCAAGCGGAAGCTCTCCATATAAATGGCGCGGCATTGCCCATCTGTGGCGAGAAATAGCCGCCCATCTTCATAGCACTTCCAAGCATTCGTCCGCATCGTTGGATGTGAAACGCTCTTCCTGCCGCTAGTTTCAAAACGTATTGATCAGGGTCATTTTGTGAATTTCTTACCAGCAGTAAAGTGGAACTCTCGATAGCAAAGCGCGTTTCTCGCACGGCCGATCTGATGGCCGTTTTTCTTCAAGGAGATCAGCAATGAGCGGCACCAAAGACAAGATCGCCGGCCTCGCCAACGAGGCTGCTGGACATGTCAAGCAGGGCGTCGGCAAGGCCATCGGCTCCGAAAAGCTGCAGGCTGAAGGCATCGTGCAGGAGACCAAAGGTCACATTCAGCAGGCGGTGGGCGACGCCAAGGACGCGGTCAAGGCAGGCGCCAATAAAGTCGCCGACGCGGTCAATAAAAAGCTCTGATCGCGCCTATCGTTTCATGCGAAGGGCCGGCCCGCAGGGGCCGGCCCTCATTCTAAGCGCGGCTGTTATTTTGAGAAATTGCCCGGCCCCTCAGGATGGGCGGGATCGGCGCCAAGGCCCATGCGTCCGCGCGTTCCCGAGCAATCATAGGCCGCCCGATCCTGGGACTGCGCGGAATAACCCGGCTGGCAATCATCGCGCGGCGCATCATTTGGCTGGGGCGGCGGCGGAGCATTGGTCTGCGCGAGAGACGGGAAAGGCGCGGCAAGGGCCGCGATCGCCAGAAGCATTACGCTGAGCGTTTTCATGTCCAGTTCCCCGTCAAGGATCCGCTTGCTACTTTGGTTCTGCGCCGTTTCTAGTGCGTTTCCGGCGTCTCGGCCATCGTCAGCTTGCATCGAATGAATTGATTTTCTCCATGCGAGGCGGTTTGATCGCGCCAGTTTCATTTGCTGGAGGCCAGATATTGCGCCAAGCTTGCGTACTGCAACTCACCGTCCAGAGAGCGTCAATGAAACATATCGCATCGATCGGGCTCGCCGCCTGTCTGAGCCTTGGCGTCGGCGCCTCGTTTTTGCACGCCGCAACTCCGCGCGTTTTTTTCATCGAGCCGCAGGATGGCGCCGTCGTCATCAGCCCCTTCAAGGTGAAATTCGGCCTAGAAGGGTTCGCCCTGAAGCCTGCGGGCGATGCGACCCCTGATAGCGGACACCACCATCTGATCATCGACGGCGGCCCCGTGCCCAAAGACGAGATCATCCCGGCGAACGAAAAATCGATCCATTTCGGCAAGGCCCAGACCGAAACGCAACTGACGCTGCCGCCTGGCAAGCACACGCTCACTCTGCAGTTCGGCAATGGCGCCCATTTGTCCTACGGGCCGGCTCTCAGCTCCACGATCACCGTTGATGTGAAGCCATAGCCGGCGCCGATCGAGCGCACTGGCGCTCGGTCTCGACCGCGCCGGAAAAGATCAATTTCGCCCAAAGCCTTCATGCGGTAAAAGCAACGACGGGCCGCCGATTGAGGCTGCGGCCCCCGGCCTTCTACGAAACCGCCGAACGGAAGGGGACGACCAGTGGCTGCGCGCTGCGTCATAAAGCGCGGGTTTTCGACCGCGCCCGATCCGCTGACGGCGGTGCGCGAATTCAGCGAGACGATCGCCCAGCCCGATATCGGCCTTATCGTTTTCTTCTGCTCCATCAGCTTTGACCTCGCTATACTGGAGCCGGAGCTGCGGCGGGCGTTCGAGGGGATTCACGTCATTGGCTGTACGACGTCGGGGGAAATCGCGCCCATCGGCTATGTCGACGGGTCGATCACCGGCTTCAGCATCGCCGCCTCGCACTGCCGCGCCGCCAGCGTCGGAATCGAAAACCTCTCACAATTCCAGATGTCGGACGGCCACGCGGCGACGCAACAGCTTGTCGCGGCGATGAACGAAAAAGGTTTGACCCTCGATCCCAAAGACACCTTCGCGATGCTGCTGATCGACGGCATGTCCGGCAATGAAGAAGTCGTCCTCGCCTCGATTCATCTTCTGATGGAAATGGCGCCGCTGCTCGGCGGCTCGGCGGGAGACAATTTGCGCCTCACCGGAGCTTTCATCTATTTCGACGGGGCCTTCCACCGCGACGCCGCGCTTCTGACAGCGATCAAGATCAACGCGCCCTTTCGCATCGTCAAATGCCAGCATTTCATCGGTTCCAACATGCGCATGGTGGTGACCAGCGCCGATCCGCTGAAGCGCAAGGTCTTTGAGCTGAACGGCGAGCCGGCCGCGCGCGAATATGCGCGGATTCTCGGCCTTCCCGAACTCACGCTGACGCCGGCGATCTTTTCCGAATTTCCTCTGATGGTAAAGGTTGGCGGGGATTTCCACGTGCGCTCCATCCAGGCGGCGCATTTCGACGAAAGCCTGACATTCTTCTGCGCGATCGATGAAGGCGTCGTCCTGCGTCTGGCGCAAAGCGAGGCCGTCCTACAAAACCTCGAGGCCTTCTTTCAGTCCGTGAAGGAGACGCTCGGGCCGCCGGAGCTCATCATCGGCTTCGATTGCATCCACCGAAGCCTGGCGCTCGAAAAGACGCAAACGAAGCATCTCGCCAGCGAGCTTCTCGCCGCCAACAATGTGATCGGGTTTAGCACTTACGGCGAACAATTTTCAGGCATGCACCTCAACCAGACTTTCACCGCCATCGCAATCGGGACGCCCTATGACGCAGATTGACATTGGCCGCGATAACCGGGACGCGCGCCTTTCGCCGGAGAGCGAAGCCGACCGGCTTCGCGCCGAGATCGCCAAGCTGCGCAAGATCAACAATGTGCTGATGGACCGCGTCGAAAACGACATGAGCGCGAAGGGCGCCAATGCTTTCACTCTGTTCCAGGCGGCGATTACGCTCGAAAACAGGGTCGTCGAGCGGACCGCCGAGCTGACGCATCTGACGCATCAGCTGTTTCAGCAGATTTCCGAGCGCTGCGCCGCGGAGAAAGCGCTGCTGCTCGCCAAGGGCGAAGCCGAAAAAGCCAATTTGAGCAAGACGCGTTTTCTCGCCGCGGCGAGTCACGATCTCCACCAGCCCCTGAACGTCGCCCGCCTGTTTCTCGGCATGCTGGCGGAGCATATCGAGACGCCGCATGGGCGCGAACTCGTCGGCGGCGTTGAGGCGGCGCTCGACACCGTCGATGAATTGTTGCGCGCACTGCTTGATATCTCGCGCCTTGACGCCGGCGTCTGGCCCGTCGAGATCACGACTTTCCGGATCCAGCCATTGCTCGACCGGCTGCGGCAGGACTATCAGCCCCAGGCCGAAGCTGTCGGCCTCTGCCTGCGGGTCGCGCCGAGCAGCGCCGTCATTCGCAGCGACCGCCTGCTGTTGGAGCGCGTGCTGCGTAACTTCGTCAGCAACGCGCTCCGCTATACGGCGCAAGGTTCGATCCTGATTGGTTGCCGGCGGCGCGGCGAAGATGTCGCGATCGAAGTGCTTGATACCGGAATCGGCATAGCGAGCACCCACCTCGAACTGATTTTCGAGGAGTTCAAGCAACTCGGCGCTTCCGCGCGCGAGAATGAGCGCGGCCTTGGCCTCGGTCTTGCCATCAGTCAGCGCATCGCGCGCCTGATCGACGCGAAGATAGCGGTTGCGTCTACGCCCGGACGCGGCTCGGCTTTCACGATTTCCGCCAAGGCCGGGGCCGGCCCTACGGCCGCGGAGGATGAAAAGCGCCAGATCGATCCGGCGGCGCTGGCCGGCCGCTGCGTCGTCCTGATCGACAATGACATGCAAGTGCGTAACGCGCTGGGATCGCTGCTGCGGTCATGGCAATGCGTGACGATCACGGCCCGCTCGGCCGCCGACGCGAGCGAAGCTCTGCGCGCGGCGCGAAAAATCCCGCACATCATTATCGCCGACTATCATCTCGACGGCGACGCTCTCGGAACCGAC
Source organism: Methylocella tundrae (assembly GCF_038024855.1). Lineage (NCBI taxonomy): Bacteria > Pseudomonadati > Pseudomonadota > Alphaproteobacteria > Hyphomicrobiales > Beijerinckiaceae > Methylocella > Methylocella tundrae. Next base: position 2,395,344 of record NZ_CP139089.1, read on the forward strand.
GCGGTCGCGGCCCTTCGCGCCGAATTTGGCGAGGACGCCGGGGCGCTCATCATTTCGAGCGATGTGCGCGAGGAGCTGAAGCGCAGTCTGAAAGAAAAAGGGCTCAGCTTTCTCGCCAAGCCGACGGCTCCGATGAAGCTTCGCGCCATGCTCTCCGCTCTGGCGGCGCGGCGGGATCAGCTGAGGTGATGCGGAAGCAGGGAGCGCTCGCGCTGGAATGCGACGATCGCCTGAGTGCGCGTCGCAACGCCAAGCTTGCGGAAAATCGTCGTGATGTGAACCTTCACGGTGAGATCGCTGATCGATAGCTCCCGCGCGATCTCCTTGTTCGATTTACCCTCCGCGAGCAGGCCCAGCACGGCGAGCTGGCGCGGCGTCAACGGATCGATATCAGCCGATGCGCCGCGCTTTTGCGCGCATTTTTCATCACTGAGGCTTCCCCCCGGCACATAAACGCCGCCATCAAGAACCGTCTTCAGCGCCGCGGCAAGGGCCTCGAGGGATGAGGATTTCGGAATAAAGCCGGCGGCGCCGCAGTTCAGGGCCTGCGCCACGATGCCGTCATCGAAAAGCGCGGAGATGACGACGACAGGGGTTGCGGGCGCAAGATTTCGAATCCCGACAAGCTCCGGCAAGCCGGTCATGCCGGGCATGCAGAGATCGAGCAGGATCAAATCGACCTCTTCATTTTCCAGCACGCCGAATAATTGCGCCCGGTCGGCCGCCTCAAGGCAGATGAGGTCGTCCGGCGGCAGCAGGGAACTCATCACCTCGCAAAGGGCGCGGCGCAAAACCGGATGATCGTCAGCAATCAATATCTTCGACATCGGATTTCGCGCCCTCTCCTGATCTTCGCTTCTTGCCCCGGCCGCGCCGCGCCGGGGTTTGCGACCTATTGAGTATAGCATTGCCGGGCCGCGCTTCATTAAGGTGCCGTCCGATGATCCTTTAACGAGGACATTAATGCCCGCGAAGACGGGTTTGATAACCAATTCTGCCCAGGCAACTCTACAAAACTGTATAACGGGGAGGCGACTTTGAAGAATTTGCGCGATGGGCTGCTCGGAAACATATGGGTCGGCGTCGCGTTGGCGGCGAGCTTGACGGGCGCCGTCGGGATCAGCGAAGCGCAGGCGGAGAACGCGACGCCCAAAGACGCCAAAGCGGCATCCCTAGCAGATGCGAACAGCTGGACGCAATACGGTCACGATCAGCAGAACACCAGATTCAGCCCCCTCAAAGAAATCAACACGCAAAATGTTGGGAAGCTGAAGCTCGCCTACGCATTTTCGCTCGGCTCGCTGCGCTCCAACGAGGCGACCCCGATCGTCGTCGGCGACACCCTCTACGTGTCGAGCTCCTGGGGCCCGAAATATGTTTACGCCCTCGACGCGAAAAGCGGCAAGATCAAATGGAAGTATGAACCGGACATCCCGGACGACGTGCTGCAATACGCATGTTGCGATGTGAACAGCCGCGGCGTCACCTATGCCGACGGCAAGATCTTCGTCGGCACGCTCAATGGCAAGCTGATCGCGCTCGACGCCAGCACGGGCGCCGAAGACTGGATCGCCGACGTCGTCGATTACAAGCAGGGTTCGGTCATTACCTCGCCGCCGCTCGTCGTGCGCAATCTTGTCATCACCGGCTTCGGCGGCGGCGAATATGGCGCGCGGGGCAGCTTGCAGGCCTATGACGTCAACACCGGCAAGGAAGTGTGGAAAACCTACACGGTGTCCGCGACCGACGCCGATGGAACCACAAGCTGGAAGGGCGACAGCTGGCAGCACGGCGGCGGCGTCGGCTGGCTCGTCGGCTCCTATGACCCGAAGACCGATACGGTGTTTTGGGGCACCAGCAATCCGAGCCCATGGGCGACAAAGGTCCGCTCGACAGGCAATGGCGACTACGGCCCGCTGACCAATCTCTACACCGCCAGCACGCTGGCGATCGACCCGGCGACCGGCAAGATCAAATGGCATGTGCAGGGCACGCCGGCCGACGCCTGGGATTATGACGGCGTCAACGAATTGGTGCTCGCCGATCTGAAGACCGCAAGCGGCGCCCTGCCGGCCTATATGAAGGCCGACCGCAACGGCTTCTTCTATGTCGTCAACCGCGAGACGGGCAAGCTTGTGTCGGCCGAAAAATTCGTCCCTGTGAACTGGGCGAGCAAGATCGATCTCGCCACGGCGCGCCCCGTCGAAGATCCCGACAAGCGTCCGGGGCCGGGTCATCCCGCCAAGGACATCTGCCCGCATCTCATCGGCGCGAAGAACTGGCAGCCAATGTCCTATAGCCCCGACACGGGCCTCGTCTATATTCCGTCGAACAACGTCTGCCAGGATATGAGCGAAGGCGAAGTCAATTACCGCAAGGGCGTGTTCTACCTCGGCAAGGAATTTTCCGCTGTTCCCGGTCCTGGCGGCTTTCTTGGCAAGATCCTCGCCTGGGATCCCGTGAAACAGAAGGCGGCTTGGGAAATCAAGGAAGAGCTTCCCTTCAACGGCGGCACGCTCGCGACCGGCGGCGGCCTCGTCTTCTACGGAACGATCACCGGAGACTTCAAAGCGGTTGATGCGAAAACGGGAGCGGAGCTGTGGAAGATCGGCGTCGGGTCCGGCGTCGGCGCCGGGCCGATCAGCTTTTCGATTGACGGCAAGCAGTACATTGCCGTCGTCGCGGGCCGCACCGTTTCGACCGCCGCCTTCTTCGGCGACATCGGCACAAAAATCACCAATGCGACGCCGGAAGGCGGCACTCTTTTTGTGTTCTCGGAGTAAGAGGAAGTGACATCGAAGAAGCGGCGGCAGGCCCCGCTCGCCATCGAACCGCGCAAGGCCGGCGTCCTCCCGGCTCTGGCGGCGGCGCTGTTCATCGCGGCAGGCCCCGCCGCCTCCGCGCTTCCCTCCGACGGCGCCGCCGGAGGGGACGCGCTAACCATCTGCGCGGACCCCGACGATCTGCCGTTCAGCGCTCAAGCCGGCGATGCGAAGGGCATCTATATCGAGCTCGGAGGCGAGATCGCAAACGCTCTCGGCCGCCCGCTCAAAACGGTCTGGTCGCAGACCTATTTCGGCAAGCGCGCCATTCGCGAAACCTTGCTGTCGGGAAAATGCGACGCCTATATCGGTTTGCCGGACTCCAAAAATTTCATGGGGCCAAAGCTCATCTTTTCCAAACCGTTCCTGCGCATTGGCTATGCTCTCGTTTCGCCCAAGGCGCAGGGGGCCTCGTCTCTCACCGACCTCGCGGGCAAGCGCGTCGCGGTGCAATTTGGCACCTCGCCGGAGCTTTTGCTCGCCGATCACGGCGACATCCAGCCGGTGACCGTGCTCGATCCGGAGGCGGCGATGAAAGCGCTGGCGGCCGGCAGGGCGGACGCTGCGATCATCTGGGGTCCGAGCGCCGGCTATCTCAATAAGACGCTTTACCAGGACGCCTATAGCGTTCGCCCGGCAAGCGGCGAGGGGATGCAATGGCCGGTTTCGGTCGGCTTCGCGCGGGCGAGCGGCGATCTCAGAGACAAAATCGACCGGGTTATCGACGAGAAGGCCGAAGCGATCGCCGCGCTCGCCGCGAAATATGGCTTCCCGCAGGCCGAGCCGATCTCCTTGACCGCCGCCGCCAGCGCCGGTGGATCGAAGCCAAGCATCATGCTCGCTTCACAGGAAAAGCCGGCGAGCGAAACCGCGCCGGCCACGGCTCACGAGGCGGCGGCGCCTGCGCCAGGTTCAACCGCCTTGACCGAAACGCCGGCGGCCGCGGCGACACCCGCGAGCGCGGCCGATCCGGCGGCCATTGCCGCGGGCCGTGAAATCTTCAACGGCACCTGCTCGCATTGTCACGGGCCGGACGCCATCGTAGGCCAGCGCCGCATCAATCTGCGTCTGCTCAGCCAGCGTTACAGCGACAAAATGGATGAAGTCTTTCATTACACGGTTACCCATGGACGTCCCGACAAGGGAATGCCAAACTGGACCGGCGTTTTTAGTGAAGACGACTTCAGCAAGATTCTCGCCTATCTGCACAGCGTGCAGCAAAACTGAGCGTAGAGAAGAGTCACTGAGAAGTGGAGGAATGCTATGGTTGAGAAGCTTTTGGCGGATCTTAAGGACGAGATCGCCATTCGTCCGCACTACGATAATTACATCGGCGGCAAATGGGTGCCCCCGGTTAAAGGGCAGACGTTCCAGAACGTCTCGCCGATCGACGGCAATGTGGTCTGCACCATCGCGCGCTCGACGGCAGAGGACGTCGAACTGGCGCTCGACGCCGCCCATGCTGCTAAAGACGCCTGGGGCGCCGCCTCGCCGGCCGAGCGCTCGCTGGTCCTTTTGCGCATCGCGGACCGGATCGAGCAAAAGCTTGACGTGCTGGCGATGGTCGAGACGATCGACAATGGCAAGCCGATCCGCGAGACCAAGGCCGCCGACCTACCGCTCGCCGTCGATCATTTCCGCTATTTCGCCGGCGTCCTGCGCGCCCAGGAGGGCGGCATCAGCGAAATCGACCACGACACCATCGCCTATCATTTCCATGAGCCGCTCGGCGTTGTCGCGCAGATCATCCCGTGGAATTTCCCGCTGCTGATGGCGGTGTGGAAGATCGCTCCGGCACTGGCCGCGGGCAATTGCATCGTGCTGAAGCCCGCCGAGCAGACCCCGATGAGCATCATGGTCATGATGGACATCATCGGCGACCTGCTGCCGCCCGGCGTTCTCAACGTCGTCAACGGCTTCGGCGTCGAATGCGGCAAGCCGCTGGCGCAGAGCCCGCGCATCGCCAAGGTCGCCTTCACCGGCGAGACGACGACGGGCCGCCTCATCATGCAATACGCCTCCGAGAACATCATTCCGGTGACGCTGGAGCTCGGCGGCAAATCGCCGAACATCTTCTTCGCCGACGTCGCCGACGAGGACGATGATTTCTTCGACAAGGCGCTCGAAGGCTTCGCCATGTTCGCGCTGAACCAGGGCGAGGTCTGCACCTGTCCGTCCCGCGCGCTGGTGCAGGAGAGCATCTATGAGCGCTTCATGGAGCGCGCCATCAAGCGGGTGAAGGCGATCAAGCAGGGCAATCCGCTGGATCCCTCGACCATGATCGGCGCGCAGGCCTCGAACGACCAGCTCGAGAAGATCCTATCCTATCTCGACATCGGCCGTCAGGAAGGCGCCAAGGTGCTGACCGGCGGCGGTCGAGCCGACGTCGGGCCGGAGCTCGCCAACGGTTTCTATGTGCAGCCGACGGTCCTCGAAGGCCACAATAAGATGCGCGTGTTCCAGGAGGAAATCTTCGGCCCGGTGCTGTCGGTGACCACCTTCAAGACCGACGCCGAGGCGCTGGAGATCGCCAACGACACGCTTTACGGGCTCGGCTCCGGCGTCTGGACCCGCAACGGCACGCGCGCCTATCGCTTCGGCCGCGCCATCAAAGCCGGACGCGTCTGGACCAACTGCTACCACCTCTACCCGGCGCACGCGGCGTTTGGCGGCTACAAGAAATCCGGCATCGGCCGCGAAAACCACAAGATGATGCTTGATCACTACCAGCAGACCAAGAATATGCTGGTCAGCTACAGCAACAAGCCGCTCGGTTTCTTCTGATCGAGAAGAGTTGAGACGGGCATATCGCTTAGGAAAGCTGCGTCGAGAAGAAGCTCTCGGCGCAGCTTCCTGAACGGCGCCCGAATATTCAGAGCATTTTCGACCTTTCTGGAATCGAAAATGCTCTTTTTTTGTCTTGCTGGTTTCTAGCCCTCGCCCCGCGCGACCATGGCCTCATAATCCGAGATCTCGAGCAGCCCTTCCTCGCGCGCCCTTTGGCTGTCACCGGCGGACAGCGCATCCTGCACCAAAGCGGTTCGTTTCCAGGCCGCAAGCGGCGTCGGCTTCGCGGCCACGGGAACGTATTTCGACTGATCCAGCTTTTTGTATTTGTGGATATAGCGCGGGCAATTCACCCACGCCTTGGCGACCTCGACCCGCACAAGATATTGCGCCTCCGCATAGTCCGCCATCAGCGGACTGTCCCGATCGAGCCTGGCCGTCCCCTGCACACGGACGCGGTGGGGCGTCTCGAAGTCGATGAACAGCAATCCGACCCGGCCCTGGCCAACGACATTTCCCATCGAATAGAACATGCCGTTGCCATCGAAGCCGGGAAAAACCAGCGTATTGCCGTCGATAACCTTGACGAAGCCGGTCGGGCCGCCCTTGTACGAGACTGTCGGATTTCCGTCTGGATCGACCGTTGATAGAAAAAACATGTCGCGCGATTGAATGAAGGCCTTTTCATTTTCGCCGATCCCGTCTTGCACCCATTTCGTATCCAGAAGCTCGGCCATTTTGGTTGTGCCGAACTCCTCCTGAAGCGCGCGGTGCTCCGCTGAGTAGAGAGACGCCATGTTTCCTCCGGGTTGCTGTTTTTGTGCCCCGATAGATTGATTAGCACGCGCCGGAAGGCCTCGATAGACGGTTGCGCGAGCCTCAAAGGCGGATCGAGCGTTCTCGGATCAGGCGCATGGAACGAGGCGCAACGGCGGCCGCGCGCCGCGGCGACATAGATTGCCCTCATCGCGCCGCAAACGAAAACGCCGCCTGCGTCAAAGACGGGGCGGCGTCATCGATCATAAGATCAAGAGTTGTTCTGGGCGAGACGCTCAGAAGAAGAAGGTTGTTCCGCCGACGATCGCGTTGGACTTTGCAGATCCGGCCGACTGGCTGATCGAACGCGACTGTATGAACTCGGCCTGGAAAGCCACCCAGTCCGTCAGCTTGTAGCGGGTAAATCCGATCCACGACTGGTTCGAACGCACCATCCAGGGAACATAGGACTGCGTGTAATCGAAGCTGTTGGCTTCCAGATAGCTGGCGCCAAAGCTGCCGCCGAGGGTCCACCGATCCCAGAAGGTATATTCGGCTTCGCCATAGAAGCCCGAGGACTTGCGCGCCTGCCCGTTGGGGCTGACAGCGGCGTAGAACAACCCGGTCGTGCCGAGCGCTGAGCCCCAGTAGCCGTAGCCGACCGCGCTGAACCCGCCCCAATCGACTCGCACGCCACCGTCGACGCCGACCGATCTGACGCTCTGCCCCGGGCTCGCCGAGGTGTAGCCAAATCCGGGAACGAAGCCGCCAACCACAGCATCGCCAGATTCGACACGCTGGAGCTGGGTGATGCCGTCCGCCCAGGCGGTCAGTTTCACGTCAGGCGTGAACTGGCCGACATATTTGATCTTGCCCTGGAATTGCGGCTGGTCATGCGCCGTCATTGTCCCGGAGCTGAACCCGACAGACGGGCCATACCCAGGGAGCGCAAACCCAACAGCGGCCGTATCGGTCGTGTTGATCGCATCCAGCGGCGTGAACATACCAACCGACGCGGTAAAGCCATTCCAGACCGGCGTCGTATAAGTGATCTGCGGGATCCAGTCGGCATAGACGTAGCCAAGGCCGATGCGGCCAAGGCTGGTGTTGCCGGGGGCGGCGTTTCCAGCCGGCGTGCCGACGCCGAACAGGGTGAAGTCGTTCAGGATCGCGTCGCCGCCGAAGAGGCCAAGATCGCGGCCGATTTTGAGCGTGCCATACTCAGGCGTGCCGATCGTGCCGAAAACCTGACGAAGGTCGATGCCGGGCGTGCCGAGACCAATCGGCGAACCGGCGCCGTTGGCGTTGGCCGCTCCGGGGAACACGTTGTTGCCGCCGAAGTAGGCGCCAGCGGTGAAGCCAAGATCCCAGCCCATCTGATTGGTGGCGAGGCTCAAGACAACATTGCTCGGCAGCAGACCGGCGCGAATCGCGTTGGAATTGTTGTATGGGCTGCCGCCGACCACACCGCCGCCGACGCCGATCGGCGCAGGGGGGAAGGCGCCTGGAACGAACGGCCCGGTCGCGAGCCCCGCAGTGCCCGTATAGGAGGTCTTGAAGCTCTCCGCGCCGAAGAAGACGAGAGCGCCGGTCAGCTTGACGTCAACATCGCCGACAGTGACGACGCCATTATCCTTCGTGACAACCGACGTGCCGGGAATATGGAAGCCGATGCCCTTGTCAAGGCTGGTCACGTAACGGCCGTTGCCGCCGGTGGGACCGGTCGGGCCAGGCGCGTGTTTCGCCGCGACTTCGGCCGCGTGGCGCTGTTTCAGCTTGGCGTATTCGGCTTTCGTCAGGACGCCCTTGGACTTGAGCTGATCGAGCAGCTCGTCCGTCACATCGGCGCGCGCTGCGCTGACGCCCATGAGAACCGTAGCCATGACTCCTGCCATAGCCATATAGGCGCCGCGTCGGCGACTCCTGGATCTTCCAATGCGGTTAGCCATTACTCTCCCCATCCGTTGGTTATTAGTCACTCTGAAGAATCGCCTCTTCTTCTTATTCACCGATTCGCAAGCAACAGAAGCGGGCTCAAAGACGCGCTCTACTTACTGTTTACAGGCAGGCAACTCTTAGTTGCGCACGAACCAATTTGATATGCGTATAACAATTGGCTCTATACGTATAAGTGCATGATCATGGGTACATTTGGAACCTTGAGCTGTCAACGCGCTCCGGCCCTTTCAAGTCAAAGCATTCAGAGGTGCGACATTTGCGCAACTATTCCTTCGGCGGTGCACAAAAGAAATGAGTATTTACAGATTGAGGGCGGGAAACCGTCGCGGCCGCAGCGCAGTCAGGACAGGCTATTCTATCCCTCTGCTACAGAGGCTGGGCAGACCCAGGACGACGCATGACGGCGATCCGCGGCGAGCTCAGAGCGCCCGGGCGGCCATACAAAAAAGGAGCGCCCCGTCGGGGCGCTCCTTTTCATATTCGCGGCCGCCGCGCAGGCTCGGCAGCCTATTTTGGATAGTACCAATAGCCCGGCCAGCCGTAATGGCCGTGCAGCATCCGTTCATAGGCTTCATCGACCATTTCGATCGAATCGCACGGGGGGCTGGTCTTGACCTGATCGCGCGTGATGTTGATCAGAATGTGCCGGTCTGCCCAATCGATCTCCCGCACGGCGAATGGCGCGATGAGGACATGCTGGCCGCGCCACCAATTGCTCGTGTCGACGCCAAGGTAGCGGATATCCCAATTGGCGTGATCAACGACAAAACTCTCAAGATGGCCGATTTCGCCATCGCTCGCCTGTATATGATAGCCGGTCACCTCTTCCACGCTGCGAAGATGTGGATCTTGCTGGTTCGCAAGCGCCTCGGCTTCGGCGGCTTCCTCCGCGTCGGGCTCCCCCGCCAATGGCGGCAGCGACAGCGGCTGCGCCATCGCCCCGACTCCGAAATAGCTGACGCCCCAGGTCGGATCCCATCCATAGTAATCATAGAGGTGAGATTCCAATTGACGCGAAAGAGGCTCATGTTCGCCAAGGTCAGGGCCGCCCCCGACTTGCGCTTTGGTCAGCTTCACCGGCAGTTCCCGGCGCGCCGGGTCTGGCTCGCCGAGAGCGGATGCGTGGACCAGGACTTTGCGGCCTGGAAGCCAGGCGCCCGTATCCACGACCAGCCACCTGATCTTCCAGCTTTGATCGTCGAAGAGGAAGTCATTGACTGTTCCGATCTTGCCGTCGCTGGCCGCGACGGCAAATCCCTTCAGCACCGATACGACAAACAACATGGCGGGTTTCCTCCCGAATCAGCGGATGGGTTGATGGCATAGCGCGCCAAGCGCCTGAAAGCGAGGCGCCATGAGCGGCCCCATAAAGCCGGCCGGCCCATCGTCGGCCGCCCGTTCGATGCGATGGGCGCGAAGCGTGATGGGCGCCGGCCGTCTTTAGCTCTCGACGGGTGATAGCGGCTAAAACAGCAAATTATTGTAACAGATCAGTAAAGTGATGAAAAACGGTGGCGCCGATCGCCGAATTCTGTGAATATGCATGCGCTCCGCCTCGGAGCTCTGATCTAAGCCGGTTGAGATAAGGCCTGTATGCGCATCGCAACGTCAACCGACCCGCTTGGCCTGAAAAGAGCGACAATATCCCTTACGCTTTACATCCCAAAGGCCTTTCGTCGGCCTTGAACGGGCTCAACGAAACGCTCAACTGCAGGAGAACACCGATGATCGAAATTCCGCAACAGATCCCCGCGCAAATCCGCGAGCTTGCCGAGAAGAATTTCGAGCAGGCGCGCGAGGCTTTCTTGGGTTTCATTGGCGCGGCCCAGAAAGCCACCGGCTCGGCCGAAGCGCTTCCGTCCAGCGCCAAGGAAGCGGTGACCAAGGCCATGTCCTTCGCGGAGACAAACGTTAACGCCGCCTTCGATCTGGCGCAGAAGCTGCTCCACGCCAAGGACGTTCAAGAGGTTTTCGCCCTTCAGACCGAATATGCGAAGAACCAGCTTCAGGCGATCCAGACGCAAGCGAAAGAGCTGAGCGAATCGGCTCAGACCGCGTTTAACGCGGTCGCCAAAAAGTAATCCGCATGAGCGATCGACGGTTCGCGGAAACCTTGCGGATTCTGGCATTCTCTACCATCCGGCGGATGGGGTGAAAGAAATGCAAATGCGCGCCCCGACTGAAACAACGGGCGATGCGCATTCGGACGAAACAGCCGATTGGGACCCATAAAGCTTTTGGGGCGCGGTTTTGCCGCGCTTCATTTTTACCTGGCGTCGCCCGCGCCGATCGTGTGGGAGCCGATTAGCCGTCGCTCAAACCGCGGCGACGCCTTTGAGTCGGGCCGGAACCGGCGCCTTTGCGCGCCCAGGCAACAGCAGTTCCTTGATCACGCTTTACAGCTGGGCGACGCCGAGCGGCCATATCGTCTCGATCATGCTCGAAGAAATCGGGACGCCCTATGACGTGCGAACCGTGAACATCAGCAAACGCGAGCAATTCCACCCCACATTTCTCGCCGTATCGCCAAACGCCAAAATTCCCGCCATCGTCGATGACGGCGCGGCGGACGGCCCGCTCGCGATCTTCGAGAGCGGCGCGATACTGCTCTATCTCGCGGAAAAGAGCGGCCGCCTGCTGCCGCCCTCGGGCGCCGACCGGGCCAAAACCTTCGAATGGCTATTTTGGGCGACTGCCGGACTGGCTCCGACGCTCGCGGAATTCGGCCATTTCGCAATCTTTGCAAAACGGAAAACTCCAGTCGCGATCGACCGCTTGAGCGCGGAGGCGGACCGTCTTCTTCGCGTTTTGGATCGCCGCCTCGCGGAGACGCCTTACCTCGCCGGCGAGCATTATTCGATCGCCGATATCGCCGCCTATCCCTGGGCAGCGGGCGCGAGCGTGCTCGTGCGCGAGCATTTGAACGCCGCGCCGCGCGTTCGTGACTGGCTTGAAAGGTTGAGCGCGCGGCCGGCTGTCCAGCGAGGCATGGCGGCGCCTTTATTGCCTGCCCGCGCGGCCCGCGCGTCCCGGCGGAGCTTCAACAATCCGTGACCATGTAACGCCGGCCGGCTCTACGACGTAACACTGTTGAGCAGAGAGCTCGGTGGATGCTCCCCGCGGCGTCGATGAGGCGCGGGCTCAGATCGAGCGCCAATCCCGAAAACGTGCAGACTCGTGAACAATGTCTTGCGCTATCTTTGAGGCGGACGCCGGGGCGCGGCGGGCGTCGGTTAGCGCCAGCCAACCAACATAGCACAACAAGCTGGAGCAGCGGCGGCTTTGCGCCGCCCAAACGTGCGAAAGGAGGCGCTGATGAGGAATCTCGATCCGCTTAAAGGAGCAACTGAGACCCGTGTCGACGCTCTGCGGCGTCTTTTCATCCTGGGGAGCGCGCCGGCGTTGTTTCTCTTCGCTGCGACAAGGACCGCCACGGCGTCTGAAGACAAAGTGCTGATCGAAGAATTCAATCCCGCCGGGGAAAGTGTTGGGACGAAGCTCGTGCCGAAAATCGTCAAGAGCGCAGCCGAGTGGCGAATGCAATTGGCGCCGGAATCCTATGAAGTCACACGGCGGGCGGGGACCGAACGGGCCTTTACAGGCGCCTATTGGAACCAGCATGGCCGCGGCCTTTACCGCTGCATTTGTTGCGATGCGGCGCTTTTTGATTCAGCAACGAAATTCGAGTCCGGAACGGGTTGGCCGAGCTTTTGGCAACCGATCGCCAAGACCAATGTCGTTGAAAGCGCCGACCATAGCTTCGGCTTTACCCGCACCGCCGTTTCCTGCCGCCGCTGCGACGCACATCTTGGCCATGTGTTCGACGACGGCCCAAAGCCGACGGGTTTGCGATACTGCATGAACTCCGCCGCGTTGCGCTTTGTCGCGAGCGCTGGAGCATAATCCAACCGCCGAAAGGAGTTCTGAAATGGCTGCGTCCGATCTTCCTTTTCGTGGCCCTCCCACGGCGCCTGCCGGCGGCGCGCATTGCAACCGTCGTCAGATCGCGGGGGGCGCCATTCTGGTCTTGTGCGCCGCAATGCTTCCGCTCGGCTCGGCCGCCGCCGGGGCGGCCAGGCTCGTTCCGCCGCCCGCCGGGGATCCGACGTCCGGCGCCGACGTGTCGGGGCCTCAGACGATCGTCGTCTCAGGCGGCTGTTTCTGGGGCGTGCAGGCGGTCTACCAGCATGTGAAGGGGGTTGAATCAGCCGTTTCGGGATATGCCGGCGGCGCGCCGGACACGGCTCATTATGAAGCCGTCAGCTCCGGGCGCACCGGCCACGCGGAATCGGTGAAGATCACTTTTGACCCGCATGTGGTGAGGGCGGGCGATTTGCTGCGCATTTTCTTCTCGGTCGTTCATGATCCGACGCAACGCGACCGCCAGGGGCCGGACTCGGGCACGCAATATCGTTCTGCAATTTTTACCACCGGCGACAAGCAGATGGCGCTGGCGAAAAACTACATCGAACAGCTCGAGCGCGCCGGAACGTTCAATCAGCCGATAACGACGCGTGTCGAGCCGTTGAACGGCTTCTATCCCGCTGAATCCTATCACCAGGATTATTTCGTGATGCATCCGGGCAGCCTCTACATCATGATCAACGACAGGCCGAAGGTCGAAAATCTGAAGCTGCTTTTTCCGAATTTCTACCGCGCCAAGCCAAAGCTCGTCGGGGACACGCCGAACCACTCCTGAAAGCCTCCTGGAACAATCGCCGTTCTGAACCGTTGCCGGACCCTCCGTGTCCCGCAAGGGGACCAGCCGCAAGGACTCCAAAATGCCGCCTCGCCACACCGTCAATTATTCCGGCTCCGTCACAGACGTCTTCGCGCACCGGTTCGTGCTGGCGACGCCGGAGGGACATATTCTCGCCGACCTCGGCCCCAGGGGCGCAGAGCAGTTTCGACTGCAAAAAGGCGAAAAAGTGCAGATCGCCGGGGAGCAAAAGCCGTCCGAAGTCAAGGTATTTTCGATCGCCCGCGAAGGCGAGGCGGCGATCGTCCTCCATCATCCCGATGCACATCCTCCCCAGCATGAGCACGCCGATCCGCATATCGCGCTGCGCGCCGCGGATGACGCGGGTTTTACGGCCGTCGGCGAACCGCATCGCAAGCCGAAGCATTTCGAGCTGCGCGCCCGCGACGCCAAGGGTGAGGAGTTTGAGCTTCACATTGAACTCGATGGACACATCCGCAAGCAAAAGCGGATCGAAAGAGCGTAAGCGCGGCGACTCGCTGAAGATCAGCGGCCCCGGTTCGGTCATGAACTGAGCGATCGCGGCGGCCTGGCAAGACGAGCTTGGCGTAAAGCTGAATTAGCCGATCCAACGCCGCCGCCATTCGACGCCGGGGCGGACTGCGCGCGTGCCGGCGCCGGCTCCAAGACATCAAAATTAGAATTACTCAATTAGAAATGCTCTAAGGTTGAGCTTTTTGATTGTCTATCACGCAAAAATTCATTTAACTGACCCTACAGAAGGATTGTGGAAAGTGTGGCGCGTCATGTTTGGTTCGCAGGGAAGCGATTATTCCCGGACTCGAGGCCCATCGGGCTTTCAGGGGCGCACCCTCTTGGAACGGTATGGGCTACGCGCGACCCGGCAACGGCTCGGACTGGCCAGACTTCTGTTCGGCAAGGGCGACCGGCATTTGACGGCCGACGCGCTCGCCTCCGAGGCGCAGGCCGCGCGTATGCCCGCCTCTCTCGCGACGGTCTACAATGTGCTCAATCTTTTCGCGCAGGTCGGCCTCGTCCGCAGCCTCGCGATCGAGGGCGGCAAGACCGTTTTTGATACGAATACGAGCGACCATTCCCATTTCTATTTCGAGGATACCGGCGCGGTTTGCGATATCGGGCCGGATTGCGTGAAGCTTGCGGACGGCGTCGAGGCGCCCGAAGGGTATGAGATTGCCAAGATCGACATCGTCGTCAGACTGCGGCCAAAGGGCTTGAACCAGCCGGCGCGCCGCAAGATCGATCCCCTCGACGCAGATTAAAGCCGGGCGCGGCGGAGCCGGCGGAAGACGCCGCCAGGCGGGGCTTGCGGCACAACGCCAGATGTCCCACCTATGCCGAACGCGCGTTGGCCGCCCGCCATCCGCGCCTTTTCGGAGCCGTCTCGTTGAGCCTCCTCGCCTGCGCCATCATCGCCGCCATCGTCCTTTCAGGCGCGCTCGACCTCTATCTGAAATGGCGGCAGGCGGCCTGCGTCGCCGCAAACCGCGCGGCCGTCCCCAGCGACTTCAAGGCGGTCGTCACGATTGAGGAGCATCAGCAGGCTGCCGACTATACACTGGCCAACATCCGCCTCGGAGCCATACAGACGGCCTTCGACGCCATTATGGCCGTGCTCTGGCTGACGGCGCTGCTCGCGCCCCTGGCCGCGCTGATCGCCGGAATTTTGCCGCCCGGCCTTTCGCGCAGCGTCGCCCTGCTTGTCGCGATCGGCGCGGTCGGCGCTGTTCTCGGCCTTCCTTTCTCGATCGCCAGGACTTTTTGGCTCGAGGCGAAATTCGGCTTCAACCGTGTGACGCCAGGCGTCTTCGCGCTCGACCGGATCAAGGGCCTCGCGCTGCAATTGGTGTTCGCCGTTCCGCTTCTCTACGGTCTTTTCTGGCTGCTGGCCGCGATGCCGCGTTTCTGGTGGCTTGCCGGCTGGGCCGCTTCGGTGCTGATCACCATCGGCCTGAGCGTCGCCTATCCCACCTGGATCGCGCCGCTCTTCAATCAATTCAAGCCATTGCCGGACGGACCGATAAAGACCCGGATCGAGGCCCTGCTCGCCAGATGCGGCTTCGAATCAAAAGGGCTCTTCGTGATGGACGCTTCCAGGCGCTCCAGTCACGGCAACGCCTATTTTTCCGGCTTTGGCAAAGCCAAGCGCATCGTCTTCTTCGACACGCTTCTCGAAAAGCACACCGACGATGAGATCCTTTCAATTCTCGCGCATGAGCTCGGCCACTTCAAGCTGGGGCATATCGGTCAGCGTCTGGCGCAATCCGCGGCCGTCACTTTTGTGATCTTCCTCGTGCTGCACTGGGCGTTCTCCGCCGGGGGCCTTGCAAGCCAGTTTGGCCTGCCGAATGATCCGGGCGTCGTCCTCATTATTGTGCTGACGGCGATGGGACCGATTCTGCACCTCGCAGCCCCGCTGACCAACTGGTTGTCGCGACGCGCGGAATTTCAGGCCGATGATTTCGCGCGGACGATGGTCGGCAAAGACGCCATGATCAGCGCGCTGACCCGGCTCTCGCGCGATAATCTGGCGACGCTGACGCCGGATCGGCTTTACGCTCTTTTCTATTATTCGCATCCGCCGGCGCCGCTCCGCGTGGCCCAGCTGAGAGCCGCCTGAGCGCATCCCTCGGGCGCATCTTCCCTCCGCTCGCTATTGCCGCAGCGCCAGGGGGGCGTTTTATATTATTGTCACAAACGCAATAATGAGTTTGCTTTTAAGCTGCTAGTCAGCGCGGCGAGGGCGGTCCATCTACCGTTCAAGGCGGGGACGTGACATATCCCCGCGAATGCATTTGCGAAGAGCCACGGCCCGGCTTTTGTGCCCGCAAAGGTGATCTTCCCGAAGGCGCGGCGGCGGCTGGAGCTTTGAAGGCGATCTTTCCATGACACAGGAAATCGATGTTTACGGGGTCTTCATCCCGGCCCTGCTCGTTTGGATGGCCTGCGCCTTTGCGCTCAGCGCCTCTTTGCGCCGCCTTTTCGCGGCCCTCGGCTTTTACAAACTGATCTGGCACCCCCCACTGTTCGACCTCAGCCTTTTTGTCGCGAGCCTCGGCTGCGTCGTATTTATTTTACCCGGCATAGCGCCATGACGAGTGTTTTTTCCCTGTTCCTCCGCTTCGCTGTCACCGCCATCATGCTCATTGTCGCCGGCCTCGCAGGCTGGGAGCTCTGGGGATATTATGTCGACGACCCCTGGACGCGTGACGGACGCGTGCGCGCCGACGTCGTCGCCGTCGCTCCCGACGTCTCGGGCCTCGTCACCGACGTCCTCGTGCGCGACAATCAGAGCGTCAAGAAAGGCGATGTCCTGTTCAAGATTGACCGGGATCGATTTGTTTTGGCTTTGCAGCAGGCGGAGGCGGCGGTCGAGGGCCGCCGCGCGACGCTTGACCAGGCGAACAGCGATCTCGCGCGCTATAGCCAGCTGAGCGACAATGTCGTGTCGAAGCAGAAATACGAACAGGTGCTGGCGACGCAGCAGCTGGCCGACGCTTCCTATAAGCAGGCGCGGGCAGAGCGCGACGTCGCCAAACTCAATCTCGAACGCAGCGAGGTCCGCGCCTCGGTGAACGGCTCGATCACCAATTTCGACCTGAGGCCTGGCGTCTACGTCACTGCGGGAAAGGGCGTTTTCGCTCTGGTCGATAGCGACAGCCTGCATGTTGAAGGTTATTTCGAAGAGACCAAGCTGCCGCGCATCCACGTCGGCGATGAGGTCGTCGTCCAGCTCATGGGCGAGCGGACGACCTTGACCGGGCATGTCGAAAGCATCGCCGGCGCCATCGAGGACCGTGAGCGCAGCGCGGGGGCGACCCTTGTCGCCAACGTCAATCCGACATTCAGCTGGGTCAGGCTTGCCCAGCGCGTTCCTGTGCGCATCACGCTCAACGCCGTCCCGGACAGCGTCCGGCTGCTCCCCGGCCGCACCGCGACGGTCGCCGTTCAGTCGGCCGCCCCGCCATCGCGATGGGCGAGCGCGCTGCAATTACTCAGTCGATTGAATCCGCGCCATTTTTGGAACAAGAATAACGTTTGATGATGAGGGCGCGCCATAGAGGCTGGAGCGCAAGATCGGATGCCGCCTGAAGGCTCCGCAAACCCTAGCCTCCAAGCTCTCGCCCCACCGAGTGTTTTTACGACGAAGTAAGATAGGCTGATCGCGAGCCGCCCCTCGATCGCAAAGCGAACCGAAGGCGGAAACTGAAAGACGCTACAATAAAAATGCAAAAGCTTGATGACCTTATTACATTTGTCCGCGTCGTCGAACGCGGCAGTTTCATCGCCGCCGCCCGGCAGCTCGGCATCCCTCCGGCCACGGCAAGCCGGAAGGTGCAGGACCTCGAACATCGCCTCGGCGCGACGCTTCTTCGCCGCACGACGCGCCGGCTTGTCGTCACCGACGCCGGGCGCGAGGTGTATGATCGCGCCTCGCAAGGCCTGACGCTGATCGACGAGGCCGAACTCGCGGCGAAAAATCTCACCAACAAACCGTCCGGCGTTTTGCGCGTTCTCGCGCCTTACGCGCTCGGCGGCCTCATCATCGACCGGATGCTGTCCGACTTTCAAAAGCTCTGTCCCGACGTTCAGATCCAGTTAACCCTGAACAACGAACATCTGGATTTGATTGAACATGGGTTTGACGTCGCGCTTCGCATCGGCGCGCTGAAGAACTCGGCTTATGTTGTGCGCCATCTCCTGAATGGGGAACGGCGGATCGTCGCCTCGCCGGACTATCTCAAGGCGAGCGAACCCATCAAAAAGGTCGAGGACCTCGAGAAGCATGTGTTTCTCGCCGCCAATATCGACCCGAACGGATCGGGAAGCTCCTATACGTTCAACAATGGGCGCGAGGACAAGCAGGTCACGCTCGTTCCGCGCATAGCCTCCAACGAACCGTCGGTCGCGCTCAATCATGCTTTACGCGGCGAAGGCTTCGCCATCCTGGCCGAACTCTATGTGAGGCCGCATCTCAATGATGGGACGCTGAAAGTCGTCCTGCCCGAATGGCATAGCTCCGACGATCTGCAAGCCTCGCTGATCTTCTCGCGCCGCGCGACGAATGATCCAAAGATACGGATGTTTGTTGATTTTCTCAGCGGAACGTCGCGACAGCTGCTTTGATCCTGCGCTGATGCGCGGCATTCGCGCGCCAGCGCCACTCACGCAAGGTGAATTATTGCCGGCCGCTGCATTATGAAATGCAACGGCGGCTCATTATCGCAGTGCCCATTCGGTGCTATCTGTCAGCTCTGATCTCCGGACGAAAACCTCTCGCGATATTGGAAGATCCCGGGAAAAAATCCGCGGCGATCGCGCTTTCCGCGCGCGCCCGAACCATTGGCCAACCTCAAAGACTAAGCCTTGCGGCCATCAATTCTGCATAGTCCGGATTGGATGGAAATCAGGCCCCGCCAGGGTCACGAAATAAAAACACCCGGCAGTGAAGGAAAATAATCGTCATTATTAGATGTTGGAATCAAAATCGTTCCTGCATGAGATGACGTTTTGATTTTTTTGCTAGATTAAGAATTTATGCCAAGCTTTCGAATAATTTTGTCAGCTCGATCGCCGCAGTTAAACTATGAATTGCTATTTTCAGTATGGTATATCCGGAAATATGACGCATATACACTGATAGGTCGCTGGCGTATTTGGCGCCTTCTCCATATGGACAACGAAAATGAACGCTAGGAAACTTTCCATAGCTGTGTTTGCGCTCGCCGCCGCTGCGGCTAACGTCGCCACCGCAAAGCAAGCCGCCCCGGTCCATGTTTGCGCCCTCCCGACGTTTCAGGAGCAGGTTCGCGAAGCGCAGAACTGGCGGCAAACGGGCGATCGGAACGGATCGCAGGACGACCCGCGTTGCCACGGCGGACCGCAGCTTCGCTGAGGCGAGGAGTTTCGCCTGCGCGCCCTTGTCAGAGGGCGCAGGGGCGGCGGGCCTTATTCAACTTCAACACCGGCCGAAGGCGCATCGTAGCGGCATCGTAACAGAGGACGCCCTGCGCCGCGCGGCCCTGAAAAGAGCGTGTCCAAAGCTGTGGCGCGCCATGCATCCGATCTTCGGACGCCAACTTGCAGGAATCGTCGAGCGAAGCGATGAGCGTTTATTCCCTTCGCGACTGGTTGTTTTCCCTCAAGACCTTCGGGGCCGCCGCCCTCGCGCTTTATGTGTGCTTCTGGCTGCAGCTGCCGCGCCCCTATTGGGCGGTCGCGACCGTCTATATATGCTCCCAGCCGCTGGCGGGGGCGACGCGATCCAAGGCGTTCTATCGGGTTTGCGGCACGATTCTCGGCGCCAGCATGAGCATAGCCCTCGTGCCCAATCTCGCCAATTCACCGGAGATATTGAGCCTTGCCATCTCGCTTTGGATTGCCTGCTGTCTCTATTTCTCCCTCCTCGATCGGACCCCGCGCGGCTACGTCTTCATGCTCGCGGGCTACACGGCGGCGCTGATCGGCTTTCCGAGCGTCGACGCGCCAGAGGGAATCTTCGACACCGCCATAGCGCGCGTCGAGGAGATCACCTTGGGGATCGTCTGCGCCAGCATCTTTTCGGGCGTGCTGTTTCCCCGTCCGGTCGGCCCACTCGTCGCCGAACGTCTCCAGGCCTGGCTGCGGGACGCCGATCTTTGGGGGTGCGACGCCCTCAAAGGGCGCAAGGAGGACGAGCTTCTGCGCAGACGCCGCCTGCGGCTCGCCGCCGACGCGGCGCAGCTCGACGCGCTATCCATTCACCTCGCCTTCGACACCTCGGTCCAGCGTTACGCCGCGCGCGCCATGCGCATGCTGCGGCTGCGACTGTTGATGCTTCTGCCGATTCTTTCTTCTCTCGGCGAAAGGATGAGCGCCTTAAGCGGCCAGCCCCTGCCCCCCGGGCTGCAGCCCTTGATCGACGAGATTCGCGGCGCGCTGCGCGAGGGGGCCGATATCGGACCGGAGATCGCCGATCGTTTGGACGCTTTCATCGCCGCGCATGATCGGCATCTCGATGCGCGCTCCAGCGCGCGCGACATCATCACGAGCAGCCTGCTGCTGCGGCTGAAAGACCTCGTGGACATCCGCGGCGATTGCCGGCTTTTGCAGGGGCAGATCGAAACGGGCGCCGCGAAGCTCAGGGAGCCGCTTTCGTTCCAGACGCCGGCCGGGGTCGTCGAGGCGCGCCATCGTGACAACGCCGGCGCCGCCCTCGCGGCCTTAACGGCCATCGTCTGCATCGGCGGCCTCTGCCTGTTCTGGATCGCGACAAGCTGGCCGGACGGCGGCACGGCGGCCATGATCGCCGCGGTCATCTGCTGTCTCTTTGCGGCGCAGGACGATCCGGTTCCGCTGATGCGCTCCTTCACGCGCTGGTCGGCGGTCTCTGTGATCGTGACCATCGTCTATCTATTCGGCATCCTGCCGCGCATCCAGAACTTCGAACTTCTCGTTCTTGCGCTAAGCCCGGCTTTCATCTTGTTTGGCCTGCTCGCGACGAGGCAGCAAACCGCCTTCCCGAGCCTTGCTTTATCGCTCTGGACCGCGACGCTGCTGGCGCTGCAGGATAATTATAGCGCCGATTTCGCCGCCGTCGCCAATTCCGGGATCGCTCTCCTTATTGGCGTCTGGTTCCCGACCCTTGTCTTCCAGCTCGCCCGCGCGACCGGAGCTGAATGGAGCCTCAGCCGTTTGCTCAACGCAAGCAGAGCGGCGCTGGCCGCGGCGGCGACGCATCACGGCAGGCGCGATCGCGCGCAATTCGCAGCGCTCATGCTCGACCGGCTCGGGCTTCTCGCACCCTTTCTGGCGTCGCCGAGCACAAGACTTCCAGCCGTCGACGTGCTTGCCGAACTGCGGGTCGGCCTGAACATCATCGAACTGCGCGCTGCCCGGCATGACCTGCCTGCGCAGGCCGCGACCCTCGTCGACGCCACACTGGGCGCTTTGGCGCAACATTTCCGCGCCGGACACGAGGCCTCGACGCCCGCCCTGCTTCGGCAAATCGACGAGGCCCTGCGCGCCATCGCGTCAGCGCCGCCGAGCAGGCACAGACGCACGGCGCTGCTCGGCATGGTCGGCATTCGCTATACGCTGTTTTCCGACGCGCCCGCTTACGACAGCGAACCATGCTGGCGCGCCAGCGGCGGCGCAGCGCTTTCTCATGCCGGCGGCGAGATCATGTTGTAACTTGCCGATGGAGCCCCCGACGCGCGGCCTTGTTGCGCCGCACGCTTGATCCGTGGCATCACGAGACATCGGAGGGCGCCATGAATCGGTTCGAGCGGGGCATCGAGGGATTATTCTTCAGCAGCCGTTGGCTGATGGCGCCGTTTCTCCTCGGCCTCGTCGTCGGCCTTGTCGGGCTTCTCTACAAATTCGGCGCGAAACTTTTCGATTTCATACTGTTGTTGAAGACAGCTCCCGAATCCGAGGTGATCGTCGGCATCCTCAGCCTGATCGATCTTTCGCTGACCGCCAATCTCATCCTCATCGTGATCTGCTCCAGCTATGAAAACTTTGTGCGGCCGATCAACATAGCAGACCACCCGGAGTGGCCTGACGGCCTGATCAGGATCGGTTTTTCCGGCCTCAAGCAGAAACTGCTCGGCTCGATCGTGGCGATCACCGCGGTCCATGTGCTGGAATGGTTCATGGACATTGAAAGCCACGCCGAGACCCAAAAGCTCGCCTGGGTCGTCGGCATATTGCTCGCTTTCGCCGTGACAATGCTCATTCTGGCGATTGCCGACCGCGTCAGCGCTGGCGTCGAGAACAAGGGACATTGAGGCGCAGGGCGGCGGCTTCCCGCCACGGCCGAACGCGATCACTCGGTCACGTAAAAATAGTTCAGTGAGACGCCGAGATCTTCCTGCTTTTCGCCCGCCTCCGCCTCCGTGGCCGACAACGCCTGCGCCGTTTTAACGGGCTTTGCGAGCTTCAGCGACGGCAGAGGCTGCGTGCTGGAGATCATCATCAAGAGCTGCGGCGCAGCGGCGACCTTCGGCCGCGCGACGTTGATGCTGAAAGTGCGTGGATGTCCGGTCGAAAGGGCGCTCGTCACATTCTGCGCAAGCCCGTCATCGCCGATGAGCAAAGCCTCGATCCTGCGATCCTTCGGCGCGGAAATCGATCCCGCAAGAGCCTGCCCGCCACGCAGGAAGGGAGCATCGAGCTGCACGACAGGCGCCAGTTTCGCGTTTTTCCGGGCCGAATTGTAAAAATCGAGCGCCGCGCATTCCGTGGCCGGAATAATGATCGCCCGGATGTCGGCCTCAAAGCCGATCGCCTTGTTGAAGGCGGCGTTAAGTTCGTCAAATGCTTCTCGCGAGGCGCCGATGGCTTCGATCTTCGCCGATGAATCTGTCGCCGCGACGGAAACGACCGAGAAACAGGGCGCGGCGGCGCTCCGCTCGACGAAATCAAGGATGCTGTCCCGCGTGACGAGCGTGCTGTTTTGCGCGGGAGCTTGAACCGGCGCCGACTCGGGCGCCACGGCGGGCGGTGCAGCGGCGGGCGGGATCGCGGCGGGGGGCGGCGTCACCGCCGGACGTTCGGGCGCTGGCTGCAGCGTGACCTCGGGCGGCGGCCCGGGTCTCTTCACCGGCGCCCCCAGCCACAGATAAGCGCCGGCGGCGAGCGTAACGAGGGCCAGCGCGCCGCCCGCCGCCGCTCCGATCTTGAGCAAGCGGCCCGCCTCATCGGAGCGGCGCTCAGCTCTGCGCGCGGGGGAAGGACGGGCCCTCTCCGGCGGCTCGATTGTCAATCGCGCGAAATCATCGGCGACCGCCTGCATGGATTGCGGTCTGTCATCGGGGTTCGGCTGCAGCATTTTTGCGAGGATCGGCGCGATGCGCGGATCGACGCCGGCGAGATCCGGAACGCTCTTGCGTTTTTCGATCACCTCGACCTGCGTGCCGCCCATGTCGAGCGGAGCGCCGCGCAGGGCTTCGGCCAGTACGAGACCGAGGCTGTAGATGTCTGATCGCGCGCCAACCTCGCCGCCATAGAGGCCGAGCTGCTCCGGCGACACGTAATTCAGTTTGCCGGCGAAGCCGACGTCGATGAAAGTTGTGCCCACCGCCGTCGAGCGCGCGATGCCGAAGTCGATGATCTTCGCCTCATCCACATCGCCGTTCTGAATAATGATATTGTCGGACGACACGTCGCGATGAATGATGTCGCGCTTATGCGCGGCGTTGAGGCCGAGCGCGACGCGCTGGGCGAGACGCTGCGCCGCCCCGGCCGGCAATGGTCCGCGCCGCAACATTTGCGACAATGGCTCGCCCTCGACGAATTCCATCGCGAGATAGGTCCGCTGCAGCAGCGGATCGACCGAGAACACGAAATAACGGATGATCGCCTCGTGATGCAGGCGATGAAGTTTTGAGGCCTCGTTGCGAAACAGCGCGATGGCGACTTCGTTTTCGGCAAGATCGGCGCGGATCACCTTGATCGCGACGTCATCGCCGGTCTGGATGGAGTGGCCCTTATAGACCTCGCCCATGCCGCCCCGGGCGAGCAGGGCGTCGATTTCATAGACCCCGTTCAGCTGCATGCCCGCCCGCAGCGATTCGACGCCGAGAAACTCGGCGCCGAGGGGCGGATTGACGCCGGCCGACCCCGCCGGCGGAGTTCCGCCGAAGGATTTGGTCTGGCCGATGTCGTCTTTCGAGGTCACGTCGGTCGATCCGCGATGAGGGCTGGCCGATAGAACTCCCATGGTCCAGCAATTCACTGCAACTTTTTATTGTGGGCCGCGGCGCCGACCGGACGCAAGCTGCTACTTCGCGCCCAAAAGCTCGACGTCGAAGATCAGGGTCGCATTCGGCGGAATGACGCCGCCGGCGCCGCGCGCGCCATAGCCGAGTTCCGGCGGGATGATCAGCGTGCGCTTGCCGCCGATCCGCATGCCGGCGACGCCTTCATCCCAGCCTTTGATGACCTGGCCCTGGCCGAGCGTGAAGGAGAAGGGTTGGCCGCGGTCGACAGAACTATCGAATTTTGCGCCCTTCTTGCCGTCGACGAAAAGCCAGCCGGTGTAGTGGACGGTGACGGTCTGCCCGGGCTTCGGCGGCGCCCCATTGCCGGGCTCGGTATCAATGGTGCGCAGACCGGTCGGGCTCGTAACCTCGCTCGCGGCGTTGGCGATGCTGCTCATCAGCGGCGCCGCGGTCAGGGCGACAAGAAGCGCGGCGACGAAAGAGTGTTTCGGGGACATGGGACCTCTTGCTCTCTGGAAACCGGCGCTGGCGCCGGCAGGAAGCGGCTTAGCTCACCTCGCCCGCCGCGTCGCCGGAAAAATGCCCGGTCAGCATGGCGGCGAATAGCGCGGGGTCGGGCATCAGCCGAAAACTCAGGGCCAGCGGCCGGAAATCGGCGCCGCCCGCGGTCTGCCAGAAGCTGCGCGCGCCATAGGCTCTCGCCCAATCGGCGCGGCGCAGCCATGCGAAGACCTGGCCGGGCGGCTTGTCATCGAGAGGCGCCAGCACGCCGCCCTTCAGGGCGAGCATCGGCGCGCGCGCCGCCACCGGCGGCGCGACGGCGGGCTCTGGCAGCCCCTCCAGCGCGGTGAGAGCCTCATCAAACAAAGCGCCGGGCGCAAGTGTGGACAGCAGCAGCGCCTCGGCCGCCCTGAACCAAACTTCATTGTCCGCAAATTCCGGCGGCGGGATAGCGACGCCAGGGGGCGGCCCCGCGAACACAACGAGCGGGAAATATCGCCCTGCGGAATCGATCGAGGGCGTCAGCGCGCCAAGAATCGTCTCGCCGCAAATCTCGGAGCCGAGCCAGAAGCGCCAGATCGGCGCGGCAAGAAAGGCGCCGCGCCACGCGTCCCCAAGCCGCTGGCGGCTGGATGAGACGGCGGCGTGCAGCCACGGCTCAAGGACCGGCAATAGACCGCCCCGCGCTTCGATCGCGACATAATCGGGCTTCGAGGCGATCTTTCCGATAAGGCCCCTCCGCATCGGATCAGAGATCGCTCGGGCAGCGGAACTCACGCAAGGCCGGAAGCGTGAACGGATTTTGCGTCGAGCCGGCGCTGATCTGATATTGGATTTCGCGCCCGCCAACGATGTAGCTGACGATGACCTTATCGCCGCGAACGACGGGCGCGCCGGCCTCGATGAGCCGGAACAGCGACCACGGCCCGGTCCGCTCGATCGTGGAAGGCTGCGCGCCCGGCGCGTCCGAAGTCACGGTGATTGCGCTGCGATTGGCGTTCGCGCCCGGCCATTGCGCGACGACGGGGGCGCTGGCGCCGACAGGGCTGATGATCGGGGTTCCGTTGAGGTCCATCTTGATGCCGATTGAGGGAGACGTTGGCGCTGGGGCTGGAGTCGCCGCTTGCGCCACGCCAGGGATCGCCGGCGCGGGGGGCGAAACGACGGGAACCGGCGGGGGCGTCACCGTCAGGGTCATCGAGGGGACGAGCCCGCCGCTGGCGAAAAACGTGTCGCGGATTTGCGCCGCGCGCTGAAAATCCTTCAGCGCGGCGCCAGCCGAACTCAAAGCGCGCGCGACGCCATTATCCTGGCGCCAGCTCCAGTTCTGCTTCGACGTGTCGACATATTGCGCGAGCTGGCCCGTGAAGAATTTGTCGATAATGCCTTGCGGTCCGAACAGGCGCCCGAAATCGACGAGCGAAACCTCGCGATCCGTGCGGGCGAAGGGATAGCGGTTCGCAACGATCTGCTGGCAGACGCCCGTCACGGAATCCCGCAAGGACCGGTTGAGCTGCGAGCGGAAGCTGTTGGTGAGATCGCCGTCGACGTCGGTCGCGGCGGTCTGCAACATGCCGGCGAAGGGCGGCGGCAGCCGGTTGGCGTTAGCGCGGAGCGCCGCCACCTGTGTCTGCAGCTGCGAGGTCGCGAGCGCGGCCTGCGCCGGATTGCCCATCAGGAGAAGGCTCTGATAAATGTCGGCGAGATTGCTGATGATGAGGTCGATCGGCTGGCGCGTCGGCTCGCCCTCGACGAGGACGGCGTAAGCCTTGAACGCCTGCTCGATGTCGGCGCCAGGGGCGGCGCGATTCTGGAACAGCGTCGCATTGGCGTCCTTGTCGTCCTTTTTGCCAAAGCCCGGCCGTTCCCGCGTCAGCGCGGTCTCGTCGCGCACGGAGACGATCAGCTGCTTGATCGGCGATGTTGGGGCGGAGGCGGCGGCGAGCGTCACATATTTCGGCTTGTCGGCAAGGAGGCGCCGGAGCTTCAGCCGGCGCAAGGCGTCCTGCCAGGCGGCGATGAAATCCTTGCTGTAGAGCGCAAGGAGATCATCGCTCAGCGATTTATACTGGTCCTCGACGGCGCTCTGCTCGCCCGCCGCGCCAAGCGCCCAGCGGTCGCCTTTCAGCCGGTCGGCGATTCCTGGCAGACGATCGATGAAGAGACGGCGGAAACCCGCATAGGTGTAGAAGGCCGGCACTTTGACAGAATCGAGCGACGCGCCCTGCGTCGCCTCGAACACGAGGCCGGAATCGGGGCCGCCCGCGCGCGCGGCGTTCCAGTCGGCGATCTCGGACGCCGCCGCCTGCGAGCGCAACAGCTCATAGGCCTGCTGCGAAACGCTGAGGCGGGCGAGCAAGCCTTGCGCCTCGCTCACGAGCGACCCATTGAGGCTGATGAGAATGTCGCCGCCCGGCATATCGAGCATGGCTTTGACATGCGCCTCGAGCAGTCTGCGGCCGTCCGCGTTGGCGGCGCCGGGATAAAGATTGTCGGCCCAGTCGCGGCGCAGATAATTAAGGACGAGATCCTTATCGGCCGGGTGCAGCCCGCCCAGCATCAGATAGACTTTCAGCGCCTCATAGAGAAAAGTAGGATCCGTGCGGTTGGCTTCCATCTGCTCTTCCAGGCGGTAGATGAGCCGGGGCCGCAAGAGACGCTCCAGCGCGACGCCATAGGCGCTGTCTGAGGCCGAGCGCAGACGATCGAGCTGGCTGAGGCCGAAGGTCGCCGCAAGCGGCGGCTGCGCTCCCTTCGTCTCATATCCGGCGGGCAGATAGCGCAGCTTGTTGAGGAGCGGCAAGATTTTGGCGAGATCGCGATCTGAGATTTCGGTCTCCGTCGCAAGCCCTCCGGCGGCCGCGCGGTAATCAGCCGCCGCGGCCTGCGTGCGCGCAATGAGATCCTTGTTGCGCAAATAGCTGCCCCACCATGCGAGGGAAGCGCCCGCGCAGACAATGGCGAGGGCGAGCAACGCCACTGTCTTGATGAGTCTGGCGCGTAAAACAGCGCCACGATCGGTCGAGACCCAGGCGGCTTCGCCGATGATGAGCTTACCGATGAGATTTTTGAGGAAATAGCTCTGGCCGCGACCCGAATAAGCGTTGGCCGCGACTTCGCGTGCGCCAAAACTTCTGGACAGCGCGCCGATCAACTGATCGACCGGCGTGCCTTCCTGCGTGCCGGAGGTGAAATAAAAACCGCGCAGCGTCGCATTGGCCTGATAGCGCGTCGGCTCGAAAATCTGATTGAGGAAATCATGGATCGGCTTTTTCAGCGTCGCGACCTGCGCGGGAAAGCCGAACAGCGACGCCCGCGTCGAGGGCACGGGCTCGTCCTGCAGCCGATCCGTGGTGAGATCATTGAGCCGGGCGATCAGCGCGTCGAATTCGGCCGGAATCTCGCCCACCATATTGCGTTTCTTATCGCCCGTCTGGAAGGTCGCGCCCCAGACCTGAGCCCTCGCATTCTCGTTGAGATTGCCGAAAAATTCGCGAAAGCCGGCGATCAGATCGGCCTTGGTGAAGAGGACATAGACGGGAAAATCAATCTTCAGCTGTCTGTGAAGCTCGAGCAGCCGCGCGCGGATCGCCGCCGCGTGAGCCGCGATCGTCGCCGCCGGCTCGGTCATGATGTCGTCGAGCGCGATGGCGACGATGACGCCATTGATCGGCTGGCGCGGCCGGTTCTTCTTCAAAAGATCGAGGAAAGAGAGCCAGCTCTTCTGGTCCGCTTTGGCGTCGGAATCCTGCGTCGTATAGCGCCCCGCCGTATCGATCAGCACGGCGTCGTCGGTAAACCACCAGTCGCAATAGCGCGTGCCGCCGACGCCTGCGATCGACGACGGGCTGCCGCCCCGGCTCAGCGGAAATTTGAGCCCCGAATTGGCGAGCGCCGTCGTTTTGCCTGCGCCGGGCGGACCAATCAGAATGTACCAGGGCAGATCATAGAGATAACCGCGCTTGCCTTTGCCGGCGCTCTTCAATGTCGCGAGCGCGTCCTTCATCCGCTCGCCCAGAACCTCGGCGTCGGAATCGGGGCCTGTCTCCTCGATGCCTTTCTCGATCGCCGCGCTCTTTGACTTGCGGCGCCAGAAGGCGAAGCCCGCGACGGCCGCCGCCGCCGCGACGAGCAACACGATGACGATCTCGCGGACGATCGGATTTTCGAGCGGGCGCCAATCTCCGAAGGCGACGAAGGGCCCCGCCATATAGACGAGGGCCGCCAGCGACGAGAGACCAACCCCGTAGGCGATGATGCGAATGATGTCTTTGCTCAGCATGTCGGTCGTGATCCTCAATCCGAACGGGCGAGCATGATTTCGACGCGGCGGTTCTGTGCGCGGCCCTGCGGCGTCGCGTTCGACGCGATCGGCTGCTCGTCCGCCTTGCCGTCGACCTCGATTCGGCTGACGTCGCTAAGGCCCGGCTTCAAAACGGCCGCGACCGCCTTGGCGCGCGCCATCGACAAGGCCCAATTGGACGCGAAGGGCGATGTCGGCTGCAATTTGACGTTGTCGGTGTGCCCGACAATGGTGATCGCGCCCGGCTCCTTCTCCAGCGTTTCTGCGATACGTTTGGCGATCGGCTGAAATTGCGGCTTGACGCTCGCCTGACCCGAGGCGAACAGCACGAGATCGCCGACGATGATCCTGATCTTGGTGTCGGTCTGCGTGGCGTCGACCTTTTTGGCGGCGATTTCGGGCGCGAGCGCAAGCCGGATGCGCTGCAATTGGGTGAGGCGCCCCGGCGGCGGCGCGGGCGGCTTTGGCGGCGGCGCAAACATGTGCCGCACCAGTTTCAACTCGCCGCGTCCGTTCAGCGCGTTGAGGTCCGCCGCGGCGAGCTCCGCGCCGCCGGTTAGAAGCGCGCGCAGCGTGATGAACAGTGCGAACAGGGCCAAGGCCGCCACGACCCCGACGGTCCAGAACGGCACGCGCGTGCGAAGAACCTGGCGCGGAAGATCCTGGCCGCGCCAATGCGGCGACAGCTCGCGGTCAACGCGCGGACGGACTTTTCGCAACAGCTCGTAAAGATTGCGCTGAATATGCTGGAGCGTTGCGGCGCCGGACGGCGAACTGCGGTGGACGCCCTGAAAGCCGAGCGCGAGGCAGGTGTAGATCAGCTCCAGAAGCGAATAATTGTTGAGCGGGTCCATCTTCGCCTGATCGAGCTCGGCGAAGAATCTGACGCCCCCGATACGCTCGCCAAAGAAACGGCTCAGCATGCTGTATTGCGTCCACACATGCCGGTCTTCCGTCGGAATATTTTGAACGATGTCGTCCGCCGTCGCGCAAAGGATGTATTTGGCGGCGCTGGCCTGCTCCGGCGCGACGCCCGCCGCGCGGACCTGTTTGTCAAAAAACGCCACAGCTTCGGCGACCTGCCCCATCAGACTGGCGGGAGACGCCTGTAGTTGAGCGACGCGCAGGCGCCCTAACAGCAACAGCAGTGGACCGGCGGCTTGCAGAAGCGGATTCTCGTTGGGAACGAGAAGATCCTCGATGGGAATTTCCCGGCGTTGCATGCTCGGCGCGGGCGGCGCGGCGGCGGCGCCCTTGATCCACTCTTCGCCCGGCGAGGCCTCGGGCGCGCCGGCCGGACTGGCGCGCCACGCTGGCGTCGGCGCCGCCGGCGCGACAGGCGCGGGCGCCTCGGGCCGGCGCCCGCCCGGATTGGGGACGATGATCGTCCTGTTGTCGCGGCGCCCGAGGCTGTCCGGCGGGTCCTTTTCGCTCATTGCCGATCTTCCAGAACAGCCCAGAGCTCAAGGTTGAGCTCTGGCCAATCGCCTGAAAAATGCATGCCGATCGAACTCGCCGTCGAAAATTCCGGCCAGAGCGGCGAGTTACGGTCGAGCAAAAAATAGACGTGGTCGGTGATCGCGCGGATCTGCGGCGGCGGCGTCGGCAGATGGACGAGCGGCACGCCCGGCAGATGGGCGTGAACGATCTCATTCATCTTCGAGCCGGGGCCGACCTTGAAGAGATGGGGAAAGCTGGTCTGGATTTCCGTCAAAGAGCGGCGCGCGGACACTTCCAGCACGAGGCTCGCGACGCGGAACAGGCTGCGATCCCTGATCGGCGAGATGAAGGCGTTTTCCGCCCGCGCGATGATGTCGAGGCGGATGGCGCGCCGTCCAAGCCGGGCGCTGAGAAAATCCTGGAGATCGCGCAGAACCGGCGCGAATGAGCCTTCAAGATTGTCGTGGTCGTAGAGCGGATAGGTCCGCGCGCGCCGCTCCGGCGTTGCAAAAGTCGCGAGTTCGCCAACAAGACGGATCAGCTCGACATAGAGCCTTTCGGGATGCACGTAGCGCGATCCGCGCAAATGCTGCAGTACGGTAATGTGCCGATTCAGCACCTGCAGCACGAGATAATCGACGCTCTGCAAGCCGCCGCCGGCTGTTGGGTCGGCGGCGTAGCGGGCGAGTTCGCCGAGCTTGGCGTCGATCCAGCCAATGACGCGGTCGATCCACCCTTCGATCGTCGGATAGGCGTGACAGACGAGAACGGTCGGCGCGAATTTCTCGTCGAAGACGATCGATTTGTCGCGCACCTCGACGACGCGCGCGATGGCGAGCCCCTGAAACCCAGGCTTGGCGGTCTTGCGCAGGTCGAAAGTCAGCCTTGGATAGGCGACGTCGATCTCCTCCTCGATGCGCAGCGAGGACGTCGAATCGATGAAGGTTTCGGCGCCGATGACGAAGCGGCTGGCGCTATTTGCGTCCAAAGCGTCGACCTCGCGGCTGTTCGCCGCCGCCGACGGCATGGTAAGCCAGAGCAGCTGTTGCGCCGCGCCATCCGGCACGTCGATCGGGGCCGGCGCCGGGCTGTCGTTTGGAATGTCGAAGGGAGTGCCGTCGGGCATGATCCCGGCGGCGCGGCGCACCGCGAATTTGCTCTGCTGCGCGAGATCGCGGTCGATTTCTATATGTGAAAAGCCCCACGGATACGGTGAGGCATGGCGCGTCCTGCCCTCCACCAGATGTTCGAGGTAGCGATCGGCCTGTTGCAGATGATGCGGGCGAAGGAAAAGTCCTTCCGACCAAAGGACTTTACTGTACCAGGACATCCATAACCCCGTTTCCTTCGGCAGAGCCGCGCGCCAGTTGAGACGTTTTCGTCAACAACTTTTAAGATTTTCCGTTTCGATCATAACATTGTGGAAAGTAGAACATGAACGCGCCAATGAGGCCATCGTCGTGCCGATGCGCCTTGGCGCGCCAGCGTCCGACATAGGCGTCCCAGAGCTTCGCCTTCCGTGAAGCGATGAGCGCCGAGAGGCCGCGATCAGGTTCGAGGGTCTTTTCGATATCCTCGGGATCTAGATCCTCGATCAGCATTTTGACGGCGCCCTGCATTCCGGCCAGCGTGTCGAGCTGATGGCGCTTGAGATCGTCGAAACTTTGCCGCAGCGCCGGGGCGGCGGCGAGATAGCTGCGTGTCGGCGGCCCGAACATCAGGCGCAGCGCATCGCGCGCGGTCGGCGAAAATTTCAATGGATTATTGTCCGCGGCCTGGATCGTCGTCTGGTTGGCGCTGCGCGCCAGGCGTTTGGCTTCGAGCCTCGCTTGCAGCAGCTGTTTGACGTCCCCGGCGACGATCTTCATCAGGCCGCCAAGCAGAGCTGCGAGCTCCTCGGGGTCCTGTTGCGCGATCGCCTCGACCGGCAGGTCGGCGGCCTCGGCGAAGCGGCGCAGGAATCGCGCTCCGGCTGCGTCGCCCGGCTCTGTTCGAGCGTGCGCGGGGGACACGGAGGGCGCGGAGGGCGGAGCAGCGGCAGGCTCTGGCGCTGCTAGGTTCTCTTCCTCGCTCGTCCAGATCGGACGGCGCGGACTGGGAACGGGCGGCGGCGCTTCGGGCTTGGCCGGCGCAGGGGGCGGCGGCAGCCAGCTCGCGTCTTCTTTTGCGCCGGCGGACGCGGCCGTCGCTTGCGGCGCATCGCGCAACGGATCAAAGACATCCATCGCCCAGTCGAGAAAATCAGGGGCGTTGGGGCGATCCGGGACAGGTTTGAGGGAGCGCGGATCAATCGGCGCCGGCGACGGCCCCTCGCTCTCCCACAAATCGGCGGCGACGGGCCGCGCCGGCGCCCTTGCGGCCTCGCTCGCCGCCTCTTCATCGCCATCGAGAGAGACAGAGATGATATATTGGCCAATCAGAATGCGGTCGCCATTGCGCAGCCGGTGCGGCTCGCGCATGCGCGCCGGCGCGTCGTTCAGGAACGTGCCGTTCGACGAGACGTCCGTGAGAACATAGGCGCCGTCCGTATAGCGGATTTCGCAATGCTTGCCCGAAATGAAGCGGTTCGGATCCGGCAGCGTCCAGTCGAGATGCGAGTCTCGGCCGATGTCGATGCCGCGCCGGCCCGACACGACAATGCTGACCGGACCGCCGTCAGGCAGGTTTGTGACATTCTCGATTGCGAGCTTCAGCGCCATATGCGTTCGCCTTCGTCACCGCGGTCCTACTCAGCGGACTTGAGCATGATCGCTTCCAGTTACATCGATCCCGCCCATCCTTGTGTTTGTTTTCCCACATCGCGTCATCTCTGGAGGGAGGCTACGCGAGAGCGAATCGCATGCCCCCTTCGAGCCAGCTGCGCTGAACTTCGGCGCGGCTTGCGGCGGGCAGCGCGTTCCCCCCGAGAATCAGCGCGACGCGGATCGCCTGAGCCGTCGCATGCTGCGGCGACGGCGCGGAATGCTTGCCGTCGATCGGCGCCATCCCGCCGGCCCATCCCGCCGCGAACGCCGTCCAGGTCGCCGCCTCTCTTGGGTCCGAGCGGGTTGCAAGATCGAGCGCGCGCAGACGGTTGCGCTCCTCCGGTTCATTGACCCAGGCCTCGGCAGCGGCGATGCGGATCTCATCGGCCGGCCGCGAAGCTTCGCTTTGGCGCAGACACTCGCAGCCCCACGCCACAGCCTCGCGCCGGGCGAGCAGATAGGCGCAAAAAGAAAGCGCCGCCTTCATCGCATTGGCGTCTGACAGCGAGCGTAGAAAATCGAGGCTGCCCTGTTCGCTCGCGGCGACGCCGACATCGCCGCGAGCGGTCGGATAGGTCTCGTAAAGATCCTGTGCGGTTTCAAAACGCAGTCGCGGCATGACGCCCCCCCAAGTCGCGCTCAGTTGATCTTGATCATCGCAGCGGTCAGATTGATCATCATGCCGCCGCTGACCTCGGTCTTCATCGCGGACTGGAGCGAGATCATCGGCGAGTTGATGGTGATCTGCTGCGGCTCCATGGTGATCGTGCTGGCCCCGACGGTCAGCGTGATCTTCTGCATCGCCTCAATGCTGATTGTCTCGAGCACGCTGACATCCTGCTTGCCCTGAATGTCGACCTTCTGATTGCCCGCCTCGATCGAGAGATTGTCGCTGCCGTTCTTCAGCGTCGTCTCGCGCGAGGGGTCATCCCGGCCCGAAAAAATCTCGCCGATCTCGACGCTCTGCGCGCGGCGAATGACCACCTCATGATCGCGCTCGCCGTGCATCCTGATTTTCTCGGAGCCCTTTTTGTCCTCGAACATGAATTCATTGTAGCCGCCGTGACCTTTCGACGAATCGGACTTAAGCCCCGACTGCGTCTTGTTGGCCGGCATCTCATAGGGAAATTTATTGTCGGCGTTGTAGACAGCGCCAGTGACCAGCGGGCGGTCCGGATCGCCTTCCAGAAACTCGACGACGACTTCCTGCCCGATGCGCGGGATGGCCTGGCCGCCCCAGCTCTTGCCGGCCCACACCTGCGCGACGCGCGCGCGGCACGACTGCTTGTTCTTGCGGTCCCAATAGAAGCGCACAAGGATGCGGCCATGCTCGTCGACGTCGATCTCCTCGCCGTCCTTGCCGACGACTTTCGCCGTTTGCGGACCGTGGACGATCGGCCGCGGCGTCGTCAGCGGCGCGCGAAAATTGATGTCGCTCGGCAGGAACTCATAGTTGCCCGAATAGGGCTGTGAGCCGGCGGAGCCGCCCGACCGATAGGATTGCATCGCATAGGAATGCATGGCGCGAAGGATCAGATATTCCTTGTTCTCCGAACCTTCCGGATATTTTTCAAGAGTGACCAGCGCGCCCGGAAAGAGGCTGATCGCGTCGCCTTCGCCGTAACGGCGCTTGTCCATCGCCTGCTCCGCCTGCAGTCTTATTTTCGCGTAGGTCTCGCCATCGTTCTTCTTTTGGAATTTGCCTGGATAATCATAAATTTCCATCTTCGATTTCATGTAGGACGCAGAGCCCTGCGCGTCGCTTTTGAGGTCGGCGTTCGGCTGCAGATAATCATAATCATTGAGTTCGAACTTGCCGCTCCGGAAACGGCGCTCCGGCGTCCATTTGAAGATGTGCTCCTGGTCGCGCCGCGTCTGCTTTTCATCGGCGATGAAGGGAATTTTGGCGTGGCCCGGCGCCGGCTTATGGGAGGATTTCGCGTCCGCCAGCACCAGCGTGTGCTTGTCTTTTTGATATTCGAAGAAATAATAGACGCCATGCTGCTCCATTAAGCGGCAGACGAAGGCGAGATCGGTCTCGCGATACTGGACGCAATATTCGAGTTTCGGAAAATTGCCGGTGGTCGCCACGCGATAATCGGAAAAGCCGCGGTCGCTGAAGACTTTCTTGATGATGTCGATCGCCGTCTGATTTTCAAAGATGCGGCAATCGCTGGTGCGCGACAAAAGCCACAGCCAGGGCCGCAGCGTCAGCCGGTAAAGATAAAGACCCGCTTGCGCGCCAAGGCCTTGCGCCTCCACCAGCACGCCGTTGAAGATGCGATCGGGATCGGCATAGGATTTGAAGGTCATCGAGCAATTATTGCCGATCGCCTTGTCGAAATCGACATTCGACTGCTCGCTTAAGGCTTCGACGCGGAACTCGAAAAGTTCGCTGAGGCCTTCGGAGCCGTCGAAGCGAACCGCGACCAGCGCATCCTTGCCGAGAGGCGTTTCAAGGGATGCGATGCGGCTGTCTTGGGTAAGCTCGGAAGCCATGCGAACCTCGGGGTCTTGCCCAGTTTTGCTTGACGATACCCAACTATGGGGGCACAGTCGAGCGATTAAAAACGAGTGATTTATTGCATTCTGGAGGCAGTACGGGCGGCAACGCCAAGAAATAGACTGTATATCGCAAGACCGCCGCAGGTTGTTCCCGTTCGCCCTGTCCGTAAAGTCTCAATGGATATCCCCTCCCGCAGGAAGAGGCATGTGAGCCCTTGGCCATTGCTCCGCACGACGCCGCACTTTCGCCCGAGGCGATGACAGCGCCGCTGTCTGAGGCGGAGCCTTGCGGCCCGGATCTCGATCTCGCTGGCGACGCCGACTACATGAACTTCATGGCGGCGGGCGAAGGCCTGCTGCCTGCGACTTTCTACTCGGAGCGCGACGGCGCCCCCTTCGATCGGACACAGGTGGATTTTGCTGGCGAGTTCGCCAAGATCGCCGGTCTGAACGATCGCAGCCGTGATCTTCGCCTTCTCGTGCTGCTCGCGAAATTCCGCATCCTCGACAAGGATCTTCCTGGCTTCCTCGCGGCGGTCGAGGCGATCGCAACGCTTTTGGAAGAACGCTGGGAGGCTGTGCATCCGCAGGGGGAATACGGCGATTTTGTCCTGCGCATGGTCGCCGTGCAATCGCTCGACGATATGGCGCCAGTCATTCTGCCGTTGCACTACGCGCCGCTTTTCGAGCACAAGCGATTCGGTTTTCTCACCTATCGCATGCATCTGCTCGCGGCGGGCGACGCGGCGCCGCGCGGCGATGAGGACAAGCTCGATTCCAGCTCCATCAAGCGCGCCTTCGAGGAGGTCGACGTCGCTGCGCTGATCGAACGCCGCGACGAGTTCAAAGCGCTCGGGCGCGCGCTGGCGCGCATTAAGTCGGCCTTCGTCGAGCATGTCGGTCTCGTCAACGCCGTCGCGTTCCCAAAGCTCGCGCCGCTGGTCGAGAACATGCGCGCGCTGCTCGATGCCTATGTCGTGCTGCGCGATCCCTCCGCCGGCGACGCAGCTCCAGCTCCCGCGGCGGCGGAGAGCGGCGAAGCGGCCGCAGCGCCCGCGAGCAGCGGCGATGTCGCGAATTTCAAGGACGCGGCCGCGGCCCTCAATGCCGTCGGCGCCTATTATATGCGCTTTGAGCCATCCAATCCGGCGCTGCTTCTGGTGCGCCAGGCCGAGCAGCTGATCGGAAAATCCTTTCTCGACGTCATCCGGGTGCTGATCCCGGCTCATGTCGAAGAAACCGCTGTTCAGATTGGGCGCGCGCACGTTTTTAACCTTCCGATCGAACGATTATCAGATTTTGCCCCCGTCGAAGAGCTAGATTCGTCCGACGATGCCATTTCCAAAACATTTGAAGTAACAACGAGGGATAGTGCACTGCAATTGCTTGCGAGAATCAGTGCGTTTTATCACCAGGCTGAGCCTTCTAGCCCGATCTCCTTTTTGGTCGAGCGCGCGCGCACGCTGACGGGGCGCGATTTTCTTGGGCTCCTCAAAGATATGCTTCCGCCGGATACGCTGAAATCTCTCGATACGGGAAAATAAGCGAACGCAGCGGCTATGAGCGCCCGATTCGCTGGATGCGTTCGCGGCGCATTTTCACGCCATGCGGCGCCGACAGGTCCGGAGTCAAATCCGAGATCGGCGTCCTTGTTTTAAACTTGGCCATCTTGCATCACCACGCGAATGGATAGGCTCAGGATTGCTCCGATCCTCAGCGCCCGATGATCGGCGTCGCCGTCCCTTCCTTCTGTGCCGCCGCGCACGCAGCCAAATTTTCAATCCTGCGATGGTCAAGATCGCCTCGGTCGCGATGCAGACGCGACTTTTCGCCCAGGATGGAGCGAGGCGCGGAGCCATCGGGTGGATTTCCCGCCGGAGCGCCCCAGTGAAGAGAGTTCAGTCTCTCCGGTATTACAATGGCAATTTTACATCTTTTTTTTGTCATTAATATGGCTTCACAGTGATGCCGAAATGCTTAAAAGTTGTATTTCCAATCGTGGCGCGCGCCTTTGAATTTTAAGCGAGCGCTTGTTGTGACCAACCACACATTCACGACCTCGTGGTTCAGCCATAGTCTAGCAGCGTTTGAATTGGCGTTTCCGTGACATGAATCTTCATAGAACTCGATTGGGTCAATACGCAATTGACCTGGTCCATTTTCGCGCTCAACCTGATATAATGAATAATGCAGCTTGAGCCATGTCGCACCGACCCGGAAATTGAAGGATGAGTAAGATGGCAGGTGACAGTGGGCAGAGATTTATTGGACGCAACCGTCCTCCGCGGGTGCAGATCGCCTATGAAGATCCCTATGACGCGGAGCGCAAGATCGAGCTTCCCTTTGTCATGGGCGTGCTCTCCGATCTGTCTGGTCCAAATCCGGGCGTCGAGAAGCCGGAGGTCGCCGACCGCGGCTTCGTCGATATCGACATGGACAATTTCGACAATCGCATGGGCGCGATAGAGCCCGGCACGTCTTTTACCGTCCCGGACCGGCTCGGCGAGGATAGCGACGCCAGGCTTTCCGTCAGCCTGCGGTTCAAAAAGATGGAAGACTTCAGCCCAGCCGCGGTCGCGCGGCAGGTCCCCGCCTTGGCGAAATTGCTGGAGGCGCGCGATCAGCTCGCCAATCTCCTGCGCTACATGGACGGCAAGGTCGACGCCGAGACCCGGCTCAAAAAGTTGCTGAGCGATCCTGAATTAATGGCGGCGCTCAGAAATCGCGCCATCGCTTCGAAAGAGGCGGAGCCTGACGCCGCCGGAAACGCCGAAGGCGCCGCTTGATTTTTAGGAGGGGAAAATGGCAGTCGACACCAATCTTGCGGGGCAATCCTCCCAACCTCAGCCCGGCGTCGAAACGCGCGACGTCGATGAGTTCGCAACGCTTCTGAAACAGAGCTTCAAGCCGCGTACCGAGCGCGCCGAGGCCGAAGTCGAGAACGCGGTTTCAACGCTCGTGCAACAGGCGCTCGCCGATCAGAGCGTCATCAAGACGGATGTGCTGGATACGATCGAATCGATGATCGCCCGGCTTGATGAAAAGCTCACCGCGCAGATGAATGACATTCTGCACGCGCCGGCCTTCCAGCAGATGGAAAGCACCTGGCGCGGACTGCATTACCTCGTCTTCAACTCGGAGACCGACGCGCAGCTGAAAATCCACGTGATGAACGTGTCGAAGACCGAGCTCTACAAGAAT
This sequence comes from Methylocella tundrae, assembly GCF_038024855.1. Lineage (NCBI taxonomy): Bacteria > Pseudomonadati > Pseudomonadota > Alphaproteobacteria > Hyphomicrobiales > Beijerinckiaceae > Methylocella > Methylocella tundrae. The sequence goes on from NZ_CP139089.1 coordinate 2,433,806, forward strand.
TTGCGCAACTATCCGGGCGCGCGCTGGGATCAGAGCCCGCTGTTCAAACGCATCTATGAGGCGGAATTCGGCCAGCTCGGCGGCCAGCCCTATGGCTGCATGATCGGCGACTATGAGTTCAGCCATCTGCCAGCCGACGTCCAGCTGATGCGCGACCTGAGCAAGATCGCGGGAGCGGCGCATGCGCCCTTCTTCGCTGCCGCAGATCCGACATTGATGGGCATGGACAGCTGGACCGAGCTCATGAATCCGCGCGATCTCTCGAAGCTTTTCGACACGCCGGAATATGCGGCCTGGAAAGGCCTGCGCGACGCCGAGGACTCAAAATATATCGGCCTCTGCATGCCCCGCGTTCTTTCTCGCGTGCCTTACGGCGCGAAATCGGAGCCCGTCGAGGAATTCGCTTTCGAGGAAGACACGGACGGCCACAAGGGCGAGAAATACGCTTGGATGAACGCGGCTTACGCGATGGCCGTCAACATCAATCGCGCCTTCAAGGAATATGGCTGGTGCACGCGCATCCGCGGCGTGCAATCGGGCGGCGAAGTCATCAATCTGCCGACCCACACTTTCCCAACCGACGACGGCGGCGTCGACCTCAAATGCCCGACGGAAATCGCGATCAGCGATCGCCGCGAGCATGAGCTTGCCAAGTCGGGTCTGATCCCGCTGATCCACCGCAAGAACACCGACAAGGCCGCGTTCATTGGCGCGCAGTCGGTCTACAAGCCGAAAAAATATGAAGGCAAGAACGGCGTCGAGGCGACGGCTTCGGACAATCTGAAAGCCCGCCTGCCCTATATGTTCGCGGTGTCGCGTTTTGCGCATTACCTGAAGTGTATGGTGCGCGACAAGATCGGCGCGACCAAGGAAACCGAAGAGCTGCGCATCTGGCTGCAGGAATGGATCACCCAATATGTCGACGGCGATCCCATCGGCTCATCGGAATCCGTGAAAGCAAGGAAGCCCCTGGCGGACGCGCGCGTCGACATTTTCCCCGATGAGGAAAACCCCGGCTACTATGCGGCGCGGTTCTATTTGCGCCCGCATTATCAGCTCGAGGCGATGGATATCGGGCTCAGCCTCGTCTCGCGGCTGCCCGCAGTGCAAAAATAACCCCAGCAAGTATTGTGTGATCTAGCACCTCTTTTGAACGAAATAATAGCTAGATTTACTTTGGATGCAGTTTTTGGACAGCATCAATAGGCGCTCAATTCAATAAAGGGGATGAAATATGTCTGGTGACCTTTTTCTGAAGCTCGACGGCATCGAAGGCGAAAGCGAAGATTCAAAGCACAAGAACGAGATGCAGATCGAGACCATATCGTGGGGCGTCTCCAACGCCACATCCTTCTCTCATGGCGGCGGCGGCGGCGTCGGCAAGGCCCATCTGCAGGACATCCATCTGACCAAGAAAGTAGACAAGGGCAGCCCGAAACTGTTTCTCGCCTGCGCCAACGGCGAGCACATCAAATCGGCGATCCTGACCTTCCGCAAGTCCGGCAAGGAACAGCAGGAATATCTGAAGATCACGCTCACCGACGTCATGGTGTCGTCGATCTCGTTTCAGGACCACGCCGCGGGCGGCGATCTTGCGCATGAAAGCATCTCGCTCGCCTACGCCAAGATCGAGACGGAATATAAGCCGCAAAAGCCCGACGGAACCCTTGGCGGCGCCGTCACCACGGGCTGGAACATCAAGGAAAACAAGAAAGTCTAAATGGGTATGGCCGGCGCTCCAGCATCACAACCGGAGCGCCGGAGCTTTTTCAGCCGCCGGCGTCCGGCTCGCTCCACCGCACAGGATTGTCGTCGGATGTCCATGACACCGCGAAAAAACCGGCTCAGTCCGCCGTTCATGCACGCCTTTCGCAGCGCCTTCGACAAGAAGGATGCGCGCGAAAAGCTGGATCTTCGCGACGAGGCCGGAGATCGCGTCATCGCCGCGCGCCGCGCCGCCGTCCGGACGACCATCAGCGAACCAAATTTGCGCCGTGAAGTCGCAAGAGACCTCGAAGCTCTCGTCAACACGGTGGCCCTTCAGTCGACGCAAGATCTCGCCGAGTTCGAAGAGGTCCGCAAATCCATCCTGAACTATGGTTTGCCCGACCTCATTCATCGCAGCATCGACGAAGCCGGCGTCGATCATATTGAGGGCGAAATCACCGCCGCTTTGCAAAGCTATGAACCCCGCCTTGTGGCTGGCACCATTGAAGTGTCGCGCGACGCCTCTGTCGACAAGGACGAGCTCAAAGTGCGCTTTCTGGTGCGCGCCGATCTGTTGTGCAATCCCGTCAACGTCCCGGTGGAATTCATCGCCGACGTCGAACTCGACGGCGGCGGCGTCGTCGTCAAGAAAGCCTGAGCGCATGAACCGTGAATTCCTCGATCACTATGATCGCGAACTGAAGCTGCTGCACGAACAGGCGCGTGAATTCGCGGAGGATTATCCGGGCGTCGCCGAAAGGCTCGGCGGCCTTCTCGATGAACGTATGGACCCGATGATCGGCGGCCTTCTCGAAGGCGCGGCCTTTCTCGCCGCGCGCGTGCAGCTGAAGCTCAAACATGAGTTTCCGGAATTCACCAACAATCTTCTCGAGCAGCTCGTTCCTGATTATCTCGCCCCGACGCCGTCCGTTATCCTCGTGCGCGCGCAGCCCCCCTTCGAGGATGCGGCGCTGCGCGATGGACAGCCAATTGCGCGCGGCTCCTATCTCGAGGCCGTCTATCGCGAACAGGACCGACAGGTCGCCTGCCGCTTCCGCCTGACCTCGAAAATTACATTGCTGCCCTTTGAAATCACCAGCGCCGAATATTTCGGCTCCCCCGCGCCGTTGCAGGCGCTCGGCGTTCCGGTAGGCGCCGACGTGCTCGCGGGCCTGAAGATCTCGCTGACCCACCGCAGCGCGAACCGTATCGAAGATGAGCCAGGCGACGCCGAGGCGGCCGAACGCCCGGATCTCTGGTTCGACGGCTGCCGCGTCAATGAGCTTCCGTTTCATTTTCTGGGACCGGAGCAGGATGCGATCGCGCTTTACGAACAGATTTTCGCCAGCGCCAAGGGCGTCTATTTCCGCTGCCTTGATTCGTTTGGCGATCCGATCGTCATCCCGGCCGGTCCAGAACTGATCGAGCAGCTCGGCTTTCGCGACGACGAAGCGCTTTTTCCAAAAAATGATCGCATCTTCGCGGGCTTTGAATGGCTTCGTGAATATTTCATTTTTCCGCGCAAATTCCTCGGCTTTCGCCTGACTGGGCTACGCCAGATCTTCGCGCGGCTGGCCGCGCGCAACATCGACATCATCATCAGCTTCAAGGAAATCAACCCGCGCCTGCAGGTCGCGGTAACGCCCAGAATCTTCGCCCTTTACGCCGCGCCGGCGATCAATCTCTTTGAAAAAACTACCGACCGCGTTCAGGTCAAATCCAACCAGCACGAATATCATGTCGTTCCAGACCGCAGCCGCTATCTCGACTACGAGCCGCATCGGCTGCTCAGCGTCGTCGCCCATTACCGCGGCGGCGCGGACGCGGCTCCCGTGCGCCCGCTCTATTCGGCCGAGGCCGAGGCGGGCGGACACGACAGGCTCTCCTATGCGATCCGCCGCATGCCCCGGCGGCGCACGGCGCGCGAAAACAAATATGGACTGTCTTCGGATTATATTGGCACCGACATATTCATCGCGCTGGTCGCGCCCCCCGGCGAAGAGCGGCCGGTCGCCGAACTCAGCGTCACCGCGCTTTGCTCCAATCGGCACCTCACCGAGCAATTGCCCGTCGGGCAAGGCGGCGCGGATTTCCGTCTCATTGACAATACCGCGATCGATCTTCATTGCGTCGCCGGACCAACGCGTCCGCGTGAGCCGATCGTCGCGCAATTGCGCAGCCGCGGCGAATCGGCCTATGCCGGCAAAGTTACCTGGCGTCTCATCAATCTCTTGAGCCTCAATCATCTCGGCCTCGTCGAACGCGGCGCCGGCCGCAATGCGCAGGCGCTGCGCGAAACCGTCTCAATGTTCGCCGATCTGTCTGACAGCGCCACCGAGAGGCGCATTCGCGGGCTGCGCAGCGTCGACAGCCGGCCCATCGTGCGCCGCATCCGCCAGGCGGGCGGCGTTGGCGTCGCACGCGGCGTCGAGGTCAGCGTGACGATCGACGAGAAAGCCTTCGAGGGCAATGGCATTTTCCTCATCGGCGCGATCCTCGATCGCTTCTATTGCGAATATGCGGGCTTCAATCATTTCACCCAGACCGTGATCTTGAGCGTCGATCGCGGCGAGGTGATGCGCTGGCCGGTGCGCGCCGGATTGCGGAGGCCGCTATGAGCTTTTCCGGCATCGAGGAAGAACCCTGGCGCTTCGATTTCTTCGCCGTGCTGCGCGCGCTCGAACGCTGCCATCCGGACTTGCCGCGCATTGGCGACGCCGGCGCGCTGCGCGAGGATTACGCCCGGCTGGGCCAAGATCCTTACATGGATTTTCCCGCCTCGACGCTGAGCAAATTCGAGCGGCTCGACGATCAAAGCGCGCGCATATTGACGAAATTCCTCGGCTTTCTCGGGCCGCAAGGCGCGTTGCCATTGGCGGCGACCGAGGAAGCCTATGGCTGGCTGCTGGCGCAGGACGACGCCTTTCCACGTTTCCTCGACATCATCAATCATCGCTTTCTGCAATTGTTCTTTCGCGCCTGGGCGGACGCGCGGCCGATCGCACAGCATGACCGGCCGGACCAGGACCGTTTCGAGACCTACGTCGGCGCCGCGGCTGGCCTTGGCTCACCGGTGTTCCGGAACCTCGATAGCGTCGAGGACCGCGCCAAGCTGAGCTTTGCAGGACTGTTTGGAGCGCAGGCGAAATCCGCGTCGCGTCTGCGCGGCTTTATCCGGGGCCATTTTCATGTCGAGGCGGAGATCGTCGAGTTCGTGGGCTCGCGCCTCACGCTCGACGAAGCAGACCGCTCAAGGCTCGGCTCGGCCTCGCTCGGCGTCGATACGCTTATCGGCGCGAGCTTTTACAGCGTGCAGGACAAGATACGCATCCGCATCTATGTGCCTGACATGGAGGCCTATCGCCGCTTCCTGCCGGAAGGCGAATTCTGCGAGCCGCTTGCCGATATGGTTTACTTCTATGTCGGCGAGGAGCTCGATTGGGATCTCGAGCTTGCGATCCCGGCGAAATCGGTTCAGCCCGTCAGGCTCGGGCGTTCCGGCGATCTTGGCTGGACGAGCTGGCTGGCGCCAGATTGGACCGCGGCGGAGGCCTATCGGCGCGACGCGCGCTTCCATCCGGCCGAAAGAATGCGCGAAAAGCGCGCCAAGGCATCGCAAGGCAAGGCGGGGGCACATCATGGCTGACATCAGTCTCGAGGCGGTGACCGGCAAGCTGAACAGGGTCGGATACGAGACCTTCATTCAGGCGCTTCGCCACGCGAAAAGCAGCGGCAACCGCAACGTCGAACTGGCGCATTGGCTCGCCCATATCCTGCAGAAGGAGCGCTCCGACCTCGCCCTCACCGCTGATCATTTCAAGCTCGATCGGGCAAAACTCGCAAGCGACATCGCGAGCGCTATCGACGGGTTTCGCCGCAACGAAACCGAAATGCCGGGCGTCTCCAACACCGTGGTCGACCTGCTTGATCGCGGCTGGCATTATGCGACGCTGTTCTTCGGCGAAACACAGATTCGCACCGGCCATATTCTCGCCGGCGCCATGAAGTCGCTGGAGCTCCGGCGCGCCTTCACCTCGATCTCGCAAGAATTTGCAAAGATCCCGGCCGACGCGCCGACCAATGAGCATCGCTCGCTCTGGACCGGATCGGAGGAGGAAAATCTTCAGCCAATGGACGGCTCCGGCCTCAGCGCTGCCGGCACGCCTGGCGCCGCCGAAGCGCAAGGCGCCAAGGGAACGACCGCGCTCGACCGTTTTTCGCAAGACCTCACCGCAAAGGCCGCGACCGGCGAGATGGACCCAATCCTCGGCCGCGATGATGAAATCCGCCAGATCATCGATGTGTTGATGCGTCGGCGCCAGAACAATCCGATTTTGACGGGAGAGGCCGGCGTCGGCAAGACCGCCGTCGTCGAAGGGCTCGCGCAAAGAATCGCGGCGGGCGATGTGCCTCCTGCCTTGCGCGGCGTCAAGCTTCTCGCGCTCGACATTACACTTATGCAGGCGGGCGCCTCGATGAAGGGCGAATTCGAGCAGCGCCTGCGCTCGGTAATCGATGAAGTGCAAGCCTCGCCAACGCCAGTCATCCTCTTTATCGACGAGGCGCATACGCTGATCGGCGCGGGCGGCGCGGCTGGCACGGGCGACGCCGCCAACATCTTAAAGCCCGCTCTCGCGCGCGGAACGCTGCGCACGATCGCGGCGACGACATGGGCCGAATACCGGCAGTATTTCGAAAAAGATCCCGCGCTGACGCGCAGATTCCAGCCCGTGCAGATCGACGAACCCGACGTTGCAAAGTGCTGCACCATGTTGCGCGGCATTCTGGGGCCCATGGAAAAACACCACAAGGTGCGCATATCCGACGCGGCGATCGTCGCCGCGGTCAATCTCTCGCAGCGCTACATCCCGGCCCGGCAATTGCCCGACAAGGCGGTGAGCCTTCTCGACACCACATGCGCCAGGGTTGCGATCAGCCAGAATGCGACGCCAGCCGCGGTCGAGGACGCGCGCGTCGCTTTGGCCGCGCTCGAAGCCGAAAAGGCAGCCCTTCTCGCCGACGCCGATCTCGGCGCCATGAATGAGGAGCGCGTGAGTGAGATTGACGCCGAACTCGCCGAACTCAAGGAGACAATATCGACCCTTGAGGGCGAGTGGAGCGAGGAGCAAAAGCTTATCGGCGAAATCGTCAAGCTGCGCCAAGGCGCGGGCGACGCGCAGGAGGACGGCCGCGACAGACGGGAAGAGCTGAAGCAGAAGATTGCGGCGCTTGAAGGCGTCAACCCTGAAAAGCGCATGATCTACGCGCATGTCGATGAGCAGTCCGTCGCGGCCGTCGTATCCGACTGGACCGGCATTCCCGTCGGGCGGATGGTCAAGGACGAGATCGAAAATGTCCTGCGCCTGCCTGAGATCTTGAACAAGCGCGTGGTCGGCCAATCGCATGGGCTTGGCATGATCGCCAAGCGCATCGAGACCAATCGCGCAAGGCTCGACAATCCTTCAAAACCGATCGGCGTCTTCATGCTCTGCGGACCGTCGGGCGTCGGCAAAACGGAAACGGCGCTGGCGCTCGCCGAAGCGCTTTATGGCGGCGAACAGAACATGATTACGATCAACATGTCGGAGTTTCAGGAGGCGCACACAGTGTCCTCCCTGAAAGGCGCGCCGCCGGGCTATGTCGGCTATGGCGAAGGCGGGCGGCTGACGGAAGCCGTGCGGCGCAAACCCTACAGCGTCGTGCTGCTCGATGAAATCGAGAAAGCCCATCGCGACGTGCATGAGCTGTTCTTCCAGGTCTTCGACAAAGGCGTCATGGAGGATGGAACCGGCCGGCGGATCGACTTCAAGAATACGCTCATCATTTTGACGTCGAATGTCGGAACCGACGTCATCATGGAATTGTCAAAAGATCCGGCCTACGCCAATGACGCGGAGGCGCTTGGGGCCGCGCTGCGCCCCGATCTCCTGCAGGTGTTTCCGGCCGCCCTTCTCGGCCGGCTCGTGACGATCCCCTATTATCCCCTGTCTCCGGCGATGCTCTCCGGCATCGTTCGTCTCCAGTTGGGCCGCATCGGCAAACGCATTCGCGACAACCATAACGCAAGCTTTACCTACGACGACGCGGTGGTCGATCATATCGTGTCGCTCTGCAACGATCCGGATTCGGGCGGCCGCATCATCGACAACATCATCACCAATACGCTGTTGCCGGCGCTCTCGCGCGAGTTCCTGAAGCGCTCTCTGGCAAAGGAAGAACTAAAGGAAGCGCGCGTAACGATGGAGAACGGCGCCTTTGCCTATGCGTGGGGGTAGCCTTCGGATTACGCCATCATCAGCCCGAGCCGCGCCAACCCATCGACTGCAGCCGCCGTGCGCGCGGTCGCGGCGGCGGGCGCTATGCCGGTGCGCCTTGCCATTTCATGGGCAAGATCATCGCGCGTTCGCGTCCCGTCCATCAACGTCACGAAGGCGCGCACAGCCGCGTCCTCCATCTGAACGGGCTTGTGGCGCAACGAGGCGAGGAAGCTCTCGCCTTGCGCGGCCTGCGCGCGGGCGAGCGGACTGGCGATCGGACGCTCGCCGGGCGCCGCCGTGAAGCGCATCGGCTCCGTTTGAAGCGCGACGATCCGGCTGACGAAAAGCCGGAGCAATGGCTCGGCGAGCGTCGGCTCCGACGCAATCGCGTCAAGCGGAACACATTGGGGAAAAGTTTCGCCGAGGTTCGTAAGGACGGTAGCGAAGCGCCGATCCTGAGTAACGATTTCAGCGCCATTATGAGCGCGGAACGCAAAGCCTTCCATCTCATCGGCGCTTGCGCCGAGAGGGGTTAGATCAGCGCTCGCCCAAAGGCCGCGCAGATGTTCATGCCGCGGTTGCCGATCGATTTTCCCCGCTCGGCAAAAGATCGACCGACGGAAGCGCCGCATGTCGGCAAAATCCAGCAGTTGCTCGAAGCGCGCCCAGTCCTCTTTGGATTCGCTCAGAAATTTCTTGGATGGAAACAGAGCTTCGGCGCTGAGGCTTGGCTTTGCGTCGCAAAGATATTCGAGACCTTCGGCGCGCGCCGCCGCCGCGACGTCAACAAGGAGCTGCGGCGCGTAAATATCGCCGAGTTCGTCATGATATAATACCGCCGGAGGACGTTTCAGCGCGTCACGCGCTTCCTCAATCAATGCGCTTTGAAACGGATCATCCTGCGACCACAAATCGATATAGCGCGCAAGGGCCTTTCGCGCTGCGTCGAGCTTGAGAGCGGGATCTTCGATATGCCGCGTCGCATCGCGCAGCAAATCGCGCAGCGCCTGCCGCAAGCGGCAGCCCGGATAAACATTATAGCTGACATAGAAAAGGCCGCCCGGCCGCAGACAGCTCGCTGCGAGCCGCATCAACGCCTCCCGAACGGCGGGCGGAACCCAGGCGTAGACTCCATGCGCGATGACGTAGTCGAATTCTCCGAGCCCCAGATGCGCCTGCGTGATATCGCGCTGAACAAGGCTGACATTGGCAATCCCCGCGGAGCGCGCCATGTCGCGGCCAGCCGCGATCGGCGCTTCAGCCAGATCAAGGCCGACGAACTCCGAGTTCGGGGCGCCTAGCGCCATGCTCATCAGATTGACGCCCTCGCCGCAGCCGACTTCCAACACGCGGCAGGCGGAGAAAGGCGCAGCGGCGCGCCCAAAAAGCGTCGCGAACGCGCCGAGACTGGTCGGGTGCGTCTCGGAAACAGGCCAGTTGGGGTAGCGGACGAGATCGTAGGGATTCATCACTCGCGCGTCTCCGCAGGCTTCAGTCCGCGCCCGCGAACCTAAGGGGTGATCGAATAGGATTTGACGGCGAAAGACCATTGCGGATCGGCCAGCGGCGCGCCGGCGTCGCGGCCCGCTATGCGCAGACGCCGCGCGGCGTCACAGAGAAAATTCGCCGCCGCGTTTGTGCCGATCATCTCCTGCGGCACATCGGGGAGATCGACCACATGCACCGGCTTTGGGCTGAGCAGCGCGAGGATCAACCCTTGCCCCGCCGGCGCCTCGGCGATGTATTCGAAATGCGCGAAGGGATTTGAAAGATCGGGAATGGCGACGGGCTTTCCAGGTTGAACGAGATTGGCGTTCTCGCTCGCGCCAGCCGGCAGCGCCATAGAGTAGAGGTTGGGGTAGCGCTGTGTGACTTTGCCGGATGCGTCGACGTCAACGAGGATCAGATAGCCGGGCTTTTTCGTCGTCACGCGAAACACCACCTTGGCGCCGATGGCGAATTGATCGGAGGGCACAATGTCGATCGCAACGCCGGCGGCATTGTCGGCGGTGATTTCACTGAGGCTCGAAGGATTGACCACCGTGACGTTGCGCGTCACGCCCTGAGCGAACGCCCCGGCGCTTGAAAGGCTCAGAACGGCTGCGAACGCCACTGCCTTCTTGATTGAATCCATTGCCCATTCCTGTCTCTGTTAGAAGGACTGCCGGCCATGAACCGCCTTTTACGGCGCCGTGAAGACGCCAACCGATCCGAGCCTCATTCCGGCGTCGGCGTATTGCGACAAGATCCTGACAAGCTGCCCCGCGGTGCGGCGCGCGTTCAACTTGCCCAAAGCCTGTTCGAGTTGGGGCATGCGCTCCGGCGCAGTTATGGCGACGATCTGATCAGCGCCGAACGGTCCGCGAACCTTGATTGGGAGCCTGTATTCCGGCTTGTTCATCAGCTCAGCTTCCGACTCATTTTGCGGATAAAGCAGTTGAACCGTGCCGTCGCCGGCGAGATTGAAGAGAAGCAGCGAGCGATTGCTCAATTGGTCGATCGCGACCTCGACCTGGCTGCCAAGATGATGCACCTTATTGTCCGGCAGGAGCAGGATCGGCTGGACGGATCGCGCCGCCATCTGCTTCAGGGCGCGCACGGCGGCGGCTCGATCTATGACGCCCGGCAGCTCATCCTTGCCGACTTCCCGCGCGATCACATCGCCGCCCGAGATCACGTCGCCGGATTTCGGGTCCCAGATCAGTTCAGGGTTCTGGTTTGGCGCAACGGCCTCGAACCTCGATTCGAGCGGGGTCACGTCAGCAAGTTGCGCGCTGGAGCCATCGAGAACGGCGACGCGCACGGGACGTTGCGGAGGAAATGGCGGCGGGGCGCCTGCCGGCGTAGCGCGCGCAGCGCCGCCGAGAGGGATATTGGCTGCGACGGCTGACGGCGCTGAGCCCGGCGGCGTGACGAAAGTGACGGAGCGGGATAATTCGACGACCGGTTCAGTATTGACGTCGAGCCTCGGCGCGCTCGCAGACACGATCGTCTGGCGTTGATCGGAGAGCTGATAAGTCAGCTGGCGGACATAGGCAAAAAGTTCCTCGATCGTGATTTTGCCATCGCCATTGGCGTCGGCCGCGCCCTCAAGGGCGCGCGCGAGAGCATAGCTGAGGGCGCCGCGATAGCCGTCGACGCCGGGAACCTTGATTTCCGGGGCCTTGCTGTTCTTGTCGACAGCCGCGAGAAAGATGGTCCGGGTAAAATCAAGCTCAGTGGCGAAAGCGTCCGAGGGCGTCGAAACAGGCTTCAATTCATCGTCCGAAATCGCATAGGTGGGCACGGAGCGATAGATCATTTCAGATCCGCGCGGATCGACCTCGCGCGCGAGGCCGCCGCCGGAGCAGGTGTCGGCGACGAACAGCACGCGCGCGCCGCGCGATTCAAACGCTTTGATGAGGTGGTTGAATTCCTTGTCGAGGATGCGCTGGCGCGTGCCGGCGCCCGCCGTGTCGAAACCGGCGAGCAGAAACACTGCGTCCTTACCATCGGCTTCCGATCCTTTGACTCGTTCCGGCTCCTGTGCGCCATGCCCCGCGATCGACAGGATCACGAGATCGCCCGGACGAATGCGGGCGCTGAGATCATCGACGTTTTTCAGAATTGAGTCGCGGTCCGCCTTGTCGTCATAGAGCGCTGTGACATCCTGCACGCCCATGGCGCGCAGCGAAGTTTCAATGTCGCGAGCATCAGCTGCGGCCCCTTTGAGGCGCGCGAGATGCTGATACTGATCGACGCCAACGACGATCGCATGGACCTCTTTGGGGTTCTCGACCACGACGGCAGGCGGCGCTGCGAAGGCCGCGGGGACGCCGATGAGACTTGCAACGAGGCAATGCCGCAGCAGCATGGAAAAGCGTGAAAGGAGCGACATGTTTGCCCTTGAGTTTGAATGCGCCTATTCGCGCCGCCATTCGACGCGGCGGTTGAGGGCGTAAATGTCTTCCTGGGTGAGCGCGTGCGTGTCGGCCAATTGCAGCGGCTCATCAGCGCCGACGCCCTCCGGCTCAACCGGAACCTCGACTTCGTTGTCCTTCAGGAACGCCGCGACCGCCTCGGCGCGCGCGACGGATAATTTTTTGTTGTATTGGGGACCGCCACGCACATCGGTGTGGCCGACGAGGCGAACGTTCCCAGGCTGCTGCTCCTTTATGGCGCGGGCCAGCTCCATCGCGGCCTGGCGCCCCTGTTCAGTCAAGGCCGCGGAGCGATATTCGAAGGTGATCGGCACTGGCACGGCGCGCGGAACGACCCCTCGCACGCGCGGCGCGAAAATGCCGCCAAGCCGGCCGCCACGAGTCGCCGTCACCACAAAGCCTTCCTTGCCTGTCCCGGCGTTGGCGGCGAGCAGCCGAGCCGCGGCGGCGCGCTGCAGCAAGCCTTCGATGGCGGCGCGCCCGGGATCGTGCGGCGTCAATGTATCATTGTCCACCACGTCTATGGCCCGGTCGAATCCATGCGCCGCCTCGACGAATTGGCGTTGACCGAAGCGGATTTCCGCCAGCGTCGCCGCCGCCTGCCAGAGAACAGCCGGGCGATCAGCTTCTATGATCAACGTCAGATAATCGTCGAGGGGCGCGTTCTGCGCCATCAGTTTTTGCGCCGCGGCAAGGCGGGAGGCGGCCAGCCGGCGCTGCGCCGGAATGACATAACCGCTGCAATTCGGATCGCTGACGATGGCCTCGACCTGCGCTTGCGCCGCCTGATCCGGCGCGATGTCGACCGCGCGATTGAAGGCGTCTATGCGCGACGAACAGGCGTCGGCGAAGGAGGGCACGGTTGCTGACGGGATCACTGCAATAAAAACGGCGCAAGCGGCAGCGCCTCGCCACAGCGCTTTCGCGCATATCCGCCGACCACGATGCATCCAAAGCTTGGTCATGACGATCAATCCGTAAAATCCGGTCTGTAATAAGACCGCGACGTATTGAACGGGCCTTACTATATTAACTCAACGCCGATTTCGCCGCCAGCGCCGTGCGCGCCCACACAGCGGCGCCAGCGCGAACCGGCGATAGATCGCAGGCGTTGAGCAGGCGCTTGCGAAGCGAAGCGAATTGCCACAGGATTTCACGCCTCGACCGGAGATGAAGCCGCATGCCGCCCGCCGCCCGTCTGACAGATATGCATACGTGTCCGGCAGTGACCGGAGTCGTGCCTCACGTCGGCGGCCCGATTGTTTCGCCGGGCTGTCCGCTGGTTCTGATCGGTGGCCTGCCGGCCGCGCGCGTCACCGATATCGCGACCTGCGCCGGCCCCCCCGATATGATCGTGATGGGCTCGACATCAGTGTTCATCGGCGGCCTGATGGCGGCGCGCATCGGCGACCTGACAGCCCATGGCGGCGTCATCGTGACCGGGTTGCCAACCGTCATGATCGGCGGCTGACGGCGCCGTGGCGCGCGCGCGGCAAGGATTAAATGGCAGGGGCGTCGAAGGGCCGAAGGATTGAAAATGACCGGCACAGGCGACACAGGCGAAAGAAGAATTCGCACGACGGGCATTTTCCTCGCCGCCGCCAGCCTCGCGCTCGCGTGCGCCGTTCCCGCGTCGGCGAATGACAGCTCCGTCGAAATGGCCGTCGGAGGCGTCACCTTCACGCAATCGCCGGACGTCTCCATGGAGGAGGAAGTCCTCACGATCACGCCCGATACGGTGACCGTCCTTTACCGTTTCCTCAACCAGGCAACGCTTCCGGTGACCTTGACCGTCGGCTTTCCGCTGCCCGACATCGACCTCGCCGATCAGGATGTGCTCTACGCCATCCCCGGCAACGATCCCGTCAATTTCGTTGATTTCAAAACGAAGATAGATGGCAAGCCCATCAAATTCGACGTTGTTCAGCGCGCCCGGCTCGGCGGCAAGGACGTCACCGCCGCCATTCGCGCCGCCGGGCTTCCGATTGCTCTGATCGGCGCCGACACACAGCAGCATATCACCGCTTTGACGCCGGAGGCCCGCGCGAGCCTGATCGAGGGCGGCCTCCTCATTCCGGTCGGTTCAGACGAAAAAGGCGATCAGCTTTACGGGCCAGCGTGGCGTGTGACGACGACCTTCACGCGCAAACAGGTGTTTCCGCCAGGACAAGCCGTCAGCGTCGAGCATCGCTACAAGACGAGCCTTGGCGCCAGCCTCGACACAGTGCTTCGCAAAGGGTTGCGCAACAGCGACGGCATGGGCGCGACAGTGGAGCGCTATCGCAAGGATTACTGCCTGCCTGATGATTTCTTCAAGGGCCTCGACAAACTGGCTGGCGCCGATCCAGCCAATACGGCCAAGGTGCAAGAGCGCCGCATCTCTTATGTGTTGAAGACCGGCGCAAACTGGGCCGGTCCCATCAAGAATTTTCGTCTCGTCGTCGATAAGGGCAAGCCCGATCGGCTTGTCAGCTTTTGTTTCGATAATGTGAAAAAGATTTCGCCAACCGCATTCGAGGCGAGGCTCGAGAATTTCACGCCGACGCAAGATCTGAAGATATTGCTGATCGGAAAATATTGACGCGTGCCGGCGCGCACCGCCCCGCGCGGCCGCGTGGTTCAGACTGAAGCTCTATGCGGCCGAAGGCTCCGCGCTGTTGAAGCCCGGGGTCTGCTCGTCGCCAGAAAGGAGACGCGTCATGAGCGGCGAAGTTAAATATTGGTTTACCGGCCAGGCCGGCTACGAAATGGATTGTGGCGCTCACAAGAAGCTTCGAGTCGTGTTCGCCATGATCGACGAGGATAAGACGTCGATCGGATGGTATCTCTTCGCGTCGAAGGCCGACGCGAAAGGGCAGAAGGAATGTGAGACGACGGACGTTCTCATCACCGACCAATTTGCTCACCGTGACGACATTGGGCGGCTCATTCCGCATACCTTCAAGAAAAAAATCGCAATCGACGAATTGGCCAGCCCCAAGGGAACCTTCGCCACCCTCAGCATAGAGGCGACCAAAACATCGCGGCTGATGGGCTGCCGCATCGCCAGGCTGAAGACCAAGGCCGGAGAGACTGTCACTTTTCCCTTCGGCATGCAGCAGGATTGGAAGCCTTCCCCGACCGACACCGAAATAGAGGGACGGGTGTTCTTTCTGGAGAAGGCGTCGTTCGAAGAAAAGAAGTTCCCGCTGGGCCCGCAGGGAAAAGGCTCGAAGGTCAAGATAGACGGCGCGGTCTTGTAAGGCGTCAACCTGCTTGGCGATTGAAATGTCGGCGAGGGCCGTAAGTCCGTTTGAAATCTCGTGTGTGGCCGCAATGAAATTCAGGAGCGTCATCTTTCGCATCATGATCGGATTGGCGTTCGCCGCGCCATCCCCGCTGCTTGCGCAGGACGGCGTCGTGAAAGAATTCAGCGCGGGCTTCGGGCCAAATTCGGTCGGCGTCGTTGACGCGAGCGAGGACACGGAGATCGCTGGCCCGCAGGCCATTTATGCGGGCGACAATGGCGAGATCTTTCTGCTCGATCAGGTCAACAGCCGCGTCATCGGCTTCGACGCCAAGGAGCCGGCCGAGCGCACGCGCTCGCTGGCGCTGCCGGAGGGCGTCGATCCGACGGACCTCATCGTCGCCAAAGGCAACATCTATGTTTGGGACGGCAAGCCGATCGCGCTCGAATCGCGCGAGGGCGGACTGACGCGGAGCCTCGCGCCGGACGGGGCCGCGATCGATGAGACGACGCAATCCATGTTCGCGCAGATGGGATCGGAGGAGACGCCGGAAGGCGGCGCCGGAACGCGCTCCGTTTCTCCCTCGGCAGGGCGCACGCGCCAGCTTGTCGCCTCTCGCGGAAAAGGGCCCGTCGCGGTCGAGGTAACGCCGGATAAAGGCGGAACTTCGGCGCGGATCGACGTTAGCCAGCAGGGCGCTTCGACGGCGTTTGCAAAGTTGCAGCTGAAAGTGCGCGACAAGCTCGGCTCGATCGAATTTCTCGAAATCGATCATTCCGGCCGTATGTACGTTCTGGCTGAAAACATCCCCGCTTATGTCGCGGGCGGCGCTTCCACTTTCATCGCGCGCTTTGGTCCGGGCGGCGCATTCGAGGGCGTCTACGAGTTGCCACTGACGCCGAATGTCGCCCTGTCGCGGCGCTTCGTCACCGTGTCGGCGGATGGCGACGTATATTTCCTGCGCACGCGCAAAGGCGTCGTCGACGTCATCGGCGTCGGTTTCCGGCCGATGAAGAACGGGCAGGTGATCGACGTTCGCGGACCACAGCCAGACTATGCCGCTCTCGCCAAAAGCGGCAAGGGCGCGATCGCCGCCGTGCGGCCGCTGACGCGCGAAAGCATCGTGCAGACGGGCCGCGCTTTCGAGAGCTTTACATGGCGCCTGACGCCAAGCTCCTATGGCGCCGATCCCGATAATCAATGCAACGGCTTCAACCGCATCCGGCGACCTGGCTATCTCATCGGGCACGCGGGGCAGAATGTGCGCGGCGTGCCTTATTGCTGGGGTTGCCAGGGTTCATTGTATCAGTTCGCCGGCAAGGTTTCGCGCGGCGCGCTCGCCGGCAATGTCTGCACGCGCAACACGCCCCGCTATGACGTCATCGGGGTCGATTGCTCTTCCTTCGTCAGCGCGGCCTGGGGGCTCTCGACGCATTTCACCACGGCCGCCATCCCTTCGATCGCGTCGCTGGTTCAAAATCCGTGGGACCTTAAACCGGGCGATGCGCTGAACAAGCCGGGATCACATGTCATGCTGTTCATGGGCTTTACGCCGGACCGCAAGGCCGAGGTTCTCGAAGCCTCGCCCGGCGGGTGCAACGGCCGCGTCTGCCGCAACGTCTATCCGCTGGCGTCGCTTCTCGAACGCGGCTACGAACCGCGCCGCTTTCGCGCTCTCGCGGATTAGCCGCTATTCGACGGCCTCGACCCTGAAGCCCTCCAGCTCCAGCAAATTGAGAAGGCCCTGCTCGCCGGGCAAATGCGCGGCGCCGACAGCGATGAAGACGCCCCCCTTCTCAAGAAGCGGAACGGCGCGGTCGCGCATACGCTGGTTGCGGCGCGTGATCAGCCGGTCGAGAAATTCCGGCGGCGTTTGCGCGCCGGCGACGCCAGGGATCAGCTCCGGCGATTTCATCCAGGCGAGCAGACCGCCGAGATCTTGCAAGGCATAACGCGCGATCGTCGTCTCGACGACATCCTCGGCGTGACCGGCCTGGCGCAGAGTTGCGACCAGCAGCGCGCGCCCGACCTCTGGCGAGAAGCCGTCGAGAATGTCGATCTGCTCGATCATCGTCTCGAGGCCGACAACACGCGCCCCCTGCGCCTTGGCCAATTCGGCGATCGCTTCGTCGGCATAGGGCTTCACGCCGTTTTTCCGTGCGCAGGCCGGCAGATCAAGCAGCAGCGCGAGCACGGCCGGCTTCAGCGCGCCAGCGGATGAGGCGGCAAGACCAGCCTCCGCGACGAGGGTTTGCAACGCGGCGAAGTCGGCCGCGTCCAGCAAAACGTCGGGACGCTGATCCTGCGGCGCCAGAAGGGCCGCGCGCATCGCAGCGGGGTCTTTTCGGATCGACCTGAGTAGCCGCGCGCCCGTCTCCACCGATTCCAGCGCGAGCGTTTTCGAGCTGCTCAGCGCCGCGATGACGCCTGGCCGGAACGAGGCGACGCGCGGGTCGTCGAGATGAAGCGTGCCGAAGACGTAGGAGGTTTGGCCGTCGCGCGACAGCCGGAACAAGGTTCCATGCGGAAAGGGCGTCGCGGCCCTTTCAGCTTCGATAGCGGCGAAGGCCGCCGGCTCCTGCGCTTCGATCATCGGAAAGAGATCGCGCCCCTTGCATGGAGCGCTGCCGTGGCTTGGCGTCGAGGCGAAGAGGAGTGCGGCGATCAGGACTGCTCGGCGGCGAAACGCGAGGCCGAAACGGCAGCCCCGCGCCGGCCGACGGCTGGCCATCCGCGGCTCACCACTGGTAGCGAATCCCCGCCTTGCCGCCGGCGCCGAAAAGGCCCTGACCACCATGCACGTCGCCCAGCACGAAGGAGGAGAGGCCCTGGCCGAACTCGAAATTGAAGGCGAGAATGCCGCGACCGCGCACCTGACCGCGGTCGGCGTTCGCGAGAATATTATTACCCTGGTAGGCTGCGCCCGGAATGAACCCCCCGTTGACGACCACGTCGTCATAGGCAAGCCCGGTCAAGGTCGTCGTCATCAGAATGTTGTTGCTGAAAACGGAGCTCGTTCCGACGCGGGCGCCGCCCTGGACCATCACCTGCGTGCCGTTTTGGAGGCCGAGATCCGCGGCGCCGCCGCCGTAGCCCAGAGCAGTGAATTGCGCTCCCGCGGTCGGCTCAATCCAGAAATTCGGATAAAGATCAAAGCGGTAGTTCAGATTGGCGGCGACGGTCGAGTCGAGGACGCTGGTTGAACCGGAGCCGGAATAGCCGAAAGAGAACGGACCGAAGGGACCGGCGAAAGCCATGTTTTGGGTGGAGGCCTGATCGAGGCCGAGGATATCGAACTTGGCCATGACGTCGGCCGAGAAGGCGCCCGAAAAGTAAGTGCCGTAAATGCCGAGCGAGGGCCCCGACAGGCTCGCCGTGAGACGGCTTGTGCTGTTGCCGACGATGGTTGGATTGGACGACGTTCCAACGGTGTTGAGAGTCAAATGGTTCGAGATATAGCCGACCAGCACGCCAGTGATCAGACCGTCGTTGGCGGCGATCAGTCCCCGCGACGTCAGATCGAGGCCGGCCTGAAAGCCGACCGTGCCAGAACGGCTCTGAACGCTGACGTCGATCGGCACCGGCAGGCCAGCGTTGAAATCGGGGCCGCTGATCGCGACCATCCCGGTCGCGTCCCGCTTCTCATATGCGCCGAAGACCTGACCCCAGACGCCGTAACGGAAGGGCGCTTCCACCGGCACGGGCGGCGGGATCACGACCGGCTCCCTGCGGGCGTAAACGACTTTATGGGGAGGAGCCGGCCTCGTCTCCTTGGCCGCGACCGCTCCGGCTTTGCCCTTCTTGGTTTTTTTGGAAGGACGTTCCGGCGCTGGCGGCGGCTCGGGCGGCGCCGTCTCCTCGGCGACAGGAGGCGGGTTGCGCTCGCACTCTCCGTTGACTCTCGAAAAACCGGCGGCGCAGCGCTGCTCTTCCTGATCGCGGCGATTGGTGATCGAATTTTCAGCGCTTCGCGCCGTCTCCTGCGTCGTCGACTGCGAGAGCTCGCTCAGAGCCTGGCTGGCGAGGGCGGCGCCGGACAGGGCCGCGGGGTCGGGTCCGAGGCCATTGTTCGTGCAGGCGCCATTCTGCAAACGAACCCCAGGAAAATCTTTCAGGACCTGCTCGCCATCGACGGAAATCGTCTGCGTCGCGATCGAGGGGCAAAACGGCGAAGCCTCGGCGCGAGGTGAATTGCCCAGCCAAAGCGCGCCTGCGACGACGCCAAACGCCACTCCCTTCAACGCGGCCAGATTTGAATTCCGCATGGCAATCCCCCTCGTTTGCGCCGAAGGATAGCCTATAACGAACTTGTGATCTGTGTTGTAAGTGCAACAATCATGAATTAATGTTTACCGGTTGCATCCCTTCTGTCTGGTGCAGCGGCGCACAGTTTTATTCACCGCCCGTGTTTAGCTTCGAAAACCGGAAAGCGGCGCCGCTACATGGTCGGCCGGCGAGGCCTAACCGCTTGTCGCGCGGCTCGTCTTCCGTTGGGGAGCATGGACATGGTCGTTGGCCGACACATCATTTTAAGTCTGGGCTTGATGCTGGCCACCCAGCTGCTCGGATCCCTCAGCCCGGTTCGCGCCGCCGACGGCGACGTAGACCTTTGCAACCATTCCCTGAACGATCCGGACGCCGGCATTCCGGCATGCACGCGCCTGATCGACAGCGAGAGGGACGACCCCAGCGCGCCGGGCCTTTACAACAACCGCGGCGTCGCCAAGGTGCGCAAAGGCGATCTCGACAGCGCCATCAAGGACTTCACAAGCGCGCTCGACCGCAATCCGAACTCGATCGACGCCTACAAGAACCGCGGCCTCGCCCGCCAGATCGAGGGCGATTACGACGGCGCCATCGCGGACTATAACCAGGCGATCCGGCTCGACGGCAAATCGCCCGATCTCTTCAACGCCCGCGGAACGGCGCTGCTCAACAAAGAGGAATATGATCGCGCCATCGCCGATTACGACAAGGCGATCAGACTCAACGCGCGTTTCGCCAAGGCTTTCTATAATCGCGGGCAGGCGCTCTACCTGAAGCGCCAGTTCGTTCGAGCCATCGCCGACTTCGACCAATTCATCAGTCTCGCCCCCAATGATCCCAAAGGCTACATCCAGCGCGCCGACGCCCGGCTCGCCAAGGCCGACGTCGATGGCGCCATCCGCGATTATGACGCGGCTATCCGTGTCGACGGCGCCAACGGCGAAGCCTACAGTCATCGCGGAGAGGCGCGCCGGCTGCAGGGCGATCTTGAAAAATCTCTCGCCGATCAGAACAAGGCGATCGAACTCAACGCGACCGCCGAAGCCTATGTCAATCGCGCGCTTGCGCTTGCCGACCAGGGCAAGCTCGATCTGGCGATCGCCGATTGCGACGAAGCCATTCTGCTGAGGCCCAAATATGACCTTGCCTACGCCAATCGCGGCAGGCTGCGCAGGCAGAGCGGAGATATCGCCGCCGCCTTGACCGATCTCAACAAGGCGACCGCCCTCAATCCGCGCTCCGCGATTGCGCTCGATTTCCGCGGCGACGCCTATCTGGCCGGAGACGACGCCAATCGCGCCGTCGCCGATTTCAATGAGGCGCTGCGCATCCAGCCCGACTTTGTGGCGGCTTACGCCGGCCGCGGCCAGGCCTATGAAAAAACCGGCGCGGACGCGAAAGCCAAAGCCGATTATGAAAAAGCGATCAGCCTGCCGGGCGAGGCCGACGTCGCATTAGCGCGGCCGGCGCAGCAATTGGCGCGGGCGCGGCTCGCGGCGCTGGCCGAGGCCGAGGCGACGCACGCCAAGATGGCGGCCGGCGTCGCCGTCACCGAAGCCACGAACGCAAGAGCGAAGGCCGAAGCGGACGCGCGCGCGAAAGCCGACGCCGAGAAAGAAGCGGCGGCCATAGAGGCGCGCGTCAAAGCCGAAGTCGAGGCCCGCACCAAGGCGGCGGCGGACGCCTTCAAGGCTCGCCTCGAGACGCAGGCGGCGGCTGACGCGCGCGCCCGAGCGGACGCCGACGCCAAGGCGAAATCCGAATTCGAAGCGCGGGCGAAGGCTGAATTCGAGGCCCGGGTTAAGGCGGAGGTCGAGGCGCGGGCGAAAGCCGTCGTCGAGGCGGCGCAGGCGAAATCCGCCGCGCTGATTCCGCCGCCTGGCAACCGCGTCGCGCTCGTCATCGGCAATTCCAATTATCGCGAGGTCGCAACGCTTCCCAATCCGGAACGCGACGCCGAAGCCGTCGCCGCCGCCTTTCGCAAAGTCGGCTTTCAGACGGTCTTCGCCGAGCGCGATCTGACCCGCGAGAAGTTTCTCGCCGCGCTGCGGGCCTTCGAGGACAAGGCTGAGAACGCCGACTGGGCCGTCGTCTATTACGCCGGGCACGGAATCGAGATCGGCGGCGTCAATTATCTGATTCCCGTCGACGCCAAACTCAGGGCCGATCGCGACGTTCAGGATGAAGCGATCACGCTCGACCGCGTTCTTCTGGCGACGGAACGAGCGAAAAAACTCCGTCTCGTCATCCTTGACGCATGCCGCAACAATCCGTTCCTCGCGCGCATGCAGCGCACCATGGCGTCGCGCTCGATCGGCCGGGGCTTCGCACGGGTCGAGCCTGAGGGCGGCACGCTCGTCGCCTATTCGGCGCGCGACGGACAGGTCGCGCAGGACGGCGACGGCGCCCACAGTCCGTTCACGCAGGCTCTCCTGCGCAACATCGTCCGGCCGCAGCTCGAGATCAATATGCTTTTCCGTCAAGTCCGCGACGAGGTGAGGGCCGCGACCAACGACCGGCAGGAGCCCTTCACCTATGGCTCTCTGCCGGGAGAAAGCTTCTACTTTGTCGCCAAATGAGCGATGAACGTGAGCATTGATGGCTCATGGCGGCGCAAGCCGCGGGAGGAAATCGGCGGATGGCTTACGAACTCTATTATTGGCCCGGCATTCAAGGGCGCGGCGAATTCATCCGCCTGGCGCTCGAAGAGGCCGGCGCCGATTATGTCGACGTCGCGCGCCAGCCCGAGGGCATGGACGCCCTCACGGCCGTGCTGGATGGAGACGAGGTCGCACGGCCGCCTTTCGCGCCGCCGTTCCTGAAGGATGGCGACGTCGTGATTGGTCAGACCGCCGCGATTTTATTCTATCTCGGCGAGCGTCTCGGACTTGCGCCGAGGGATGAAGCCGGGCGCCTGTGGGTCCACCAGATTCAATTGACCATCGCCGATATCGTGGGCGAGGCGCATGATTCCCACCATCCGATCAGCGTCGATCTCTATTATGAAGAGCAGCAGCCGGAAGCGCTGCGCCGGGCCAGGACGTTTCGGGAGGCTCGAATTCCCAAATATCTCGCCTGGTTCGAAACCATTCTGGCGCGCAATCCGAAAAGCGACAGCCATCTCGTCGGCGGCGGCGTCACTTACGCGGACCTCTCCCTTTTCCAGATCGTCGAGGGCTTGAGCTATGCTTTTCCGCACGGCATGAAACGGGCGCTTGCAAAGGCGCCTCTCGTCGCCGGACTGCATGACGCGGTGGCGAAGCGGCCGCGCATCCGGGCCTATCTTGCGAGCGATCGCCGGATCCCCTTCAACGAAGCCGGCATTTTCCGCCATTATAGCGAACTCGACGGATAAAGCAGCCGGTCCTTGAACTCCAAGGCCGGCCTGAGTATTAAAGCCCGACTCCCTTGAGGAGCACGCCGGCTCGTGGCGCCCGCCAGAGCTCTTTAGTCATCAGGAAAGCGCGGAATGGCCTTGACGCGGGCCGCGCGGAAAAATCCTGCGAAAGAAGCCCCATGTTCGAAAGCGTCACCGCCATAGCCCCAGCCCGGCTTCATCTCGGGTTTCTCGACCTCAATGGCGGGCTTGGCCGGCGCTTTGGCAGCATCGGACTGGCGATCGACCACCCGGCGACCAGGCTGACGATCTCGCGCGCCGAAAGAACCATTGTCCAAGGCGCCGAGGAAACGCGGGTCAGAACCTATCTCGGCGCCTTGACCGAGCGTTTTCGCCTCGCCTCGGCCTATCGCGTCACCATCGACGAGGCCATTCCCGATCATGTCGGCCTTGGCTCAGGAACGCAGCTCGCCCTCGCCCTCGCGAGCGCCCTCCGGAGCCTTGAAGGCATCGAGCCTGATCTCGCGGACGACGCCCTTTTGTTGCGACGCACCATGCGCTCTGGCGTCGGCGCCGGGCTGTTCCAACGCGGCGGCGTCGTCGTCGATGGCGGGCGGGGCGAACATACCGTGACGCCCCCGATCATTGCGCGCCTTGATTTCCCCAGAGCCTGGCGGGTCATTGTCGTGCTCGACCCTCGCATGAAAGGCATTCACGGGCCGCAGGAAACCGCGTCCTTCGCCGCGCTCGGGTCTTTTGAGGCCGACGCCGCCGCGGAAATCTGCCGGCTCGTTCTGATCAAGGCGCTTCCGGCTCTGGCTGAAGAGGATATTGACGCTTTCGGCGCGGCGATTTCGCGAATACAGCAAATTGTCGGAACTTATTTTGCTCCGGCGCAAGGCGGCTCGTCCTATACCAGCGCCGCCGTGGCTGAAGCCCTGCGCGAACTGCAGAATCACGGCGCGAAGGGAATCGGACAGTCCTCCTGGGGGCCGACCGGCTTTGCTTTCGCCGCCAATCCGGACGAAGCCCAGCGCCTCTGCGACCTTTTGCGCGCAAAAATCGCCGCTTTGGGTGTAGACATCATGATCTGCAAAGGACTCAATCACGGCGCCATCGTGAAGGGTCAACCTTCAACAATCGACACATAGGGGGAAACCGCTTGGCCAAGAATATATTGCACATGTTCAGCCCGTTGAAGCACATGAGCCCTTTCGACGTGAATATGGCTCTCGACGCCGGCTATGATTCCGTCACGCCTTACACCGGCGTCACGCTCGACGAGGTGACGGCTCTGGTGCAGGACGCGATGTTTTCGCGCTCGCCGAGAGACGCCGTGCGCACCGGCGTATTCATCGCCGGCAAGGACGCCGGGCTCGCGCTCGACATGCTCGAGCGCTTCCGCGCCACCCTTCTGAAACCATTCGAGATTTCCGCTTTCGCCGATCCCGCGGGTTCGTTCACCACCGCCGCCGCGATGGTCGCCTGCGTCGAAAAGCTGCTGAAGGACAAAAAGGGCAAGAGTCTCGACAAGACAAAGATTTTGATCTTCGGCGCCACCGGCGTCGTCGGCTATGCCGCCGGCGTCATCGCCGCGCTGGAAGGCGCCGATGTGGCGCTCGCCGGCTATGACGGCCCGACCCGCGTGCAGCAGAAAGCCGACGACATCAAGAAACGCTTCGGCGTCGAGGTTCGCGCCGTCGACGGCAGCACCGAGGAGAAGAAGCTCGAGGCGCTGCAGGGCGTCGAGGTCGTCTTGTGCGCCGCCGCCGCCGGCGTGCAGGTTCTGTCCAAGCAGTCGCTCGCCGCCGCGAAGTCGCTGCTCGTCGCCGCCGACGTCAACGCCGTGCCGCCGGCTGGCATCGAGGGGCTCGATCTCCATGCCAACGGGGCCGAATTGACCGGGGGCGCCCTCGGCGTCGGGCCGCTCGCCATCGGCGACATTAAATACAAGACCGAATCCGGCCTGTTCCAGCGCATGGCGACGTCGAGCAAGGCGCTCGCCATCGACTTCCGCGACGCTTTCGCGCTGGCGCGGGAGCTTGTCTGAAGCAGAGACACTCAAAGACGGCCCCGCGATTCTCATCGCGGCGGCGGCGGGACGCGCTCTTGCCGCCGCGGCGCGGCGCGCCGGATACCGGCCCCTCGTCGCGGACCTTTTCGATGACGAGGACACGCGCGCTCTCTGCGTGGCAAACTGTCTCGCCGGCGATCCGCAAACGGGATTCGACGGCGAGGCCTTGATCGGCGCGCTGGGCGGGCTCGCCGAGGGCCGCGCGCCTATCGGGCTCGTATACGGAGCGGGTTTTGAAGATCGCGTCGAGCTTCTCGATGAGATCGCAGAGCGTTGGACTCTCTTCGGCAACCGGCCGGAGACAGTGCGGCAAGCGAAAAATCCAGCAGCTTTAGCGCAGCTTTGCCGACTCCTCGGCGTCCCTCATCCAGACATCAGCCTGACGGCTCCCGCGGAAACCGAAGGCTGGCTGGTCAAAAGCGTCGGCGCCGCCGGCGGCGGCCATGTCGCCCCCGCAGGCGTGTGGCGGGCGCAGGGCGAGGATATTTATTTCCAGCGCGTCGCGCCGGGCGAAGCTGTCTCGATCCTCGGCCTTGGCGATGGCGCCGGAATGATCGCGCTCGGAGCGAGCCGGCAATGGGCCGCCCCGACCGGGGACGAACCGTTCCGCTTCGGCGGATGCGCGCGGCCCGCCGCTTTGCCTCTTGCCGTTGAAAGGCGGCTGACCGGCGCCGCCAGCTCGTTATCCGTCGAACTTGGCCTTCGCGGCCTCAACAGCTTTGATTTCCTGCTCGACGGCGACGCTTTCGTTCTCGTCGAGATCAATCCGCGCCCTGGCGCAACGCTCGACATTTTCGAGGATAGCCGCGGCCTCATCTTCGCCGCGCATATTGACGCATGCCTTGGCCGCATGCCGGATTTCCCGCTCGAGTTTCAAGGCGCGGCCGCGGCGGGAATCGCCTATGCGCACAGGCGGATCGCAGCCATGCCGGCGCTCGACTGGCCGGAATGGGCCGCCGACCGGCAAAAGCCAAAGAGCGCGCTGGGCTTGAATGATCCTCTCTGTACCATTAAAGCGAGCGCTGCGGATCCCTCGAGGGCGCGTGAGCTCGTAAAAGAACGGACCGCTTCGATTCTCGACGGAATAGACCATATCGAGACGGAGGCGACATCTTGAGCGAGACGGCACTGAGCATCAACACGCTGGCTGGGCACCTTGTTGACCGCATGATCGCCGACGCGGCCAAATTGCGCATTGCCGTGTCAAAGGGAGAACGCGGCGAGACGATTATCGACGCCGGCAAAGCGGCGCGCGGCGGCATTGACGCCGGTTTGCGCATCGCAGAGATCTGCCTCGGCGGCCTTGGAACCGTGGAATTGGGGCCGACCGGCTCCAACCCCAAATGGCCGTTCGAGATTTCGGTCCGGGCCACCGATCCCGTCATCGCATGTCTTGCCAGCCAATATGCCGGCTGGGCTCTCTCGCACGGCGAAGGAAAGGGCGCGTTTTTTGCGCTCGGCTCCGGTCCCGGCCGCGCGCTTGCGCGCAAGGAGCCCCTGTTCCACGATCTCGCCTATCATGACCACGCGAGCCGGGCGACGCTGGTGCTGGAGAGTGATCGCGCGCCGCCGCCGGAAGTCACCGACAAGGTTGCCGCCGCCTGTGGCGTAAGCCCTGAAAATCTCGCCTTCATCTTCGCGCCGACGCAGAGCCTTGCCGGCGGCGTTCAAGTGGTTTCGCGCGTTCTTGAGGTGGTTTTGCACAAGGCGCACGAATTGAAATTTCCGCTCGAGCGCATCATTGACGGCGTCGCGGCTGCGCCGCTGTCTCCGCCTCATCCGGACTTTATCCATGCGATGGGCCGCACCAATGACGCGATCATTTATGCGGGTCAGGCTCATCTGTTTGTGACCGGACCGGCGGATGAAGCCAAGGCTCTGGCGGAGCAATTACCAAGCACGACGTCGCGCGACCACGGACAGCCCTTCGCGGAGATCTTCAAGAAGTACAAGGGCGATTTTTATGCGATCGACCCGATGCTGTTCAGCCCCGCGCAAGCCATCGTCACGGCTGTTGAAACGGGGGAAACGTTCCGCGCCGGCAGAATCGACAACGCTCGTCTCGATGCCTGTTTCTCCTAAGCGGGCCGCGCCAGCCGTCTCCGCGCAACCGAAAATCGCGATAGCAGTCGATCTTTATGATTGGCACGCGCGGGATTTGGCGGCCGCCTTCACGCGCGCAGGCGCTGTCGCGACGCCGATCCGGCTGGCGCAATGCGGTTTCGATACAAAGCGCAAAAGCGGGCTCGTCATTCATGGTTTTGGCGCGGATCTGCCGGACGCCGTATTCGTGCGCGCCATCGGATCCGGCTCCTTCGAAAGCGTCACGCTTCGGCTGAGCGTGCTGCATGGCCTCGCCGATATTGGCGTTCCCGTCGTCAATTCGGCGCGCGCCATCGAAATCTGCGTCGACAAGGCGGCGACGAGTTTCGCTCTCGCGCAGGCCGATATTCCGACGCCGCCGACATGGACCGTGCAATCAAGCGAAGCGGCGCGGAAAATCATACGGCGCGAGACGGCGCGCGGTCCGCTTGTGCTTAAGCCGCTTTTTGGCGCGCAGGGCTTTGGCCTGAAGCTGATTACTGGTGAAGACGACCTTCCTTCGATCGAGGCCGTCGAGGGCGTTTATTATCTGCAGCGCTTTGTCGGCGTGGAGCGCGACGGCTTCGCGGACATGCGGTTTTTTGTCTCGCAAGGGGAAGTCATCGCCGCCATGACGCGGCGCGCGGCGCATTGGATCACCAATGTCAAGCTTGGCGCACGGCCGGAATGGCTGGAGCCGGGCGCCGCGATGGTCGACCTCGCCTTGCGCGCGGCGGCGGCGGTCGGCGCGGAATTCGCGGGCGTCGACATGATCTTCGACGCCCGCGGCGCGCCGCAGGTGCTCGAAGTCAACAGCATGCCGGGCTGGCGCGGCTTGCAGAAAGTCGCGCCTTTTTCGATCGCCGATCGCCTCGCGCGCGATTTTCTGACGCGCAGCGGACTGGCTCCCGCGCGAGAGGCCATCCATCCCGCGGCCGAGCCCGTCGCATGAGCGAGGCTGAGCCTAACGAGATCGCGAAAGCCTTCATCGCGTCCTGCCGGGATGAGATCGAGGCGCCAAAACCCGGCAATGTGCATATTTTCGCCGACGGGCATGGCATGACGGTCGACCATTTCCTGCGCAGCGCGGAGGTCGCCGCCGAACCCTTGTGCCGTCCCTTTTCGACCGTCGGCGCCCGCATTCTCGGCGCTGTCGAGGCGACGGCTTTGAGCGTCGGCCTCAACACCAATCTCGGCATTATTCTCCTCTGCGCGCCGCTGGCGGCGGCCGCGGATTTTAAAACGGCTTCGCCCGCAGAGCGGGCGCCAGGGCAAAGAAACCAGGAGGATGAGTTTCGGCAATCCTTGAAAAGAATCCTGGGCGGGTTGACGCGCGAGGACGCGCAATCGGCCTTTGACGCGATCGTTCGCGCGGCGCCGGCGGGGCTTGGACAATCCGGGCGCCATGACGTTCGCGCGCCGGCCGAGACGACCCTTCTCGATGCGATGAAAGAGGCGGCCAGCCGGGACCGGATCGCCTATCAATATGCCAGCGATTTTTCCGACGTATTCACCATCGGCGCAAACGCGCTGGCCGCCGCGCGCGAAAAAGCGTGGCCGGCGCCGTGGCCTGTCGTCGCCGTCTATCTCAGTTTCCTCGCAGGAATTTTTGACAGTCATATTACGCGCAAGAACGGCCTTGACGCCGCGTTGGTCGTCCAGAATGCGGCGATCGACATTCGCGAAAGATTTATGGCGCAGACGGATCCAGCCGATTCGCTGGGCGATCTTCTGGATTTCGATCGCCGCCTCAAGGCGACGGGGCTGAACCCCGGAACCAGCGCCGACCTCACCGTCGCAACGCTTTTCGCGGATCGGCTAATCCTGTCTTGATCCGCCGCCGCAATAATGGTTGAGTGCGCGCCAGCGGACGAGCGCCGCTTTCATCCGGCTAACCGACCCGGCGAAAAGATGGGTGCTGACAACAAGGATCGAACCTTCATATCCGTCTAACTTCTTCGATAGCTGTCTACGAAGGGTTTTCTCATGGGAGGATTTTTTAACGTGACCAAGATCAACAAATTGCTGGTTGGCGAATCGCTCGTCGGCGAAGGCAACGAAGTCGCTCACATCGACCTCCTCATTGGGCCGCGCGGCAGCGCCGCCGAAGCGGCCTTCGCCAATGCGCTGACGAATAACAAGGACGGCTTCACCACCCTCCTCGCCGTCGTCGCTCCGAACCTGCTGGTCAAGCCCGCGACCGTCCTTTTCAACAAAGTGACGATCAAGAACGCCACCCAGGCCGTGCAGATGTTCGGTCCGGCGCAGCGCGGCGTCGCCAAGGCAGTCGCCGACAGCGTCGCCGATGGCGTCATTCCGATCAAGGAAGCCAACGACATCTTCATCTCCGTCGGCGTTTTCATTCATTGGGAAGCCAAGGACGATCAGAAGATCCAGGACTACAACTACCAGGCCACCAAGGAAGCCATCGCTCGCGCCATCAACGGCGACCCGACGCCCGAAACCGTCGTCGCCGAGCGCAACACGGCGAAGCATCCTTTCGCGCCGAACTAAGCATGATTTTCGGAAAGCTTTCGGCTTTTCGGACAAGATCATCTGGTTGAACAAAGAGATAAGAGCATGACCCCTTGATCGCGGTCATGCTCTAAGCGTCTCGAAACGACAAAATCGAAAAGGGGGCTCCGGCCCCCTTTTTAAATTGTCCGGGCGGCGTCGAGATCGGCGCTGGTCAACTGGCCGTCGTGCAACGCAGACGCAACGAGAACGCCCTCGACGCCCGCCTTCGCCAGAGAGGCGAGATCCTCGGGGCCGCGAACGCCGCCGGCTGCGTAGACGCGGGGCTGAACAGACGATCTGCCAAAATCGTCCGATGAGGACGCCCCAAGGTCAACGATTGATTTCAGGCGATCGAGATCGGGTCCGGCATGGCTGCCGACCCGCGCAAGCGTCATGACAATGACGCGTGAAGGCCACCAATGCTGCGCTGCAAGGAGCGTCTGCGGGCCGACAAAGCAATCGCCGCGAAAGTCGAGCGAGAGAACGAGCCTTTCTATCCCGACCAATTCTTGAAGTGCGGCCGGGCCGGTCAGCGACTCGCTACCGAGAACGAGGGTTTCGCGCCCATGACGCGATAACCATGCGCGCGCGCCGGCTGCGTCGGCGACGCCTGCATCGACCCAGAACGCCGTCTGTGGAAAGGCCTCACTGAGCGCGCTGACTATCTCTTCATGATCGCCGCGCGACTCGATCGCATCAAGGTCGGCGATATAGATCGTCTGAAACGGATGCAGCGACAAAAGTCCCGCGACAACATCGCCCGGCGCGTTCGTTGGCGCCAGTTTCGTGTCGATCGGGGCATAAGAATCGCGCCGCCCGAGACGAGCGCGAACCACCACCCCGCCCTTGAGATCGATCACCGGAATGACTTCCATTCAGCGCGCCCCTGTTTCTATGTGGGATCTTATGCCAAACATCCGCATCCGCCGCCCGGACGACCCGCGGCGGCGACGAAGGGCGCATAAAGCATGATCCCAAAAGCCGCAGACTTTTTGGATCAGAACATGCATTGAGACAATGAGCTAACGAGCATGATCGACGCGGCGGCGCCTCATTCCATCTTACCGGCGGCGGCGCCTTTCAATAACGCTTCAGGCTTTGCAACATGCAAAACATCATCGGCTGGGATATTGGCGGCGCGCATCTCAAAGCGGCGCGCGCGGAAAACGGAATCATCAAGGACGCCGTACAGATCGCCTGCCCTTTGTGGCTCGGGCTTAGTGAACTCGAGCGCGCTTTCGGTGAGGCGCGCGCGAGGATTGGCGCCGCGCCACTGAACGCCATCACCATGACCGGGGAATTGTCCGACGCCTTCGCCACGCGAGCAGAGGGCGTCGCAGGCGTCGCCGCCATCGCCGAGCGCCTCCTCTCGCCGGATCGCGCCGTGTTTTACGCCGCGCGCTCCGGCTTTGTCGACGGCTCCGATGCGAGCGCCCATGCGACCGACATAGGCTCGGCCAATTGGCACGCCAGCGCCGCGCTTGCTGGCGTCAAGCTGCGAGAGGCCCTGTTGATCGACATGGGCTCCACGACGACGGACATCATCCCCGTAGCCGGCGGCGCGCCGGCGAGCAGCGGCTATACCGACGCCGACCGGCTGACGCATGGCGAACTCGTCTACACCGGCCTCGTGCGCACTTTTTTAATGGCCGGTCCGAAGCAGGTCCCCTTCGCCGGACAATGGACGGCGCTGATGAATGAATGGTTCGCCGACATGGCTGACGTGCATCGCATTCTCGGACAATTGCCGCCGGGGTCAGACATGATGGATACCTCGGACGGACGGGAGAAAACCACCGCCGCCTCCATCGCGCGGCTCGCTCGCATGATCGGACGCGATGCGCATGAAGCATCGGACGCCGCTTGGACAAGGCTCGCGCGGTTCTTCGCCGAGGCGCAGCTGCGTGAGATCATGGACGCGGCGGCTCTCATCCTGTCCCGCGGCGTCCTTGATAATGAGGCGCCCATCATAGGCGCCGGCGTCGGGCGCGGCGTGGTCTCCGATCTCGCGACGCGAATGGGGCGCCCATATGTCGCCTTCGACGAGCTGATCGAAGCGGCGCCGAACGCGCATGAAAAGGCTTGCGATTGCGCGCCGGCGTCCGCCGTGGCGCTGATCGCCGCGCATCACTTCAAAGCGTAGAAATCATCCCGAGCCTTGATCAGCCAGCCCCAGGCCTCCCGCTCCTCCGACCCCGCCGTCTTCTCGATTGCGATGGAGAGATAGGCGATTTCCTGATCGATTTTTTCGCGCGGCAAAAGCTTTAGCCGCGTGATCAGAATGGCGCCTTCGAGCACTGCATTCTTCGCGCGATTGAAACCTTCGAATGGCGCATGGGTCTCGACCCGCTCGACCTTGCAGTGAAATCGCGGCCGCTCAGTATGATCCTCGACATGGCTTACGATCAGCTCGGCATGAGCGAGCGCCGCGTGAAGGCGCGGCGGCCGTCCCTGGCGAGCTGGCGCCAGCGGCCATTGGCGGCGCCCGGTGACGAGCCCCGCGAAGATGCGCGCATCGTCGATATAATTGACGGTCGCAAAAGGAACGCTCGAAAGATTGTCGAGCGTCGTCGACGGCCGAAAGGGGGCGATGATCCAGCCCCCCGCGTCTTCGATAAGCCCCAGCGGCGCGATATGCGGATTG
This sequence comes from Methylocella tundrae, assembly GCF_038024855.1. Classification (NCBI taxonomy): domain Bacteria; kingdom Pseudomonadati; phylum Pseudomonadota; class Alphaproteobacteria; order Hyphomicrobiales; family Beijerinckiaceae; genus Methylocella; species Methylocella tundrae. The sequence continues at coordinate 2,465,837 of NZ_CP139089.1, forward strand.
CCGGATGCGTCCATTGTGGTGACGACGACCTCACGGATCATCGGCATCTTGCTAACTCCTCGTTACGGCGTTCTTCGCGACGCCAAAGCGGACCCGGCTAACAACGACATCTCAACAGATGGCGCGATCACTCTTTCCGCCGCAGCGTATGCCCGGCTTCGCGCAGACGGTCGCGCTCTTCCTCCGGGCGATCGGCGCCACGGCCCCAGTCGAGCGGTTCATCCTGCGCATAGCGCTTGCCGAGCGCGAAAGCGATCTCGGCCTTTGTCAGTTCGGCGCCAAGATAGAAGGCGTGCGCGCCATCGGCCTCGACTCCGAGCTTCGGGTATAATGAGAAGGCGTCGGGCGCGATATGATGACCGTCACGATTGAAAATGTGAATCCCGTCCGGCGCCGTCGCGATGCGAAAATTGGCGTCTCGCACATCAGCCGCCATCTCCGCGATCTCCTCCGCTGTCGACGGAAAAGGGGCTTTGTCGTGCAATTGCAAAAGCCCCGCGTCATAGCCTTTCGGCAACGCGCCATCGGCGGCGGCGGCGAACATGAGACGGCGCGCGGCGTCATGCTCCTCGATCGTTCGCCGCGTATGCGCGCTGACCTGAACAGTGAGCACGTTGCGGATCTTCAGCTCCGAACAGAGCCCGATGAGGACGCCGGTGAGGCCGCCTGAATCCACTTCGGTCAGCTCGGTGAGATTGCCCGTGCCCATCATCATTTCGGCTTCGGGAAGACGCCGGCGCGCCTCGACGTATCGCACCAGCGACGCGGCAAACCCAAAGTGAATCGGATCGAGAATGGGGTCGATGATGTAAGGCATGCCGCGCTGCTCCGCCGCGCGCGCGGCGCGCACCAGCGAATCAAGATCATGCACAGGCGAGCCGACGAGAATGGGCGTCGCCGCCGTACCTTGCGCAAGGTCGAGATTGTTTTCGTCGAGGCTCAAAAGAAAGTCCGCGCCCGCCCTGGCGCCGCGCCTCAATTCGTCTGGATTGAAGGAATCGATGCTGACACTGAAGCCCGCCGATTTTAGGGCGCCAACGCAGTCTTCAAGGTGAGGGAACGGCGTGTCGGGCAGGCAACCGAGATCGATCACATCGGCGCCGGCGCCGCGCAGCTTTTCCGCGCGCGTCAGCAGCGCCTCGACGGACAAAGCCGTCGCGTCGATAATCTCGGCGAAGATCCTTATGTCAAAGCGCGAGAGATCCGGCGCCTCGCCGCCGCGTCCGAGAAAGGCCGGCAGGTCGCTTATTTCATCCGGCCCGCGCAGCACGGCGACGCCCAGTTCGGCGGACAGGGCGTCGACATTGCCGCGAAAACGGCCGGGCAAAATCACGCGATCGACATTCAGCGGACGCGGCAGACGGCGCAAAAGAATCGCCTCCGTCATCAAGGCCGCGACCTTGACCCCAATGTCGCAGATATCCCAGACGAAGGGCGTTTCCCCCAATGACCGCAGCAGCCGCTCAAGCCGCGCATGGGCAAGGTGTCCGGTGACGAAGAGAAGACGCTCGCTCATATCGTGATCAGCCGGATGCGGGCCTGCGCCAAAGGCCGGACAGGATCATGCCGGCGCCGGGACGTCGGCCGCCTCGCGCATGACGACCATGCCGGGCGCGCCGCCGCTTTTTAAGATCTCTCTGGCGAAAGGCAATGAGGCGGGCCCGGCGACGGAAACCAAAGCCCCGCTCTGCGCGGCAAAACGCGGAAAGAGCGGATCGATGATTTGACGCTCCGCAAGCTCGGCCGCAGTCGCCGGCCGCTCGAGATCGAAGGATTTGATCAGCAGCAGGCGCCGGGCGCCGACCAGTCCCGCGAGCCACGCGGCGAGTGAATCCGACGTCGCATCCCAGCTTGCGGGAATCTGCGCGGCCGATAGCGTCATCGCGGAGGGCAGCCAGACCGGAATCCTCGCGGCCTCGAGCGCGGCCTTGATGTCTTCGCGCGATGAGGCCAGGACGAATCTGTCGGAATGGCTGGCGAGAATGACGGCGAATTGCTCCATGGCGAGCAGCGCCAGCCGATGCGCCGCGACATCGTCGAATCCCATGCGCGGCTGCGCGGCCCGCACGGCTTCTGCGAAAGGGCCGCCGCCCGCGACGAGGATCAGCGGGCGGACCGATGCGGCGAGGGCGGCGAGCCAGGCTTCGCGCTGCGGCGAAAAGGCGAGGCTGCCGCCGAGCTTGGCGACAAAAATGCTCAATGGCTTCTGGAGCCTCTCAGTTTTGGCGCGGCTATGTCGACCGACGCAAAGCGCCGATTGAGCGCGGCCGCCTCCTTCGCCCGTTCGCGTTTGATCTCGACGCCCACGGCGCCGCGAATGACGTCGAGCTTTTCGACCCGCGCGACGACGCTGACGACGCTTGGATGACTGAGCACCGAATCCGCGATCTCTCTGACGAGTGTTTCGATCAGTTCGATATGGCCGCGACCCGTGATGATCTTGATTGCATCGACGATGAGATCATAGGAAAAAATATCGCGCATGTCATCGGAATGCATGCGGGCTCTGGCGACATCGACGTCGATGTTGAAGCGCACGTCCTGCTTCTTCGCGCGCTCGAATTCATAAGCCCCGATATAACACGGCATGACGAGATCATGGACGAAGATGCGATCGGTCTCGGTGATCTCATTGACCGGAACATAGCCTCGCCCAAGAAGGCGCCAGTCAACGTCGGTCTCGCCTCCGGAGGTTTGAGAGTCGGCGACATGGGGAATGAGATCGCGGATCATGGCGACGGCCGCCGGGTCGATCGAAGCCTCCCGATCGCCGCTCTTGCAAAGGCTTCCGCGAAACCCAAGGTAATCCGGCCGCAACGGAAGAAGACGCGGCACGTCTGGCGCCTCCAGCGAACCCGCCAGTCCCGACATCAATCCGGCGCCGCGGCAGCGATCGACGAAAGGGGCCAGCGCCGCCACATCCATATAATTCAGCAGACGGCCTTTGCCCTTCGCCGCGGTGTCGAGCATGGCGCCGACGAAGCCCTGCGCGGCCATGAGATCAAGAAGATCGAGGTCTGGCTGACGATCGGCGAAAAGCACTCCGACGAGTTTGACTTTGCCGGCGAGCGCCCCGAGCGCGCGAATGCGATCCGCTCCCGCCGCATCGGAGGAAAGCCCGACCTTGACGTAATCCACTCCGGTCGCCGCCAGATCGAGCGCGGCTTTGACCGCCTCGCCGGGCGTCTCGAAATGATCCCCGGCCGCGGCGCTGATCTGTTTTCGTTTGCCGACCGCCGCGACAATCTCGGCCGCGGCGCCAAGATCAAGCGGGCCGAGGGCGCCTTTCGCCGGGTCCTTGAGATCGATGATGTCGACGCCGCTCGTCAGGGCCGCTTCCGCCTCGGCCCGGTTGATTACGCTCGCGAGCATCAAAGTCATCGTTCATTCTCCCCGACAGGGTTTTGCGGTCTCTCGAAGCGCAATGCGCGCTCCCGGCGCAATTTGGTGCGGCGGCGCCGCTGACATCCGCGGCTGAGCTCAATGTGCGGCCGCGCCCTAATATATTGAACACCATGAAATCATGAAATGATGAGGCGAAACCAGAACACGCCAAGATCAGGCGGAACTCCGCTCCGCCGACCCAAGGCTTGCGAACGGGCTTCGACGCAGCAATGTGGGACCGCAAAACTATATAGGCAGCCGAGCCGGAAAGGCAATCGCGCCGCCTACGCCGCCGAGCTTGAGCTTACCGGGACCCGATCCGATCGCCCCTCGATCAAGCCGAGAAAATTGCGCAACAGCAAATGGCCCTTGTCCGTCAAGATCGATTCAGGATGAAACTGCACGCCGAACGTCGGGTGCTCGCGGTGCTGTAGCGCCATGATCTCATTTTCCTGCGACCAAGCCGTCGCCTCCAGCGGCGCTCGCGGATTCTCGAGTTCGACGATCAGCGAATGATAGCGTCCAACGTTGAGGGGGTCAGGCAAGCCTTTAAGTATGCCGCGCCCCCCGTGACGCACCGCGCTCGCCTCGCCGTGCATCGGCCGCAACGCTCGTGTGACGCGGCCGCCAAAGACCTGCCCGATGGCTTGATGACCAAGACAAATGCCGAGAATGGGCACGCGCCCGGAGTAGTCGCGCACGAGCTGCATCGACATTCCGGCCTCGTTGGGGGTACAAGGTCCCGGCGAAATGACGATCGCCTCCGGCGCCTCATCCGGCAGCGCGGCGTCGTTGCGGATCACGACCGGCGTCTCGCCCAGTTCGCGCAGGTAGCTCGCAACGGTGTGGACGAAAGAATCGTAATTATCGACGACGAGGATCATTGCGCGAATTCCTTGGCGCCGAAGGCCTCGAAAATGCGCCTCGCCTTGTCGAGCGTCTCGATATATTCGGAAGCGGGGTCGGAGGCCGTAACAATTCCGCCGCCAGCCTGCACGACGCAGGCGCCCGCGCGAAAGCTCGCGGTGCGTATGACGATGTTCAAATCCATGCTTCCGTTGAAGCTGAGATAGCCGATGGCGCCGCAATAGGGGCCTCGGGCATGGCCTTCGAGTTCCGTAATGATTTCCATTGCGCGCAATTTTGGCGCCCCGGTGATCGATCCGCCGGGAAAGGCGGCGGCGAGAACGTCGACGGGCCCAAAGCCGTCAGCGAGGCGCCCGATAACGGTTGAGACGAGATGATGAACCGTCGCATAGGATTCAAGAGCGCAAAGTTGCGGCGCCTGCACGGAGCCCGGCCTGCAAACCTTCGAGAGATCGTTGCGCAACAGGTCGACGATCATGACATTTTCGGCGCGATCCTTGCGGCTTTCGCCGAGCGCCTTGGTCTGCAACATGTCGACGAGCGCATCGGCGAAGCGCGGCCGCGTGCCTTTGATCGGCCGCGTTTCGACGAGATCGCCCTCGACGCGCAAAAACCGCTCCGGCGAAGCCGATGCGATGATAAAGTTTGTGTGGTCGAGATAGGCGGCGAAAGGCGCCGGATTGACCCGGCGCAGGCGGCGATAGAAGCCGAAATGATCGAAGTCCGGCGGGACCCGAGCTTCAAATCGCTGCGAAAGATTAGCCTGAAAAATATCGCCCGCGAGAATGCGCTCGATCACTTCAGCAACGGCCTTCTCATATGTTTGCCGCGTAAAGTTGCTGGTCCAGCCTGAAAGCGAGATATGCCCCGCGGCCCCCGCGCGCGGCTCGCGCGCTAGCTTTTCCTCAAACCAGAAGGCGCGTTCCACCGCGCGCCTCTGGCGCGACGCCGGATCGCTTTCAGGAAGGCCCGTTGAGATGATCCAGGCGCGACGCTCGAAGGCGTCAAAGGCGACGACGACGTCGTAAAGCCCAAGAGACAGATCCGGAAAGGCGAGATCGTCCCGCAAAGGCGCCGGGAGGCGTTCGAGACTGCGCCCGAGTTCATAGGAAAACAGCCCCGCGGCGCCGCCCTGAAACGGAGGCAAGCCCGGCACAGGGTCCATCCTGTATTCCGCCAAAATCGACTTCAGCCGGAGCGTCCAGCCCGCATCGGCTTCCTTGCCTTGAGTCCTCGCGAAGGGATCGGCTGCGATGAAACTGTAGCGGCCAAGCGTCCCATCGACCATCGCACTGTCGAAAAAGGTTAAAAACGGCAAATCCGCGAGCGCCCAGGCTGCCTCGACAGGGTCGCCGAAATCGATTTCGATGACATGCATGAGTGTGCCCGTGAACCTTCATTCCAGCCGCGGCCTGTCGCGGCTTCCCTTCGCCCGGCCGATCGCTGGAGCTGAAAGCCACATGGCGCCGCTCTATTGGCCCTGCAAGCCCTGCGCAAAGCCCACGGCCATACAAACAGCCGAACGCCTGCCGAGACTCAGCTGATGCGCATGTGCGTTAAATCGCCGCCGATAATGCATAACGCAGGCCGGGGCCGCGGCAAAATCTTTGTGTTCGAGCGCCTTATTTGGCTGGCTTTGGCGGTTCAGACGGCTGCGGCGCGTCCTGTTTCGGTTTCGGCGCCTCTTTTGGAGCGGGGGCGGGAGCCTTCGGCGGCTCCGCCGGCCTCGGCCGGCCTTTGTAGGCATGAAGCGGAATGCGACGACCGCCGGCTTCTTCGAAGCTCCGGACGCAGGGCGCCCCACCGGCGTGCGGCGCAAAAGCCCCGCCGAAGATCGAATCCTTTGGTGCTGCGGCTTGGTGAAGCATGGACTTTTCCTCCGGCACTCCCTTCGGCTCAGCAGGGGGGGTCGCCAAGACCGCGCTTTCCGAGAGAACGTCCAAAAATTCCATATGCATATTATGTCCCGTGGCGTCAACTCTCATCGCCAGCTTGCGACAAATCGCCGGTCCAGCCGGCGAAGAGGCGCCGCCAAACGCGCCAAAAAAAAGCGCCGGCGTCGTCTTGCGCCAGCTAGGCCCCTCACGTAGCATCCGCTTCGTTTCGGGGGACCCGCAGCGTCAATCGCCGCGCTCGTCCGAATTCCGCGAAACGCCCTCGCCAACGACGATTGCAGCCGATAGGATCATGACCCCTTCATCGCCGGGATCGACCGGTCCCCAGTCATGGAGGAACGTCTTTTCGTCTTGTCACAGGGACGCGGCGGCGCCAAAACGGCGCGCTCGCGGGCTAAGGCTGCGTGGACATGGTGGTCGCGCCGCCGCCGCGCGCAAGGATGACAGCGGGGCGATTTCTCGACAACGCCGCTAAGGCGCGGGACGTCAGGAAAACGCGCGCTCAAAAAGGGCGCGTCAAGCGCCGCACGGGCAAGCACTTGGAGGAAGGTCGATGGTTGACGCTCGGATAGACGGAAAATCCGCTTCGCTTGAAGCGGCGGCTGAGCGGTCGGCGGAGATTCTTTCGCGGGCGCGCCTCCCCGTCATCGCCGGGCTTGGCGCCGACATCGCAGGCGCTCGCGTCTCGATCCTCCTCGCCGAGCGCATTCGCGGCGTTTACGATCATTTGCGATCGCACGAAATCTTCACGGATCTCGACGTCGTGCGGCAGGCTGGCGCGATGCTGACGACGCCAAGCGTCGCGCGCTTGCAGGCAGACGTGCTTGTCTTCATCGGTGATGATCTGACGGCCATCTGGCCGGAGCTGATCGAGCGCCTCGCTCCCGCGGAATCGCCGCTGCTGGATCTTGAACGCGGCCCAAGAAAGGTCATCTGGATCGCGCCGCCGCACGGCGTCGCGATCAAGGGCGTCGCTATCGAGACAGTGGAAACAAGCGACCTTCACACGACGCTGGCGGCGTTGCGCGCGCGTGTCGCGGGACGGCCGATCGCCGCCCCCGAGGAGGTGAAGCAGAAGCTCGACGAGATCGCTGGAATCTTGAACAAGGCGCGGTTTGGCGTCGCTGTCTGGGGACCGCGGCAACTCGACCGGCTGTCCGTCGAAATGGTCACCGGCCTTATCCTCGATCTCAACAAGACGACGCGATTCACGAGCCTGCCTCTCGGAACGAGCGACAATGCATTCGGGGTGGTGCAGACGTCCGGCTGGTCGACGGGGTTCCCGGTGCGGACCTCCTTCGGCCGCGGTTATCCCGAACATGACAGCTGGCGGTTCGACGCCGACCGGCTGGTCGAAAGCGGGGAGGCGGACGCCGCTCTCTGGATCTCGGCCTATAGCGCCGCGGCGCCGCCATGGAAAAGAGAGATTCCCATTATCGCCCTCGTCCCCGCGGGCGCGCAATTTTCGAAAGAGCCCGCGGTTCGAGTGGACGTAGGACAGCCAGGCGTCGATTATGACTCGGCGGAATACGCGCGGGAGGTCAGCTCGATCGTTGCGCGTGAGGCCTCGCATCGGACCAATGCGATCTCCGTCGCCTCCTTCATCGCCAGCATCGCCCAACAGATCGGTGGAGACGCCTAATGCTCATTCTTCTGAAGGGCGGCCGCATCGTCGATCCCTATCATCAGCGCGATGAAATCGCGGACCTCTGGATTGAGGACGGCCGCATCGTCGCGCCGCCGCGCGGACGCCAGCCGGATCAGACGCATGACGTCTCCGGCAAGATTGTGATGGCGGGCGCCATCGACATTCACTCGCATATTGCAGGCGGCAACGAGAATACGGCGCGCCTGCTGCTGCCAGAGCTGCACCGCAGCCGCACCGCTCCGAAACTGGCGCTCGGGACCGCGAAATGGTCCACCTATGAGACCGGCACGATCTACGCTGGCATGGGCTTTACGACCGTGGTCGAGCCGGCGGTCGCGCCGCATCAGGCGCTGCAGGCGCATCTCGAGCTCTGCGACATTCCGATCATCGACAAGGCGACGCTTACGATCCTCGGGAATGATGATTTCCTTTTGAGCCTGCTGCGCGACGGTGAAAGCCCGGCTGCGATCGCCGATTATGTCGCAGCGACCTTGACGGCGACGAACGGCCTTGGGCTCAAATGCATCAACGCGGGCGGCGCCGAAGCTTTCAAATATAATGCGCGCACGTTCGGTCTCGATGATGTAGTGCCTTTCTATGGCGTCTCTTCGCGCAAGATCGTCGAAGGGCTGCAGCGCGCTCTGATCGACCTCAAAGTTCCGCATCCGCTGCATCTGCACACGAACAATCTCGGCGTTCCGGGAAATGTCGAGACCGCCCTTGCGACGATCGAGGCTGCGCGCGGCCTGCCGCTGCACCTCGCTCATCTGCAATTCTACGGTTACGGCTCGGAAGGCGAACATGCGTTCTCCTCCGCCGCCGCGATCCTCGCCGCGGCCGTCAATGGCGCTCCGAACGTCACCGTGGACATCGGTCAGGTGATGTTCGGGCAAACGGTGACGATTTCGTCCGACGTGCTGCGCCAGTTCAGCGCCTCTGGCGGCGCCAAGCCGCGCAAATCGGTGATCGTCGACGGCGACGCGAATGGGGGCGGCATCGTGCCCTACGCCTATCGCGAAAATGACTTCGTCAACGCCATTCAATGGGCGTGCGGCCTTGAGCTTTTCCTTCTGATCAATGATTCGCACCGGGTCTTCTTCACCACGGATCATCCGAACGGCGCGCCATTCACGACCTATCCGGACATCTTCGCACTGCTGATGAGCCGCGAGCGCCGGGCGGAAGTGCTGGCCCGTATCCCGCAGGACGTGCTCGCATATACAACGTTGCCGTCGATCTCGCGCGAATACAGCATCAATGAGGTGGCGACGATGACGAGGGCGTCGCCGGCGAAGCTCTTTGGCTTCAAGGACCGCGGCCAGCTTGGCGAGGGCGCCGTCGCGGATGTCGCGGTGTACGCCCCGAACAATGACATCGCGAAGATGTTCCGCCACGCTCATCTCGTGTTCAAGGACGGCGATCTCGTCGTGCGCGACGGCAGCATCAGCCATTATCGCTGGGGCAAAGCTCTGAAAGTGACCCCTGGCTTCGACAAGGCGATCAACCGGCGCCTCAGCGCCTATTATGAGAGCCATTATGGCGTCTCATATAATATGTTCGCGGTCCCGGCTCATATTCTTCCGCGCACAGATCCGTTCAAGGAGGTCGCATGCGCCCAATGATCAGCAATGGCGTCCGCATCGACGAGACCTTCGCCGAAGCGTTTCCGATGCGCGGCACGGCGATTATCCTCACCGCTCCAAATTTGAAGTGGGCGCGGCAGGCGGCGACAACGATGACAGGCTTCGCCACGTCCGTCATCGGCTGCGGCGTCGAGGCTGGAATCGATCGCGAGGTCTCCGCCGACCAAACGCCGGACGGCCGGCCCGGCGTTCGCGTTTTATTGTTTTCCATGTCGACCGACATGCTACAGACGCAGCTGGTCAATCGCGCGGGGCAATGCGTTCTGACCTCGCCGGGCTCCGCCTGCTTCGCCGACCTTGAAAGTCCCGACAGGCTGGCGATCGGCGATTCGCTGCGCTACTTCGGCGACGGCTGGCAGATCTCGAAGAAGTTTCTCGATCGCCACTTCTGGCGAATCCCCTGCATGGACGGCGAGTTTCTATGCGAGGCTACGACCGGCCTCACCAAAAAGGCCGTCGGCGGCGGCAATCTATTGATCATGGGCGCCAATTTCACAACGACGCTCAACGCCGCGGAACATGCGATCGAGGCTATGAATGGCGTCGATGGCGCAATCATGCCCTTCCCCGGCGGCATTGTGCGATCGGGCTCAAAGGTCGGCTCCAAATATGCCGGCGTGCCGGCCTCGACCAATGACGCCTATTGCCCGACGCTGCGCGGGATCACGAAAAGCGCCCTTGATGAAGACATCGGCTGCGTCCTCGAAATCGTCATCGACGGCCTGACCGAGGCCGCCGTCGCCGAGGCGATGCGCGCCGGGCTCGCAGCCATTGTGAAGCTCGGGCCCAAAGACGGCGCGGTGCGCGTCGGCGCCGGCAATTATGGCGGCAAACTCGGCCCCTTCCACTTCCATTTGAAGGATCTTTTGCCGTGACCCTCGTTCTCACGCTGAAACAGGAGCCCGATCAGCGGCTCGATCTTTCGCCTCTCTCGCCTCATGGGCTGGAGGGCAAATCGGCGAGCGAAATCGCAGCCATCGAATTGCAGACGACTCGCGAAAAGCGCACCGTCGGCGATATTTTCGACATCACGCCGGGCGGCGTCGAGACGATCCGTTTCGAAGGCGGCTCCACGCGATTCGATCATCTTGGCCACGGCCTGAAGAGCGGCGAGATCATTCTTGAGGGCGACTGCGGCCATGCGGCCGGGCGCGCGATGAGCGGCGGGCGCCTCGTCATCAATGGCGACGCCGGCCCCTTCGCAGGATCAGCCTTGTCAGGCGGAAGCCTCGAGATCAAGGGCGACGCGGGCGATTTTCTCGGCGCCCCCCTCGACGGCGAAATGGAAGGCATGACCGGCGGACTGTTGATAGTACGCGGAAAAGCCGGTCATCGCGCCGGCGACCGCCTGCGCCGCGGAACGATCGTCATCGAGGGCGCCGCCGGCGACTATCTCGGCAGCCGCATCATCGCTGGAACGCTGATCGCCGTGGGCGGCGCCGGATTGCTCCCCGGCTATCTCATGCGCCGGGGAACAATCCTCGTCGGCGCAACCCCCGCGCTCGCTCCGACATTCGTCGATTGCGGCGCTCACGAGTTAAGCTTCGCGGGCGTCTTTTCCCGTTTCCTTCGAAAGGAAAGCAAAGGCGCCGCCGAGCTTTTTGCAAAACGCCTTCGCCGGTTCGCCGGAGACACGGCCGTGCTTGGCAAGGGCGAAGTTTTCTTTCCGGCTTAAGGCGCGATCTTCGAGGTGAAGGGCGGCGGGCCCGCCCCGCGCTTACGATCTGATCCCAAAAAGTCTGCAACTTTTTGGGATCATGCTTTAATCTTCATATTTCAAATAGGCGAAGCGCGGGTCTTTCTCCGGCGTTCCTTCGAGCGCGCCGCCGGCTTTCCCCGGCTGCCAGGACACCACTTCCTCGATCTTTTTCGCCAATTCAAAGTCCTTGTCGGTGATGCCTCTCGCATTGTGATTCTTGAGCCTCACCTCGACCCAGGCGTAAGAGGCGGTAATGTCCGGATGGTGCCAGGCTGCTTCCGCAAGATGGCCGACCGTATTGATCACCATCAGCGTGCCCTTCCAGCTATGCGTCTTGTATTTACGGCGGATCCAGCCGTCCTCCAGGCGCCAATGCGGCAATTCGCTCTTCAGCCTGGCTTCGACTTCCTCATCCGAATAGGTGCGTTCTTTTTTGTCATCCGTCACGGCGGATTCTCCAATGGTCAGCAGCCAATTCCGCGCCGCCTCGGCCGCGGCGATCATGCGCATATAGCGCTCTCAGCATAACCTCTTTCGGCCGGTTTGTTCCAAATTCGAGTTGCGGATAATGTGACGCTCGCTTCCTTCCGCTCAGCCCGCGTTTCGGCGGGGACGTGGGATAATGGGCGCAAAACCAGCGATGACGCTCGGCCTCAACGAGTCGGAAAGGACCCGCGATGGCAAGCCCGGAGATTCTCGCGCTATGAGGCCCAGCATCCAACCATCCGCCGGCGATGTTCTTCTCGTGGTCGACCTTCAAAATGATTTTTGTCCTGGCGGGCGGCTTGCGGTTCCGCACGGCGACGAGGCAGTCGCGCTGATCAACAGGCTCGCCGCGCGCTTTGAATATGTTGTCCTGACGCAGGACTGGCATCCGCGCGGGCATCTCTCCTTCGCGTCGACGCATGGCCGCGCGCCTTTCGAGATGATCGAGGCGTCCTATGGTCCTCAAATTCTATGGCCGGACCATTGCGTTCAGGATACGCCCGGCGCCGCCCTCCACAAGGACCTGCATATTCCCCATGCCGAACTCATTTTGCGCAAAGGCTTCCGGCGCGGAATCGATTCCTACTCCGCGTTCTTCGAGAACGACCGAATGACGCCGACAGGCCTTGCCGGATATCTACGCGAACGCGGATTTAGCCGTATCTTCATCGCAGGCCTCGCTTTCGACTTTTGCGTGCGCTATTCGGCGGAGGACGCAAAGGCGCATGGATTCTCGGCCGTCGTGATCGAGGACGCCTGCCGGGCCATCGACGTCGAAGGCTCCGTTGAAGCGACGCGCAAAAGCTTCGCCGAAGGGCGCATTGAAACGCTCATGATCGAAGCCTTTGCCTGAACATGATAATTTCAAATGAGGCGCGCGTGACTCCAATCATCGCCATTTCTGATCTGACAAAGACATATGCGTCCGGCTTTACGGCGCTAAAGAGGATCAACCTCGAGATTCGCGCGGGAGAAATATTCGCCCTGCTCGGTCCAAACGGCGCCGGCAAGACGACGCTCATCAACATCGTCTGCGGCATCGTCAATCCAACGAGCGGCGTCGTTCTCGCTGACGGCCATGACATTCTTAAAGATTACCGCGCCGCGCGGTCGCGGATCGGGCTCGTGCCGCAGGAGCTTTCGACGGACGCATTCGAGACTGTTATTGCAACCGTCAGCTTCAGCCGCGGCCTGTTCGGTAAACCGAAGAACGCGGCCTATGTCGAGAAAATTCTGCGCGATTTGTCTTTATGGGAGAAAAAAGACAACAAGATCATGACCTTGTCAGGAGGCATGAAGCGCCGCGTGATGATCGCCAAGGCGCTGTCCCACGAGCCCAAAATCCTCTTTCTCGACGAGCCGACGGCCGGAGTCGACGTCGAGCTGCGGCGCGACATGTGGGAGATGGTGCGATCATTACGCGAAAAAGGCGTCACCATCATTTTGACGACCCATTATATCGAAGAGGCCGAGGAGATGGCCGACCGCGTCGGCGTCATCCGTCAAGGCGAGATCATCCTCGTCGAGGATAAGGATGCGCTCATACGCAAACTCGGCAAAAAGCAGCTGACGCTCTGCCTGCAAAACCCGCTCAGGGGCATTCCGGACGAACTCAAAGCGTTCAATCTCGATCTCTCGGCGGATGGACGCAACCTTGTCTATTCATTCCATTCGGGAATCGAGGGGACCGGAATTGCAGCATTGATGAAAAAGCTCGGAGAGCTCGAAATCGCCTTCAACGATTTGAATACGAAGGAGAGCTCTCTCGAAGAAATTTTCGTTAGCCTCGTAAGGAAGCAGCCATGAATCTTTACGCCATTCGCGCGATCTATGTTTTCGAGATGTCGCGCACATGGCGCACGTTGCTGCAAAGCATCGTTGCGCCGGTGATTTCAACGTCGCTCTATTTCATTGTGTTCGGGGGAGCGGTCGGCCCGCATATGAACGCGATCAACGGCGTCAGCTATGGCGCCTTCATCGTGCCGGGATTGATCATGCTGTCGCTGCTCACTCTCAGCGTCGCCAACGCATCTTTCGGCATTTATTTTCCAAGATTCGCGGGCACCATCTACGAGATTCTCTCGGCGCCCGCCTCACCGTTCGAGATCGTCTGCGGCTATGTCGGCGCCGCCGCGAGCAAGTCGATCATGATCGGCGTCATAATACTTGTCACCGCCCGCTTTTTCGTCGCGTTCGACATCGCCCACCCGGTATGGATGGCAAGCTTTCTGATCCTCACTTCGTTCGCTTTCAGCCTGTTCGGCTTCATCCTCGGCATATGGGCCGACGGCTTCGAAAAGCTGCAGCTCGTGCCGTTGCTGATCGTCACGCCGCTGACCTTCCTCGGAGGGACCTTCTATTCAATCGACATGCTGCCGCCGTTCTGGCGGACAGTCACCCTTGCCAATCCGGTCGTCTATCTTGTCAGCGGATTTCGCTGGAGCTTTTTTGGCGCTTCGGACGTGGGCGTCGGCGTCAGCCTTGGCATGACGGTCGTGTTTCTGATCCTCTGCCTCATCATCGTGTCATGGATTTTCCGCACGGGATACCGGCTGAGAGCCTGAGCGAGGGTTTGCGGCGTTCACGCCGTCAGGAGCTCTTCTGTCGGTCCAAAGAACTCATAGCGCACGCGGTCCGCCGGCAGACCGAGGGCATACAGCTCGCGCACAAGAGAACGCAAGAACGGCCTCGGCCCGCACAGATAATAGACGGCCTCCGCGATCGGCGTATTGGTCTTAAGCCAATCGACATTGATCATTCCCTGCTCGTCGAAATGGACGCCGCGCACGTCGGTAGTGGCAGGTTCGGCGTAGAATGTCGTCACTGCGCCGCCGAAAGATTTCGCCAGCGATTTGACGTGCGATCCCATCGCATGGACGGCGCCATTCAGCGCTCCGTGTACATACCAGGCGCGCCGGTCGGGACAATCGCGCGCAATCGTCTCGAGCATGCTGACCATCGGCGTCAATCCGACGCCTCCGCTGAGTAAAACGACGGGCCGATCGTCCGCGACGTCAAGCGCGAAATCGCCGGCCGGAGGCGCGATTTTCAGCGCGTCGCCAATGCCGACATAGTCGTGGAACCAGTTTGAAACGAGACCCGCCGGGGCTCCAGGCGCCGCTTCCCGCTTGATCGTCACGCGATAATGCCGATCGTCAGGGGCGGAGGAAATACTGTAGTTTCGCTTCACCAAACCGCTGCCTGGAATATCGGCTTCGAATGTCAGATATTGTCCGGGCCGGTGGCGCAAGACCTCTCGGCCGTCCGCCGGACGCAGGTAGAAGGATTTGATGACGTCGCTTTCGCGCTCGACCCGATCGACGACGAAGTCGCGCCAGCCGGTCCAACCGCCAGGCGCCGCCGCAAGATCTGCGCTGATCACCGCCTCTCTGCCGATCAACACATCGGCGAGAAACCAATAGGCCTCGCCCCATGCCGAGATCACCTCTTCGGTCGCCGCCGCGCCAAGCACGTCTTTAATAGCCCCCAGCAGCGCGGCCGCGACAAAAGGATAATGTTCCGGCAAAATGCGCAATGCGACATGTTTTTGCGCGATACGCTCGACGGCCGGCGCCAGCGCGCCGAGATTTTCGATATTTTCGGCATAAGCGAGCACGGCGTTGGCGAGGGCGACGGGTTGCGACGCCGCCGTTCCTTGATGCGACTGATTGAAGAGGGCGCGAATTGGGGCGTCCTGGAAGAGCCGCTCATACATCCGCCGCGTGATGTCAAGCCCATGCGTCCGAAGAGCGGGAAGGGTGGATTTGACGATCGCAATCGTCTTCGCGGAAAGAGCAGCGGCCATTGGGAACCTCATTAGATGTATTTTGTATGCATCTTATATACGGCTGCGTATAAGATTCAGTCAACATACATCTTATAGAACCAATTGCCCAAAAGCGCCGCGCCGCTCCTTACCCCGCCAAGGTCAGTCCAAGACTCGCCTTCAACGCCTTCGATTTCGACCGGAGAAGGTCAGCCAGGGTATATTGGTCGAGCACGGCGAGAAAGGCCTCAAGCGCCTGCCTCAACACATGACGCAGCCGGCACGGCGCCGTGATCGCGCAAGCCGATCCTTCGATGAAACAATCGACCAGCGCCATGTCCTCCTCCGTTTGCCGGACGACGTCTCCGACGCGGATATCGTCCGGGGCCCGCGCCAATTTTAGGCCGCCGCCGCGGCCGCGCAGAGTAGTCACATAGCCAAGATGTCCAAGACCCTGCACGACTTTCATGAGGTGGGTCTCCGATATGTCGTAGCTTTCAGCGATTTCTCGGATGGAGCTCAGCCGATCCGGCTTCAGCGCGAGATATATGAGAACGCGCAGGGAATAGTCTGAATAGCGAGTGAGCCGCATGGCGGGAAGCCTCCTGGTGACGTATATATGGCCTGGTGGGGAAGGAACCAATCTCTAAGATGCATCGCGGCTGACTCTTATGGGCATGCGCCGGGAGCCCACGGCGGCGCCGCGCTGTTGCGACTCCGGCGCTCGCATCAGGTGGAAAGGGAGCGACCGTGCCGACGACGCCACAGAAAAAAGCCTTGCGCGGTATCGCCGCCGCGGCGCGCCATGCTCTGCCCGGCGAAGATCGCAGGCGCGCGACATTGGCCATCGCCGAGCGCGCTTTTGAGGAATTGCGGAAAAGGCCCGGCATCATTGGGCTTTACGCCGCATTTGGCGACGAACTGCATCCTGGCCAGCTCATCGATCGTCTAGCCGCCGAGGGCCGAGCGCTTGCGCTGCCCGCGACGCCGCACTGGGGGCGCCCGCTGACCTTTCGCGCCTGGGCGCCGGGCGATCCGCTTGTAAAGGGACGCATGAACATTCCTGAACCGGCGCCGGACGCAAGCGAAGTGGTTCCTGATATCGTCATTGCGCCGCCGGTCGCCTTTGACCGGCGCTGCTATCGGATCGGCTATGGAGCAGGATTTTACGATCGCACGCTCCCAGCGCTTCGCGCCACGCACGCCGTCTTCGCGCTCGGCGTCGCATTCGCCTGTCAGGAAATCGAGGCCGTCCCCGATGAGGCGCATGATATCCCTCTCGACGCTATTGCGACCGAGGCAGAACTGATCGTCCGGGGCCGGAAGGTTTGCTCGGCGCTCGATAAGGTGTAGCTTGCGGCAGCTACCTTTAAGGGGCGCGCATGCAGATCCTTCGCGGCCGTTTGGGCCTATTGCCCCTGGCGCTGCTGTCCGTCGTCGCCGGCGCCGGCGCGGGGTTGATCTGCGGCCTGTTCCGCGTTGCCCTCGATATGGTCCGCGACCTGCGCACGGCTTTGCCAACGGCGTGGAGCGGAAATCCGGCATACGGCTGTCTCCTGATGATCGGCATCGCCGCCGTGGCGACGGCCTTTGCCGCCTTCATGGTGCGCCGCATGTCGCCGGACGCAGCAGGAAGCGGCATCCCCCATGTGGAGGCTGTGATCGAGGTCGAGCTGCCGCCGGCGCCATTCGCTCTGTTGCCGGTCAAGTTCATCGGCGGCGTTCTCGCCATGGGGTCCGGCCTTGCGCTCGGACGCGAGGGCCCCTGCGTCCAGATGGGGGCGACGCTCGCTCATCTCGTCGGCGTTCTGTTCCGCCGCGATTGGCCGGACAGGCAGGCGTTGCTGGCGGCGGGCGCGGGCGCGGGTCTCGCCGCCGCCTTCAACGCTCCGCTCGCCGGAGCCGCCTTCGTGCTGGAAGAGTTGCTGCGTCGTTTTGAAATGCGCAATGCGGTCGCAGCTCTCGGCGCCTCCATGAGCGCCATCGTCGTGGCGCGCCTGTTCACGGGCGCCGAGCCCGATTTCGCGGTCGCCGCTCTCCCCTATCCCGACGCGCGGGACAATCTTCTCTGCATCGGCCTCGGTCTTTTCGCCGGCGTGCTCGGGGCTCTCTATAATTATCTCCTGCTCGACGCTCTCGATATCGCCGACCGCATGAAGCGGGCGCCGGTCGAACTGCGCGCCGGGCTCATCGGCGCGATGATCGGGGCGCTGGCGTGGTTTGCGCCCTCTCTCGTCGGCGGCGGCGACGGCCTGACGCAGAGCCTTCTCAACGGCGCGACGCCATTTTCGTTGCTGCCGCTGCTCTTTGTCATCCGCCTGTTTCTCAGCTGCGCGTCATATGCGGCGGGAACTCCCGGCGGATTATTCGCGCCGCTGTTGGTGCTCGGCGCGCAGATGGGCTTCTTCTTCGGCGCACTCGCTCACCCAGATCTCACTGGGCCGAATGCGCACGCCATTTTGTTCGCGGTCGTCGGCATGGCGGCCTTGTTCACCGCCGTCGTGCGGGCGCCGCTGACCGGGATCATCCTCGTGACGGAGATGACCGGAAGCTCGATCGCGCTGCTGCCGATGCTCGCCGCCTGCTTTTCCGCGATGGCGCTGGCCACCATGCTCGGCAGCAGGCCGATCTATGATTCGCTCAAAGTGCGCACCCTGCGCCTCGCCGGCAAGAAGCCGCCCAAACCAGAGGCGGCGGCGCATTGACGCAAATTCAAAGCACGATAAAGGCGATGCTGGCGACCGCCATGACGAGCGTCGCGAACCAGCCGCCGGCCCTCATCTGCCAGGGCAGCACGAAATCGCCCATGATCTTTTTATTGTCCGCGATCAGCAGCATCGACGCCATGATGGGCGCCGCCAAAACCCCGTTCAGCACCGCGCTCCAATAAAGCGCCTTGATCGGATCAATGCCGACGAAGTTGAGGCAAAGCCCGACAAAGGTCGCAAGCGCGATGACGCCATAGAAAGCGCGCGCGTCCTTCACCTTGTGATCGAGACCCTCGACCCAGTCGAACGTCTCGCACACTGCATAGGCGGCGGAGCCGGCAAGAACCGGAACCGCCAGCAATCCGGTGCCGATGATGCCGAGCGCGAAGATGAAGAAGGTCAGAGGCCCCGCGATCGGACGCAGCGCCTCGGCGGCCTGAGAGGAGGTCTGGATCTCCGTGATCCCGTGGGCATGAAGAGTGGCCGCCGTCGCGATGATGATGAATAAGGAGATGAGGTTGGAGATGCCCATGCCGACCCAGGTGTCGACGCTCATGCGTTTCATTTCGAGCCCGGCTTCGCTCGGCATGACATAGAGCGGCAAGGTCGCGCGGCGCACCTGTTCCTCGACTTCCTGTGCGGCCTGCCAGAAGAAGAGATAGGGGCTGATGGTGGTGCCGAGCACCGCCACCACGGCCATGGCGTGCTGGGAATTGAACACGATTTCCGGCACGAATGTAGCCTTGAGGGCCGCGCCCCAGGGCACATCGACGGCGAACACGACGACGACATAGGAGAACAGCGTCAGCGTCAACCATTTGAGCACGGAGGCGTAAGTGGCGTAGCTCATAAAAACTTCGAGCAGAACGCAGAGCCCGGCGAGCATGATCGTATAGACAAGGGCGGGGCCGCCGGCGAGGAGCTGAACAGCCGAGCCCATGGCGCCAAGATCCGCGCCGAGGTTGGCGACATTGGCGACGAGCAGCAACAACACGACGACGCGCAGCAGCCAGCGCGGATAATGCCGGCGCAGATTCTGCGCAATGCCGCGCCCCGTGACGAGGCCAATGCGAGCCGCGATCGCCTGCGTCACCGCCATCAGCGGATAGCTGAACAGCATGATCCATGACAGCTGATAGCCGAATTGCGCGCCGACCTGACTATAGGTCGCGATGCCGCTCGGATCGTCATCCGCGGCGCCCGTGACGAGGCCGGGTCCGAGCGCCCTTGCGACCCGGCCGAGGAGGCCCCCGCTCTGGACTTGATTGAGGGCGGGGTCGGCGCGATCGGTCATCGGTTTTTCTCGAACTGCCATCGTGTAGACAACCTTGAGGAGAGTCAGGGCGACGCCGGAGAAGCCGTCCATCCGAAAAAGCGCCAAAGCTTTGCTGCGCGCGCGATTGCCGGCAGGCGAGGCCATAGCGCAACAGGGCGGAAAAGGCATCGGTTAAATTGGAGCTTCGCCGGATTTGCGGCAAACGCCGCGTATCGCGGCCACCGCGCGGCTGGCCTTCATTTTTTCGCGAGCGAAGAAGCCGCCTGCCCTATAGAGCATATTCCGATCAGATCGGTTCAGTCTGATCGACAAGGATATGCTCAAGCTTTTGAATCTGGAGCGATTTCTGATCGATCGAATGACCCCATTCGATCGGAAAGCGCTCTAACGCGGCGGTTCGAGCACGGACGCGCCGCCGCTGACGAGGAAATTGGTCTGTGAGACGGACCTCTGCGCTGGCGCAATCGGCATCTCGGCCTCGTCCTTCAGATCGACGCCGGACAGTTTGCGGCGCCGCGCCTCGCTCAAAAGATAGATCAACCGGTGCGCGGCGGCGGCGAAGCTCTGACCTTCCGGCCTGACGTTCGAGATGCAGTTGCGCGCCGCGTCTGTGAGGCCTGCGCGGGGTCCGTAGGTCAGATAGAGCCCAAGGCTGTCGGGCGCGCTCAGCCCCGGCCGCTCGCCGATCAGGATGACCACGATTTCAGCGCCGAAAATCTCGCCGATCTCGTCGCCGATCGCGACCCGTCCCTGCTCGACGAGACCGACGGGCGCCATGCGCCAGCCAGCCTCGTTGAGCTTGGGGCGTATGGCTTCCAGCATCGACAGCGCGTGCTGATTGACGGCGAAGGCGGAAAGACCGTCGGCGATGACGAAAGCGACGTCGAAGCCGTGCGCCCCCTTCTTCGTGAGCTTGCCGAGTTTTTCCCGCGAGGGCTCATCGAGTTTACGTCCGAGGTCCGGCCGCTGCAGATAGGTCGTCCGGTCGATGGCGGCGCTGTGCAGTTCGATCACCGGATAGCCGGCCGCTTCCAGTTGCGCGCAGACGCCTTCGCGGTCCATCGGCAGATGCACCGCGTCGCGCGCGCGCGCATGTGCCAGCTGAAAGTCGAGCTGCGGCTTCGTTGGTATGCTGACGCCCGCGCGGCCAAGTGCGATGCGGGCCTGCGTGAAACGTCGCAGGCTCTCCCAGGGATTGACGATGACGAGATTGCTCATGAAGGTGCTCTAAGCTTTCAGGCGATACGCGCCAGCGCCGGGCGGAACAGCGCCGACAGGGCTTCGCGCGGATGCAAATTCTTTGCGCCCTCGAAAACGCCCGCGCGGATCAGCCAGTCCTCGAACTCGGGGGCCATGCGCAGCCCCAGCACCTCTCGCGCGTAGAGCGCGTCGTGGAATGACGTCGTCTGATAATTCAGCATGACGTCGTCGGATCCCGGAATGCCCATGATGAAATTGCAGCCTGCCGCGGGAAGCAGGGTCAGCAGCATGTCCATGTCGTCCTGATCGGCCTCGGCATGGTTGGTGTAACAGATGTCGCAGCCCATCGGCAGGCCCAGCAGCTTGCCGCAGAAATGATCCTCGAGGCCGGCGCGGATAATCTGCTTGCCGTTATAAAGATACTCCGGCCCGATGAAGCCGACGACCGTGTTGACCAGCAGCGGCTTGAACTTCCGCGCGACGGCATAGGCGCGCGCCTCGCAGGTCTGCTGGTCGACGCCATGATGCGCGTTGGCCGATAGGGCCGAACCCTGCCCCGTTTCGAAATACATGACATTATCGCCGACCGTGCCGCGCTTCAGCGCCAGACCCGCTTCGCGCCCTTCCCGCAGCAGGGCGAGGTCGACGCCAAAACTGCGATTTGCGGCTTCGGTCCCGGCGACCGACTGGAACACCAGATCGACCGGCACGCCGCGATTGATCGCCTCGATCGACGTCGTGACATGAGTGAGCACGCAGGCCTGCGTCGGGATCTCATAGGTGTGAATCACATCGTCGAGCATTGCGAGCAGAGCGCATACGGCGGCGGTGCTGTCGGTGGCCGGATTGATGCCGATGACGGCGTCGCCACTGCCGTAAAGCAGGCCGTCGAGAATGCTGGCGGCGATGCCGGTCGGATCGTCCGTCGGGTGGTTAGGCTGCAGCCGCGTCGAGAGCCGGCCGGCAAGACCTATTGTGTTGCGAAAGCGGGTGACGACGCGGCACTTGCGCGCGACCAGAATGAGATCCTGCACGCGCATCAGCTTCGAGACCGCCGCGACCATCTCCGGCGTCAGGCCGGGCGCGAGTTTGGTCAGCGCCAGTTCGTCAGCGTCGGGCCCGAGCAGCCAGTTGCGAAAATCGCCGACGGTCAGACCGCTGACAGGCGCGAAAGCGCCGGCGTCGTGCTCATCGACGATCAGCCGCGTGACTTCGTCATCCTCATAGGGGATCAGCGCTTCATTGAGGAAAACCTTCAGCGGCGCGTCCGCCAAAGTCATCTGGGCCGCCGCGCGTTCGGAATCATCTTCCGCGGCGAGGCCGGCGAGATAGTCGCCGGAGCGCGCGGGACTCGCCTTGGCGAGCAGCGTCCTGAGATCGGGGAAGCGGTAGGTCCGCCCCCCTACACTGTGCGCGTAGGCCATTGCTTCGCCTCTATGCTTCCTTCAGACCCCTTCGGCCTTCAGTTCTTCGGTCGACTCGATCAAATCGTCAATAGGAGCCGCCTCGCGCCGCCGCTCGGTCGTCAGGAAATAGCCGAAGCCCAATGCCAGCATGACGACGAAGATCACAAAAATCAAAAAGTTGTAATAGATCATCGCGATCATGCAGATCACTGCGGCGAAGAGAGCGAAAGCCGGAAAATAAGGGTAGAGCGGCGCGACGAATGGCCGCTGCATCCTAGGCTCCGATCGACGCAGCCTGAACAGGGCGGCCATGCTGATGATGTACATCAAGATCGCGCCGAACACCGACATTGTGACGATGTTCGCGGTCAGCGGCTGGCCGCCGATCACGATGAGATTGTCGCTGAAGATCGCGAGGATGCCGATCGCGCCGCCGGCGAGAATCGCAATCCACGGCGTCTTGAAGCGGGGATGCACCTTGGCCAGAACGAGAGGCAGATAGCCGGCGCGCGCCAGCGCAAAAATCTGCCGCGAGTAGCCGATGATGATGCCGTGGAACGAGGCGACGAGGCCAAACAGGCCGAGCGCCACCAGCATGTGCAGCCAGCCGCTCTTTTCACCGACGATGAATTTCATCGCCTGCGGCAGCGGATCATTGATGTTCGACAGCTTCGTCCAGTCGCCCGCGGCGCCCGCGAACAGCATCACGCCGATCGCCAGCACAAGAAGCGTCAAAATGCCCGTGATGTAGGCGATGGGGATGGATCGCTTGGGATCCTTCGCCTCTTCCGCCGCCATGGCGACGCCCTCGATCGCGAGGAAGAACCAGATGGCGAAGGGAATGGCGGCGAACATGCCGGCGATCGAACCGACGCTGAAATGATCCTCGCCCGACCAGCCGCCCTTGACGAAATTCGCCATCGAGAATCCGGGACTGACGACGCCCATGAAGACGAGAAGTTCGAAGATCGCAAGGACTGTGACGACAAGCTCAAATGTCGCCGCGATCTCGACGCCGATGATGTTCAGCGACATGAAGATGATATAAGCCCCGACCGCGGCGACCTTGGGGTCGAGCGAGGGAAATTGCACATTGAGATAAGCGCCGATGGCGAGCGCGATCGCTGGCGGCGCGAACACAAATTCGATCAGCGTGGCGGCGCCTGCGAAATAGCCGCCTGCCGGGCCAAAAGCGTGGCGGGCGTAAGCGAAGGGTCCGCCCGCGTGCGGAATGGATGTCGTCAGCTCCGTAAAGCTGAAAATGAAGGTCGTATACATCGCGGCGACGAACAGCGCCGTAACGGTGAAGCCGAGCGTGCCGGCGCTCGCCCAGCCATAGCTCCACCCGAAATATTCACCGGAAATGACGAGGCCGACGGCGATCGCCCAAAGCTGCAGGGTCGTCAAGCTTTGCTTCAGCTCGTGGTGGGTGACGACGCCGACATGGCGCCCATGTTCTTCCTCCAGCATGCGCGATCCCCCAAGTTGGTTTCCAACGTCGGATTAAATGCAGGGTCCAGTCAGGCTGGGCCAAAGGCCTCCGTCAGGAAACCGCGAATTGCCCATGCAAGATGGAGACCGGGTGATTTTTAGCGCCGTCGCCGCATCGTCTCCTTTGTCCGGCCACGCAAGCCCAAGCCCACGCAGGCCTTTGAGCGCTCGCGACTGCCCGCGCGGACAAGCGTCAGCGCGCAGGCTCTGAATCTCAGACGATCCGCGCGAGGAGAGCGCGGCAAGCGGCGATTACTGTGATCCTTTAACGGCGCCGCCGCAAGTGGTTGATTGCGGCGGCGGCGCGCGAGTCACAGAGGATTAAAGAGAGCCTCGTACGGTCGCAGGCTCCGCGGATCTCTATCGCACGCGCTGGGGCGGCCTCACCCATTCGCTGAGATGGGGCTGCAGCTCGTCGTCCGGCGTTTTTGTCAGGTCCTTGGCCAGAACGCCGCGCAGCTTCTCCGCCGCCGGCCGATCGAGCTCCTCTCGCAGATCGGTCAGAATATGGCTCGGCGCGACGAGCAGGAGTTCGTCGAACGCGCCCTGTCTCGACTGCTCCGTCAGCCAGTGCCCGAGGTTCCTGCCGAAGCGCTCCTTCGCCGCCTCATGCGGATCGGTTCGCGGCTCGGCGCTGTGGTGAGCCGTCGTCGCGCTTTCATGAACCCGGCCCGGACGGTCGCTCCCAATGTCCTTGGAGCGCAGGTGGGCGCTCTCTGAATCGATGCGATCATGGGTTTCGAGAACGCCATCCTCGCGCGGAGCGACGATGCGCGCATGTTCGCCATCGGCCACCACGATCCATAATTTGATATGTTTTACCATTGCTGCTTCTCGCATGTTTGCGGCCACGAAACGGCCTTTCGGGGAGCGTTACGCGACGCTGCCGTGAGCGCCGGAGAGAAACAAATGCAATTGAGCGACGACCGCGGCGCCCTCGCCGATCGCGCCGCCAACGCGCTTGACTGATCCTGAGCGCACGTCGCCGACGGCGAAGACGCCGCGCACGCTGGATTGCAAAGGCAGCGCCTGAGCGGCCTTGCCGCTTGCATCGCTGGGGGCAACTTCGGGGCCGGTCCGCACAAAACCTTTGCCATCGAGAGCGACGCCACAATCGCGAAGCCATAGCGTCGCCGGGTCGGCGCCGATGAACAGGAAAATGTTGCGGATAGGCTTTTCCGTTTCAAGCCCCGAGCGAAGATGGCGCCATCTGACGCGGGCAAGCCGGCCATCGGTCAATCCTTCGAGTGCGACGATCTCCGTCTCCGTCAAGAGCTCGATGTTCGCCGTCGCCCCGATACGATCGATCAGATAACGTGACATGGTGGCGGCTAACCCGTCGCGGCGAACGAGCATCCATATTTTGGCCGCGAAGCCGGACAGAAAGACGGCGGCCTGCCCCGCCGAATTGCCGCCGCCGACGAGCACGACCTCATCGTTGCGGCACATGCGCGCTTCGATAGGGGAGGCCCAATACCACACGCCGCGGCCTTCAAACTGTTTGAGATTGGCGATGTCAGGGCGGCGGTAGCGCGCTCCCGACGCGACGACGACGGCGCGCGCCTTGACGTCGGGGCCTTCCGCCACGCCGAGGACAAGAGGCGTCATAGCGCAATCGAGTCTTGTCGCCGCCACGGGGATCGCGATCTCTGCGCCGAATTTTTGCGCCTGCACAAAAGCCCTGCCCGCCAAGGCCTGCCCGGAAATGCCGGTCGGAAAACCAAGATAATTTTCGATACGGGCGCTGGCTCCCGCCTGGCCGCCGAAAGCTCTCTCATCCAAAACAATCACGGATAGTCCTTCGGAAGCGGCGTAGACCGCAGTCGCGAGACCCGCGGGACCGGCGCCGACAACAGCGACGTCGTAGATTCGCTTCCGATCATCCGCCGGCGTCATTCCAAGGCAATGCGCGAGATCAACTTCGCCCGGATTCTTGAGCACGGCCCCGTTTGGACAGACCGCCAGGGGCAGGTCCGCCGGATCTGGGGCGTAGCGATCGACGAGCTCTTTCGCGTCGTGGTCCTCAGCAGGGTCGCAGAGCTGATGCGGATAGCCGTTGCGCGCCAGAAAACCTTGCAGCCGGATGACGTCGGGGCTCATGGCCGAGCCGATCAGGAGCGGGCCGCCGGCTCCATTTTCGATCAAGGCGACGCGGCGCAGGATCAGCGCCCGCATGATTTTCTCCCCGAGCTCCGCCTCCGCGATCACGACCGCGCGCAAATTATCGCTCGAAATCAGAAGCGCCTCGACTGCGCTCCTGGCTTCGGCGTCGACGAGCGATGGCCGGCCCGACAATTGAGCGATTTCGCCGAGAAACTGCCGAGGTCCCAGCTCCTCGATCGGAATGACGTGACCCAGACCATCGCGCGAGGCGACGGAGACGACGCCCTCGAGCAGAACAAACATGCCCGGCGTCGGCTGGCCGACGCTGAACAATGGCTCGCCCGCCGCGAAGCGCCGGAGTTCGGCGAAGCGTCGGAGCCGGTCGATTTCCGCCGCCTGAAGTTTCGGAAACATCTGATCGTGACGCGTCTCATAGGTCGACATGCCCGTCCCTCCCGATCGCTCTCCCTGAACTTCGCGCTTCAATGATCATTTTATGCAAGAACGCTGGGCCGTTCGCAGATTCTCTCGACATTAAGCATGTCAGACGAAAAATCCGCATCAACCCAAATCTTCGCCAATATTTTAACCGCGTAATCTAGTTTCGCGCGTGGCGTCGACGTTCGTTCCTTGGGCTAAGGACTCGCGCCACTTCAAACTTATGCGTCGGGCGGCAAAGATCAGCCACAATTGCACTTTCTTAATGTCTGTTAACCATTATGGCACAGCTTAGGCTGTCTTTGGGATCAGCGTTCCGCCAGATGGACTGTGTGAGGGGTCAGAAACATGAGCGAGCCAGTTACAAGACGGCAGCCATTGATCGATCTGGACGAGTTTGAGCGGCGGATGCGTCGGCCCGATAGCCCGCATGTGAGCGACGAGGCCGCTATCGTCGAACTCATGCGCCTCATCGGCGCCCCGGACGAGAAGGCGGCCGAAACCGAGGATGGGCGTCAGGCGGTCGGCTTCGAGCCGGAGCACGAAACAGACGCAAGCGCGACTGCTTTCGAGCCGGCCGACGCCAACTCGCAAGAGCCGGTCATTGGAGGCGATTTCGCCGAGATTGAGGCGGCGCTGCTGCGCGCGGCGAGGCAAACCGACCGACTGCCGGAACCCGTAGCGGCGCCTGAGCCGGCGGCGGCGGTAGAGTTGCGCGCCTTGCGCGACGAGGAAGACACGCCGGACGATTATGTCGAGAGCCATTTTTCCGCCATCGCAGAGGAATTTTTGGGCGTTCCGCAAAGTCTGCCTGCAGCGCTGTCCGCGACCCGGGACGAAACTGTTTTAGAGAGCGCGGGCGCGGAATTGGACAGGTTCGTTTATGTCGATGACGCAGCTGTCTCCGGCGAGGCCGCCTTGGCCGACGAGGAAAAGAGATCCCGGCGCCCGCTCTATCTCATGGCTGCGGTCGTCTTCGCCGGCGTCGCCGGCATAGGCGCAAGCTTCAGCTTCAGGCACGATGGCGCTTCCGAAGCTTCGCAAGCGGCTTCGAAGACCCCGGTTGCGCAGAGCGAGGAAACCACGCCCGCCGCGAAGCCCAACGCAACGGCCAGTGCGGAGGCCGCAAGCCCCGCGCCTGCGCCGCAGCAACAGGCCTCGGCCAGCGCCGAGGACGCGGCAAGCGCGGCGCCCGCGCACGAACCGTCGCCCCGCGTGATTTCGCTGAGCGAAGCCGTCAATCCCGCCAATGCCGCGCCGCCACAGGCCCCGGCGAGCGCCACGCCGGATATTCTGGCTCCGCCTCCCCTCATGGGCGGCGCCGCTGTCGGCCAAGCGCTCGCCAGTCCGCCTGCGCCGCTCGCGCCCGAAGCAAAAAAGGTGAAGACGGCGGCCGTGCGGCCGGACGGCAGTCTCATCAAGAAGGACGCGGCGCTCATTGGCGCGCCCCCCGCGCCTCAGGAAACTCAGCCTCAGGAGGCCGTCGCCCAGCCTGCGACAACTCCATCCTCCCCTGCACAGCCTGCGGTGGGGAAGCCCGCGCATGGCAAACCGGCGCTCGCCAAGGATGGCTCGCCGAAAACCGCGGTGAAAACGGCGGCTCTTCCTCCGCCGCGTCCGAGCGTGATCGGAAAGACCGCCGCGAAGGCGCCCCATGCCGGAGCGCCGAAGACCGCCGCTGTTGAATCCGAAGGTCACGCAAAGGCTCTCGCGAGCCACAATGGCGTCAAAACCAAAGCTGCGAACCCCGCCGGGGTCGCCGAGACAAGCGCGCCAGCAAGCTTGCCTGAGCCACAGCTGGCGCAAGCGGCGCCAGCTGCCGAGCCGCCGCCGCAAAAGCCTTCCCCGGCGGCGACCGGACCGCTCGCCCTCGTCGACACGGCGGTCAGTTCGATTACAGGCGCGACAAACAACATCCTGAACTGGGGACGGACCGCGACCGGCGCCCGCAACTAATCGGTCGGCGCCGGAGGCGCGGGCCCGCTCGAATCCGGCAAGCATGATCGCTGCATTGGCGCGATCATGCTTTTTTTTTGTTTTGCCCGACGAATGCAAAGACGATGGCGGCGGCGAAAGAGCACACTGCATCGTCGCCGCGTCGTCCAGCCTGCCCGACCCGCCTTCGGAGCCTGCGTTGAGCAATCGACGCAGCTTCTCCATATTCAAGGCCAAGCCGCTTCGGCGCGTCTAGAGCGCTTTCCGATCGAATGGCGTCATTCGATCGATCAGAAATCGCTCCAGATTCAAAAACTTGAGCATATCCTTGTCGATCAGATCGAACCGATCTGATCGACAAGGATATGCTCTAACCACGCGCCACAGCCTAAAGAGACGACATGACGCAAGCCTCGGCTGAAACTCCGCAAGCCAGCGCGCCTTTGCAGGCCGGAGCGCCGATTCTGCGGCGGCAAAATCTGCGGCTTTTCGTCAGCGCCCGCATGGCGATGACCTTCGCCATGCAGATGCAGAATGTCGCCATCGGCTGGTATGTCTATGCGCTGACGAACGACCCTTTGAGCCTCGGCCTCGTCGGCCTTGCCCAGTTCCTCCCGGCGATCCTTTTCATCCTGGCGACCGGCCACGCCGCCGACCGATTCGATCGCCGCCACGTCGTCATCGTCTGCCTCGTGGCGCAGGCTCTGGCTTCGATCGCCCTTTTGCCGGTTATTTTCAGCGCCTCGCCAAAGGTCTGGCCGATCTACGCCATCGTCTTCGCTCTCGGCTCCGCGCGATCTTTCTCCCAGCCGGCGCTGGCCGCGCTGCTGCCCGACATCGTCTCTCTTGACGCTTTTCCGCGCGCGGTCGCCCTTTCGACCTCTTCGCTGCAGGCCGCCACCATCGTCGGTCCGGCGGTCGGCGGCCTGCTTCTCGCCTGGAACGGCGTCGCCCTGTTCTGCCTCGCCGCGACGCTCAACGCCATCGCAGCGCTGTTGATCGCCGGCGTCACAGCGCGGCCGGCGCGGCGCGACCCGAACGAGGCGACGGGCCTCAAGCGCCTGCTGGCGGGGTTTTCCTATCTGCGCGGCAATCGCTTTCTTCTCGGCGCGATTTCACTCGATCTTTTCGCCGTGCTGTTTGGCGGCGTCACCGCGCTTTTGCCGATTTTCGCGCGCGACATCCTTCAGGTCGGCCCGGCGGGACTTGGCCTCCTGCGCAGCGGCCCGGCCATGGGCGCCGTCATTGTCGGATTGATCCTCGCCCGCCATCCGCTGCGGCGGAGCGTCGGCGCCATCATGCTATGGTCCGTCGCGGCCTATGGCGTCGCGACGATCGTGTTTGCATTTTCAACCTCGATATGGCTTTCGGTCACGGCGATGATCGCCTTCGGCGGGTTCGACATGATCAGCATGGTGATCCGCCAGACCATGGTCCAGCTCGGCACGCCGGAAGCCATGCGAGGGCGCGTCAGCGCCATCAATCACGTGTTTATCGGAGCCTCCAATCAGCTTGGCGATTTCGAGTCGAGCGTCGCCGCGGTCTTTCTCGGCGCCGCCGGGGCGGCGATCTTCGGCGGCGTCGGCGCCCTTCTGGTCGTCGCCTTCTGGGCTTGGCGCTTTCCGGAGTTACGGCGCGCCGACCGGCTTGAATGAGAGACGCCGAACGAGACGTTTATTCCATCGACTAGCTTCACTGTCTGCCCTAAAAAGCGCTTAACGCGGACAAGGCATTCGGTTGGACTTCGTACAATGAGGGTCGCAGGATGAACCCGGAAATCAGAAAAAGGCGCGCTCGCGAGAGCGCTCGCCCCACGTGGAACATCGAGGCGATCGTCGCGGAGCTGCGCGACATACGGATCAAGGATCATGAAACGCGCGAGGGACCGGCCAAGCTGCCCTCACGCAAGATCCTGATCCACATTATGGAAGGCCTCGCCGCTGCGCTGTTTCCGAACCGCCTCGGCACGTGCAGGATCACTTGCGAGGGGGTCGATTTCTATGTCGGCCATACACTAGACGTCAATCTGACGGAATTGCTGGAGCAGCTTCGGCTCGAATTCGAGTTCACGTCCGGCGCCGCCCTGATCATCGACTCGCCATCCGACCTTGCGGCCGGCGTCGTGTCCGCTTTCGCAAAAGAGCTGCCGAAAGCCCGCGCGCTGCTCGACACCGATATCCGCGCCGCCTTTGACGGCGATCCCGCCGCGCGCAGCATCGACGAAGTGCTGATCTGCTATCCTGGCGTCACCGCGATCCTGCATCATCGGCTCGCGCATGTTCTGTACAAGCTCGGCGCGCCGCTGCTGGCGCGGATGATCGCCGAAATCGCGCATTCATCGACCGGCATCGACATTCATCCGGGCGCCGAGATCGGCGAGAGC
Source organism: Methylocella tundrae (assembly GCF_038024855.1). Taxonomy (NCBI): domain Bacteria; kingdom Pseudomonadati; phylum Pseudomonadota; class Alphaproteobacteria; order Hyphomicrobiales; family Beijerinckiaceae; genus Methylocella; species Methylocella tundrae. Next base: position 2,496,165 of record NZ_CP139089.1, read on the forward strand.
TTTTTTATCGACCACGGCACCGGCGTCGTCATCGGAGAAACGACCATCATCGGCAAGAATGTGCGGCTCTATCAGGCCGTGACGCTGGGCGCGAAGCGCTTCCCGACGGATGAGCATGGCGCGCTCGTCAAGGGCGGGGCGCGTCACCCGATCGTCGAGGACGATGTCGTCGTCTATGCCGGCGCGACTATTCTCGGCCGCGTCACCATCGGCCGGGGCTCGTCGATCGGCGGCAATGTCTGGCTGACCCGCAGCGTGCCTCCCGGCAGCACGATCTCCCAGGCGCAAGTGCGCAGCGAAGACTTCCACGACGGCGCCGGAATTTGATCCGATTCCCGCCACTGATCGCCGTTCGATTGTTGCGCCGCAGCGGCTAAGCCTTGTCGCGGCTCCTCGCTCCCGACCAGGCGCAACATGCTCTCTACCTTCGGCGTCGTCTTTCCGATTTTCGCGCTGATCCTCACCGGCTATCTCAGCCGGCGGCTCGGCGCGCTCGGGCCGGACGCCTCGCGCGAACTGAACCGCTTCGTTGTTTTTCTGGCGCTGCCCGCGCTGCTATTCGACATCATGGCCCATGCGAGTTGGGCGGCTGTGTATCAGCCCGGCTTCATCGCCGTCTTTGGCTTCAGCTGTACCGCCGCTTTCGCCGTGACCGTCGCTCTTCGACTGCGCGCGGGACGCCCTCTCGCCGACGCCAGCATCGACGGGCTGAACGCCGCTTACGGCAACACCGGCTATATCGGCATTCCGCTCTGCCTTGTGGCTCTAGGGCCGGCCAGCCAGACCGGGGCCGTCATCGCGACGATCTTCACCGCCTGCGTCCTCTTCGGCGGCGCGATCATTCTGGTTGAAATTGGTCTGCAGGCCGAAAAACGGATATGGCCTCTGGCGCTGAAGGTCGCCAGATCATTGGCGCGCAATCCGCTTGTGATCGCGCCGGCGCTCGGCTCCCTCGTCGCCGCTTCCGGCTTTGCAATTCCAGATCACGCGGAAATATTCTTCAAGCTGCTCGGCGGCGCGGCCTCTCCTTGCGCGCTCGTCGCGCTCGGACTGTTTTTCGCCGGCAAGAGTGCGCCAAAAAAGCGCGATGACGGCGCCGTCGGCCTTCTCATCGTCCTGAAACTCGTCGGCCAGCCCGCGCTCGCGTGGCTGCTGGCTCGATACGTCTTCGCCCTGTCGCCGATCGCCGCCAGGACGGCCGTATTGATGGCGGCGCTGCCGACCGGCACCGGCGCTTTCATGCTCGCCGAATATTATCGGCGCGAGGCCGACGTGACCTCCGCCGTCATCCTCTTTTCGACGATTGCATCCTTGCTGACGATTTCAGCCTATCTGGCGTTCGGGGGATGATAGGCGGAGGCGCCGCCCTGCTCATCAACGCGGGTCGTACAGGATGAGAGCTACTGGCGCGCCAAACGCAGCCCTCAATCATTGAACTCCCGCCCCGCGCGCACCTCTTTCACATAGCCGGCGCGGATGGTGAAATCGCCGAAATGTTCGCCGGGCGTGCGGTCGCGCGCATAATGAGCGGCGATCTCGCTGATCGCGGCGAGGATCGCCTCTTCGCCGACGTTTTCGAGATACATCTTGTTGAGGCGCTGGCCAAAGAAGCCGCCGCCGAAATAAAGGTTGTATTTTCCGGGCGCGCGGCCGGTGAGGGCGATTTCGGCGACATAGGGCCTTGCGCAGCCGTTGGGGCAGCCGGTCATACGGATGGTGATCGGTTCTTGCTCCAGCCCATTCGCCGCGAGGATTTTTTCGATCCTGGTCACCAACGCGGGCAGATAGCGCTCGCTTTCGGCCATGGCGAGGCCGCAGGTCGGCAGGGCGACGCAGGCCATGGAGTTGAGGCGCAAGAGGCTCTGGTCATTGCGATGATCCAGCCCATACGCCTTCAACAGTGCGGCGATCTTCGATTTCTCCTTCTCCGGAATATCGGCGATCACGACATTCTGGTTGGGCGTCAGCCGGAACGTTCCCTGATGAACCTCGGCAATGGCGCGTAAACCATCGAGAAGCGCGAAATTCTCGCGATTGACGATCCGCCCGTTCTCGACGAAGAGCGTGAAATGATGGCGGCCATCCTCGCCCTTGGCCCAGCCATAGGCGTCGCCATTGGTTGTAAAGGCGAAGGGGCGCGCCGGCGCCAGCGCGAAGCCCATGCGCCGCTCAATCTCCGCCTTCACCCAATCCAGCCCAAGATCGTCGATCGTATATTTGAAGCGGGCATGGGCGCGCGTTACGCGATCGCCATGATCGCGCTGGACGCCGATCACCGCGTCCGTCGCCGCGAGCAGCCTGTCCTTGGGAATGAATCCGATGACGTCGCCGAGCCGCGGATAGGTTTCAGGCGCCTGATCGGTGCGGCCCATGCCGCCGCCGATGGTGATGTTGAAGCCTTGAAGCCGGCCGTTTTCGGCTATGGCGATGAAGCCGAGGTCCTGCGTATAGACGTCGATGTCGTTGATCGGCGGAATGACGAAGCCGATCTTGAATTTTCTCGGCAGATATTGCTTGCCGAGGAAGGGCTCTTCGGGCTCCGACGTCGCAACGCGCTCCTCGCCGTACCAGATCTCATGATAGGCGCGCATATTGGGCATGGCGTGTTCGCTGAGCCGCTTCGCCGCGTCGTAAACCTCCGCGTGCAGCGAAGACAGGCCCGGATTGACGGAGGCCATGACGCCGCGCACGACGTCGCCGCAGGCGGCGATGGTGTCGATCAGAACCTCGTGCAGGCCGCGTATCGTGTCCTTGAGGTCGTTCTTCAACACCCAGTGAAACTGGAACGTCTGGCGGGTCGTCACGCGCAGCGAGCCATTGCCATAGGCCCGCGCGAGTTCGTCGAGCTTTCGCCATTGCGCGGGCGTGCAGACGCCGCCGGGAAGCCGCAGGCGGATCAGAAAGGAATAGGCTGGTTCGAGCTTCTGGCGGCGCCTCTCGTCGCGCAGGTCGCGATCGTCCTGCACGTAAATGCCGTGGAACTTCATCAGCTTGGCGTTGTCCTCGCCGCTGACGGCGCCGGTGATCGCGTCGAGAAGTCCCTCTTTGATCGTGCCGCGCAGATAATCGCTTCTGACCTTCATGCGCTCGTCGGGGCTGAGCCTGTCGAGCGGCTGGGAGATATCGCGGCTGCGGTCCGGATGGGGCAGGCTCTTCGTCATCGCAAAATCCTCAATAGACGTCGCGCTGATAGCGATGATCGCTCTGCAAGCCGCGCACATAGTGCTCGGCCGCGTCATGCGATCGTCTGCCATGCGTCTCGACGACGGAAATCAGAGCGGCGTGCACATCGGGCGCGAGCTTCGCCGCGTCGCCGCAGACGTAGACGTGCGCGCCCTCCTCAAGCCATGCGAAGACCTCGCGCCCGCCCTCGACGAGCCGATGCTGCACATAGGCCCTGTTGGTCCGATCACGCGAGAAGGCGACGTCCATGCGCGACAAAACCTTGTCCTTGAGATAGGCCTGCCACTCGAGCTGATACAGAAAGTCGGTGCGGAAATTACGCTCGCCGAAGAACAGCCACGAGCGTCCTGTGGCGCCGCGCGCTTCGCGCTCCTGCATGAAGGACCGGTAGGGCGCGACGCCCGTGCCGGCGCCGATCATGATGATCGGAACGTCGTCGGCCGGCAGCCGAAAATGCGGATTGGACTGGATGTAGACCGGCGCCGTCGTGTCCGGCGCGGCGCGATCGGCGAGATGGCCGGACGCCACGCCGGCGCGGGGCTCGCCGTGCAGCATATAACGCACGGAGGAAACGGTGAGATGCGCTTCGCCGGGATTGGCTGCAAGGCTCGACGCGATCGAATAAAGGCGCGGCTGCAGCGGCCTCAGGCCCGCCAAAAAAGCTTCGGCTGAAACGCCAGGAGCCGGAAAGGCGCGGATGACGTCGATAATATGATTTTCGCGCAGATAGGCGGCGCGCTCTTCGGCGTGATCGTCGCCGGCGAGCTTGCTCAGCTCGGTTGCGCCGGAAATCTCGGCCCAATGTTCGATGAACCGCGGCGTCGCGGCGGTGATTTCAAATTTTGCCGCGAGCGCCTCGGCGAGCGGCGCCTCGCCGTCCTTCAACGCAAGCGGCGCCGAAAGGTCAAGGCCGAGGACGCCCCCGATCTTCTCGACAAGGGCCGGATCGTTGCGAGGAAAAACCCCAAGCGCGTCGCCGGGCTCATAAGTGAGGCCCGAGCCCATCAACGAAACTTCGATATGACGCGTTTCCTTGGTCGAGCCGCGGCTGGTCAATATCAGATTGTCATTGATCGTCGCCGCGAAAGGGTTGCGCTTGTCGAAGACGGCCGGCGCCGGCCTTGCGCTCGTCAGGGCGGCGGTGATCGCGTGCTGCGCCGATTTGCCCTCGCTCAGCGCAAGCCGCGCCAGCGCGTCGGCGATCCAGGCGGCCGCCGGATCATCGTAATCGACGTCGCAGTCGACGCGCGGGATAAGCCGCTCCGCGCCAAGCTCTTCAAAGCGGCGGTCGAGCCGCTTGCCGGCCTCGCAATATTTCTCGTAGGTTGAATCGCCGAGCGCCAGCACGCCGAAACGCACGCCCTCCAGCGTCGGCGCCTTGCGTCCTTCGAGAAATTCAAAGAACGCCATTGCCGGCTGCGGCGGGTCGCCCTCGCCGTAAGTGCTTGCGATGATGAGAAGATCCTGCTCTTCCTTGAGGCGGCGCGGCTTATAGTCGCCCATGTCGACGACGCTCGCCTCAAGGCCGAGGGCCTTTGCTTCAGCGGCGGCGGTCCGCGCGAGAGCGGCGCTGTTGCCTGTTTCCGAACCGAAAAGGATTGTCAGCGTGCGCGCGGCGACGGCCGTCGAAGGCGCCATTTCCGGAGGCGGCGCGACCGAGGCCGCTGGCGCGTCAGGGAGCGCCGTCGAAGTTTCGGCGCGGGCCGCTTCTATCCCGGCGAAATAGCCGCTGAGCCAAAGCGCCTGGCGTGGGCTTAAAGTCGCCGAGAGCGCATTGAGCTGCTCCCATTGCTGCGCGCTCAGCAGCCCGGGGCCTAGGAACTTCGAGGGGTCAACGCGTTGCAAGTTCGCCGTCCTGATTTCACATAAAAATCCAGATATATATTTTAATTCTCGGATTTATTCTGTCTGTTTCTATCCGATGCGGCTATCCAAGGGCAAGATGATTATTCGTTGGCGGCCAAATCCGCTTTCAGACTGATCGAAAAATGGCGCCTCGCGAGCGAGGTGAGTGCGCGTCTTGCCAAGCAACCTTCCCTTCGATAACCTTGAAACCGTCGCATGCCGCGCGCCCCTGCCAAAAATGCACGCTGGTTCAGTTATCTGCCAATCCTTTCGGCAGAATTGACGCTGCTTTCGCGTGCGCGCCGCGCACAAAAGGCGCCCTGCGGGGATGCGCGAACAAACGATGCGGGAGGCCGTCCTTAGGCGGCTTCTGAAACTGGCGAAGGGTCGAAACTTATCGCCCTGGCGGAGAAACACGAATGTGGCGGCAGGTCTGTGATCCCTTCGGCGCCCCCGTAGCGTCGCCCCTCCCTCGCCAAGCCGCCATTCCTTTCTCTCCTCCGGTCGGTCACTCTCCTTCGCCAAAACCAGCGCACACGCTGGCTCTGTCTTGATAATGTCATCAGGAATGGGTTTTGAAGCGCCCATGAGCGACGCTACCTGTCTCGCGCGGCGACTCGACGCGGCGAGCCGCCGCGCCGCACGTAATTGCCGAACTGCTCCGCGCACGTAACAAGACGATCGACAAGAAATAAAACGGGGAGGAAATATGTTCCATCAATTGCTGACGCCGGTTGCGGGCAACCTGGCCTTGTCCTTTGTGGTCGCGGCTGTGCCGATCGTCGTCGTGCTGGTCATGCTCGGCGTGTTGCGCCGCCCGGCATGGCAGGCCTCGCTGGGCGGACTCGTCGTCGCCTTTTTCATCGCTGTCCTCATCTGGCGATTTCCGGTCCCGCTCGCCCTCAACAGCATTGTCGCGGGCGCGGTGTTCGCTCTATGGCCGGTGATGTGGATCGTCTTTAACGCGCTGTTGCTCTATAATATTTCGGTCATATCCGGCCGTTTTGACGCGTTCCGCGATTGGGTTCTAAACCACCTGCCGAATGACCGCCGAATCGTTCTGGTTGTCATCGGCTTCTGTTTCGGCTGTCTCCTCGAAGGCATCTCCGGCTTCGGCACGCCGGTCGCGATCACCAGCGCGCTGCTGATCCTCGTCGGCTTTCCGGCGCTCGAGGCGCTCACCTTCACGCTGATTTTCAACACGGCGCCCGTCGCGTTCGGCGCGCTCGGCGCGCCCGTCACGGTGCTTGGCCAGGTCACAGGCCTCTCGCCGGTGACGCTCGGCGCCATGATCGGGCGGCAGCTGCCGTTTATAGCGATGCTGCTGCCGTTCTACGTCATGGCGATCTACGGCGGGATGCGCTCGGTGCGCGCCTTGTGGCCCGTGCTGGCGGTCGCGGGAGGCAGCTTTGCGCTCGGCCAGTTCGTCTCCTCGAACTATCTCGACTATGCGCTGACCGATGTGCTCTCATCGCTCACCGCGTTGATTGCGACGCTGGCTTTCCTCCGCGTCTGGAAGCCCGCGCCCGACCCGGAGTTTTCGGTTTCGCTCCGGATCGTTCAAACAGGCGGCGCCGATCTCGCCCCGAAAGCGCATGGAAGTCAGATGTCCGCTTGGCAAGGATGGCTGCCCTGGCTCATCGTCTCGGCGGTCGTGATCGTGTGGACCCATCTCAAGGTGTTCACGATCGGCCAGCAGTCGATTCCATGGCCCGGCCTGCACAATGAGGTGCTTATCACTCTCTACAATAACAAGCCTTATGCCGCGAACTGGGTGTTCCAGCCACTGGCGACAGGCACCGCGATCCTGCTGTCCACAATCCTCACCGCCGGCCTCGTCGGCGTCGGCCCTCGCCGGTTCATCGGGTGCATTGGCACCACCTGGCGGCAGAGTCGACTCGCCATTCTGACCGTCGCCCTGATCGTGGGGCTCGCCTATCTGATGAACTACTCAGGGCTGAATTACACACTGGGCCTTGGCGTCGCCTCAATGGGATTCATCTTTCCGCTTGTCTCGCCGTTCCTCGGCTGGATCGCGGTGTTCCTCTCCGGCAGCGACACATCAGGCAACGCCCTGTTTGGCAACTTGCAGGTCGTGGCGGCCAATCAGCTTGGCCTCAATCCCGTGCTCATCGCGGCCACCAACTCCTCGGGCGGGGTGATGGGCAAGATGATCTCGCCGCAGAACATTTCGACCGGCGCTTCGGTGACCGATCTTAAAGGGCAGGAGGGCGTGGTCTTCGCGCGCACTTTCAAGCACAGCATTGTGCTGACCCTGCTGCTTGGGCTCATCGTGTTGGTGCAGCAGTATGTCACGCCGTGGATGATTCCGGTTCATTAAGCGAGAAAACTTGCCTCGCAACGCCGCAGGCCTATGATTCACGCGGATGATGCTGCATTAAGCCCATGCTCAAGGTCGGACTTTTCGTCACATGCCTTGCCGAGATGTTCCGGCCGCGCACGGCGTTCGCCGCGCTCGCCCTTCTGGAGCGCGCCGGATGCGAGGTGATTGCGCCACGCCTTCAGACCTGCTGCGGCCAGCCGGCCTTTAATTCGGGAGATTCGGCCGACGCGCGCAAAATCGCCAAAAAGGTCATCGCCGCCTTCGAGGATTTCGATTATGTCGTGGCCCCTTCAGGCTCCTGCATGGGCATGATCAAGCTGCATTATCCGGAGCTTTTCGCAGACGATCCTCTGTGGCGCCCGCGCGCGGAAAATCTGGCGGCGAAGGGATATGAGCTGATCAGCTTCCTCGTCGACATTTGCCGCTATCGCCCCGAGGGCGTGAGCCTGCGGGCGAGCGCCACTTACCACGATACCTGTTCGGGCCTGCGCGAACTCAAAGTCGAACGGCAGCCGCGCGCTCTTCTCGCCGACGTCGAAGGCTTGATCCTGACGCCGCTGCCCGAGGTTCAATCCTGCTGCGGCTTCGGCGGCACATTCTGCGTCAAATATCCGTCGATCTCGAATGCGATCGTCGAAGCGAAGGCAAAAAACATCGAATCTACGGAAGCCGACCTGCTTCTTGGCGGCGATCTCGGCTGCCTCATGAACATGGCCGGGAAACTGCACCGGCGCGGCTCCCGCGTCCGCGCTTTTCACGTCGCCGAAATCCTTGCCGGCATGGGCGATGGTCCGGCGATCGGCGAGGAAGCCTAAACAATGTCAGCTCCAGCGCACGCGGCATCCGTCGATTCCTTCAAGGCGCGCGCTGACGCCGCGCTCGCAGACCCCAATCTCAAGATCGCGATCGACCGCACGACGCGCACGGCGCGACAAAAGCGCGAGGCCGCCGTCGCCGATTGGCCGGGTTTTGCAAAAGCCCGCGATCTCGGCCGCCGCATCAAGGATCACGTGATCGAAAACCTCGATCATTATCTGATCGAGTTCGAGCGCAACGCCCGCGCCTCCGGCGCCGTCGTGCATTATGCCGCGACCGCGGACGAGGCCTGCCGCATCGTCATCAGCATTTGCCGGGACGCAAAGGCGCAGACAGTGACGCGCTCCAAGTCGATGCTGGGCGAAGAGATTGGGCTGCCCCATGCGATGGACGAAGCCGGCTTGACGCGCGTCGAGACCGATCTTGCCGAGCACATCGTCCAGCTTGCCCATGACCGGCCCTCGCACATCATCTGGCCGGCCCTGCATCACAAGCGTGAAGACATAGCGGCGCTGTTTCGCGAGCATCACCACATGCCGCTCAACGGCGACGACGTCGGCTCCATGGTCGAAAGCGCAAGGCGCGAATTACGCGGCGGCTTCCTCGGCGCGGATGTCGGGATCAGCGGCGCGAACTTTCTCATCGCCGACAGCGGCGCCGTTTGCACCGTCACGAATGAAGGCAATGCCGAGCTGACGACGACCATCCCGCGCGTCCATATCGTGACGGCGGGCATCGAAAAGCTCGTGCCGAGCCTCTCCCACGCTTTCGTGCTTTTGCGTTTGCTCGTGCGCTCGGCGACGGGAGCCGACATTACCCAATATACGACCTTCCATTGCGGCCCAAAGCAGTCCGGCGACCTCGACGGACCGCGCGAATTCCATATCGTTCTCGTCGACAACGGCCGCACGCGTATGCTCGAGCAGGGCCTCGCCGCGATGCTGCGCTGCGTGCGCTGCGGCGCCTGCATGAACCATTGCGTCGTCTACAATGAGATCGGCGGCCATGCCTATGGCGGCGTCTATCCGGGACCGATGGGCTCGGTGCTGACCCCGGTTCTCGACGGCCTGGCGAAGTCGCGCGATTTGCCGAACGCCTGCACCCTCAACGGCCGCTGTCAGGAAGTCTGTCCGGTCGACATTCCATTGCCGACGATGCTGCGGGGATGGCGCGAAAAAAGCTGGGCCGAAGGGCTGGAGCCGAAGACGCAGCGCAGCTTTCTCGGATTATGGGCGTTCGCCGCCACCTATCCGTTCCTTTACCGCATCGGAACGCGGCTCGCGATCCGGGCGATCCGGCTCTTGGCCAAGGAAGGCTGGATCAGCAAACTGCCCCTGGCTTCCGGCTGGACCCGCTATCGCGATTTCCCCAAGCCGCCCGCGCGCAGCTTTTTTGAGGACTACCACGCGCACAGCCGAAAGACTCCCTCTTGAGCGTCAGGGAGGAAATTCTGGCGGCGATCCGGCGCAACCTGCGCCGCGAAGCAAATGACCCGGCCGAGATCGCGGCGCAGGCCGCTGCGCTGGCGCTGGAATCGAACGAGAGCCGCCCCCGCCTTCCCGGCGGCGATGTCGTGGACGCCTTCGCCGCGCGGCTCGTCTCAGCCAAGGTCGTCGGCGCCAGCGTCGATCGCATCGGCAAGCTTGAAGACACGCCGGCCGCGGTCGCCCGCTATTGTGACGCTCACGGCCTCGAACATGCGCTGGCGTTGCAGCCCGATCCGGATTTGCGGCGGCTCGACTGGAGCGGCTTTACCCTCAAGACGGCGATCGCCGGCGATGAAAGGCTCGCCGTCGCAAAGGCGCGCTGGGCCATCGCAGAGACTGGAACCTTCGTGTTCCACTCGGGACCCACATCTGCGACCTTACTGTCCTTCCTGCCGCTGCATCACATCTGCGTTATCGAACGCGAGCGGATCCTCCTCCACCTCGAAGATTATGCGCTGGCCGAAAAGGGCGCCGGGGCGCCTCGCAATGTGAATCTCATCACCGGCGCGAGCGGCACGGCTGACATCGAGGGGACGCTCGTCAGAGGCGCGCATGGCCCCAAGTTTCTTCACGCGATCATCATAGATGCGCGGGCCTCGATTCAGACGCCATAGCGCGCCATAAACAGAGCGACGGCCTCTTTTGCGTGGCTCGACCGCTGCGTGTCGGAAAACACTGCCCCCCCAACCAGGCTCAGACATTGGTGATGGGCGATGACGGCGCCGAGAAAGAGCCTCGCGGCCAGATCGGCATCGGCGCAACGCAGCTCCCCGCGTTTGGTCGCCGCCTCGAGATAGCCCGTGATCCGATTAAGGACGCGGCCTGGACCCTGCGCATAGAAAATGCGGCCAAGGTCTGGCTCCCTCGGCGCCTCCGCCACAACGACCCTATAGAGACAAAGCGAATCCGCGCTGTTGAGGAAGCGCAGGAGGTTCAGCGCTAAATCGAGGAGAACCTTCTCGGGCCGACCAGATAATTCGCTCTCCTCGCCGCCTGTGATGCGCAAAGAGCGGCGCCGCACGACCTCGGAAAACATCGCTTCTTTGGAGCCAAAGTGCCTGTAGAGCGTTTCCTTTGAGGCGCCCGCGCGCGCGGCAATGATCTGCATCGTCGTCTCAGCATAACCGCGCTCAAGAAACACATCTTCAGCAACAGCGGCGATCTCGTCACGGCGTTTGTCGCCGCGCGGCACCCGCTTTGCTTGACAGAGAATGGACATCGTTGACTTGCATGCTTTCACGCTGTAACCGTACCACAGAGTTCGGTTGATAGATGCTATGCACCGGAATAGGCCCTTCGCGCAAGCCTTATTGGTTTGAGCAGCATCCCCCAGGTTCGACGGATTGCAAGATGGATCGACAATCAGAGACTGAGCTGTTGCGCGAATACGGTGAGAAGGCCCCCGAGGCCGACGCCCCCGAACTGGCCGAGGAGGATCGTCCGAAAGAGGAAGAGGACGACACCCAATCTGAAGACACAGCGCAGCCTCCCAAGAAGAAGCGCTCCTTCCTGCTTGTCGGTTTCCTTGTCATCGCGGCGCTCGTCGCGGGCGGCGCTTATCTCTATTTGTCGACGCGCGATATTCAATCAACGGACGACGCCTATACCGACGGCCGCGCAGTGACGATTGCGCCGCAGATCTCGGGACTCGTCGTCTCGCTTGATGTCAGCGACAATCAGTTCGTGCGCAAGGGCGAGGCGCTGATCCATATTGATCCGAGGCAATATATCCAGAATCGCGATTCCGCACAGGGCGCGCTTGATCTCGCCAAGGCGCAGCTCGCTGGCCTCAAACTCGGCGCCGAGGTGGCGCGGAAGAATTTCCCCGCGCAATTGAAGCAGGCGCAGGCGCAGCTTGCCTCCGCGCAGGCCGCCGCCGCAAGGGCGCAAGCCGATTATCAACGCCAGCGCAGCCTGCCGAAGCCGGCGACAACTCAGCAGGAAGTCGACGCCGCCACCGCGGCGCTGCGCCAGGCCGAAGCTCAGGTGGCGCTCGCGGAAGCGCAGGTGGCGCAGGCAGAGCCCGTGCCGCAACGGATCGGCCAGGCCGACGCGGAAGTCGGCCAACTCCATGGCCAGGTCGAACAGGCTCAGGCAAAACTCGATCAGGCGAATTTGAACCTCGAGTGGACTGTCGTGCGGGCGCCGCAGGACGGCTGGATCACCAAACGCAACGTCGAGGTCGGCAATTATGTAACGCCCGGCCAGTCGATCTTCTCGATCGTCTCGCCGGAGGTATGGGTGACGGCCAATTTCAAGGAAACCCAGCTCGACCGCATTCGTCCGGGCCAGCCGGTCGACATTGAAGTCGACGCCTATCCCCATCTTGATCTGAAGGGCCACGTCGACAGCATTCAGCTCGGATCGGGATCGAAATTCACGGCCTTCCCGCCGGAGAACGCGACCGGCAATTTCGTGAAGATCGTTCAGCGCGTGCCGGTCAAAATCGTCATCGACAGCGGCCTCGATCCAAAACTGCCGCTTCCCCTCGGCGTCTCCGTCGTGCCGACGGTGAAGCTAAAATGAGCGCGGCCGTTGCGCGGGCCGCCGGCTCGCCCGGGGCAAGATCGCGCGAGGCTGGCGCAAAGGGCTCAAGGTCCCGCGCGGCAGCCCATTCGCACGGACATGAGGCGGAGGCCGCATGGAAGCCGGGACACAATCCATGGGCGATCGCCGTCGTCGTCACCTTGGCGGCGTTCATGGAAATCCTCGACACGACGATCGTCAATGTCGCGCTGCCGCATATCGCCGGCAGCCTCTCATCGAGCAACGATGAAGCGACATGGGCTCTCACCTCTTATCTCGTCGCCAATGGCATCGTTCTGACGATTTCGGGCTGGCTCAGCTCGGTCATCGGCCGCAAGCGCTATTTCATCATCTGCATCTCGATGTTCACCGTGTGCTCGTTTCTCTGCGGCATCGCGGACAGCCTGCCGCAGCTCGTCGCCTTCCGCCTGCTGCAGGGCTTTTTCGGCGGCGGCATGCAGCCGAGCCAGCAGGCGATCATCCTCGACACCTTTCCGCCCGAAAAACGCGGCGCCGCGTTCGGCGTGACGGCGATTGCAACCATCGTCGCCCCCGTGCTCGGACCGACTCTCGGCGGCCTCATCACCGACACTTACAACTGGCGCTGGATTTTCTTCGCCAATCTGCCGGTTGGCCTGATCACCGTGTTCTTCGTCTCCGTTCTGGTCGAGGACCCGCCCTGGGCAAAACGGATGTCGCGGCGCATCGATGTCATCGGCCTCGCTCTGATTACGCTCGGCCTCGGCTGCCTGCAGGTGATGATGGACCGTGGCGAGGACGAAGATTGGTTCAGCTCATCCTTCATCCAGGTGATGGCGGGCCTCGCCATTTTCGGCATCATTGGCGCGATCGTCTGGCTGAAGGTCGCAAAGCATCCGATCGTCAATCTCGACGTCTTCAAAGACAAGAATTTCGCGATGGGGTGCGTCTGCATCTCCGCCGTCGGCGCCACTCTTTACGCAGGCGCCGTCGTCATTCCCCAATTCGCCCAAACGGTGATCAACTATAACGCGACCTGGTCGGGCCTCATTCTCTCTCCAGGCGGCATAGCGATCATCCTGCTGATCCCGATCATCGGCGTGGCGATGCGCTTCGTTCAGACCCGCCTCATCATCGCGGCCGGATTCTTTGTCATGGGGGCGGCGTTTTTCTATTCGAGCCGCCTGACGCCGAACATCGATTTCTTCACGCTGGTGACGATGCGCGCCGCGCAGACCGCGGGACTTGCTTTTCTGTTCGTTCCGATCAGCACGATCGCCTATATCACCTTGCCGCGCCGCCTGAACGGTGATGCGACGGCGCTGTTCACCATGTTCCGCAACGTGTTCGGCTCGGTCGGAATCTCACTCGCGACGGCGATGATCACCGAGCGGACGCAAGCGCATCAGGCGCAGCTTTCGAAATGGGCGACGCCCTTCCATCAACCCTATAACGAGCTGGTCGCAAGTTACCAAAGAACCCTTGTCGGAATGGGACACGCGGCCGGCGCCGCGCACGACCTCGCGGTCGGAATGGTCTATCAGGCCTTCCGCGTCCAGGCGCAGATCCTCGCCTATTCCGATGTGTTCCTTTACGTGGGCGTCGTCGCCTTCTGCGTCGTGCCCTTCTGTTTCTTCCTGACCAACAAGAAGGCTGGCGGCGGTCCGGCCGCCGCGGTCCACTAGACCATGACGGCTTCAACAATGAAGTTCATGTTGATCGCTGTGATAATGCGGCAAAGCCGCCCTTTTTCGAAACCGCGTTCTTGATATGATGAATGACATTCTGAGTGCAGAGAAATGCGGGCGGGACTTGATTTCTGCGCGGACCGCGTCAGAACCCTTATGATCGGGACCTTTATGATCAAGAGACACGGCATAGGGTTGGCGGCGGCGACGCTGGCTTCTCTTTTGACGAGCGGCTGTTATTCCGTCGGACCGGATTTCACGCCGCCCGATCCATTGCTGCCGCGCGCGTCATTTTTCGGCAAGCCGGAGGCGCGCAGTCCCGAAGAGAGAGCGGCCGACGCGGCGACGACGGACCCCGCCCGCGCGCCGGCCGACGCCGCCTGGTGGAAGACGTTTCATGATTCGACGCTGACCTCGCTCGTCAACCGCGTCGCGGACGCCAATCTTGACGTCGCGACGGCGACGCTGCGGCTCGGCGAGAGCCGCGACCAGCGTGGCGTCGCCGCCTCAGCGGCGCTGCCGTCGATCAACGGCAACGGCTCCTACCAGCGCGAACTCTACAGCAAGAATGGCGTCCTGAGCCTGGCCGGACCCAATCTGAACATACCGCCCGTGAGCGTCTGGCAGACCGGCTTTGACGCCTCATGGGAGCTCGACATCTGGGGCCATGTCAGACGTCAGGTGGAGGCGGCCGATGCGCAGGTGGAGATGGCGGAATATCAGCGCCGGGACGTGCTCGTTTCAGCCTTCGCCGAAGTCGCGCGCGATTATGTGGCGCTGCGCGGCGCGCAGGCGCAGATCGCCATCGCCAACGACAATCTGAAGAGCGCCAGCGAAATTCTGGGGCTCACGCGCACGCGCGCCGCCAAGGGATTGACGAGCGGCCTCGATGTCGAAAACGCCGCCGCGCTCGTTGAGAGCATCCGCGCGCAGTTGCCCAGCCTCGAAAACGAGGTCGACGTCGATATCAACGCGATCAGCCTGATCCTCGACGAACAGCCGGGCGCGTTGAAGGGCGAACTCGCCCGCGTGAAGCCGGCGGCGCCGACCCCGCCCCGAGCTCCGCTCGGCATTCCCTCGGAGCTGGCGCGCAGGCGCCCTGACATCAGGGCGGCGGAGGCGCAGCTGCATGCGGCGACCGCGAATATCGGCGTCGCCGTCGCCGATTTCTATCCGAGCGTCAAATTGAACGGCAACATCGAACTCAATGCGCTTTCCCTCAAAACGCTCTGGAAAGGCAGTTCGCTGCAATATATGGCTGGACCAGCCGTCGAGCTGCCGATTTTTGAGGGCGGCCGGCTGAAATCCACCCTCCAGCTGCGCACCAGCCAGGAACAGGAAGCCGCCATCAACTATCACAAGACCGTGCTTCAGGCCTGGCATGACGTCATCAATGCATTCAACGCCTACGGCGCCGAACAACGGCGGCGCGACAGCCTGAAGGCTGAGGTCGATCATTCGCGCGAAGCGCTGGCGCTGTCGCGCACACGTTACAACAATGGCGTCGCGGACTTCATCACCGTACTCGACGCGGAGCGCACTCTGCTTCAGGCGGAGCAGCAGCTTGCGCAAAGCACGACCAACGTCTCGACCAATCTCATCCAGCTCTACAAAGCGCTCGGCGGCGGCTGGGAGTCGACATTCCCGAATGAGCCGCCGCATCCCGCCGAAGCCGCGCTCTCGCTGGAATGACAGCGGACAACCCCCTCATCGAAAGAGGACGATAGCTCACGGCTCGCGGTGCTCAGATTCGGCGGCCGTTGGAGCAGCCTCAGGCGGTTCCGACGCGACGCCCGAGCGTTGCGGCCGATTTCTCGGCAGGCCACTCCGACCCGATCCGAAGGTCTCGAACAAGAGTCCGGCGCAAAGCTTCCGAAAGGAGATTGGTTAACGCCTCAGCTTCGCCATCGGCCTCGGAATGGGCGGTTCGCCGCGACATCCGGCGCCAGGCTTGATCAGCGGCGTCCAAGGCGAAATTCACCAGCGCGTTGACGATAAAACTCTCGGCGGAGACGCCTCTATGCGCTGCAACGGCGCGGATTTCATCGGAAAGGTCCGGTTCAACCCGATCAAGAATGAGCGTCGCAGGCAGCGACCCGGACCGCAGGCCGGCGATCAATTCGCGCAGCCGGAGAGGCTCTTCCTCGTCTATTCTGATGTCACCGCCGATCGAGGCAAAGTCGAATATCAGCATGATCGTCCCGGCTCCAGCTAGAGCATTGGCCATTGAAGCGACACGCAGTCAGCATAGCATTAACGGATCCTCTCAGCCAAAGTTCATTTGGCGAAAAGTCAAATTCACACACGCCCTTCTCCATCCAACAGCACTGTCAGACGGAATTTTAGATGCCGACCAGATTTTGCCTGATCCGCCACGGTGAAACCGCTTGGAACGCGGCCGGCAGGTTGCAAGGCCATGTGGACATCCCCTTGAACGACGTCGGACGAGCGCAGGCAAAAGCGGCGGCAAGGACGCTCGCGACGCTGAGCTTTAATGCAATCTACAGCAGCGACCTTGCGCGCGCCTTGCAGACGGCGACGGACGCTTCGCCGGGCCTTGGCCTCGATATCGTGGCGACGCCGGCCTTGCGGGAACGCTGTCTTGGGGCGTTTCAAGGGCTGACGCACGCGGAGGCGCAAGCACGCTACCCATCCGATTACGCCCGATTTCGCGCACGTGAACCGGACCACGCTCCGCCCGGCGGCGAGAGCCTGCACGATTTTTCAGCGCGCATCGAGGCGGCTTTCACGAGCGCTGCTGACCAGCGGCGCGGCGAGACGGTGCTTGTCGTGACGCATGGCGGCGTGCTCGACGTCTTGCGCCGGCTCGCGACGGGCCAGGGGCTTCAGGCGAAACGCGATTTCCCGCTGCTCAACGCCGCGCTGAACTGGATCGAGAGACGGGACGGCCGCTGGCTTTTGCTAAGCTGGGGAGAGACCGCCCATCTTGAGGCCGCGCGCGACGAGGTTTTCGACGCGATGGCGGACCGCACCGACGCAAGCTGAGCTTTATTGCCCTTTGGCGGGACGGCGCGGGCGCGACATGAGAAGAAGCGCTATGCTGGCGAGCGGGAGGATAATGTCGAGATAGAAGACCGGGCCGGCGTTGCCGGGAGCAAAATTTCCCGCGGCGATCATCTGCCGCACATGCCCGGCGGCGTCGCCGAGGAGAAAGATCGCATTGACCAGCACGGTCGCGGCCCGGAAGCCGAAGCTGGCGCGAAAAGCGGCGCAGCCGGCGACGCCGAAAGCAAGGTCAGCCATGCCGACCTCGAACTGAAAAGGGCTGTTCTCCCAGCCAATGAATCGGGCGGTCATCTCTGGGTAGGCGAGATGAAAGAAGGCGCTCCACAAGCCGCCGATCCCGATCGGCAGAAGCAGCAGCCAGGAGAGCGTGCGCTCCGCCGCCGGACCTTTGCGATCCAATGCCGCGCAGGCCAGCGCGGCGATGAAGAGAACGCTCGAGAAATTCACCAGAACGAGACGAATGAGACTGCCAATGATTGAATGATCCATGCTCGCGTCTCACGCGGAAATGTCTGGCGGCGCGAGCACGGCGGCGCCTGAAATGCGGCCATGGCGCAGATCCTCGAGCGCCTCGTTGGCGCGCTCCAGCGGATAGAGGGTGGTCGAGGTTTTGACCGGAACCTCCGGGGCGAGGGCGAGAAACTCCTCAGCGTCCCGCCGCGTCAGATTTGCGACGGAGCGGATCATCCGCTCCTCCCAGAGATCGGCATAGGGAAAGGCCGGTATGTCGCTCATGTGAATGCCGCCGCAAACGACGGTTCCGCCCTTCGCCAGCGCGCGCAGCGCGGCCGGAACCAGCGCCCCGACGGGAGCGAAAATCAGCGCGGCGTCGAGAGGCGCGGGCGGCGCCGTCAAGGAGCCGCCGGCCCAGACCGCGCCGCATTCACGGGCAAAAGCCTCGGCCGCCTCATCGCCCGGCCGGGTGAAGGCGTAGATCTCCCAGCCCTGATGCTTTGCGACCTGCGTGATGATATGCGCGGCGGCGCCGAAGCCGTAAATGCCAAGGCGACGCCCTTCGCCGGCAAGTCGCAAAGACCGGTAGCCGATCAGCCCTGCGCACATCAGCGGCGACGCCGCGACGTCGGAATAAGCGTCCGGCAGCAAAAAACTGAAGCGCTCGTCGGCGACGGTGAATTGCGCAAAGCCGCCGTCGATGTCGTAGCCGGTAAAACGCGCCTTATCGCATAGGTTTTCCCGGCCGGACCGACAGAAATCGCAAACGCCGCAGGTCCAGCCAAGCCAGGGCACGCCGACGCGGTCGCCGAGCTTGAAGCGCGTCACTTTCGCGCCGAGGCCCGCCACCACGCCGGTAATCTCGTGTCCAGGAATGAGCGGCAGTTTCGGCCGCGTCAATTCCCCGTCGATGATATGGAGGTCCGTGCGGCACACGGCGCAGGCGCGCACCTTGATCAGCAGTTGATGCTCGTCCGGCCGCGGCGGCGCAACCTCCTTCAGAGAGAGGGGTTTGCCGGGACCTTCAAAAATCATCGCTTTCATCGGCGCAACATCCGTTTTCACCCAGGACTCATGGCGGCGCGCAACTATCGCCCGGAGCGCGCGCCTCTCAAATCCCAATCCTTCATTTTTCCCCTTTTTATGACGCGGCGTCGACCTCAAGCCTGTGCTGGCCAGCCTCGGTTTGGCGCGCTAGTCTGCGTGTTGGTTTGTCTTATCGCAAACGCGGGCGAGCTTCGGGCGCTACATTCGAAAAGTTCTTCGGATCAAACGCATCGAATAATTCAGTCAGGGAGATTGTCATGACCGCGAAAAAACTCGAAAAAGCCGAATGGGGTCCATACTTCGACCATCTGAGCAAGACGCTGAAGGGCGCGCAGGCGGAGATCGAAGTCGCATCCCTAAAGCTCGGCGACCAGGTTGAAGCCTCGTGGCTGCCGCTCATCGGCCTCGTCTACGACCCTAAGGATAACATCATCGAAGTCGCGCTCGATGGGATCGATCATCTGATCGCCAAGCCCCGCGATGTTTTTGTCGACGCCGGAGAGGAAGCGCTGGCAAGCGTCGAAATCGTCGATGGAGACGATAACCGGCAGATCGTCAGGTTCCGGCAGCCGCTCGCCTTGCCGCCGCCGGCACGGTAATCGGCAGCGCAGGCTTCTCCTGTCATCCTCAGCGTGAGGAGGACAGGTCGAGCTGGAACAATTCTCTGATGCGATCCGCCAGGCGCTTTGCGGAATGCTCGGCGCGGCCTGACCCGGCGGCTTCGTCCGCCGCCTGCATCGCGCTCCGGCGGGCCAGAGCCTGCCCCAGCTCCTGCGAAAGGGTCAGGCGCTCACGCAGAACGGGAGCAAGATCGTCCGCCTTGATTTCGTAGACGACCGCGCGGGTCAGCGCCCTGATCGTGCCGTGCTGCGGCTCTCCGAGCAAAAGACCGCCTTCACCGAAATAATCGCCGGGCGCGAGCCGCACCAATTCATGTTCGCGCCCGTTCACTTCATGATAAAGGGCAAGCGCGCCCGACTGCAGGATGGCGAGCGTTTGCGACACGGCGCCGCGCTCAATCACAGGCTCGCCGGCCGCGTATTCCGTACGTTTCATCTTCTCGGCGAGCAAGGTTATGTGCTCATTGCCGAGCGAGGAGAACAGCGGCAGATTCTTGATGATTCGCTCGGGCGTCCGCATTGGCTGCGTCGCCTCCGCGCCCGTCGCAGGCGGCACGACGTCCCCCAGGGCCGGAGCAAACTTCAGTCCAGCCGCCGCGGCGTGCCGGAAGACGCGATCCAGAACTTCATTTCGCGCGTCGTCTACAACCGACCGGTTGGGAATGCGATATCTCAGCTCCAGCTCGATCGCGGACGCGCTGAGCGACTTGATCGCGACGTTAGGGGCGGGATCATGCAGAATGACGTTGCAACTCGCCAGCACCTCGAGGGCGATATCGACGAAATGCGAGGGCGGAATGGTCGGCTCGAGCCGCACGGCGGTTGTGACGACATGCGCCTCGTCGGGATAGCTGACGTTGATGAGCTTGGCTTTGGCGAGAACGCTGTTCGGTATGATCGCAAGATCATGGCTTGCGGTCAGGAAATGAACGGCCTGCCAATTGGCTTCCACGATCTTGCCCTCGATTCCGCCGTCGATGATGATCCAGTCGCCGATGCGATACGATCGTCCAAGATTGATCGCAATGCCTGAAAAAACGTCCGCGAGGGTGCTCTGAAGGGCAAGACCTGCGATGATGGCGACGGCGCCCGACGTCGCGAAAAGCGCGCCGACGGGAACATTGAAGACGTTGCCGACAATGGCCAAAAGAACGCCGAGGTAAATCAGGCCGGCGATCAGCTGCTGGAACAGCCGGCTCTCGTGCGGCCTTCGCTCAAAGATTACAAAGGCGTCGACGATGCCGACGAGACTTCGCGCCAGTGCGACCCACCATAAAATCTCGAGGAGATAAACGCCGGTCTGGCCCGTCGCGCCTGGCGCGGGCTCGCCGCTTGGCAGATAAGGCTCGATTCCCTGACTGACGAGAACGGCGGTGAGCGCAATAAAAAGCCCGATCCTTCCGGCAAGCCGCCACATTGCGTCGCGCCGGAAGGATAATATGAGCAGGGAAAGCGCCGCGACGAAAAGGGCTCCGATCGCGACAGCGATCTGCGGATGGTTGGCGATCACCGGCGGCCAGGGCGGCACGTGTCCTTAACTTTCTCCGGCCAGCGGCTCAGATCGCATTTATCCCGCGACCGCGCGGGCCGCCTCCGCCTCAGCGCCTTTTCATGCGAGGGGACGCCGGGCCGCCTGGTCAGAACAGGATCGGATAAGAGGCTAGAGAAATTTTCCGGTTCGGCGCAACCGTAAAATACTCCAGCCCGGATTTCTTTTGCTTCGGTTCGAAGACTTCACGACAGGCAGGACTGAGATCGCTGACATGCTGGATCAAACATTCCTTGATGCGCTCCGCGTCCGGAATATAGGCCTGACACAAATTCAGCGCGTCTGGCGTGCAGGCCTCGCGCTCCTCAGGCGTTCCCTCAAGTCCCTGCGCGCAGGCGGCTGAAGCCGAAAAAGCGAAGATCACGCCAAGCAGGCCGCCGCGTTTCGCCCGCGCCGCTCTTACTGATGGATTGGCTGCCGCCAGCCCGGTATCCGCCTCACCCATTTACATCTCCGATCAATGCCGTCGCCGCGCCGGTCCTTTGTCCCTTGCGAGCGACGTTCTCGTTTGACTTCTGTTATGAAAGCAAGTCGTGGATGACCCCAATCGGTTTGTCAATTTCCGTCCGGCCAAAGACACGTTGAAAGCCCGTCAAACGCCGCGGCTCTTAAATGGATGCGAGGAGCGGCGCCTTAGCGATCGAGGGGCCCTGACGTCACAGCTTTGCCGCGACCTCGACCCCGGCCCGCGCAATCTGCTCGTCCTCCGAGGATTGCACTCCCGAAATGCCGATGGCGCCGACGACGCGGCCCTCGTTGAGCAAAGGCAGGCCGCCCTGGATCGGCGTCGCCCCCGGAAGCGTCAGCATCACCGCGCGGCCGCCGGCGACAACCTCTTCGATGCTTTTCGTCGACCGCTTGAACAGGAAGGCGGTGCGCGCCTTCTCCTGCGACACAGCGACGGAGCCAATGCCTGCGTCGTCGAGACGCTGCAAATAAATGAGGTTGCCGCCATCATCGACGATGGAAATCGTGACGTTCCAGTTGTTTTTCAGCGCTTCGGCTTCCGCCGCCGCCGCGATGGCCTTGGCGTCGGCAAGGGTCAGGCTCTTTTTCGTGAACATGGCTTTTCTTCCCTTCGTGTCGGCTCGATGGCGGTCCTTGCGCCTTCATCCGTCTCGCGAGATCGGATATTGTCCCCGCGCCGCGCGGCCGAGCTTCGGCCGGTTTTAGCGCGCCCCAATGCGCTTCCACAAGCGCCCCTCGCGCCGGCGTTTCATTTATCGGCTGCGACTGATCAGCGCCGGGCGCAGCCGACGAAGAACTGGGCCACGGCCGCCACTGCGATCTCCTCGATTTCCGATTTGTCCGGGGAGGTCCGCACGCCGATCAGGCACTGGAATCGCAGCGTCCCGGACAGCATTTCGAGAAAATGATCCGCCGCCCTGCGGCTATCGGGCATTTGGAGCCGCCCGCGTTCGATTTGCCGGTCGAAAAAATCGGTGAGGAAATCCCGGCTGCGGCCAGGACCCAATTGCCAGTAGCGTTCGGCGATGTCTGGAAGGCGCGCGGCCTCGGCGATGATCAGGCGATTGATGCTCAAGGCCGCCGGAGAGGTCACGATCTCAAGGTAGCGGACGCCGAATTCGGTCAAAACCTGTTCAGGCGGCTGCGGCGCCAGTTTCTCAGGGGTGAGGCCGCGGAAAATCGTCTCGGCGGTCTCGGTGATGAGCGCCTCGAGAAGGCCCTTCTTGCCGCCAAAAAGCAAATAAAGCGTCTGCCGCGATCCGCCCGATAGCGCGATCACATCGTCAAGCGTCGCTTCGGCGAAGCCCTTCTCCTGGAACACCGTCCGGGCCGCGGACAGGAAGGCGGCACGCCGCGCAGCGAGGCGGCTTCCTGCCGGAACCTGGGAAAAGTCAACCTTTACAGCGGCTGTTTTCATTCAAAAGCAGGTGAGACTTGCATAATGCACTTGATATGTACTGTACGATACAATACGTCAAGGACAAATCCCCGGAGAGCATTATGGGCATTGTCGGCTTCGCGCTGCGGTATCGCCACACGTTTTACGTGCTGGCCTTTATGATGCTTTTCCTTGGCGGCGCGGCGATCTTCACGACGCCGAAAGACATTTTTCCGAACATCAACATCCCGGTCGTCACGGTGATCTGGCAATATACAGGCCTGACGCCGGATGAAATGGAGCAGCGCGTCACCACCTATAGCGAATATTCGATCAGCTCCAGCGTGAGCGACGTGCGCAACATTGAGAGCCAGACGCTCTCCGGCATCGCCGTCGAAAAGATCTATTTCCAGCCCAATGTGAGCATTGACCTCGCGATCGCCCAGATCGTCTCGGGCTCAAATTCCATCCGCGCCCTCATGCCGGCGGGCATCCAGCCGCCGATCATCATCCAGTACAGCGCGTCGTCGGTCCCGGTGCTTCAGTTGAGCTTGAGCTCGGACCGGCTGAACGAACAGCAGCTCTATGATTACGGCATCTATCAGATGCGCCAGGCGCTGGCGCCGATCCCTGGCATCACGCTGCCGACCCCTTATGGCGGCAAATACCGCCAGGTGATGATCGATCTCGACCCCGACGCTCTGCGGGCGCGCGGGATCTCGCCGAACGACATCGTCAACGCGGTCAACGCCCAAAGCCTGACCTTGCCTTCCGGCGACGCCAAGATGGGCGACAAGCAGTTCATCGTGAAGGTCAACAGCCTCGCCCCCTCGATCGAAGACCTCAATCACGTGCCGATCAAACAGGTTGGCGGCGCAACCGTCTTTCTCTCCGACGTCGCCCATGTGCGCGACGGCTGGGCGGTGCAGCAGAACATCGTGCGCGCGGAGGGCCGGCGCTCCGTCCTGCTGACCATCATCAAGAACGGCAACGCTTCGACCCTCGACGTTGTCAACCGGGTCAAGGCGGCGCTTCCCGAGATCAAGAAGGCGGCGCCGCCCGGCATGAACATCGAGCTGCTCTTCGATCAGTCGGTGTTTGTGCAGAACGCCATCCAGAGCGTGCTGCACGAAGGCGCGATCGCGGCCGGGCTGACCGCCCTCATGATCCTCATTTTCCTCGGCTCGTGGCGTTCGACGATCGTCGTTATGGTATCGATTCCGCTGTCGATCCTGACCTCGATCGCGGTGCTGTCGGCGCTCGGCCAGACGATCAACACGATGACGCTCGGCGGCCTGGCGCTCGCGGTCGGCATTCTCGTCGACGACAGTACGGTGACGATCGAAAACACCCATCGCCTGCTGGAAGAAGGAGAGCCCTTCGACAAAGCAGTGCTCGAGGGCGCCGCCGGCATCGCCGTGCCGACCCTGATTTCGACGCTCGCCATCTGTTGCGTGTTCATTTCGGTGTTCTTCCTGCAGGGCGCCGCGCGCTATCTGTTCACGCCGCTCGCCATGGCCGTCGTGTTCGCCATGCTCGCCTCCTATGGCATCTCGCGCACGCTGACCCCGATCATGATCTCGCTTCTGATCCGTAAGGAACACGAGCAGCACGGCGAAGCGACCGGCTGGTTCGCGCGGTTTCACGCCGGCTTCAACGCCCGCTTCGATCGTTTCCGCGACTTCTACGGCTGGCTGCTCGCCGGGATTCTCCGGCGCAAGATCCTGACGCCGACGGTCGCTCTGCTCGTCATCGCCGGCGCCGGCGTTCTGTCGCTCCATGTCGGATCGGACTTTTTTCCAAGCGTCGACGCGGGCCTCATCCAGCTGCATGTGCGGGCGCCTGCGCGCACCCGCATCGAGCGGACCGAACAGATCTTTCAGGCGGTCGAAGACAAAATCCGCGCTTCGGTCCCGGCCAAGGATCTAAAGCTCGTCATCGACAATATTGGCCTGCCGCAGCGGCTCTATAATCTCGCCTTTACGGATGGCAGCGCCATCGGAGTGAACGACGGCGTCATCCAGATCGAGCTGAGCGAGGATCACCAGCCGACCGCGCAAATCATCAAGAAGCTGCGCGCTGAGCTGGCCGCCGCCTTTCCCGACGTCCTGTTCTATTTCCAGCCCGCCGATCTCGTAACGCAGGTGCTGAACTTTGGCGTTCCGACCCAGATCGACGTCCAAATTCAAGGTCGCGACCGCGAAAACAACAAGAAGGTCGCAGCTCTCCTGCAGCAGAAGATGAGCAAGGTTCCAGGCGTCGTCGACGCCCATATACAGCAGGAGCTGGACGCGCCGGAAATGTATTACGTGGTCGACCGCACGCGCGCCCAGCAGCTTCAGCTGAAGATGCAGGACGTCGCCAATAATCTGAACATCAGCCTCAGTTCATCGGAGCAGGTCTCGCCGAACTTCTGGACCGATCCGAAAAGCGGCATCCCCTATTTCATGGCCGTGCAAACGCCCGAATATCGCATCGCCAGCAAGAACCAGCTGGACAATACGCCCCTGACCAGCGGCATAGATCCGAGCGGCACGCCGATCCCGACGGTGCTCGGAAACATCGCCACGTCGAAACGCGTCGGCGTACAATCCGTGTACAACCACTCGAACATTCAGGCCGTCTATGACGTCTATGGCAGCACCCAGAACAAGGATCTCGGCGCAGTGGCGTCGGCAATCCGCAAGATCGTCGCCGAAGTCGAGCCGCAGCTGAAACCGGGCAATCGCATCGTCGTCCGCGGCCAGATCGACAGCATGGAGTCGGCGTTTCAGAATTTGACGCTCGGATTGCTGTTCGCGGCGGTGTTCGTCTACATGCTGATGGTCGTCAACTACCAGAGCTTCCTCGATCCGCTCGCCGTCATCCTCGCGCTGCCGGGCGCGGGCGCAGGCATTCTGTTGCTGCTGTTTGTCACCGGCACGACCTTGAGCGTGCCCTCGCTGATGGGCGCCATCATGGCGATCGGCGTCGCCTCGGCGAATTCGATCCTGCTCGTCACCTTCGCCAGAGAACAGCGCGAGGCGGGGATGAGCGCCTTCGACGCCGCGCTGTCGGCCGGCACGACGCGATTGCGGCCCGTTCTGATGACCGCCGCGGCGATGATCGTCGGCATGATTCCAATGGCGATCGGCGGCCCTGGAGAGGAGCAGAACGCGGTGCTGGCGCGCGCCGTGCTTGGCGGCGTCATCGTCGGCACGATGACGACTTTGCTTTTCGTGCCTTTCCTCTATTCCGTTATCGGCCGGTTTGAGCGCATCGAAGCCGAAACCCCGGAGAGCGTGACCCATCAAGGATCGCCGTCATGAACAGCATTCCTCCAGACCCTTCGTTCAGAACGCAAAATCTTCGGGCGCCGGACGAGCGTGGAGAGCCGCACAATCCGAAACCTGGCGACGGCGAACGGCGGAGCGCCGCGCGGCTGACCGGCTTCGCCGCGCTCGCGGTCCTCGCGGGTCTCGTTGGTTTTGGCATGTGGACGCACACTAGCCGCAATGCCGAGGCTGAGGCGGAAGTCGAGGCGCGAGAAAACGCCGCGCCGACAGTGCGCACCATGCTGGCCAAGGAGGAGAGCTCCCCCCGCACGATCGAGCTCACAGGCAATATGGCGGCGTTCGACGCCGCGACGCTGTTTGCGCGCGCCACCGGCTATATCAGCGTCCGCAACGCCGACATCGGAACCAAGCTGAAGAAAGGCGACGTTCTCGCCGTGATCGCCGCGCCTGATCTCGATCAGCAGCTCGCCCAGGCAAAGGGGCAGCTCGTGCAGTTCCAGGCCGCGGTGCAACAGGCGGAAGCGGACGCCGATCTTGGCCGCGTCACCGACCAGCGAACCTCGCGTCTTGTTGCGCAAGGCTGGTCAAGCGCACAGCAAGGCGACACGGACCGGCTGACTTTTGCCTCGCGCGTAGCGGCGGTCGCAGTCGCCAAGGCCAATGTCGTCGCGCAGCAGGCGGCGGTGAACCGGCTTCAGCAATTGACCGAATTTGAGCAGATCAAGGCGCCCTACGACGGCGTCGTCACCAGCCGGCTGGTCGATGTCGGCGACCTTGTCACAGCCGATGCAAGTTCGGGCACGCCCCTGTTCGCCGTTGCGAGAACCGACGTCCTGCGCGTGCAGGTCTTCGTGCCGCAGGCTTTCACCTTCGGCCTCAAGGATGGCGATCCCGCGACCGCGACGGTATCGGAACTGCCGGGCCAGGTGTTCCACGGCAAGGTCGCGCGCAACGCCGAGGCCCTTGCCGCGGGGACGCGCACCCTGCTGATGGAAGTGGATATCGACAATCGGGAGGGCAAGCTGGCGGCGGGTCTTTACAGCGTCATTCATCTGCAATCTCGGCGGATCAATCCGGTCATTATCGTTCCCTCGCAAGCGGTGGTTTTCGGCCAGGACGGGCTGCGCGTCGCCGTCGTCAGCAACGGCAAGGTCGAGATGCGCAAAATCGTTCTCGAATTGGACAATGGCGCAACGGTCGAAGTAAAATCGGGCCTGAAGCCCGGCGATCAGATCATCCTCAGTCCGCCCGCCAATGCGGTGGACGGCATGAAAGTCACGGTGGCCTCAGCCTGAGCGCGGCGCGCCGCCGCTTCCGCTGGCGCGAAGCCAGGCCGCAACAAGCCAGGTCGCAATTTTATTTTCAAAGGAACCAGCCAATGACCGCTCTCGCGCCGGACAAAGGCGAGTTCGCCGAAATCAAAGGAACGCCGCTGAAAGTCTCGCGGGTGGCGCTTGGAACCTGGGCCATCGGCGGCTGGATGTGGGGCGGCAGCGATGACGCGCAGTCGATCGCGACGCTGCGCGCCGCTCTAGACCATGGCGTCACGCTGATCGACACCGCGCCCGTCTACGGATTTGGCCGTTCAGAGGAAGTCGTCGGCAAGGCTCTCGAAGGCGGGCTGCGCGAGCGCGTCCTGATCGCGACCAAGGTCGGGCTCGACTGGAAGGATGGAAAAGTCTTCCGCAACGCCAGCCGCGAGCGCATCAACCGCGAGATCGAGGACTCCCTCGCGCGGCTCAAGACGGACCATATCGACATCTATCAGGTGCATTGGCCGGACCCGAGCGTCCCCGTCGAGGAAACTGCGGAGGCGATGAAGGCGCTCTTCGATCAGGGCAAGATCCGCGCCATCGGCGTCAGCAACTTTTCCGTCGAACAGATGGAGCGGTTCCGCAAGGTCGCGCCGCTGCATGTGCTGCAGCCCCCCTACAATCTGTTCGAGCGCGAGATCGAGGCGGAAATTCTGCCCTATTGCCTGAAAAATGAGATTGCGACCTTCGGCTATGGCGCGCTCTGCCGCGGGCTTCTGTCTGGCCGGATGAAGACGGACACCGTCTTCGAGGGAGACGATCTGCGCCGCAAAGATCCGAAGTTCCAGCAGCCCCGCTTCGGGCAGTATCTTTCCGCCGTCGCGCGCCTCGAGCAGTTGGCGAAGGAGCGTTTCGGCAAAAAAGTCATCGACCTCGCCGTGCGCTGGGCGCTCGACCAGGGCATTACCTCGGCGCTATGGGGCGCGCGCCATCCAGGCCAGTTGGAGCCCATCGACGACGTTTTCGGCTGGTCGCTCGACGCCTCCGCCAAAGCCGAAATCGATCGCATTCTGCACGAGGAGATCAAGAACCCCGTCGGTCCGGAATTCATGGCGCCTCCGGCGCGATCATGATCTTGAGCCGCGCGCCGGGTTGACCGCCCCGGGAAGCGCCGTGCTCTTTGGCGCGCCCCTGTCGTGCTGGCCTGAGAGTTTCGTCTCCCGACTGCAATCGGAGCATCGAGCATGAGCGCGTTTTACCAATTCTCCGCCAACACCTTGCGCGGCGAGAAAATTCAATTCTCGCGCTATGCGGGTCAAGTGGTTCTCGTCGTCAACACGGCGAGCAAATGCGGCTTTACGCCCCAATATGCGGGGCTTGAGCAATTGCACCGCGCCTATGCGAGCCGCGGACTTGTCGTTTTAGGATTCCCCTGCAACCAGTTCGGCAATCAGGAGCCGGGCGACAGCGCCGCGATCGCGGACGGCTGTCTCGTCAACTACGGCATCAGCTTCCCGATCTTCGAGAAAATCGACGTGAATGGTCAGAGCGCGCATCCGCTTTTTTCCTGGCTGACCGCCAAGCTCCCGGGGCTGCTCGGGCGCAGCGTCAAATTGAATTTTACTAAATTTCTGATCGGAAGGGATGGGACGCCTCTGCGCCGCTTCGCGCCCCTGACTCCTCCGAAGAAGATCGAAGGCTCCATCCAAAACGCGCTCGGGCGATACGCTGAGCGCGGCGACGCCCAAGGCGACATGGGCGGGGCAGGAAACGCCGCGCGGCGGCCGGAATAAACAGGAGAGAGAACGAGATGAGCGCCTATGATTATTCGTTCAAGACCATCGACGGCGAAGCCCTGCCCCTCTCGACGTTCAAGGGCAAGGCCGTGCTGGTCGTCAACACGGCCTCGGCCTGCGGCCTCACCCCGCAATATGAGGCGCTCGAAGCCCTCTACCGGAAATATCAGGGCGCCGGCCTCGTCGTGCTCGGCGTTCCGGCCAATGATTTCGGCAAGCAGGAGCCGGGGACGGAAGCCGAGATCAAGCAGTTTTGCACAGTGAAATTCCACATCGACTTTCCAATGACCTCGAAAGAAGTCGTCATCGGGCCCGACGCGCATCCTTTCTATCAATGGGTCGTGAGCGAACTTGGCGAGGCCGCGACGCCAAAGTGGAATTTCCATAAATATCTGATCGACAAAAAAGGCGCGATCGCGGGGACGTTCGGATCGCGCACCGCCCCCGACGCGCCGGAAGTCGTGGAGGCAATCGAAAAAGCGCTCGCCTGAACCGATCGCGTCCCGGCCGCGAAAGTCGACCTGTCGGCGGAAACCGCAGGCGTCACTCGGCGTCGAGGGTAAAGCCGACTTTCAGCATCACCTGGAAGTGATGCACCTTGCCATCCTCGACGTGGCCGCGCGTCTCGATCACCTCGAACCAGCGAATGTTCCTGAGCGTCTGACTGGCGCGCTCGATCGCTCCTTTGATGGCGTCCTCAATC
Organism: Methylocella tundrae; assembly: GCF_038024855.1. Classification (NCBI taxonomy): domain Bacteria; kingdom Pseudomonadati; phylum Pseudomonadota; class Alphaproteobacteria; order Hyphomicrobiales; family Beijerinckiaceae; genus Methylocella; species Methylocella tundrae. Next base: position 2,525,602 of record NZ_CP139089.1, read on the forward strand.
GACGTGGGCGACGAGCCGACAAGCTCAACGACTTTATAAACGTGATCTGACATCGCAAACCCTTCCATCGCAGCCAAGGCGATTTGTTTCAGTGGCGAAACACACGCAGTGAAACGCGCCCGCGCAACGCCGGCAAGGGCTTGATGGATCCCGACCGGCTGATTTGCGGCGGCGCGCACCATCTTTTATGTTGCCGCCCCTGCGGCGCCATGCGGCGGCGCTCCCTGCACGCAATTGAGGGCGAACAAAAGATGACCGGCCTCAAGGCGCGCAATTGGACGACGCCGCGCGACGGCGCCCTTGGCCTCAGCCGGATCGAGAACGGCGGCGGCCTTAAAATCAGCGCGCTGCCGAACGGATGCGTCTTCTCGATCGAACATCATCGCGACGGCGCCGCCCCGATCCTGATCAATCAGCTGCTAGGGTCCCCGATCGACGGCGGCGTCGGGCGCATCTATCTGCGCCTTGAGGGAGCGCCGCCGGTCGAGGTCGTCGGGCCAAACGCCGACATTCGTTTCGGTGCCGGGCGAGAGTGCTTCGTCTTTGAGGGCGAAACACAGGGCGTCCGCCATCGCGTCACGCTTTTTGCGCAGCCGCACCAAGCCGCCTGGATCTGGCGGCTCGACGTCGAGAATCGCGGCGCCGTTCGCGCCATGGATGCGATTTTGATTCAGGACATCGGGCTTGGGCCGCGCGGCTTCCTTATGAACAATGAAGCCTATGTCTCGCAATATATCGACCATTTCGCCGCGAAGCATGAGCGCTTCGGCCCCGTGGTGATGAGCCGGCAGAATCTGGCGCAAGAGGGTCGCTGCCCCTTCGTGATGCATGGCTGCCTCGATGGCGCGATAAGCTATGCGACCGACGGCAAGCAGCTTTTTGGTCCCGCCTTTCGTGACGACACCGCTTTCAGTTTTCCTTTCGGCGTCGATCTGCCGAATGCGCGGCTGCAGCATGAGATGGCCTGCGTCGCGATCCAGTCCGCGCCCATCGCGCTGGCGCCCGGGCAAAGCGCGGCCTGGCGCTTCTTCGGCCTCTATGAGCCGGATCAGCCTCGCGCGTCGGGCGACGCGGATCTCGCGCGCATCGACGCGATCGCGTGGAGGGATGTCGCGCTGGAAGCGCCGCCCCTGACGACGCCCGTCCGCAGCCTCGTCCAGGGCGCGGCCCCCGCGAAAGCGGCGCTCCTCACGGAAGACGAAATCGCCAGGCGCTTCCCCGACCGGCTGCATGAGGAGCGGGCCGACGGCCGCCTGCTGTCATTTTTCACCCCCAACGCGCCGCACAATTCTCATGTCGTCTTGCGCGACAAGGAGCGGATAGTAACGCGCCGTCATGGCGCGCTTCTGCGCTCCGGCGCGGCGATGCTTCCCGATGATGCGACGCTTTGCGCCACCGCCTGGATGCACGGCGTTTTCGGGGCCCAGCTCACAATCGGCAACACCTCGTTTCACAAGCTGTTTTCGGTCTCGCGCGATCCTTACAACGTTTCCCGCGCCAGCGGTTTACGGATCATGGCCGACCTTGGCGAAGGCTGGCGGATGCTGGCGATCCCGTCCGCCTTCGAGATCGGCCTCTCCCATTGCCGCTGGATCTATGCGCTGGGCAAACGCACGATCACCATCAGCGCCATCGCTTCGGGTCAAAATCCCGCGATGCAATGGCGCGTCAACGTCGAAGGCGATCGCTGCCGTTTTCTCGTCTTCGGCCATCTGGCGTTGGGCGAGCGCGAATTCGACCACGAAAGCCGGATCGAGGTAAACGCGGAGACGAAGCGCGCTTGCCTGCGCCCCGATCCGAACTGGCTCTGGGGCCAGCGCTACCCGAATGCGGTCTATCATCTTGTGAGCAGCGCGCCGGACGCCATCGAGGCGATCGGCGGCGATGAGCTGCTTTATACGGACGGCCGTTTCCGCGGCGGCGCTTACGTGGCGCTCCGCACGAGGCCGACGCGCGACTTCTCTTTCGCCGTCGCCGGCTCCATGACCGATGCGGCCGAGGCCGACGCGCTCGCCGAAAAATTCGAGCGGGGCGTCGCGGATGAGGATCTGCTGGCGCCAGCCGAGCGCTTCTGGCGTTCGGTCACACGCGGTTTGCGCATCGAGGGGAACAGCGCGCTCGACTGCCTGTTTCCGTGGCTGGCGCAGAACGCCATGATCCATCTCACCGCGCCGCATGGTCTCGAACAATATACCGGCGCCGCCTGGGGCGCGCGCGACGTCTGTCAGGGACCCGTCGAGTTTCTGCTGGCGCTGGAGCATGACGAACCCGTCAAAGAGATTCTGCGCCTCGTCTTCGCTCAGCAATATCAGTCGAGCGGGGACTGGCCGCAATGGTTCATGCTCGACCCTTACGCGATCGTCCAGGACCGCGTCAGCCATGGCGACATCATCGTCTGGCCCCTAAAGGCGCTGAATGATTATATCGAGGCGACCGGAGACTTCGCTTTTCTCGATGAGAAGATCGCATGGCGGCGCGAGGATACGCTTGAACACACGGAGCGCGTGGACACCGTCGCAGCGCATATTGAAAAGCTGATCTCGACCGTTCGACTGCGCTTCATTCCCGGCACGCATCTCGTGCGCTATGGCGAAGGCGACTGGAACGATTCGCTTCAGCCCGTTGACCCTCTGATGCGGGACTGGATGGTCTCGAGCTGGACGGTCGCTCTCCTGTTTCAGCAGCTGCGCCGCTACGCTGGCGTTCTGCGCGAGGCGAGCCGCGCGTGGGAGGCCGAGCCGCTCGACGAACTCGCGGAGGCCATGCGGGCGGATTTCAACGCCTATCTCATCCGCGACGAGACGGTGGCGGGTTACGGCGTTTTCGGCCCGGGACGCTCCGAACCCGAACTGCTGCTGCATCCGAGCGATTCCCGCACGGGCCTGAGCTATTCGCTGCTGCCGATGACGCGCAGCATCATCGGCGGTCTATTTACGCCGGAACAGACGCGCCATCATCTGCGGCTTATCCGTGATCATCTCATCTTTCCCGATGGAGCAAGGCTGATGGACCGGCCGGTGCATTATAGCGGCGGCCCGCAGACGATCTTTCGGCGCGCCGAATCATCCTCTTTCTTCGGCCGCGAGATCGGCCTCATGTATACGCATTCGCATCTGCGCTATGGCGAGGCCGTGGCTGTGCTCGGCGATCTCGACGCGCTTTTCGAGGCGCTCGAAATCGTCAATCCAGTCTCGGTCGGAAACAGGCTGGCGCAAGCGTTGCCGCGCCAGCGCAACGCTTTTTTCAGCAGCAGCGACGCGGCCTTCGCCGATCGCTTAAGCGCCAGCGCGCAATGGGATCGCGTCCGGAGGGGAGAGATCGGCCTCGAAGGGGGCTGGCGCATTTACTCGAGCGGACCGGGCCTGTTCGCCAATCTGCTCATTCGTTACGGCCTCGGCAAACGCCGGCTGTTTGGCGAACGCGCGCCGGCGCCCGCCCATCGGGACCTGATCGCAACCTGGGACATCGACGAACGGGCTTAAAGCAGAATGCGCGCAGGCGGAATCGCATTCCGCTCATTAAGCCTTTGTTTTAAAGCAAGATGTCGAAAAATCTGCAACTTTCCGGCGTCATGCCCTAGCTCGCGTCGAAGCCCGGAGCGGGGTGGCGGCGTCACGTTCACAGGCTTGCGGAGCCCCATCAGGGGCGCTTTTGATGAACCCGAAGCGCGATGCTCCCGTCAGGGGCGCGCCGGTCGCGCGGTCGACCAGCACAGGATCAATGATGCGGCCTGTCTCCAAATCGACGATCTGAACCTTTTCGCCTTCCGTCGCGAACTGGCGATTGCCATAATCGACGAGAGCGAAAAGGACCGGCAGGAAATCGCGCCCCCTTGTGGTCAATACATATTCATAGCGCTTCGGACGCTCATGATAGAGGCGGCGCTCCAGGAGGCCGTCCTCGACGAGGGCGTTGAGACGCCGCGTCAGCATGTTCGGCGCGATCTTGAGATTGGCCTCGAAGGCGTCGAACCGCGTGATGCCGCTGAGAGCGTCGCGCAGGATGAGAATGCTCCACCATTCGCCGACTCTTTCGAGACTGCGGGCGATGGGGCATTCCATGGTCTCAAAGCTCTTACGGCGCATGATTCTCTCACAAAGCGATGCTTTCCCCCCGCCACAGGGCCGCGCGGCCTTCGCGGGTAGCGCAACGCGCTAATTTTCGGGGTGCCGCATCCCTTTACACCGATTTCAGCGCATTTGCGTCGATCGGCAGTTTTCGCAACCGCTTGCCGGTGGCCGCGAAGATCGCATTGACGATAGCGGGAGCGATTCCGGCCGTCCCCGGCTCGCCAGCGCCTCCCGGCGCCTCCTCACTGTCCACCAGATAGACTTCTATTTTGGGAGCCTCATTGATCCGGAGCAATTGGTAGGTGTCAAAATTACCCTGCTCGACGCGCCCGTCCCTGAGCGTGATCTCGCCGTAGAGCGCGGCGGTGACGCCAAAGATGGACCCGCCCTCAATTTGCGCCTTCAAGGTGTCCGGATTGACCTGCCGGCCGCAATCGAAGGCGGCGACGATGCGTTCGACGCGCACCGTTCCGTCCTTGTCGACCGCGACCTCGGCGACCTGGGCCAGATAGCTTCCAAAACCGAAGATGACCGAGACGCCGCGGCCGCGCCCTGCCGGCAGGGGCGAGCCCCAGCCGGATTTCTCCGCCGCTAGATCAAGCACCGCTTTCGCGCGCGGGGATTTGCCGAGCAGCGCGCGGCGAAATTCGACCGGATCTTTCTTGGCGGCGGCGGCCAGCTCATCGATGAAGCCTTCGACCATGAAGGCGTTGTGGGTCATGCCGACGCCGCGCCACCAGCCCGTCGTCATGCCAGGCGGCGGCTCGTGACGCACATAGTCGACGAGAACATTGGGAAAGCTGTACGGACCCGCGGCGCCTTCGACGGCGTCGAAATCGAGGCCGCCCTTGAACAGGGGAGGCGCCCAGCGCGCCAAGATGGAGGAGCCGACGACGCGATGGCTGAAAGCGATGGGGGCGCCGCTCTCGTCGAGCCCGGCGGCGAGCACATCGTAATAATAGGGCCGGTAGACGTCGTGCTGGATGTCTTCTTCACGCGACCAGACCACTTTCACGGGGCCGTCGACCTCTTTGGCGATCCTTGCGGCCTGATAGATCCCGTCTTCATCAAGCCGGCGCCCGAAACCGCCGCCGATCAAATGATTGTGCACCTTGACCTTGTCCAGCGGCAGACCGGTCGCCTTGGCGACGGCGGCTTGCGCTCTCGTGATCACCTGCGTGCCGACAAAGACGTCGCACCCGTCCTCGCGAAGATCGAGCGTGCAATTCATCGGCTCCATCGCGGCATGGGCGAGGAACGGCAGCTGATAGACGGCCTCGATTTTTTTTGCGGCGCCGCTGATCGCCTTTTGCGCGTCGCCGATCCTGGAAGCGACGGCGCCGTCCATCTTCGCGGCTTCCTTCAGTTGTTCGATGAGATCGGCCTGGGACACATGGGCGTTCGGACCGTCGTTCCAGGCGATAACGAGAGCGGCGAGACCTTTGCGCGCCGCGCCATTGTGGTCGGCGATCACCGCGACCGCGTCGTCGAGCCTGACGATCTGGCGCACGCCCTTCACCGCCATCGCCTTGCTGTCGTCGACGCTTTTGAGCTTGCCGCCGAAGGTCGGACAGGCGGCGACGGCGGCGAATTTCATGCCGGGAAGCATCGCGTCTATGCCGTATTTCGCCGATCCGTTCAGCTTGCTCGGCGTGTCGACCCGTTTCGCCGGCGTGCCGATGAGCTTATAATCCTTTGGATCTTTCAGCGCGGGCGCGTCCGGGACAGGGTAGGTCGCCGCCTTGTCGGCCAGCGCGCCATAAGAGAGCTTGCGGCCCGACGCGGCGTCGATGACTTCGCCTTTCTCGGCGCGCAAGGAAGCCGGATCGACATTCCACGTTTCGGCCGCCGCCTTGATCAGCAGGACGCGCGCCGCCGCGCCTGCTTGCAGCAGCGGCTTCCAGAGCGCGCGCACCGAAGTCGAACCGCCGGTGGCCTGGAAGCCGAGCAACGGATTGGCGTAAAGCTTATCGTTTGCAGGCGCCGGTTCGACGCGGACCCGGCCGAGATCAACCTCCAATTCCTCGGCGATCAGCATGGGCATGGAGGTGAACGTGCCCTGGCCCATCTCGACCTGCGCGACAATCAGCGTCACCTCATTGTCGCGACCGATGCGAATATAGGCGTTGGGCGCGAAATCTTCAGAGCCCGCCGCCGCGGCCGCGCCGCTAAAGCCTGACAGACGGAAGCCAAGGAGCAGGCCGCCGCCCGCCGCGGCGCCGATTTTCAGAAAGTTCCGGCGCGAATGGCCGCTTGAGGACGCAGCGGAGCCGGCGTCCCCGTCATAAATGATGACATGATCGAGCAACATGGGTCAGCCTCCCTGCTTGACGGCGTTCTCGCCGGCCGCGAGTTTGATCGCTTCCCGAATGCGCGAATATGTGCCGCATCGGCATATATTGCCGGACATCGCCTCGTCGATATCGCTATCGCTTGGATGCGCGTTGCCCGCGAGAAGCGCGGCGGCGGACATGATCTGGCCCGACTGACAGTAACCGCATTGCGGCGCCTCAAGATCGAGCCAGGCTTTCTGAATTTTCGCGCCGGACGGCGTATCGCCGATGGCTTCGATCGTCATGATCGACGATTCGCCGATGCTGTCGATCGAGGTGATGCAGGATCGAATGGCGTTTCCATCCTGATGCACCGTGCATGCGCCGCAGAGCGAAGCGCCGCAGCCGAATTTGGTGCCGGTCATTCCAAAAACATCGCGCAGAACCCAAAGAAGGGGGGTGTCTCCATCGACATCGGCGGTGCGTTCCACTCCATTGACTTTGATTGTGTAGGCCATGGGCATCTCCCGAAGCTTCCGTTGCAAGCGATCGTGCGGGGCCGTGGGACGGCGGCGGATCTGCGTCACCGCCGGCGTCTGGAAACGCGGGGCATTGGCCGAGAGCATCCTCCGAACCGTTGAACAGGCGTTTCCTGAATCCCTTCGCTCCCGCCGGTCTAAGTCACCTCCATCATGATAGTTACGATTTGGCCGTTTGAGAACGAACAATCGCAGTTGGGCAAAAAAGGTGAAATGCCGCGCTGCGCGCCGCCGCGCGCATCAGCGGCTTCGATCGGCGGCGCTGGTTGAACGAGCCGGCGTCTCCGAAGTCTACCCCGGCAGAACTTCATCCGTCGGCGCCTGCTTTGCTTTGCCATGACCGTCCCCCCGCGCGGAGCGCTCGCGCGCGCCCGCGTCCGGCGTCGGCTTTTTCCTGAAACGGCCAAGCCACGCCCCGAAGCCGCGCACGACGACATAGAAGGTCGGCGTGAACAAAAGTCCGAACAGAGTCACGCCCAACATGCCGGCAAAGACCGCGGTGCCGAGCGATTGGCGCATCTCGGCGCCAGCCCCCTCGGCGCGGGCGAGCGGCAACACGCCGAAGATGAACGCGAAGGAGGTCATCAGGATCGGACGCAGCCGCGTCCGCGCGGCGCTGACGGCGGCTTCAAACCGCGTGTGGCCTTCCTCCTCGGCCTGCTTGGCGAATTCGACGATCAGGATGGCGTTCTTCGCCGCGAGACCGACAAGGACGACGAGGCCGATATCGACCAGAATATTGCGGTCGAGGTCTCGATAGGTGACGCCAAGCATGGCCGCAAGAATGCACATGGGCACGATGAGGATGACGGCGAACGGCAGCAGCCAGCTTTCATACAGCGCGGCGAGCAGGAGAAAGACGAAGACGACGGCGAGGCCGAAAGCGAGGATCGCCGTATTGCCGGCAAGCTTTTCCTGCAGCGCGATCTCTGTCCATTCGAAGCCGAAGCCTTGCGGCAACTTCTCTTTCGCGAGAGCCTCGACAGCCGCAATGCCCTGACCCGAAGAGAAGCCGCGGGCGAGGCTGACCTGGACTTCCGCCGCCGGGAAAAGATTGTAACGCGTCACGCGGAACGGTCCGGTGGTGTCGTTCAGCGTCGCGACCGAGCCGATCGGCACCATATCGCCGCTGGCGTTGCGGGTCTTGAGATTCGCGACGTCCCGCGTCGTCAGCCGGAACGGGTTGTCAGCCTGCGCGGTGACCTGATAGGTGCGCCCCAGAATGTTGAAGTCGTTGATATAGGCCGATCCCATATAGACGGACAGGGCTTCGAAGACGCGCGAAATCGGAACGCCGAGCAACTCCGCCTTGGTGCGGTCGATGTCGGCGTAGATCTGCGGCGTTTTCGTATTGAACAGCGTAAAGGGTTGAGCGAAGCCGGGATTGGCGGCGATCGCGCCGACAAGGCCCCAGGTCGCGTTTTCCAGCGCCGGCAGGCCGCGGCCGGCGCGATCTTGAACATAGCCCTTGAGGCCGCCACCGGTGCCGATGCCGGGAACGGATGGCGGCTCCAGCACGAAAGCGAAGGCGTCCGTGAGCACGCCGATGTGCTGGCGCACGTCGGCGAGGATTTTCGCCGCCGTCAGACCTTTCTTGACGCGCTCCTCGAAGGGCTGCAACCCGACGAAGATAACGCCGGTGTTGGTGGCGTTGGTGAAGGTCGCTCCGTCGAAGCCGGCGAAAACAACGGCGTGCTCAACGCCCTCCCGGTGCAGGATGATGTCGGTCGCGTCGCGCAGCACCTTGTCGGTGCGGTCGAGTGAAGAGCCGGGCGGCAGCTGGAACGCGGCGATGAGATAGCCGCGATCGAGCGGCGGAATGAGTCCCGTCGGAGTCTTGTTCAAAAGGTCGAAGGCGAAATAGATGAGGCCGCCGTAGATAATCAGCGACACGAAGCCGACCCTGATGAGCCTCGCCGTCAACGCGCCATAGCCATTGCTGAGCTTTTCGAACGCCCAGTTGAAGGCTGCGAAAAACCAGCGCAGGGGCGTCGAGAGCCAGTAGATCAGCCCCGACGTCTTCGGCGCTCCGTCGCGCCGCTTGAGCAGAATGGCGGCGAGGGCCGGAGACAAGGTCAGGGAGACGAAGGCGGAGATCAGGGTCGCGCTGGCGATGGTGATCGCGAACTGCTTGTAGAAAGCGCCCTGCAGGCCGGTAATGAAGGCCGTCGGGATGAACACCGCGCAAAGCACAAGGGCGATCGCGAGCAATGCGCCGCCGACCTCATCCATTGTCTTATGCGCCGCGTCCTTCGGGTCCATGCCATGTTCAAGGTAGCGCTCGACATTTTCGACGACGACGATTGCATCATCGACGACAATGCCGATCGCCAGCACAAGACCAAAGAGGGATAGCGTGTTGAAGGTTAGTCCAACGCCGCTCATGAACAGGAAACAGCCGATCAGCGAAACCGGAATGGCGATCACCGGAATGATCGCGGCGCGCCACGTCTGCAGGAACACGACGACGACGATGACGACGAGCCCGACCGCCTCAAAAAGCGTGTGCACGACTTCATCGACCGACTGCTGAATAAACTCCGTCGGATTATAGACGACCGTATAGTCGATGCCCGGCGGGAAATCCTTTTTCGCCGTCTCCATGGCGGCCTTGACCAGCGCCGCGGTCGCCAGAGCATTCGACCCCGGCCGCTGGAAGACCACCATCGCCGTTGCGACGTCACGGTCGAGATAGGCGTTGACCGTATAGTCCTGCGCCCCAAGCTCGATGCGGGCGACGTCGCGCAGCCGCACGTAACCATCGCCGTCCGATCTGAGCACGATGTCTCCGAACTGCGCTGGATCGCTGAGGCGCCCGAGCGTTTGAACGGCCAGCTGAAAGGCTGCCGGCGAAGACACCGGCGGCTGGTTAATAGCGCCGGCGGCGACCTGAAGATTGGCGGCCTGCAGCGCGGCGACGACCTCGCCGGCGGTGAGGCCGCGCGCCGCGACTTTGCCCGGATCGAGCCAGACGCGCATCGAATAGTCGCGCGCGCCGAAAATCTGGACGTCGCCCACGCCGTCGACCCGCGCGAGCTGGTCCTTGAGATGGAGCGTCGCATAGTTCGAGATATATTTCTGATCGCGCGAGCCGTCGGGCGAGATCATATGGACGACCATCATGAGGTCGGGCGAGGACTTCTGCACGGTCACGCCCTGCCGGATGACTTCCTGAGGCAGCCGCGGGGTGGCGATCGCGACGCGGTTTTGCACCAGCACCTGCGCCTGATCGACGTTGGTTCCCGGCTTGAAAACGACGTTGATCGAGAGCTTCCCGTCGCCCGTCGATTGCGAGGTGATGTAAAGCATGTCGTCGACGCCGTTGACCTGCTGCTCGATCGGCGTCGCGACGGTCGCCGCGATAACTTCGGCGGAGGCGCCTGGGTAAATTGTCGTGATGTTCACCGTCGGCGGCGCGATTTCCGGATATTCGGAAACGGGCAGCGACCTTTGCGCGATCGCGCCGGCGATCGTCAAAATGATCGAAAGCACCGCGGCGAAGATCGGCCGGTCGATGAAGAAATGAGAGAAACGCATGGTCGTCCTTGCCCGCTGACGCCAGAGCCTTCTCCGGTCGGAAAAATGCTCTCGTCCTTCAATGTTGCCGCATTTCCTCCGAAGCGAGCCGCCATGCGCTTCGCTTCGTCAGGCCTCGATCACCAAGACTCGATCATCAGTTCGAGGCTGCCTCCGCCGGAAGGGTGATCGCGCCCTCCTTCGGAGCGACCATCGCCCCCGGCCGCACAAAGGGGTTGGCGATGCCTTCGATGACGACGCGGTCGTTCTCGGAGAGCCCGGCGAGAATGACGCGCAAGCCCTGATACATGGCGCCGAGGGTCACCGTTTTTGGCACGACCTTGTTGTCGGCGTTGACCGTCAGAACGATCTTGCTCGCCTGATCCGACGCTATCGTCGAATCGGGAATCAGGAGCGCATTGATGTTGCCGCCGAACAGCCGCAGCCGCCCGAAGGTGCCGGGCAGGAGGAACAGATCCTTGTTTTCAAAGATGGCGCGGCCGCGAATGACGCCGGCGCGGGCGTTGAGCTGATTGTCGACGAAGTCCATGACGCCCGCGTGGCTGTGGCTCCAGTCGACTTCATCGGCGAGACGGACCATGACGGGATTTTTGAATTGCCGCGACGAAGGCCTCTCCTTCGCAGTGGCGAGGCGGGCATAGCGGATGTAGTCAGCCTCCGACGCGTCGAACACGAAATGGATCGGGTCGAGCGTCACGATCGTCGTGAGCAGGGTCGCCCCCGACTGGCCGCCCTGCACCAGATTGCCGATGTCGATCTTATGGTCAGAGACGCGGCCGGGTATCGGCGCGCGCACCTGCGTCCATTCGAGATTGAGTTCGGCGTTGTGCAGCGCGGCTTCCGCGCTGAGCTGCTGAGCCCGGGCGACATCGAGAGTGGCTTTGCGCTGATCGACGTCGCGCAAGGTGATCGCCCGGGTCTCGGCCAGCTGCTGCGCCCGCGTCACGTCATTGGCGGCGACTTCGACTTGCGCCTGCGCTTTGGCGACGTCGGCTTGCGCGCTATCGACGGCGATCTGATAGGGCCTCGGGTCGATGACGAAAAGCAGATCTCCCGTCTTGACGATCTGGCCGTCGACGAAGTTGATCGTATCGACCGCCCCCGACACGCGCGGGCGCACCTCGACCTGCTGAAGCGGCTCGAACCGGCCGGTATATTCGTCCCAGCGCGGCACCGATTTGGCCAGCGGATGCGCGACCGTGACGGCTGGCGGCGGCGGTCCCTCCGCGAAGGCTCCTCGCGGGACCGCGAGAACCCCCGCGATGACGCCGCAGACAATGATCGCCCGCGCAAAAGGAGAAACTGAAAACCGAATGCCCCGCATGTGAAACTCCAAAGACCCTGTCATGAACGAGCGGCGCCAGCCTATCTGGCAAGAGCGGCGCCATTAAGCTTATTCACGGCGGTTTGAAAGACGTGGTGTTGGCGGCGCAGATCTCAGCCGGTTGCATCGCGGTCCGGCTTCTCGCCCTCGCGTCGAAAACGCCAGTTTGAGCGGCAACAAAGCAAATTATGCTGTCGATTGCAATATGCAAGCTCAACCATCTCCGGAGCTGGGGCTCTGCGCGGGGCGCTGCAATCGCGCTTGCCGGAAGCCGTCCAACGCGACAATATGCAGCAGACCGAGGGACTATCTTGACCCTTGCCGGAGAGCCCGGAAAGGGGCGGCGCGCATTGCCGCTCCATGCAAGGACCGCCGTCTGCACGGGGGCGCGGACCATAGACCGCGGCAATGGAGACTATCGAGACAACCACTTCGACGCGGAGAGCCGTCCTCTATAGCCTAGTTTCCATCAACTGAGGAGTTAGCCTGTGAGCGACAAGATCCTGACCACCACCGGCGGCGCGCCGGTCTCCGACAATCAGAATTCCATCACCGCAGGACCGCGCGGCCCTGTACTGATGGAAGATTACAAGCTTCTCGAAAAGCTCGCCCATCAAAATCGCGAACGCATTCCCGAACGCACCGTGCACGCCAAGGGCGTCGGCGCGTTTGGCGCGCTGACGGTCACGCATGACATCACGCGCTATACCAAGGCCAAACTGTTCTCCGAAATTGGCAAGACGACGGAGATGCTGGCGCGTTTCTCGACCGTCGCCGGCGAGCGCGGCGCGGCCGACGCCGAGCGCGACGTGCGCGGTTTTGCGCTGAAATTCTATACCGAAGAAGGCAATTGGGACCTCGTCGGCAACAACACCCCGGTATTTTTCGTCCGCGATCCCTTGAAATTTCCTGACTTCATCCATACGCAAAAGCGCCATCCAAAGACCAACATGCGCTCGCCGGCTGCGATGTGGGATTTCTGGTCGCTGAGCCCGGAAAGCCTGCATCAGGTCACCATTTTGATGTCGGATCGCGGCCTTCCCCAAGGCATGCGCCACATGCATGGCTTTGGATCGCATACCTACTCATTCATCAACGCGCAAAATGAGCGACACTGGGTTAAATTCCACTTCAAATCGATGCAAGGCATCAAGAACTGGACCAATCGCGAGGCTGAAGCCGTGGTCGCCACGGACCGCGAAAGCGCGCAGCGCGATCTTTTCGAGTCCATCGAGCGGCGCGATTTCCCGAAATGGCGGTTCTACGTTCAGATCATGACAGAGGCGGAGGCCGATAAAACGCCATTCAATCCTTTCGACCTGACGAAAGTGTGGCCGCACGGGGATTTCCCGCTGATCGAGGTCGGCGTGCTCGAGCTCAACCGGAACCCGGAAAATTATTTCGCCGAAATCGAGCAATCCTCGTTCTCGCCCTCCAATGTCGTCCCGGGCGTCAGCTTCTCGCCCGACAAAATGCTGCAGGCGCGCATATTCTCTTATGCCGACGCGCATCGCTATCGGATCGGAACCCATTACGAATCGCTGCCGGTCAACCGTCCGAAGAACGCCGTCAACACCTATCACCTCGACGGTCCGATGCGGTCCGACTATTCGGACAATCCCGACGCTTATTACGAGCCGAACTCCTTCAATGGTCCGGTTCAGACCAATGTCGCCGAAGAGCCGCCGCTGCCGATCTCGGGCGCCGCCGCGCGCTACAATCATCGCGAAGGGAATGATGATTATACGCAGCCCGGCAATCTCTTCCGCCTGATGTCGGATTCGCAGAAAGCGCAGCTTTGCCAGAACATCGCCGAGGCGATGGCCGGCGTGCCGACATTCATCATCGACCGCCAGCTTGCGCATTTCGACAAGGCGGACAAAGCCTATGGCGACGGCGTCCGCTCCGCTTTGGCCAAGCAGGGGGTTCAGCTCGCGGCGGAGTGATTCGACAAAAGCCTGACAGGTGAACAGAGCGGCGACATTCGCCGCTCTTTTTGCGCCGCTCTTTTTGCGCCTCCCGCTCAGCCCGAGCTGCGCGGGACGGGGTGGCGCGCGCCAGCGGCAGAAACATGAGGAGCGTCATCCCCGCGCTTGCGAGCGCTGCCGCGCCCGAACCTGATTTTTCCCCTCCGCGAGCGCAAGCGCGAGCGGGCATAAGCGCCTTGCTGACCTCGGAAAGCTGCGACACAATGGCGATATTCGGACAGTCAAGACTTTGACGCTGCTGAGCCATTGCTGGCAGAAGACGGGAGCGCCGCCATGTCGAGGATGTTTTCAAAAGAGGACGCCAAGGCTAAATCCGGACAATTGACTGGAAAGAGCGCGGATCTTGATGCTTCGGCCTGCTCCGTCGTTCTGGATCAATTGCTCGAAGCGCTCCAGACCATGCGAAGCGGCGATTTTTCCGTGCGCCTGCCGCGCAACGAAACCGGCATCAAAGGCAAGATCGCCGACGCTTTCAACGATATCGTCGGAGCCAATGAGCGGATAGCGCGGCAGCTCGAACGCGTCGGCCAAGCCGTCGGCCGCGAAGGCCGGACCGAGACCCGCGTTCGCTTTGGCCTGAGCGATGGCGCCTGGTCCGACATGGAAGGCTCGGTCAATACGCTGATCGACGATCTCTTGTGGCCAACGACGGCGGTCACGCAAACCATCACCGCGATCGCCAAGGGCGACCTGCTCCAGTCGATGCCCCTCGACGTCAAAGGCCGCCCCCTCCAAGGCGAGTTCCTGCGCTCGGCGACGATCGTCAACGCCATGATCGCGCAGCTCAGCGTCTTCACCTCCGAAGTGACGCGCGTCGCGCGCGAAGTCGGCACCGACGGAAAGCTCGGCGGCCAGGCGCAGGTTCGCGAGGTTACCGGCGTCTGGAAGGATCTGACCGAAAGCGTCAACTCAATGGCCTCGAACCTGACGGCGCAGGTGCGTAATATCGCTGAAGTGACCATCGCCGTCGCAAATGGCGACCTGTCCAAAAAGATCACTGTCGATGTCCGCGGCGAAATCCTGCAGCTGAAAGAAGCGATCAACACCATGGTCGATCAGTTGCGCTCTTTCGCATCGGAGGTGACGCGCGTCGCCAGGGAAGTCGGCACGGAGGGCAAGCTCGGCGGCCAGGCTCTCGTTCCGGGCGTCGCTGGAACGTGGAAGGATCTGACCGACTCCGTCAACGCCATGTGCGGCAATCTGACGGCCCAAGTGCGCAATATCGCAGAGGTCACGACGGCTGTCGCCCGCGGCGATCTTTCGCGCAAGATTACGGTGGACGTCTCCGGCGAAATCCTTGCGCTGAAAGAGACCATGAACACAATGGTCGATCAGCTCAATGGATTTGCCGGCGAGGTGACGCGCGTCGCGCGCGAGGTCGGCACCGAAGGGCGCCTCGGCGGACAGGCGCAGGTGCCGGGAGTAGCGGGAACCTGGAAAGACCTCACCGATAATGTGAACTCAATGGCCTCGAACCTGACGGCGCAGGTCCGCAATATCGCGGCGGTGTCGATGGCCATGGCCAGCGGCGACCTGTCGAAAAAAATCACCGTCAATGTCAGCGGCGAAATTCTGGAGCTGAAAGAGACGATCAACACAATGGTCGATCAGCTCAACGGCTTCGCCGGCGAAGTGACGCGCGTCGCGCGCGAAGTCGGCACCGAGGGCAAGCTCGGCGGTCAGGCGCAGGTGCCGGGCGTCGCCGGAACCTGGAAGGACTTGACCGAGAACGTCAACTCCATGGCGTCGAATCTGACGGCGCAGGTGCGCAATGTCGCGGAAGTCACGACCGCTGTCGCCCGCGGCGATCTCTCGCGCAAGATCACAGTCGACGTCAAAGGCGAAATTCTGGAGCTGAAGAACACCATCAACACCATGGTCGATCAGCTCAACGGATTTGCGGGGGAAGTGACGCGCGTCGCGCGCGAAGTCGGCACGGAAGGCAAGCTCGGCGGTCAGGCGCAGGTGCCGGGAGTCGCCGGAACCTGGAAGGATCTCACCGACAACGTGAATTCAATGGCCGGCAATCTGACGGATCAGGTGCGCAATATCGCCGGCGTCGCGACCGCGATCGCCAACGGCGATCTGTCGCGCAAGATCACCGTCGACGTGCGCGGCGAAATCCTGCTGCTGAAGGAAACGCTGAACACGATGGTGGACCAGCTCCGCTCCTTCGCGGGCGAAGTGACGCGCGTCGCGCGCGAGGTCGGCACGGACGGGCGGCTCGGCGGGCAGGCCGTCGTGCCCGGCGTCGCTGGCACATGGAAAGATTTGACCGACAACGTCAACCTGCTCGCGGCCAACCTTACGACTCAGGTGCGCAACATAGCGGAGGTGACGACCGCCGTCGCGCGCGGCGACCTGTCGCGCAAGATCACCGTCGACGTGAAGGGGGAAATCCTCGAACTGAAGAACACCATCAATACGATGGTCGATCAGCTCAACGCCTTCGCCGGCGAAGTGACGCGCGTCGCGCGCGAAGTCGGGACCGAAGGCAAGCTCGGCGGACAGGCGCAGGTGCCGGGCGTCGCGGGAACGTGGAAAGACCTTACCGATACAGTGAACGTCATGGCCGCCAATTTGACCGAGCAGGTGCGCGGCATCGTCAAGGTGGTGACGGCGGTCGCAAACGGCGATCTGAAGCAAAATCTCACCGTCGCCTCCAAGGGAGAGGTCGCCGCGCTCGCCGAGACGATCAACAATATGACGCATACGCTGGCGACTTTCGCCGATCAGGTGACGAGCGTCGCGCGCGAGGTCGGCGTCGAGGGCCGCCTCGGCGGCCAGGCCAATGTGCCGGGCGCGGCGGGAACCTGGAAGGATCTGACCGGCAACGTCAACCTTCTCGCGGCGAATTTGACCACACAGGTGCGCGCCATCGCGGAAGTCGCGACCGCCGTGACGAAGGGCGATCTTACGCGCAGCATCCAGGTCGATGCGCGCGGCGAGGTGTCGGAACTCAAAGACAACATCAATACGATGATCCGCAACCTGCGGCTGACCACCGACCGCAACACGGAGCAGGACTGGCTGAAAACAAATCTCGCGCGCTTCACGAGCCTGCTGCAAGGCCAGCGCGATCTCACCACCGTGGGTCGGCTCCTGTTGTCCGAGCTCGCCTCGCTGATCGACGCGCAGCACGGCGTGATCTATCAGGTCGACGGGGAAAGCGCGCCTTGGCTGACGCTCCTTGCGGCCTATGCCGACGAGGGAAGCGGCGATTATCCGCGCGGGCTTCAGTTTGGCGAGGGGCTGATCGGTCAATGCGCCAAGGATGCGCGCCGCTTGTTGCTCTCCGATTTGCCCGATAATGTGATTCCGATCCGTTCGGGGCTTTTTCGGGCGGCGCCCAAAAACGCTATCGTGCTGCCCATTCTGTTCGAAGGGCAGGTCAAGGCGGTCATCGAACTCGCCTCCCTCAGCGCCTTTACCGGGCTTCAGATTTCGTTTCTCGACCAACTGACGAGCGGCATCGGAATCGTGCTGAA
Source organism: Methylocella tundrae (assembly GCF_038024855.1). Taxonomy (NCBI): domain Bacteria; kingdom Pseudomonadati; phylum Pseudomonadota; class Alphaproteobacteria; order Hyphomicrobiales; family Beijerinckiaceae; genus Methylocella; species Methylocella tundrae. The sequence goes on from NZ_CP139089.1 coordinate 2,542,821, forward strand.
CAGCATCGAAGCGACGATGCAGACGGAAGGCCTGTTGAAGCAATCGCAGCAGCTGGCCTCAGAATTGTTGTCGCAACAAACCGAACTGCAACAGACCAACGAGCAGCTGGAGTTGAAGGCGCAACAGCTCGAGGAGCGCAATATTGAGGTCGAGGCGAAGAATCAACAGATCGAGCAGGCCCGCCGCGCGCTGGAGGAAAAGGCCGGCGAACTCGCGCTCACCTCGAAATACAAGTCGGAGTTTCTGGCGAATATGAGCCATGAGCTGCGCACCCCTCTCAACAGCATACTGATCCTTGGGCAGCAGCTCAGCGACAACGCCGACGGCAATCTGTCTGCGAAGCAGGTCGAATACGCCCGAACGATCCACGCCGCCGGCACCGATCTCCTAAACCTGATCAGCGACATTCTCGACCTCTCCAAAATCGAATCAGGAACGGTCTCTGTCGATGCGGAAGAGATTTCCTTCGCGCATCTGCTTCAGACGATCGCGCGGCCGTTCCGGCACGAGGCGGAAAGCCGGGAGCTGACGTTCGAGGTCGAGACCGCGCAGGGGCTCGGCCGCAGCATCGTGACCGACGTCAAGCGTTTGCGGCAGATTTTGAAAAATCTGCTTTCCAACGCTTTCAAATTTACGGGCTCGGGCGGAGTCAAGCTGACGGTCGTCCCGGCGACGCAAGGCTGGAGCGCGGACAACGTCTCGCTGCAGCATGCGCAAGGCGTCGTCGCCTTTGAAGTTTCGGACACGGGGATCGGCATCCCGCCGGAAAAGCAGAGGATCATATTCGAGGCGTTTCAGCAGGCCGACGCAGGAACCAGCCGCAAATATGGCGGCACCGGACTGGGGCTTGCAATCAGCCGCGATCTCGCGCATCTGCTCGGCGGAGAGATTCAACTGCGCAGCAATCCCGGCGAGGGCAGCGTCTTTACGCTCTATCTGCCGTTGGCCTATGCCGCGCCGCAAGTGTCCGCGCGGTTCGACGGTCCGGACTCCGCTCAATCGAGTTCGCCGGAGACCCCAACGCGCGCCGATAGCATCTCCGATCAAGCCGCCGACGACCGCAACAGCATCGATCCCGGCGACGCCGTCCTGCTGATTATTGAAAACGAGGCGCATAACGCGCGCATCCTGACGGAACTGGCGCATGAGCGCGGCTTCAAGGCCGTCATCGCCGCGCGCGGCGCGGAGGCGCTGGCGCTGGCGGAGCAGCATCAGCCGTCCGCCATCGTCCTCGACGTGTTTCTTCCCGACATGCTCGGCTGGAGCGTGCTAAGACAATTGAAGCAAAGCCTCGCCACACGCCACATACCGGTCGAGATCATCACGGGCGATGATGACCGTCATCACAGCCTCTCTCGCGGCGCCTTCGGCTTTATCAGAAAGCCTTTTGACGTTGACGATCTTGAAGCCGCTATGGCGCGGCTGACGGATTACGCGGACAGGCCGCGGAAAACACTTCTGGTCGTCGCAGCCAATGAGGCGGAGCAACTTGCGCTGGCCGAACTGCTCGGTGGCGACGATGTCGAAATGCTGACGACGGGCAGCGGCGCCGACGCCTTGTCGATGTTGCGCGAGCAGACGATTGATTGCGTCGTGCTCGACCTGACCCTGCCCGACATGCCGGGTTTTGCTGTGCTGGAGGAGATGCGCGACGATATGGCTCTCTCGCGCGTTCCGGTCATCGTCTCGACCGGCCGGGAACTTTCGATTGACGACGATGCGGCGCTGCGTTCCATCGCGCGAAGCATTATGGTGAAAGGTGTGGAATCTCCGGAAAGGCTGCTGGATGAGACGGCGCTTTTCCTGCATCGCGCCGTCGCCTGCCTGCCGGCGGCGAAGCAGGCGCTGATCGAACGGCTGCATGATTCGGATGAGGATCTTATCGGCCGCGCGGTCTTGCTGGTCGACGACGACGCGCGCAACATCTTCGCCTTGAGCGGCGTTCTTGAGCGGCGCGGCATGAGGGTTCTGACCGCCACCAATGGGAGCGAGGCAATTTCGATTATCGAATCAACACCCGGCATCGCGATCGTGCTGATGGACATTATGATGCCCGACATGGATGGCTATGAGACGATCCAGCGCGTGCGGGCCGACGCCGCTCATCGGCGTCTTCCGATCGTCGCCCTGACCGCGAGAGCGATGAAGGGCGACCGCGAGAAATGCCTTGACGCCGGCGCGTCGGATTATCTCGCCAAACCCGTCGACACCGAACAGTTGCTCGCTGTTCTGCGCATGTGGCTGCATCGATAGGCGGAAGAAGCGCGATGAACGCCAAGGAAAAAGTGAATATTCTTCTCGTCGACGACCAGCCGGGAAAGCTTCTGAGCTATGAGGCGATCCTCGGCGAGCTCGACGAGAATCTGGTGAAGGCGGGTTCAGCCCGGGAGGCGTTCGAGCATCTTCTCAAGACCGATATCGCGGTGATTCTGATCGACGTGTGCATGCCCGAACTCAACGGCTTCGAGCTCGCCGCCATGATCCGCGAACATCCAAGGTTTCAGCGCGTCGCCATTATTTTCGTGTCGGCGGTGCAGATTGCCGATCCGGACCTTTTGCGCGGCTATGAGGCCGGCGCCGTCGACTATGTGCCGGTGCCCGTCATTCCGGAGGTCTTGCGCGCAAAGGTCAAAGTCTTCGCCGAACTGCATCAAAAGACGCGGCAGCTCGAGCGGCTGAACGCAGAGCTCGAAGCAAGGGTCGCGGAGCGCACGGCCGCGCTCGAGCGTTCGACGGCGCAATTGAAACGGCTCAATCAGGACCTCGAGCAGCGCATCGAGGAGCGGACGCATGAACGCGAGCGGGCGCTGGCGCAATTGTTCGAGGCGCAGAAGATGGACGCCATCGGGCAGCTCACGGGCGGCGTCGCGCATGATTTCAACAATCTGCTCACCGCCGTGATGGGAAGCCTCGAACTTCTGAAGAAGAGGCTGCCTGACGATGCGCGCATGAAACGCCTCGTCGACACCGCTATGCAAGGCGCCGAGCGCGGCGCGGCTCTGACGCAGCGTCTGCTTGCCTTCTCCCGGCGCCAGGAGCTGAAGCCGGAAGCCGTCGATGTCGCGCAGCTCATTCACGGCATGGAGGAGCTTTTGACGCGGGCGTTGGGGCCCGGCGTACAGATCGAAAAGCGCCTGCCGCCGGACCTCAAACTGGCGAGGGTCGACGGCAACCAGCTCGAGCTGGCTTTATTAAATCTCGTGGTCAATGCGCGCGACGCGATGCCCTCCGGCGGCGCCATCATGATCGCCGCGTCCAATGAAGTCATCACGGCTCAGAATGCGCGCAAAGGCATGAGCCCGGGGGTTTATGTCCGCATCAGCGTCATCGATGCCGGCTTTGGCATGGATACGGAGACGCTCGTAAAAGCGGCGGACCCGTTCTTTACGACCAAGGGGCCGACCAAAGGAACAGGCCTTGGCCTCTCGATGGTCCAGGGCCTCGCGGCGCAGTCCGGCGGCGCCATCGAGATCTCGAGCGAGGTGGGGGTCGGCACGACAGTCGACCTCTGGCTGCCGCAGGCCGAGCCCGGCACGCAAAGGCGCTTTGGCGGAGACGGGCGCAAGGCTCCCGAATTGCGGCTTGCGCCTTGCACCGTCTTGCTGGTGGACGACGACGTTCTGGTCAGCGCCGGAACCGCGTCGATCCTCGAGGATCTCGGCCATTCGGTCATCGTGGCGCATTCGGGCGCCGAGGCGCTGCGCATCCTGCAGTCAGGAGCCTCACCCGATCTCATCATCACCGATTACGCGATGCCAGGCATGACGGGACTGGAGCTCGCGCGCTCAGTCCGCGAAAAATATCCCGACATTCCCATTCTGCTGGCGAGCGGCTACGCCGAACTTCCGCTGCCTGCTATGGGTGGCGAGGCTCTGCCGCGCCTCGCCAAGCCCTTCCGCCAGGATGAACTTGTCGCGGCGATGGCTGAGGCGTCTTCGCGATGAGGGCGGCTGGAGCATGATGGCGCCAAATGCAGCCGATCACGCTCCTTATCCCGTTATTTTGACGCATGACCCTATTCAGTGGATCATGCCCTCTGCGAGCCGCATAAGGCGGCCCGCAGGCGATCTCGACGATCAGGCCGAGCCAAGGTCTCCAAACGGCAGAACGCGGATGCGCTTGCCGGTCGCCGCGAAAACGGCGTTGGCGACGGCGGGACCGATCGGCGCAACGCCCGGTTCACCGACGCCCGTCGGCGCTTCAGCGGAGGGGACGATATGCACCTCGACCTTCGGCATGGCGTCGATGCGCAGCACCTGATAACCGTCGAAGTTGCTCTGCTCGACGGCGCCATCCTTCAGGGTGATCGCTCCATACAGCGCCGCCCCGAGGCCAAAGCCGATGCCCCCCTCCATTTGCGCGGCGATGATGTCGGGATTGACCGGCACGCCGCAATCGACGGCGCAGACGACGCGATCGACCTTGACCTTTCCGTCCGCCACCGTCACTTCCGCGACCTGCGCGACATAGGTGCCGAAGGCGACGGCGACGGCGATGCCGCGGCCCCTGCCCTTCGGCAGCGGATCGCCCCAGCCGGCCGCCTTCGCGGCGAGTTCGAGAACCGCCTTGTGGCGTGGGCTGTGGCTGAGCAGCGCCTGCCGGAAGGCGAAGGGATCTTTTCCCGCGGCGGCGGCCACCTCGTCGATGAACGCTTCGACCGCGTAAGCCGTGTGCGAACTGCCGACGACGCGCCACCAAAGCACCGGCACGCCGGTCTTTGTAGTCGCCAGCTCGACCGACAGATTGGGGATCGCATAGGGCAGATTGGCGGCGCCTTCGACCGAGGTTCCGTCAACGCCGTCCTTGACCATGAAGGCCTCAAAAGGCGTGCCCGCCATGATCGACTGGCCGACGATGCGGTGCCGCCAGCCCACGAGTTCGCCGCTCTTGTCGAGCGCGGCTTCGAGCTTATGCACATAGGCTGGCCGGTAGCGGCCGCCCTGGATGTCGTCCTCGCGCGTCCATTGGAGCTTGACCGGAACCCCATTCGCGCCGAGCGCCTTGGCGACCGAAACCGCTTCGACGATGTAATCGGACGCGGCGTTGGCGCGCCGGCCGAAGCTTCCCCCGGCGAACAGCGTATTGATCTTGACGTCCTCCGGCTTGAGGCCCGCGACGCCCGCGGCATTCATCTGGTCGATCGTCTGGAACTGGTCGCCGGCCCAGATCTCGCAGCCATTCGCCCCGAGTTGCACGACAGCGTCGAGCGTCTCCATTGGCGCATGGGCGAGATAGGGAAACTCGAAGGTCGCGGCGACCGTCTTCGCCGCGTGCTTGAGGGCTCCGCCGGCATCGCCCTCGGCGCGCGCGGGCTTGCCCGGCCGTTCCGCCAGCGCGCGATATTCGGCGAGGATCTCCGCGGAGCCGCGCTTTTCCGCTTTGGCGTCATCCCAGGCGATCTTCAGTGCGTCGCGGCCTTGCTTTGCCGCCCAAAAGCTCTTGCCGACAACGGCGACGCCCGCCGGCACTTCGAGAACTTCGACGACGCCCGGGATGGCTTTGGCCGAAGCCGCATCGAACGAGGCGACGCGCGCGCCAAAAAGCGGCGGCCGTTTAATGAGCGCCACCAGCATTCCCGGCATGGCGACGTCGATCGTGAATTGCGCCGTGCCGTTGGTTTTCGGCGGCACGTCGACGCGCGCCAGCCTGGTCCCGATCAACGTGAAGTCTTTGGGGTTCTTCAGCGCGACCTTCTCCGGCGCCGTAACATTCGCCGCATGCGCCGCGAGAGCGCCGAAGGACGCCTCACGCTTGCTCGGGCCGTGGCGGACGACGCCGCGCTCGACGCTTATCTGTCCGGCCGGGACGCCCCATTCAGCGGCGGCGGCGGCGATCAGCATCGCGCGCGCCGTAGCGCCCGCCTCACGCAATTGCATCCAGGAATTAGCGATCGCGGTGCTGCCGCCGGTGCCTTGCATCTTGAAGGCGAGATTGGCGTAGAGCTTCGTGTCCGCAGGCGCGCTCTCCACCTTGATCTGGCTCCAGTCGGCGCCGAGCTCTTCGGCGAGGATGGTGGCGAGCCCGGTATAGACGCCTTGCCCCAATTCGACATGCTTCGAGATGACGGTGACGCTGTTGTCAGGGGCTATGCGCAAGAAAGCGTTGGGCGCAAATTCGGCGGCGGATTCAGCCGCCGCGAAGGCGCGCCGTTGCGGCAGAGCAACGTTGAAGGCGATGACGAGCCCGGTCCAGGCCGCGCCTTTCAGCACGCCGCGCCGGTTCATCGAGGCCAAATCATCTGTGATGGCGTTCATGGGCTCAGCCCTCCAGCGCGTGAGCGGCGGCGTGGATCGCGGCCCTGATGCGAACATAGGTCGAGCACCGGCAGATATTGCCGCGCATCGCGTCGTTAATGTCGGCGTCGGTCGGCTTGGCGTTCTGCTCGAGCAAAGCCGTCGCGGACATGATCTGGCCTGACTGGCAATAGCCGCACTGCGGCACCTGCAGATCGACCCAGGCCGCTTGCACGGCTTTGGCCTGCTTGCTTTCGAGCCCCTCTATGGTGCGCACATGCTGGCCTTTCACGGATTCGAGCGGCGTCACGCAGGAGCGCTGCGCCTGACCCTCGATCTGCACGGTACAGGCGCCGCATTGGGCCATGCCGCAGCCGAATTTCGTGCCATGCAGGCCAGCGACTTCGCGGATCGCCCACAACAGCGGCATGTTTGGATCGGCGTCGAGCGCGATCTCTTTGTCGTTGAGAAAGAATGACACGGTCATGAACCTGTCTCCGGAGCGTGAAGAAACAAAGGATTGGAAGGGTTCGAGGAGCTCTCGTCGCCCCCATTCGCGCCGCGCGCAGAAGCGCGAGCCCGACCAGCTGGGCCCTGGCGGCATAATCCGCCCGAGCGCGACAGCGCGCCCAGCTTAACCAATCCCCGCCCCGTGCGCCAGCCGCTCCGCTTCACGGTCGGTTGATGCGCCTTCAGTCCAACCGGAGGGCGCGAGGCCCGCGGCGGGTCATCGTCTCGCCTGAGCCTGCGCGAAATCCGCCGACCATCGCGCCAGCTCCTTCAGGTCCTGATGCAGCTGCTCCAATGCGAAGGCGAGGCCGAACAAACGCTCCAGAGCCTCGATGGGCAGGCTTCGCGTCAATCCTTCCTGACGCAAGGCGGCGATCTCGGCCTCATAGGCGTTGAGGGCCGCCTCAAATTCGACGAGCGAGGGGGCCGGACGCCTCACCAAAGCGTCGCCGCTCTCTTCAAGGAATCGCGCGGCGCTTTCGGCGATGCGCGCGATGGAGGGCGCCAGTCTTGCGCGAAAGCCATCGGGGAGCGGCGCAACGGCCGCGCGTCCGATAATGACGAGGTCATGACGCACGCGCAGCAGCAGGCGCAGCAGAGGCTTCAGATCGGGCTCCGACGAAAAATAGGCCACGCGCTCGCGCCGCGCCTCATCGGCGATGATTTCGAGCCGCGACATGGCCGGTCCGATATCGCCCTGGATCTTGCCGACCGTCGCGACGTCGAGCGGCGCGGCGCAGCCAGCGAGCAATCGGCGCAGCGCGCCCGCCATGAGCTGGAGCATATTGGCCGCGGCCTCGATGCCTAAATGATGGGCGCGGGAGGGCAGCACAAAAAATGAGACAAAAAGCGCGACGGCGCCGCCGAGCGCCACTTCGATGACCCGAAAAAAAGCCGACTCGAGCGGCGGGACATGCGTGATCGTCGGCGCGAGGAGAACCATCACCGCAGTAAATGGCGCGGCGCTGAATTGCGGCTTGACCGCCGCCAGAAAAGCCAGCGGCCCGATCGAGACGGCGAGCACGGTCATAAATTCGAGTTCTGCATCGTGCGGCGTGAAGGCGGCGATGAGCCCGCTATAGACCGCGCCGCCAAGCGTGCCGATAAAATAATCGACCGTGGTTTTCAGCGACTTGCCGAGACTGAGCTGCGACATCACGACAGCCGTGAGCACCGTCCACAGAACCTGCGGAACATGCAGCAGCAGCGACAACGCATAAGTCAACAGCGTCGCGACCGTAACCCGAACCGCGAGGCGAAGCTCCACCCGGCGGGAGAGCATCGCGGCGGTCAACCAACGCCAGGGCTTAGAGAGAGAGTTCGAGAAAGATGTAATGATGGCGTTCATTTCACCGGCCGCGGAGAAGGGCGCGCGGCCGCGCCGGCGGCGGGACCGAGGCCGCAGCTAAATCTGACAAAGCCGCGCGCTGTCAATCTCCGATTTCGCGCCGGCGCGATGACATAAGGCGTCAAAACGCCCCTGACATGGCGACGAGCTCGACCCAGTCGCGCGCGCGACGAGGCCAGGCGACATCGCGATTCCAGGGCAGGCTGCCAAAGAGGATTGTCGGAATGCCGGCGTCCGCCGCGCGCCGGATCTGGCGCGCATTATCATCGATGAGCAGCTTTGCCCCGGCGGCGCGCAGCGCCTTCACCTTGTCCGGGTGATGCCCGACGGAATGAACGTCCGCGAAAACGCCGGGAAAAAGCCGGTCCACCAATGCATTCGTCACCGGCGCCGCCTCAAGCTTGCGCGCGGTCACGACGACGAGGTTGAACCCTGCCTCCTTCAAAGTCCGGCAGCCCTCGGCCGCGCCGGTTATCGCGTTGATTTTATGATGCGCCGCCGCGTCATAGAACGCATCGACGATCTCGGCCGTCTGCTTTTCGTCGGCGCCAAGCTGATAGGTCGCAAGCCGCGCTTCGTCGACGCGATAGCCGTGCGCCTCCTCGATCCAGTCGAGCAAGGTGGCGATGGTGTCGACCAGCGTATCGTCGAGATCGAGGGCGATGGTGTTCATAAGCTTCCCGGATTTCACAAGGTTCGTCGCCGCGTTCCATGGCGCAGATCATCGATCAGGATCATGACATCGCCGCAAAGACAACCACCCGATCGACTTAAGATTTGAACAGCTGCCGGAAGGATCGCGGCTTTTTCGCGCGCTCATCGCCACAAGACCGCAGAAAATCAAAACCTCTGAGCCGCGCCCGCCCTTATCGCCGATTGCCGGGCCGCGACTTCAAGCCGCGTCCTCAAAACAGCCGAAACGGGATTTTGAATTGAATTCTACGGCAAAAACATGCTCGAAAGGGTCACCGCCCGTCGAGGGGCGACTATTTTCCAACTCTGCGCCGATACAATGGCGCGAAACTCGGTTACAGTAGATGCGCAAAGCATCGTCCGATTCGCGGAATCGGAACATGGCTTTATTTTGTCGCCCTTTCGCATTTTGTTCACGAAATCGGCGTCTACTTCGTCCCAAAATTCGCGGCGCAGGTTGGCGCTCCAGCAAATAGACGGCGGCGCGCGGCGGCGCATGAACGAAAGAGATCTGCAATGCTTGGCCTAGACGCCCTCGATCTTGCTCGGATCCAGTTCGGCTTCACGGTTTCCTTTCACATCATCTTCCCGGCGATCACCATCGGCCTCGCCAGCTATCTCGCCGTTCTCGAAGGGCTGTGGCTCTGGAAGAAAGACCGCGTCTACCGCGATCTCTATCACTTCTGGTCGAAAATCTTCGCTGTGAACTTCGCCATGGGCGTCGTCTCAGGCCTCGTCATGGCCTATCAGTTCGGCACCAACTGGAGCTATTTTTCCGCTTTCGCGGGCGGCGTCACGGGCCCCCTCCTCGCTTATGAGGTCTTGACCGCCTTCTTTCTCGAAGCCGGCTTTCTGGGCGTCGCGCTGTTTGGCTGGAACAAGGTGGGTCCGGGCCTGCATTTTTTCGCGACCCTGATGGTGGCCGCCGGCACGCTCGTCTCCGCGACCTGGATTTTGGCGTCGAACAGCTGGATGCAGACGCCGCAAGGCTTCGACATCGAGGGCGGCCGCGTCGTTCCGACCGACTGGCTGGAGGTCATCTTCAATCCGTCCTTCCCCTATCGCCTCGTCCACATGACGATCGCGGCCTACCTCGCGACGGCGCTGTTCGTCGGCGCGGCGGGCGCCTGGCACCTGTTGAAGGGCAACGACACCGCGCGCGTGCGAAAAATGCTGTCGATGGCGATGTGGATGGCGCTGATCGTGGCGCCGATCCAGATCGAGGCCGGCGATCAGCATGGGCTCAACACGCTGAAATATCAGCCCGCGAAGATCGCCGCGATTGAGGGCCATTGGCGCAACAAGCCGGGCGAGGCCGTGCCGCTGATTCTCTTTGGCTGGCCGGACATGAAGTCCGAGACGACCAAATACGCGCTCGAAATTCCTCATCTTGGAAGCGTCATCCTCACCCATACGTGGGACGATCAGTTTCGCGGTCTCGCCGATTTTCCCGCCGAAGACCGGCCCGATTCGACCGTCGTGTTCTGGACTTTCCGCATCATGGTCGGCCTTGGCGTGCTGATGCTGCTCCTTGGCCTTGCGAGTCTCTGGCTTCGCATCAAGGGCGATCTCTACGACACGCGATGGTTTCTGCGCTTTGCGGTCTTGATGGGTCCAAGCGGCATCCTCGCCATTCTCGCCGGCTGGCTGACGACGGAGATCGGACGGCAACCCTGGGTCGTCTATGGCGTCATGCACACCAGGGACGCCGTCTCGAACCATTCCGTGCTGGCGCTGAGCCTGACGCTTGGCGTCTTCATCGTGATGTATTTCATCGTCTTCGGCACCGGCCTTTTCTACATGCTGAGACTCGTCGCCGCCGGCCCGCAGGATCTCGGCCCGGAAAGTCCCGCTCCCGCGATCGATCTCAGCGCCGACACGCCACTGAATGCGCGTCCCTCGCGCCCCTTTTCGGCCGCGCCGGACGCAACCCCATGACGTCCGCCGCGCACTGACTTTGCTCCAGGAGATCTCGCATGGGAATTGATCTTCCGATCATCTGGGCGGTCATCATCGCCTTCGGCCTCATGATGTATGTCGTCATGGACGGCTTCGACCTCGGCATCGGCATCCTGTTCCCCTTCGTGAAGGACAGGAACGATCGCGATTGCATGGTGAACACCGTCGCCCCCGTCTGGGACGGCAATGAAACCTGGCTGGTGCTCGGCGGCGCGGGCCTTCTCGCCGCCTTTCCGCTCGCCTATTCCTTCCTGCTCAGCGCGCTTTATCTGCCGCTGGTTCTGATGCTCGCTGGGCTGATCTGGCGCGGCGTCGCCTTCGAGTTCCGCTTCAAGGCGGATGAAGAGCACAAATGGTTCTGGGACCACGCCTTTGCGTGGGGCTCCTATATCGCGACCTTCTTCCAGGGCGTCGCGCTTGGCGCCGTCATCAACGGATTCAAGGTTCAAGGGCCGTCCTACATCGGCGGCGCCTTCGACTGGCTGACGCCATTCAGCCTGTTTACTGGCCTTGGACTGCTCGTCGCTTATGCGCTGCTTGGCAGCACCTGGCTGATCATGAAGACCGAAGGAGACCTTCAGCGGCGCATGATCGAACTCGCCCGGCCGATCACGCTGACGCTGCTCGGCGTGATCGTCGTCGTCAGCATCTGGACGCCGCTCACCCACGCCGATGTGGCGGCGCGCTGGTTCACATTTCCGAACCTCATCTTTTTCTCGCCCGTCCCCATTCTCGTGCTGGCGGCGAGCCTTGGCATTCTGCATTTCCTGAAGCGCGAGACTCATTCGACGCCGTTCCTTCTCGCGCTGGCGCTTCTTTTCCTCGGCTATAGCGGGCTCGGCATCAGCATGTGGCCGAACATCATTCCGCCCGATGTCTCGATCAGGGCCGCCGCCGGGCCGCCGCAGAGCCTCGGCTTCGCGCTTGTCGGCGCTTTGTTCATCGTGCCGATCATCCTCACCTACACGGCATGGTCGTACTATGTGTTCCGCGGCAAGGTGAAAGTCGGAGATGGCTATCATTGAGCCGCGGGCAAGCGGCAAAGGCTGGCTTCACCGCGTCGGCTGGTTCGTCCTTATCTGGGCGCTGAGCGTCGGCGCGCTCGCAATCGCGGCTCTGATCCTTCGCGCGATCCTCACCGCGGCGGGCCTCCGCGCCTGACAACAATCAAAGCCTCATGAAAAAAGCGCGGCCGCTTCAGGCTACCGCGCTCCCAAGTCCTCGGCCGGGGTCCCTTGCTATTTCAGGGGCACTTCGCCGCCGCCGCCGATCTTGACATCATGCGCCTCGATTTCTTCGCGAACGGCCGTCAAAGCCATTTGCAGGCTCGCAAGTTTTTGCAGCCCATCCGGGGTAAGCGACGCGCCTTTTGCGGCCAATTCTTCCACGGCCTGAAGGCGCGCGGCTTCAAGATTGGCCTTGAGAGCATGTATGGGCGAGGAATCACTCATCGAAGTCTCCGTTTCACGTTGAGAAATCGCCGATGGCCGAAGCGCAAGCACTTTTGCTCCTGAGAGCCGATCGATCGTTAACATGTTTCGATGGGCAGATCGATAGGCGAGGATCGACCTGGAACGCTCACCACGCCACAGTCCGGCCGCGATAATCGAGATATTGCAAGCCCTTCTTGCCGGATTGCGCGGTGATGACGTCGACGAGGCTCGGAATGCTCTCCTCGACGCTCAATTGAGCATCAGGGCCGCCCATGTCGGTGCGCACCCAGCCCGGATCCATGATCAAAAGCGCGCGCAGATCGCGCGCATGTCGGGCGGCGAAAGACCGCATCAGCGTGTTCAGCGCCGCCTTGCTGGCGCGGTAGGTTTCATAGCCTCCATTCGTATTATTGGCGACGCTGCCAAGCCCAGACGACATGACGCCGATCGTTCCGGCTGGCGGGACCAATTCCTCCAGCGCCTCGATGACGCGAAGCGGGCTGAGGGCGTTCGTCACCATGATGCGGTTGAATTCCTCCGTCGATATGTCCGCGATGGTCTTGACCGGCTCATCGAGCACCCCGGCGTTGACGAACAAAAGATCGAGCCTTCGCCCGGCGAGCCGCTTGCGCAGCGCGGCGACCTCGGCCGGAACGGCGATGTCCAGGGTTTCGACTTCAAGCAGGCCTTCGGCCTTCGCCGCCAGATCATGCAACGCCGTGCGCGCCTTTCCGCGCACGGTGGCGATCACGCGCCAGCCACGCTCGAGGTAGGTCTGCGCGATCGCGAAGCCAAGGCCGCGCGAGGCGCCGACGATCAGCGCCGTGGGCAAGGTTTTGGACGATTTTGGCATGGCAAGCTCCTTCGTTGGAGAGGGATCAATAGAGCGCTCGGGGATCAAACGCACCCCCGCCGATCTTTACGAGATCCTTAGACCCGGCGCGCGTCTTCCCGATCGACTCTTGAGGCGCCCAGCGCCATGTTGCCTCGTGATCCTTTGAATTGGCGCAGCCGGACGGCGCGCCGAATGGATGGAGGTTTTTCATGTTCGACGTCATCTTCCTCGCTTTGGGCTTCGGCTCCATCGCATTGCTGTGCGTCTACGCGCGCGCGCTCAACCGCATCTGATGGAGGGCTTCATGTTCGAGCCGCTCCTTGGCCTCGCCGTCGCGGTTGCGCTCGGCGTCTATCTGCTCATCACGCTTCTGAAGCCGGAACGCTTCTAAAGGCCGAACTGAGCGACGCTCACGATCAGCCAATGGCGTTATGGCGCCCCCGCAAGTCCGGAGTTTTACAATATGTCCCTCAATGGCTGGCTTCAGATCGGCCTTCTCATCGCCGTTCTGCTCATCTCGCTGAAGCCGCTCGGGCTCTATATGGCCCACGTCTTTTCCGGCGATAAAACGTTTCTGTCTCCCGTGCTCGGCCCGCTCGAGCGCGTCTTTTACAAAGCCGCCGGCGTCGATCCGACAAAGGAGCAAGGCTGGCTCGCCTATACCTTCGCGATGCTGATTTTCAGCGCCGCGGGTTTCGCCTCCCTCTACGCGATTTTGCGCCTGCAGGTCTATCTGCCGCTGAATCCGCAGAACTTCGACAATCTCACCCCCGATCTCGCCTTCAACACGGCGGTGAGCTTTCTCACCAACACCAACTGGCAGGCCTATGGCGGCGAGACGACCATGAGCAACTTCAGCCAGATGGTCGGCCTCACGGTTCATAACTTCCTCTCGGCCGCCACCGGCATCGCGCTCGCCCTCGCCCTCACCCGCGCCTTCGCCCGGTCGGGCGTTGCAACGCTCGGCAATTTCTGGGTCGATCTGACGCGCACGACGCTTTACGTACTGCTGCCCCTGGCGATCGTCGTCGCGCTTTGCTTTCTCGCGCTCGGCGTGCCGCAAACCTTGACCGGCACGGTCGACGCCACAACTCTCGAAGGCGCCAAACAGACCCTCGCCATGGGTCCGATGGCGAGCCAGGAAGCGATCAAGCAGCTCGGCACCAACGGCGGCGGGTTCCTCAACGTCAATTCCGCGCACCCATTCGAGAACCCCAACGCGCTTTCGAACTTTCTGGCGATCTTCAGCATGCTGGCGATCTCCTCGGCCCTGGTCATCGCCTTTGGCCAGATGGTCGGAAAGGCGCGTCAGGGCTACGCCCTGCTCGCCGCCATGGGCGTCTTGCTGATCGCCGGCGTCGTCCTCGTCTATGCGGCGGAGACCTTTGGCAATCCGCTTCTGACGGCGCTCGGAGTCGATCCCTCAGTGGGCAATCTCGAAGGCAAGGAAATGCGCTTCGGGCAGGCCATGACGGCGCTGTTCGTCGCCGTGACGACAGGACTTTCCTGCGGCGCCGTCAACGCCATGCACGCCTCGCTGACCCCGCTCGGCGGCCTCGCGCCCCTGTTCCTCATCCAGCTCGGCGAAGTGCTGCCGGGCGGCGTCGGGTCGGGGCTTTACGGCATTCTCGTCTTCGCCATCCTCACCGTCTTCATCGCCGGTCTCATGGTCGGCCGCACGCCGGAATTTCTCGGCAAGAAGATCGAGACGCGCGAAATGAAATTCGCCATGCTCGCGGTGCTGATCCTGCCGCTCGCTATCCTCTCCTTCACCGCCATCTCGGCGATGCTGCCGGTAGCGCTCGCGAGCCTCGCCAATGCGGGGCCCCATGGCCTCACCGAAATCCTCTACGCCTACTCGTCAGCCGTCGGCAACAACGGTTCAGCCTTCGCCGGCCTCAACGCCAACACGCCCTGGTTCAACACGACTCTCGGGATCGCCATGATGGCCGGCCGGTTCGGCTATGTCGTTCCCGTGATGGCGATTGCCGGATCGCTGGCGGCCAAGGTCAAAGTGCCTGAGTCCGCCGGCACATTCCCGACCGACGCGGTCCTGTTCGTCGGCCTTCTCGTCGGCGTCATCTTGATCGTCGGCGGCCTGCAATATTTCCCGGCCCTGGCGCTGGGACCAATCGTCGAACATGTGCTGATGCTCGCCGGCAAGACTTTTTAACCCGAGGCGGCCCCTCATCCTGAGGAGCCGCGCAAGCGGCGCCTCAAAGGATGATCGCGATACTCAAGCTCTCGTGGTTCGAGATGCGCCTTAAAGGAAATTCGCTATGTCCACTGAAACCCGTTCAACGTCATTGTTCAACGCGCCGCTTCTCGCGGCCGCGCTCAAAGACGCCTTCATCAAGCTCGATCCGCGCCAATTGCTGCGCAACCCCGTGATCTTCGTCACCGAAGCCGTCGCTGCGCTGGTGACGGTGCTTTGGATCAAGGATCTTGTCCTTCATGTCGACGATCCCTTCTTCTCCGGGCAGATCGCCGCATGGCTTTGGTTCACCGTGCTGTTTGCGACCTTCGCCGAGGCGGTGGCGGAAGGGCGCGGCAAGGCGCAGGCGGAAAGCCTCCGTCGCACGAAGTCGGATCTCGTCGCCAAGCGGCTGCCCTCGGCCGCTTCCCCGATCCAGGCCTATAAGAGCGTCCCGGCGACGCAGCTGAAGCTCGGCGACATTGTCGTCGTCGAGGCCGGCGAGCTGATCCCCGGCGACGGCACGATCGTCGAGGGCCTCGCCTCCGTCAATGAAAGCGCCATCACCGGCGAATCGGCGCCGGTCATTCGCGAATCCGGCGGCGACCGCTCCGCCGTGACCGGCGGCACGATGGTTCTGTCCGACTGGATCAAGGTGAGGATCACGAGCGAGCCGGGCTCTTCCTTCATCGACCGCATGATCGCTCTCGTCGAGGGCGCCGAACGCCAGAAAACGCCGAATGAGCTCGCCCTGTCGATCCTGCTGTCCGGGCTTACGCTCATCTTCCTGATCGCAGTCGTCACGCTCTGGGGCCTTGCCAATTATTCGGCGACGGCGCTTTCAGTCGTCGTGCTCGTCGCGCTGCTCGTCACGCTGATCCCGACGACGATCGGCGGCCTTCTGTCGGCGATCGGCATCGCCGGCATGGACAGGCTGATCCGCTTCAATGTCGTCGCCACTTCGGGCCGCGCGGTGGAGGCCGCCGGCGACGTCGACACGCTTCTCCTCGACAAGACCGGCACCATCACCTATGGCAATCGCCTCGCGACGGAATTCTTCACCGTTCCTGGCGTCGACGACGGCCGCATGGCGGAAGCCATTCTGCTCGCAAGCCTTGCCGACGAGACGCCGGAAGGACGCTCGATCGTCGCCCTCGCCAAGACGGAATATGGCGTCGCGGAGCCGGACCTTTCCTTGAGGCCCGCGAAGATCATCCCCTTCTCGGCGCAGACCCGGCTCTCCGGCATTGATCTCGACGGCCGCTCGATCCGCAAGGGCGCGGTCGACGCGATCTTGAAGCTCGCCGGAATCAGCCCCGAGGCCCCGCCATTCGCTTTCCGCCAGGCGGTCGACAAGATCGCGCGCTCCGGCGGCACGCCGCTCGGCGTCAGCGAAAACGGCATCCTGCTCGGCGTCATTCATCTGAAGGACGTCGTGAAGCCGGACATCAAGGAGCGCTTCGCCGAACTTCGCGCCATGGGCATCCGCACCGTGATGGTGACGGGCGATAATCCGATCACCGCCGCGGCCATTGCCTCGGAGGCGGGCGTCGATGATTTCATCGCCGAGGCGACGCCAGAGGACAAGCTCGCCTATATCCGCAAGGAGCAGACGGGCGGCCGGCTCATCGCCATGTGCGGCGACGGCGCCAATGACGCGCCGGCTCTCGCCCAGGCCGACGTCGGCGTCGCCATGCAGACCGGCACGCAGGCGGCGCGCGAGGCCGGCAATATGGTCGATCTCGACAGCAATCCGACGAAGCTCATTGAGATCGTCGGCATCGGCAAGCAGCTTCTGATGACGCGCGGATCGCTGACGACCTTTTCGGTCGCGAACGACGTCGCCAAATATTTCGCCATTCTGCCTGCCCTGTTCGTTGCGACCTATCCCGAGCTCAGCGCCCTCAACATCATGCATCTCGCCTCGCCGAAGTCGGCGATTCTCTCCGCGGTGATCTTCAACGCGCTGATCATCGTCGCCCTGATTCCGCTGGCGCTCAAGGGCGTCGAATATAAGCCCGTCGGCGCCGCCGCGCTGCTGCGCCGCAATCTCCTGGTCTACGGCGTCGGCGGCCTCATCGCGCCCTTCATAGGCATCAAACTGATAGATCTCATCGTCTCGGCGGCGCATCTGGCCTAAGCTTTTGAATCTGGAGCGATTTCTGATCGATCGAATGACCCCATCCGATCGGAAAGCGCTCTAGATCACGACGATCGTCATGCTCTGAATAAACGGACTACACAGGATGGTTGGCCGCGTTTGGGATCGCCATCCTTAAAGGAGAGACAAATGTTGCAACATCTTCGACCGGCCCTTGTCATGCTGGCGCTGTTCACGGTCCTGACCGGCGTCATTTATCCCTTCGCTCTCACAGGCTTCGCGGCGATCGCCCTTCCCGGCGCCGCCAATGGCAGCCTCATCAAAAAGGGCGACGTCATCATCGGCTCGAGCCTCATCGGGCAGACTTTCACCAAGGACGTCTATTTCCACAGCCGCCCGTCGGCGACCAGCGCAGCCGACCCGAATGATTCGACGAAGACGATCGACGCGCCCTATAACGCCGATAATTCCTCGGGCTCAAACCTTGGCCCGACCTCGGCCAAGCTGATCGACCGCGTCAAGGCCGATATTGAAACACTGCGCGGCCAGGGTCTTGCCGGCCCCATCCCGGCCGATGCGGTGACGACGTCCGGCTCCGGCCTTGATCCCGATATTTCGCCGGCCTATGCGAAAGCGCAGGTTGCGCGCGTCGCCAAGGCGCGTAACCTGCCGGAAGCAAAGGTCGCCGCGCTCGTCGACGCCACCACATCAGGGCGCCTCCTTGGGGTTATCGGCGAGCCGCGCGTCAATGTTCTGGAGCTGAATCTGGCGCTCGACGGCATGAAGGGCAGCTAGCAAAAATTGGGCTGATCCTGACGCGCGCCGCTGATCGCAACGTCGCCGGGATCAGCCTGGAGATGGCGCAAAGCTGGATTGGGAAATGGCGGGCTCTGAACGCAAGGGTGAAAAGCAGCGGCCCGACCCCGATGCGCTTCTGGCGCTGGCGAGCAAGGAGGCGCGGGGCAAGCTCACCGTCTTTCTCGGCGCCGCGCCCGGCGTCGGCAAGACCTTCGCCATGCTGGCCCGCGCTCAGAGCCTCAAGGCCGCCTCCGACATCGTGGTCGGCCTTGTCGAGACCCATGGCCGCGCCGAAACGGCGGGGCTGCTCGAGGGGCTCGAGGTCCTGCCGCGCCGCACTGTCCCCTATCGGGGCCAGACGATCGAGGAATTCGACATTGACGCGGCGCTGGCGCGCAAACCCGGCATTATCATCGTCGACGAGCTGGCGCACACCAACGCGCCCGAAAGCCGTCATCCGAAGCGCTACCAGGACGTCGAGGAGCTGATCCGCGCCGGCATCGACGTCTGGACGGCGATGAACATCCAGCATCTTGAAGGCCTCTCCGACGTCGTCGCCCGCATCACCGGCGTCGCCGTGCGCGAAACCGTGCCGGACAGCGTGCTGAAGCTCGCCGACGAAGTCATCGTCGTCGACATCACGCCGGCGGAACTGATCCAGCGCCTCAAGGACGGCAAGGTTTATGTGCCGGATAATGCGCGCCGCGCGATCGACGGCTTCTTCAAGCCGGGAACGCTCACCGCCCTGCGCGAACTGGCGCTGCGCCGCACGGCGGACCGCGTCGACGACCAGATGGTCGACTTCCTGCGCCAGAACGTCATCGAAGGCCCTTGGGCGACCGCCGAGCGCCTGCTCGTCTGCGTTGGTCCCCAAAGCTCATCGGAAAAGCTGGTGCGCGCCGCGAGCCGGCTCGCCGACGGGCTCAATGCGCCCTGGACCGCGGTGCATCTCGAACGCGCGGGCGAAGAGCTCAATCCCCGCGCCGATAACGCCCGCATCGACGAGACCTTGCGCCTCGCCGAGCGGCTTGGCGCGGAGACCATGCGCGTCAGCGCGTCTGACTTCGCCACTGAGATCTTGCGCATCGCGCGGCGCGAGAACGTCACGCAGATCGTGCTTGGCCGATCGGCCGCCGGCTGGTGGTCGCACCTGCGCGGCAAATGCCTCAGCGACGCCATCATGCGTCAGGCGAGCGATATTGGCGTGCATATCATCGCCGATGAGGAGGCTGAGCCAAGCAGCGCGCCACGGTGGCGCCTGCCGGCGTTCAAGTTCGGCTCGATCGCCGCGCTCGCCACCGTCGGCTCTGTCGCCGGCGCGGTTCTGATCGGGCTGGGTCTTCAGCTGATCGTCAAACTGCCCAATGTTTCGATGCTGTTCATGATGGCCGTGCTGCTTTGCGCCATCTATTTCGGGCGCTGGTACGCCATCAGCGCGGCCGCTCTCTCTTTCTTCGCCTATAATTTCTTTTTCATTCCGCCGGTCTATACCTTGACGATAGCCGAGCCGCATGAATTTTTCGCGCTCATCCTTTTCCTGATCGTCGCCGTTCTCGCCGGCGGACTCGCCGGACGCATCCACGATCAGGCGGAGACGGTGCGCAAGCGCTCCGCCAGCACACAGGCGCTCTACGAGTTTTCGCGGAAACTTTCGGGCGCGGTCAAGCTCGACGACGTTCTCTGGGCGAGCGCCTCGCATTTGCGCAACGCGCTGAAGGCCGACGTCGTGCTGCTCTTGCCGGAGGACGGCGAGCTTCAGGTCAAGCTCAGCTGGCCGCCGGACGTCACGCTCGACGGCACGGAAATGACGGCGGCGCGCTGGGCGCTGGACAAAGCGGAGCCCGCCGGCCGCGGCAGCGGAACGCTGCCGAATCTCGCGTTCCAGTTCCGCCCCCTTTTGACGCCGCGCGGCGTCATTGGCGTCTGCGGCTTCCGGCAAGGCAAGGCGACGCCGCCGCTCGAGGCGGGAGAGGAGCGCGAACTCGCCGCTTTGCTCGATCAGACCGCGATTGCGCTCGACCGCGCCCTGTTGACGCGAGAGAGCGCCAAAACAGCGGCCCTGAAGCAGAGCGAGAAGCTGAATTCCGCGCTTTTGTCCTCGCTCTCGCATGATCTGCGCACGCCCCTGTCCTCGATCATCGGCGCCGTCACCACCTTGCGCCAGCTTGGCGAAAAAATGAGCGCCGCCAGTCACGATGATCTTCTCGCCTCAATCGAGGAAGAGGCGGGGCGCCTCTCGCGCTTCGTCTCCAACCTCCTGGACATGACCCGTCTCGAAGGCGGCGCGCTGAGGCCGAAGCGCGACTGGGTCGATGTCTGCGATGTGATCCGGGCGGCGGCCGATCGCGGCCGGAAGGCCTTTCCCGAACGCGCGATCGAGGTTAGCCTCGCGCTGGATCTGCCTCTCGTGCGAGGAGACGGGGCGCTGCTGCAACAGGTGCTGTTCAATCTGATCGACAACGCCAATAAATATGGCGGCGTTGATGCGCCGACCTCGATATTCGCCCGGCGCGACGGCGGCGATGTCGTGATCAGCGTCACGGATCTCGGCAAAGGAGTGCCCCCGGCCGATCTTGAGAGAATCTTCGACAAATTTGTTCGCCGCGGCAAGGTGGATGGCCGCGTCGCCGGGACAGGGCTCGGACTTTCAATCAGCCGCGGCTTTATCGAAGCCATGGGCGGCTCGATCAAGGCGGAGAGCCCGGCAGTGCGCAAGCGCGGGACGCGCATCGTCATTCGCCTGCCCGCCGCCGACGCCAATGTCGGCGAAAGGAGCCCGCCGTGAGCCTCGATCGCATTCTCGTCGTCGACGACGAGCCGCAGATCCAAAGGTTTCTGATGCCCGCGCTGAAGGCCGCGGGCTATGAAGTCTTGAGCGCCGATACGGGAGCAAAGGCGCTGAAGGCGATCGCCGTCTCCGCGCCTGACGTGATCATCCTCGATCTTGGCCTGCCTGACATGGACGGCAAGGAGATCATCAAGGAGGTTCGCGCCTGGTCCCAGGCGCCGATCATCGTCCTGTCGGCGCGCGACCGCGAGAGCGAAAAGATCGCGGCGCTCGATCTCGGCGCCGACGATTACGTCGAAAAGCCTTTTGGCGTCGGCGAGCTCATCGCCCGCATCCGCGCCGCGCTTCGCCATAAGGCCCATGACGCCGGCGAAAGCCTGCACGTCGAAGTGGACGGGCTCAAGGTCGACACGCTGAGGCGCATCGTCACGAAGAATGGCGAGCCGGTGCGGCTGACGCCGACCGAATATGACCTCCTCGCCATTCTCGTGCGTCACGCCGGACGCGTCGTCACCCATCGCCAGCTTCTCGGCTCGGTGTGGGGCCCGGCGCATGTCGAGGATACGCAATATCTGCGCGTCTTCATCGGCCAGCTGCGGGCCAAGGTCGAAGCCGATCCGGCGAATCCCCGCGTCATCCAGACCGAGCCCTCGATCGGCTACAGATTTGTGGGCGGCGACATGTGACTAGAGCGCTTTCCGATCGAATGGAGTCATTCGATCGATCAGCAATCGCTCCAGATTCAAAAGCTTGAGCTTATTCTTGTCGATCAAATCGATCTGATCGGAATATGCTCTAGTCAGCCCGCGATGCGGCCGCGGTCAGCCAGGCGGGATCGAAATAGCGATCGGCCTCGCCATCATAAGGGAGCCTCGTCACGTCCCAATGCTGGACGAAGGGCGCATAGGCCCGCCACACGGGCGGTCCGCCGCCGATGAAAACGAGCCGGTCGCTGAAGCGCTCCAGAACCGACTTCGGATCGTCGGTCGACCGCACCACGACGAGCGTCCGTCCGGGTCGCGCCCAGTCGGGAAAAGAGCCGATCGTGCATGGGCCCGCGATCAGCACATGGCCCTTGGTCAGCTCGAAAAATCGCGCGACGTCGGCCCTATACTCACGGCCGGGATTGCCCTCCCAGGGCAGGGCGCCCTTGAGGCCGAGTTGTCCCCGCTGTCCGATGGCGCAAATCACGCGAACCTCGCCCATCATCGTCTCCAGAAGAATGCCGGTCGCGCGGGCGAAAAACCCGCCTGAGCGTTGATCGAAGGGGACAGTCTCTAGGGGCAATGGCGGGAGCGCGCAACCGGCGGCGCTCTCATGGCCTGGGGTGATTGTGCTTCAAACCTCGTCTTTGAGGTCGACGCGCAGGGCGTAGGGCTCGCTGGCTTGGATGAGGGCGTTGTGGAGGCTTGCGGCGAAGCTTCGGGCGACGGCGCATTCATAGGCGTGGCCGGCGGTTGTGCGGCGGAGCTGGACGCTCATGCCGTGCAGCTCGGTGGCGGCGGCGGCGCCTGGCGGGAAGGCGGCCGGGTCGAGGTCGAGGCGGACGAGCTTGACGAGCGCGTCGGCGGCGCGCGGTCCGCTGAGCCTGAACGCCGTGAAGCCGTGCGAGACGTCGACGACGGTCGCGAGATCGCGCGCCGCCGCGATCAGCGCGGCGCGGCGCGGGGCGCGGTCTTTTCCGCGCGCAATGGCGTGCCAGCGCGACGGGCCGACGCCGACGAAGGAAAAGCCGCCCGCCTCGACGGTTTGCGGGCCGTCGGCCGGCGCCTGTCCGAACGCCGCGCCGATCGCCGCGATGAGCTCCGCCGTCCTGCCGCGGCGCGCCTCGATGTTGAAGCGGTCCTCCCCGGCGACCAGCTCCAGCGTCACGCCGGGCGCCGGCGCCGGCGCGCCAAAACGTCCGGCGCGAAAATAATGCGGCGTCAGTTCCAGGGCGAGCCCGGCCGCGGCGCCGGCCGCATGAGATGTTGCAAAGGGGTCAGACACGGGAGCGCTCGCCTTTCGGATCAACGAAGCAGGAGGCGACGATTTCGGCCGCGACGTCGCCGCCGCGAAGGGGATCGTAAACGCGCACTTTTTCGCCGATCCGGTCCGGGCCGCCCGACGCCAGGGCGAGGCCGATCCAGGAGGACAGCGTTGGCGACCAGCAGGCCGAGCTGATCCAGCCAAGATCCGTTTCGGCGCCAGGAACGGCGCCGGCCGGGATGATATGCGCGCCGCTGCGAATGCGTTGACCGGGATCGAGCGGCCTGACGCCGACGAGGCGCGGCCGGGCCGGATCGACGAGCGCCTCGCGCGCGCAAAGGACGCGGCCGACATGATCCTTGTCCTTGGCGAGCGCGCGCGCCATGCCGAGATCATAGGCGGTGGTCTGGCCGTTGATCTCGCCGCCGGCGGGATGGCCTTTTTCGATGCGCATCACGCCCATCGCCTCGCTGCCATAGGCGACGACGCCATAAGGTTCGCCGACCGCCATGACGCGGCGGATCAGCGCGTCGCCAAAGCCCGCCGGAACGCCAAGCTCGAAGGAGCGCTCGCCGGAGAAGGACAGCGCGCAAAGGCGCGCCGGAACGCCGCCGCAGATCGTGATCTCGGCCGCCCGCATCGGCGGAAAATCCGCCTGGGTGATCAACACCGGCGCGTCGACGAGCGCCTGCAGCACCGCCGGGGATTTCGGCCCGGCGATGGCGAGCTGCGCCCAGCCGTCGGTGACCGCCGTGAGGTTGACGTCGAGCTCCGGCCACAGCACCTGCCGGCAATATTGCATGTGCCGGTAGACCGGCGCCGCGTGCGCCGTCGAGACATAGGCGACATATCTGTCCTCGGCGAAGCGGGCGAACATGCCGTCGTCCTTGAGGAAGCCGTCCTCGCGCAGCATGATGAGATAGCCGCAGCGCCCGACCTTGATCGCCGACGGGCGCATGGCGCAGACGAGATCGAGGAACTTTGCCGCGTCCGGCCCCTCGACCTCGACTTTGCCGAGGGTCGAGACGTCGGTCACGCCGACGCCTGAGCGCACCGCATTCACCTCGCGGTTGGCCGTCGCCAGAAGATCCGCGTCGCCGGCGAGCGGAAAATACTGCGGCCGCTTCCACTGGCCGGCGTCGACGAAGGGCGCGCCGCGCTCCAGCGCATAGGCGTGGATCGGCGTCTCGCGCAAAGGCTTGA
Source organism: Methylocella tundrae (assembly GCF_038024855.1). Taxonomy (NCBI): domain Bacteria; kingdom Pseudomonadati; phylum Pseudomonadota; class Alphaproteobacteria; order Hyphomicrobiales; family Beijerinckiaceae; genus Methylocella; species Methylocella tundrae. The sequence goes on from NZ_CP139089.1 coordinate 2,566,885, forward strand.
AGGCGCCGCGCCGGTGCGCGCCGGCGACGGCGCCGAGGGCGACCGGAACCACCGGCGGGCGCGCCAGCGTGACGCCGGTCTGCGGGATCGACTGGCCGGTCAGCTGCGCCATGATGGCGAGCGCGTCGAGGTTTGCGGTGCGGCCCTGGTCGGTCGCCATGCCGAGCGTCGTATAGCGCTTCAGATGTTCGACCGAGCGATAGCCTTCGCGATGGGCGAGGATGACGTCGGAGGCGGTGACGTCGTGCTGGAAATCGACGAACACCCTGGCGTCCCCGCCCCGGCCCGGCCGCCACCAGGCGGGCGCTGATCCCGCCGCGCTGTGCCGGATGGCGGGAAGCTCGACCGGCTTGACCGGGAGGCCGAGCGCCTGCAGGGCCGCAGAGCCCGCGTCGGCGCCGCTTTTCAGCGCCTCGCCCGGCGCGAAGACGCCGGCCGCCGCCCCCGCCATGTGAAGGCCGTCGACGCCAGGGGCGAGGAACGCCTGGATCTTGTCGGACCAGGCCGGACGGCCGCGAAAACAGCTCGCAAGCTGAATAGAGGGGTTGAAGCCGCCCGAGACGGCGAGCGCGTCGACGGCGAAGTTTTGCGCGGCGCCCGATCCTTTGACCGTAATGGCGCTGAGGCCTTTGCGCCCTTGCGTGGCGACGACGGCGCCATTGAGCACGACGGGAACGGCCTTCGCCACATCGGCGAACTCCGCCGGCGCCTTTTCGCGCGCGTCGATGACGACGACCGGAGGGAGCCCCGCCTTGATGAGGTCGCGCGCGGTGAGCCAGCCGTCGTCGGTCGCCGTATAGACCGCGATTTGGCGGCCCGCGGCGACGCCGAAGCGGTTGAGATAAGACCGCACGGCGCCGGCCAGCATGATCCCCGGCCGGTCATTGTCCGGGAACGCCAAAGGCCGCTCGCTCGCGCCCGTCGCGATAATGGCGCGGCGGGCGGCGATGCGCCAGAAGCGCTGGCGCGGCGTGAAGGGCGGCGGCTCCGGCAGATGGTCGGCGACCCGCTCCAGCGCCGCGAACACGCCGCCGTCAAAAGCCGCGACGACGCTGGCGCGCGAAAAAACGCGGACATTCGGCATGGCGGCGAGTTCGGCGGCGACGGAGTTCACCCATTGGGCGGCCGGCTGGCCGCCGACGCTCTCGCGCTCATCGAGAAGCCGGCCGCCAAGGCGTGGCTGATCCTCGCAGAGAATGACTTTCGCGCCCGATCGCCCGGCGGTCAGCGCCGCCATCAGCCCGGCGCCGCCGCCGCCGGCGACAAGCAGGTCGCAATGGGCGTTCGAATGCTCATAGCTGTCCGGATCTTCGAGCGCGCTGGCGCGGCCGAGCCCGGCGGCGCGGCGAATGACCGGCTCATAGATTTTTTCCCAGAAGGACGCCGGCCACATGAAGGTCTTGTAGTAGAAGCCCGCCGCGAACACCGGCTTCAACAGGCCGTTCAGCGCCATGACGTCGAAGCCGAGCGAGGGCCAGCGGTTCTGGCTCGACGCGACAAGGCCGTCGTAGAGTTCGATCGTCGTCGCCTTGACGTTGGGTTCGCGGCGCGCGCCGGAGCGCAGTTCGACGAGCGCGTTCGGCTCCTCGTGCCCCGCCGAGAGCACGCCGCGCGGACGATGATATTTGAACGAGCGGCCGACGACGCGCACGCCATTGGCGAGCAGCGCCGAGGCCAGCGTGTCGCCGGCGCAGCCTTGATAGCTCCTGCCGTCGAATGTGAAGGACAGCGGGCGCGAGCGGTCGATGAGGCCGCCGGAGCCCAGCCTGAAGCCGCCGCCGCTCATGACGCCTGCTCCGGCGCCCGCGTCGCCTCGACCTTCAAAATGTCGTGCGTGCGCGTGTCGCGCTCGATGAGAAGCCAGCTCTGGCATCCCGCCGCGTGGAACCAATGTTCGCGGTGGAGCCCGGCCGGGTTGTCGCGCAGATAGACGGCCGTGGCGAAGGCGGCGCGGCTCGCGGCGCTGTCGAGGCCGCCGTCGGCGCCGGGCCGCGCCACGGCTTCGCCATTGACCGCGAACTCGGCAAGGTCGCGCGGCCCGCAATAGGGACACTGGATCAGCATGCGTCAAAACCTTGTGCCGGGCGCCGGTGACGATCATTCATGACGATTATCATCTCAATGCAGATTGGGCGACGGACCGGCGCCCTTTTCATCGATGACGCGGCCGCTTTCGAAACGGTCGAGCCGGTAGGCCGCGGCGGCCGGATGCGGCTCGCCTTTGGCGATCAGATGCGCGAAGCAGAAGCCCGCCGCCGGCGTCGCCTTGAAGCCGCCGTAGCACCAGCCGCCATTGAAGAACAGCCCGTCGACCGGCGTCCTGTCGATGATCGGCGAGCCGTCCATGCTCATGTCCATGAGGCCGCCCCAGCTGCGCAGAATGCGCAGGCGCCCGAGCATCGGCATCAGGGCCATGGCGTTTTCGGCGACGTCGGCGAAGATTGCGAGGCTGCCGCGCTGCGCATAGGACGGATAGGGCTCAAGATCGCCGCCGAAGACGAGGCTGCCCTTGTCCGATTGCGAGATGTAAAAATGCCCGGCGCCGAAAGTGACGACGCAGTCGATCACCGGCTTCAGGCTTTCGGACACAAAGGCCTGCAACGCATAGCTTTCGATCGGCAGCCGCAGTCCGGCGAGCGAGGCCACGCGGGACGAGTTGCCGGCGACCGAGACGCCGACGCGCCGCGCGCCGATAAAGCCTCGCGTCGTCTCGACGCCGATGATCTTGCCGTTCTCCTGCCTGAGGCCGGTGACTTCGCAGTTCTCCACGATGTCGACGCCGCGCCGGTCGGCGGCGCGCGCATAGCCCCACACCACGGCGTCGTGGCGCGCCGTGCCGCCGCGCCGCTGCAGCAGGCCGCCCTGCACCGGGAAGCGGGCGTTGTCGAAATCGAGATAGGGCGCCATTTTCCGCACGCCCTCGCGGTCGAGCAGCTCCGCGTCGACGCCATTGAGCCGCATGGCGTTGCCGCGCCGCGCGAAAGCGTCGCGCTGCGCGTCGCTGTGACAGAGGTTGAGCACGCCGCGCTGCGACACCATGGCGTTGTAGTTGAGGTCCTGCTCCAGCCCCTCCCACAATTTCATGCCGAGTTCATAAAAAGGGATGTTGCCGGCAAGCAGATAGTTCGACCGGATGATCGTCGTGTTGCGTCCGGCGTTGCCGGAGCCGATCCAGCCTTTTTCGATCACCGCGACGTCGCGGATTCCGAATTCCCTGGCGAGATAATGGGCGGTGGCGAGGCCGTGGCCGCCGCCGCCGATGACAATCACGTCATAGGCCGCCTTCGGCTGCGCCTTGCGCCAGTGCGGCGTCCAGCCGGCGCCGCCGTTCAGCGCGTTCTTCAAAAGCTCAAAGCCGGAGAATGTCATCCGTCATATCTTTCGGCGCGGATTTGTGATCGACGCGGGCGCCGCGCGCCGGCGCCCATGAGGCTGCGTTTCAGCAATCCAGCGTGTGGTCGCGCTCCCAGTCGCTGAGATGGCGCGTATAGTCCTGCCATTCCTGGTGCTTGAGCTTGGCGTAGGAGCTGACGAAGGACTCGCCAAGGCCCTCCTTGACGATCTTGGAGGATTCGAAGAGACGGAGCGCGTCGAGCAGATTCTGCGGCAGCTTCTTCGCGCCATTGACCTTGTGCGGCTCGGCGTACATGTCGAAGTCGGAGCGCTCGCCCGGATGACGGTTGCTCTTCATTCCGTCAAGGCCGGCGACGAGGACGCTGGCCTGCAGCAGATAGGGATTCGTCGCGCCGTCGGCGAGGCGGAACTCGAAGCGTCCGCCTTCGGGAATGCGGATCATATGCGTCCTGTTGTTGCCGGTGTAGGTGATCGAGTTCGGCGCCCAGGTCGCGCCGGAGGTGGTGCGCGGCGCGCTGAGGCGCTTGTAGGAGTTGACCGTCGGATTGGTGAGGGCGCAGAGCGCGTCGGCGTGCTCCATCAGGCCGCCGAGGAAACGGTAGCCGAGCTCCGAGACGCCAAGCTCGCCGTCCTTGTCTTCAAAGGCGTTGTCCTCGCCGCGCCAGAGCGACACATGCGAGTGGCATCCAGAGCCGGTCAGATTGAGGAACGGCTTCGGCATGAAGGTCGCCCGCATGCCGTGTTTCTCGGCCAGCGACTTCACCATATATTTGAAGAAGGAGTGCCGGTCGGCGGTCTTCAGCGCCTCGTCATATTCCCAGTTCATCTCGAACTGCCCGTTGGCGTCCTCATGGTCGCTCTGATAGGGCTTCCAGCCGAGCTCGTCCATCGCTTCCGAGATCTCGGTGATGACCTCATAGCGCCGCATCAGCGCCTGCTGGTCATAGCAGGACTTCGCCTGCTTGTCGGCGCCGTCCGCGATGCAGGAGCCGTCGGGCGCGAGCAGGAAAAACTCGCATTCGACGCCGGCCCGCATCTCATAGCCAAGCTCTTTCAGTTCGGCGATGAGGCGCTTCAGCACATTGCGCGGGCCCTGATCGACCGGCTTGCCTTCCATGTAGAGATCGGCGGCGAGCCAGCCGACTTCCCGCTTCCACGGCAGCTGGATGAGGCTGTCCGGATCCGGCACCGCGAACATGTCCGGCATGGCGGGCGTCATATCGAGCCAGGTCGCAAAGCCCGCAAAGCCCGCGCCGTCGCGCGCCATCTTGTCGATCGCCCGCGCCGGCACCAGCTTGGCGCGCATGTGGCCGAACAGATCCGTGTAGGATACCAGGAAGTTCTTGATGCCGCGCTCCGCGGCGACTTCCGATAGCAGGGTCGACATAAGCTTCCTCTCCAAATATTGTGACCGTTGGTTGGCCGATACGAACCTTCGAATTGTTCAAGCAATTCGAAGTCCACAGCTGAGGCGACGTGGGTCTGCGCCCGCTATCGTTCTCCGGCTCCCGGAATCCACGACGTCCCGGCGAGCGGAACGCCGGCCATGGCGGCGGCCTCCACCGTCAGCGCCACAAGATCCTCCGGCTCGAGATTATGCACATGGCTCTTGCCGCAGGCGCGCGCAATGGTCTGCGTCTCGAGCGTCAGCACCGACAGATAATTGGCGAGCCGGCGCCCGGCCGCGATCGGGTCAAGCCGCTTTGCGAGCTCGGGGTCCTGCGTCGTGATGCCGGCCGGATCGCGCCCTTCATGCCAGTCGTCATAGGCGCCGGCGGTCGTGCCAAGGGCCTGATATTCGGCCTCAAGATGCGGGTCGTTGTCGCCCAGCGCGACGAGAGCCGCCGTGCCGATCGAGGCGACGTCCGCGCCAAGCGCCAAAGCCTTGGCGACGTCGGCGCCGTTGCGGATGCCACCCGAGACGATGAGCTGCACCTTGCGGTGCATGCCAAGGTCGCGCAGCGCCTGCACGGCCGGCCGGATCGCCGCCAGAATCGGAATGCCGACATGTTCGATGAACACTTCCTGCGTCGCCGCCGTGCCGCCCTGCATGCCGTCGAGAACGATCACGTCGGCGCCCGCCTTCACCGCCAGCGCGGTGTCGTAATAGGGCCGCGACGCGCCGACCTTCACATAGATCGGCTTCTCCCAGTCGGTGATCTCGCGCAGCTCCTCGATCTTGATTTCGAGATCGTCCGGCCCGGTCCAGTCGGGGTGGCGGCAGGACGAGCGCTGGTCGATGCCTTCCGGCAGCGTGCGCATCTCGGCGACGCGCTTCGAGATCTTCTGGCCAAGCAGCATGCCGCCGCCGCCCGGCTTCGCGCCCTGTCCGATCACCACCTCGATGGCGTCCGCCCGGCGCAGATCGTCGGGGTTCATGCCATAGCGCGAGGGCAGATACTGATAGACGAGGATCGAGGAATGGCCGCGCTCCTCCTGCGTCATGCCGCCGTCGCCGGTTGTCGTCGACGTGCCAACCACCGAGGCGCCGCGCCCCAGCGCCTCCTTCGCCTGCGCCGAGAGCGAGCCAAAGCTCATGCCCGCGATGGTGATCGGGATCTTCAGTTCGATCGGCTTCTTGGCGAAGCGCGCGCCGAGCACCACCGAGGTGTCGCATCTCTCGCGATAGCCCTCGAGCGGATAGCGCGACATCGAGGCGCCGAGAAACAGGAGGTCGTCGAAATGCGGAACCTTGCGTTTGGCGCCGCCGCCGCGGATGTCGTAAATGCCCGTCGCCGCCGCGCGCCGGATCTCCGACATCGTCTGCGGATCGAACGTCGCCGAATAGCGCGGCAAGGTGCGCGGGATACGAATCTGATCGTTCATCAATAGGCCCCCGCATTGTCGACATGGAAATGGTAGAGCGCGCGCGCCGAGCCGTAGCGCCTGAACTCGCCGACGTCGACTTCGCCCGCCGCGCCCGCCCGCTCCAGCGTCGCGTAGAGCTCGGCGCGATGCATGTCGTCCATCGGCTTTTCGACGCAGTCCGCGCCAAGGCTCTTCACCGCGCCGCGCACATAAAGCTTCGCCTCATAGATCGAATCGCCGAGCGCGTCGCCGGCGTCGCCAAACACGGCGAGCGTCCCCGCCTGCGCCATGAAGGCGGACATCGGCCCGATCGAGCCCTTGACGATAATGTCGACCCCCTTCATCGAAATGCCGCAGCGCCCCGAAGCGTTGCCCTCGATGACGATGGCGCCGCCATGCGCCGTCGCGCCCGCCGCCTGGCTGGCGTCGCCCTTCACATAGATGAGGCCCGACATCATATTCTCGCCAAGGCCAAGCCCGGCGCTGCCGTTGACGATCACCGTCGCGCGCTTGTTCATGCCGGCGCAGTAATAGCCGACGTCGCCGTCGATCTCGATCGTCACGTCGGCGTCGACGCCGGCCGCCACGGCGTGCACGCCGCGCGGATTGAGAACCTGCCAGCGCGCGACATTGCCGCCTTCCCTGATCGCGTGAAGGGCGGCGTTGAGTTCACGCACCGAAGTCGCGGCGAGGTCGACCGCTTTCGCTGAAAATTGAGTGGTCATGCGGCGCGGTCCCAGAAATAGACGGTGGCGGGATTGGGCTCGAAGACGCGGGCGTTTTCGATGCCCGGCAGGCGGCTCAGAGCGCGATATTCGGTGCCGAACGCGACATATTGCTCGGTCTCCGCCATCACCGCGTGCTTGCAGCCGATCGGATCGCGCAACACGCCAAAGCCCGTGTCGGTGCCGACCACGAAAGTGTAGAAGCCGTCGAGATCCTTCAGCGAGGCTTCAAGCGCGCCGCCAAGGCTTTCCCCCTGCGCAAGACGCCACGACAGATAGCCGGCGGCGACTTCCGAATCATTCTCCGTCGCAAACGAAATCCCCTCGCGCGTCAGCCGGCGGCGCAGCTCATTGTGGTTCGAAAGCGAGCCATTGTGCACAAGGCACTGGTCCTTGCCCGTCGAAAATGGATGCGCCCCAGCCGTCGTCACCGCCGATTCCGTCGCCATCCGCGTATGCCCGACGCCATGCGTCCCGCTCATCCGCGAAAGACCGAACCGCCGCGCAACATCCGCCGGAAGTCCAACCTCCTTGTAAAGCTCCATATGCGAGCCGACCGAACTCACCGTCAGATCATCGTCAAGATCCCCGATCGCCGACAGCGCCAGGCCCGCCTGCTCCGCCGCAACCGTCACCACAACATGCGTGCCCCGCGCGACGACGTCGACCTCGCCATCAAGCGCCGAAGCCAGCGATACAGCCAGCGCCCCGGCGTCAAACAAACGCCCCGCGCGAAGCGTGATCTTGATCCGCTCCGGCGAGCCATCGCCATAAATCGCAAAACCAGCGCTGTCCGGACCCCGCGCCGTCATCGTCTCAAGCATCACCGCAAGATGCCGGCCAAGATCCGGCTCAAGCGACGGGTCCTTAAGGAACAATCCCACTATGCCGCACATCGCTCAAATGTCTCCCGTCGATATTTCGTGTCAGGAAAATAGACATCGCCGTAAGAAAAATACAAGACCAAAAATGGAGATTTGCGCAAAATATATTCTTGACAGGCAAATCAGGGATGGCCCAGGATTTAGGAAGTCGTCTTAAGCATTTGAATTCAGTGACTTAGCCTATGATCAAAAGCGCTTCCATCTTAGGCATATCGCCACGAAAATGTGCAACGACTTCTGAATCCGGTTGACAACGAGCCGAGAGTTGTCTTGTCTTTCGTAAAAAGAAAGAACTGTTCCTAATAAGAATGGAGAGGAAAATGGCCCAACATGATGACCCGCGCGTTGACGGGATGTTCCGACGCGACGCCATTGGGGCGCTCGCGGCGGTCGTTCTGGTATGGCTGCTCTACGCTTTCACTTATTACACGCTGTCCGAAGTTTTCAACCAGCTTGGGTTGAGCGCCCTGATGGGCGGCCTCGCGCTTTGCGTTCTGGTTTTGAACGCATCGTCGATCATCGCGATGATCAAACACTTCAGCGAAGACAGGACCGCGATCTACAGCCGCGATCTCTACTACCTCGATCTCTTGCGGACCAACCGCGCCGGAGGGTCGAAATAATGGCTTACGAACCTCCGAAGCAATCAACCGCTGGCCAGATCTTCGACGCTTTGCTGATGATGGCGCTGGTCATCGTGACCTTGTATGCGCCGCTTCTCCTGAAGCTCGCGGGCGGCGGAACGACGACGCAGGAACTCGACGCATCGAGCTGGCGGACTCTCGGTCAGAACGCCGTCATGTCCCAGCAATGGGAGAAACTCGGATTCACACCGGCCACCGCCGCGCCGATCATCGCCGTCCGCTTCGATTACGTCATCAACTGGGGAACTCTCGCCCTCTCTTTCGCGGTGATTATCGCATACTTCGTTGTTCTCATAAAAATATCCGACAGGCAGTACAAAGATGTGATTGCCGAGCATTTCGGACCAGCGCAGAAAATCAATAAAGTCTAGCTCCAGGGAGGACGACGTGATTCTACTATTCAATATTGCGGCCTGGAGCGTCTCCGGACTGCTCATGGCCTGGATGCTGTTTGATCTCATTCGCGTTAACAGGCAGTTCGACGAAGACTACCTCTTATCTTCGCATGAAGGCGATATCGTCGATACCGAAGAGGCCGAGAAGGCGGAGGGGCTGCTATGAACAAGATCGACACTATTTCGTCGCCCGGCGGCAAGACATTTGTCCCGTCGGAAAAAAAAGTTGCGCTCTCGCGCGTGCTCGGCCCCGGACATGTCTGGGCGCTCGGCGTCGGCATCGTTCTCGTCGGCGAATTCATGGGCTGGAATTTCGCCGTCGGCAAAGGCGGCGCCGTCGCCGCTCTGACAGCCTGCTGGCTCGCCGGCATCCTCTATACCTGCGTCGCCATGATCGACTCGGAAATTACCTCGACGGTGGCGGCCGCCGGCGGCCAATATGCGCAAGCCAAGCACATCATCGGGCCGCTGATGGCTTTCAACGTCGCCCTTTATCTCGTCATGGCGTATACGATGCTCGAAGTCTCCAATGCGATTGTCGCCGGAGATCTTCTGCAATCATTCGCCACCGACCTTGGCATTGCCGGCAGCATCGACAAACAGTCGGTCATTGTCCTGACGATCGTCTTATTATCATGGTTCAATTATCGCGGCGTTCTGGCCACGTTGACGCTGAACCTCATCATCACGGCCATCGCGTTCATCTCGATCGCCGTCCTGTTCTTCTACATCAAGCCGTGGTCGGACGGTCAAAACGAACAGCTGCACGCGCTGCTGACGGGGCTCCCCTATGGGACCCTCGGCATTCTCGCCTCGCTGCACTTTGGGCTTTGGTTTTATTTGGGCATAGAGGGCACGACCCAGGCGGCCGAAGAGGTTCGCTCTCCCGCGCGCTCCTTGCCGCTTGGAACCATGACCGGCATGATAACCCTGCTGATCGCGGCGACAGCGACCTGGTATATCGGGGCCAGCCTGATGCCATGGGAATATCTCGGCCAGTCGATCACGCCGCTTTACGACGCGGCCAAGCTGACGAGCAACAAATATCTTGAGATTTTTCTCTTCTTCGGGACGTTGTTTGCAACATTCGCCTCGGCTAATGGGTGCATCAATGACGCCTCGCGCGCCTGGTTCGCGATGGGCCGCGACCGTTACATGCCGATCTGGTTCGGCGCCGTTCATCCCAAATATCGCACGCCCTATCGCTCGGTCGTCTTCTTTGTGCCGATCGCAGTTCTCTTCGCCGTTTCGACGCCGCTCGATCAGACCATCACCTTCTCGATTCTCTCGGGTCTGCTCGGCTACACGCTGATGGCGATCAGCATCTTCCTGTTCAGGCGCAAATGGCCGCTGAAAAGCATCGACCGGGGCTATGTGCACCCGTTTCATCCAATACCGTCTCTGCTGCTCATGCTCCTCTGCTGCCTCGCCTTCTTCGCGGTCTATCTTGGCTACGGCACGCAGCTTCTGGCGATGATGGCCTTCTATATCGTGGCCTCGGCCTGGTTCGTCCTGCACCGGTATAAATATGTGCGTCGCGGCGACCAGTTCACCATGCCCTGGCCGCGCCCGCAGGGCTACTGATCGCCCCACCCGAGATATGGCGCGCGCTCTAGCGTTAAGGGGCGCGCGCCCTCACCAAACAGGAAAGCTGTTGATGGGCGACCCCAATTCGCAGGACCAGGACCACGCGTGGCGGCGATCGATTCTACGCGGGCTGGAGCGGCGCTTGTCGACGGCCGGCGCCAAGCGCAAACATCTTTTGGCCGATTGCCTCCCCCTTCTCGAGCGGAGCGAGATCAGGATCAGGCCGGATGGCTGGGGAGAGCTTCATGGTTTTGCCGACGGGCGCGCCGTGTCGATTACGCCGTTTTCGGAAACGCTCGCCTTCCGCCGCCTGCCGCAGCTCTGGATCGCCGTAACGGCCCATTGCGATTTGCGGGCGCGTGGCGTTCTCGACGTCGTCCGTCGATCGACGAATGCTGAATTTTACGCGCCGGCCGCCGACTTGCCGACGCGGTTTGCGGCGCCGGCGCAATGGCCGCCCGATACTTTGGTCAAAGGCAACGGCGCCGCGGCGCCCAGCACCCTCGCGCTCCTGACGGAGCCTCTCTCGCTTCTCTTCGCTGACGCGAGGGTAAAGGAGGCGCTCGTCGCGCCCCGCGGCGTGCGGATCGTCTATCAGGCGCGCGAAGGCGTCAGAGGCGCCTATCTCCTCTTTCGCCAAAGCCGGTTTAGCGTCGATCGCCTGCACCCGGACGAGGTTTCGCCCCTTATTGCCTCGGCGCAAAGCCTCGCCAGCCTCCTCTCTTTGCCTCCCACATTGAAAAGGACCGCGCATGCCGCCGTTTGATCGTCTGGACAGCCGCATAATCCTCGCCGCCGCCATGGTTCTGCCCGGCGTCGGCCATGTCATGGCGGACCGGGCCGGGCGCGGCCTCGGCTTTGCGTTCTTCACTCTTGTTTTTGCGTGGCTGACGACGAAATTCGCCGCGCCGGACGCAAACTTCATCGGCCGCCACGCAGGGGGGCTGTTCGTTTGGGCGCTCTCCCTGACCGATGTCTACCGTATCGCGCGATCAAGAGAGATCCGCGAAGAGCGGAGCCTTGGCGGGGCGAAGCGCCTTGAGAGATAGGTCTGGATCAGGAAGCTCAACAAGACGCTTTCGCGCATCCCGCTCTAGCCGTGCTCTCAACGCTTCTCATCCGATCGACGCCAACGCCAATGCGGCGTCGGCCTGCCAATGACATTCATCATGCGACGGCGGGATCCCGCCGGGATCAATCGATCATCAGTGCGAGATCATCCAGGGCCGCGCCGCCGGAAAGCTCTTGGCCGCGCTCGGCGCCGCCGTCGCCGCACCTGATTTGCGGCTCATGCCGGCGCAGCAGGAACAGCCGGCTCCATGCCCGGCGCTCGACAGACGCGGCGCATTTGCGCTGCGTTCATTCGTAGCGAACGCCATGCGCCGCTCCTTGGACATCGCGCCCATATGCGGCGCGGTCAGGATCGCGCGAGGCGCGGAGGCGCCGCACGCCGGACAGGGACGAGGCGCCGCGGATTCGGCCATCGGCCGGCTTTCGGTGAAGCTGCCGCATGAATCACAAAGGTAATCGTAATAGGGCATGTGCCTCCCCGTTTCATACAGGGGGAGCGGGAGCTCCCCCTTCCTCACGCTGGCTGAGGCCTACAGATCAGGAGATAGAGGAAGATCTATGTCCCCGGTAATGAACTTCTGCGGGCCCGCGGCTGTCGGATTGATGTCGAAATCGAAGATTTCCGTCGGCAGCCACAAAGTCGCGCAAGAGTTCGGAATGTCGACGACGCCGGATATATGCCCCTGCACCGGGGCCGTCCCCAGGATCGCAAGGGCCTGCGCGCCCGAATAACCGAACTTCTTCAGATATTCAATCGCGTTGAGGCACGCCTGACGATAGGCGACGTTCACGTCGAGATAATGCTGCTTGCCTTCTTCGTCGACCGAAATGCCTTCGAAGATGAGATAGTCCTTATAATTCGGCGTGATCGGCGACGGCTTGAAGATCGGCGACTTGATCCCGTATTTCGACATGCCGTCCTTGATGATGTCGACCTTGAGATGCACCCGGCCGGCCATTTCGATGGCGCCGCAGAAAGTGATCTCGCCATCTCCCTGGCTGAAATGCAGATCGCCCATGGAGAGGCCGGCGCCCGGCACATAGACGGGAAAGAAGACTTTCGAGCCGCGCGATAGATCCTTGATGTCGCAATTGCCGCCATGCTCGCGTGGCGGCACGGTGCGCGCGCCTTCGGCCGCCGCTTTGGCCTTGGCGTCGCCGGTGAGCTGGCCCATATGCGCCGTCGCGCCGAAGGGTGGAGCGGCAAGCGGAGGCACGCGCGTGGGATCGGTGTTGATCAGCCCCATTTCGCGCTCGTTCCAGATGTCGAGCAGCTGTTTCGAGGGCAGGCAGCCGATCAGGCCCGGATGGGTCAGCCCAGCGAATTGCACGCCCGGAACATGGCGCGACGAGGTGAACATGCCATGGATGTCCCAGATCGATTTCTGCGCCTGCGGGAAATGTTCGGTGAGGAATCCGCCGCCGTTCTTCTTGGAGAAGAAGCCGTTGAAGCCCCACTGGCTTTCCGGCTTGGGCCCGATGTCGAGGAGATCGACCACCAGAAGGTCGCCAGGCTCCGCCCCCGTGACCCCGATCGGCCCCGAAAGAAAGTGAACGATCGTCAGATCGATGTCCCTGACGTCGTCGGCCGAATCGTTATTCTTGATAAAACCGCCGGTCCAGTCGTAAGTCTCCACGATGAAATCATCGCCTGGCTTCACCCAGGCCACCATGGGGATGTCGGGATGCCAACGGTTGTGCACCTTCTCGTTGGTATAGGCTGATTGGGTCAAATCGACCTTGATCAGGGTTTCAGCCATCATAGTCCTCCGTTTGGGATTGGGCGCATAAGGCGGGTGCGGCGCGCGATCCAGGTCGCGGCCGGAATTTGGCGGCTAGACTGACAAGAAACGCGAGACGGCGGCCTCATCGACTTCGGCGCGCTCGTTTTCATGGACGATCTCGCCATTTTCCATGACGAGAACACGATCGGCTATATCGAGCGCGAAGCTCAGCACCTGTTCCGAGACCAGAATCGACAGGCCCCGCTCATCGCGGATGCGCTTCAGCGTGCGGCCCATCTCGCGGATGATCGAGGGCTGAATGCCCTCCGTCGGCTCATCGAGCAGCAGCACTTTCGGCTTGCTGGCGAGCGCGCGGGCCATGGCGAGCTGCTGCTGCTGTCCGCCGGACAGATTTCCGCCGCGCCGTCCCTTCATTTCGAGCAGCACGGGAAACAGCGCGTAGATGTCGTCCGGCACTTTGGACGCGCCGGAAGCGGTGAGGCCGGTTTCAATATTTTCCTCGACGGTCATGGTCGAGAAGATCATGCGGCCTTGCGGCACGTAAGCGACGCCCTTGGCGACGCGCTGGTGGCTCTTGAGGCCGGCGAGTTCGGCCTCGCCCAGCCTGATCGAGCCTCTGGAGCTCGCCGCGAGGCCAATCAGCGACTTCATCAACGTGGTCTTGCCCATGCCGTTGCGTCCCATGATCGCGACGATCTCATTGGGCCGGACCGAAAAATTGAGGCCGTGAAGGACCTCGCTTTGACCATAAGCGACATGCAGGTCGGCGACTTCGAGCATTGGAAATCTCCTTCAGTGCCCGAGATAGACTTCGATGACGCGGGGGTCGGTCTTGATTTTCTCCATCGGGCCTTCCGCGAGAATCTGACCCTGATGGAGCACAGTGACCTTATGCGCGATGTCCTCGACGAACTTCATGTCGTGCTCGATGACGATCACCGACCGGTCCTTGATGATGCGATGAAGCAGTTCCGCTGTCTTGATCCGCTCGGAAACGCTCATCCCGGCGACGGGCTCGTCGAGCATCAGGAGATCAGGATCCTGAATCAGCAGCATGCCGATCTCGAGCCATTGCTTCTGGCCGTGGCTGAGGAAATCGGCGCGCCGCTGAAGCTGATCGCTGAGGAAGATCGCCTCGGCGATTTCCTGCACCCTTTCGCGCACCGCATCGTCGCGCCGGAACGCCAGCGCCCCAAATACGGAGCGCCCGCGCGGGTATGAGATCTCGAGATTCTCGAAGACGGTAAGATCGTCGTAGATCGAGGGCGTCTGAAACTTGCGCCCGACGCCGGCCTCGACGATCTGATTTTCGCGCAGTTTGGTCAGCTCCTTGTTGCGAAACTTGATCGACCCCGACGTCGCCTTGGTCTTGCCGCAGATCAGATCGAGGACGGTCGTCTTGCCTGCCCCATTGGGTCCGATGATGACGCGTATTTCACGTTCGTCGACATAAAAGCTCAGATCATTGACCGCTTTGAAGCCGTCGAAGGAAACGGTGAGGCCTTCGACCGCGAGGAGGAAATCAGTGTCGGACATGGGAGCGCCTATTCCGCGGGAGCTTTGGGGGGAAGGCTGGCGTTGTCCCGGCTTGCGCTGGAGGCCTGCCTGCCCGTGAGCAAGCGATCGAAGAGGGGTTGGACATAGGTGTTCCAGAGGCCCGCAAGACCGTCCGGGAAAGCCATCACGACGCCGATGTAGAGCGCGCCGAGGCCGAACAGCCAGAGCTCGGGGAAGCTCTCCGAGAAGCTCGTCTTGGCGAAATTGACGAGCAGGGTTCCCCAGATGGCGCCGAAGATCGACTCGCGTCCGCCGACAGCTGTGTAGATCACCATCTCGATCGAGGGCACGATGCCGACGAAGGAAGGCGACATGAAGCCGACCTGGAGCGTGAACATCGCCCCGCCGATGGCCGCAAAGACCGCGGCGAGGCAGAACACGAAGATCTTGAAGTTGGCGACATTATAGCCGGAGAAACGGACGCGGTCCTCCTTGCCGCGCATCGCGATGAGGACGCGGCCATATTTCGAGCGCTTGATGAATTGCGCGAACAGCATGCAGGCCATGAGCAGTCCGGCGTTCAGGAAATAGAGAATTTCCTTCGCGTGGTCCGTGCGGATGTCCCATCCCTTTAAGGTGCGCAGATCGGTGATGCCGTTGATGCCGCCGGTATATCCTTGCTGGCCGACGATCAAGATTGTGAGGATCGCTGCGATCGCCTGCGTGATGATGGCGAAATAGACGCCGCCGACGCGGCGTTTGAACATCGCGGCGCCGACGATGAGCGCGGTAATGGCCGGCGCCGCGATGACGGCGATGATGGCGAAGGAGAGACTATGGAAGGGCCACCAGAGCCAGGGGAGGGCTGTGATCTGGTTCCAGTCCATGAAGTCCGGAATGCCCGGGGTCGATTGAATTTTCGTCGCTTCCGGGTTTGACGCCTCGAGCTTGAGAAACATCGCGATGCAATAACCGCCGATGCCGAAGAAGACGCCCTGGCCAAGGCTCAAAATGCCGCCATAGCCCCAGCAGAGGACGAGGCCGAGCGCCACGAAGGCGTAGGTCAGGTACTTGCCCACGAGGTTGAGGCGGAAGGCGTCGAGCAGCGCCGGAAACGCCACGAGAATCACCGCCGCCACGGCGAGAAAAGCGATCCATTCGCGGCGGCTCATGAATGCGCTGTCTTTGACCGGAGACAGCTTCGGGCGGGAGTTGGATGTCATGACGCGAGATCTCCCTTCAGCGACGGACTTTGAGGGCGAAGAGGCCCTGTGGGCGCAGCATCAGGATCAGCACGACGCCAATCAATGTGATCACCTGGGCCATTGATCCCGACGTGAAGAATTCGAGCGTCGAACGGGCCTGCGAGATGGTGAAGGCCGAGGCGATGGTGCCGAGAAGGCTCTGAGCCCCGCCGAACACCACGACGAGAAAAGTGTCGACGATGTAAAGCTGGCCCGAAGTCGGCCCCGTGGAGCCGATCATGGTGAAAGCCGCGCCGGCGACGCCTGCGATGCCGCAACCGATGCCGAACGTCATGCGGTCGACCTTCTCGGTGTTGATGCCGACGGCGCCCGCCATGTCGCGATTGAGCACGACCGCGCGCACCTGCCGCCCCCAGCTCGAACGATACATCAGTATCCCGACGACGACGGTGATGAGCATGGTCAGGGTCATCACGAAAATCCCGTTGATCGGAACTTCGATGGAATCAGTCATATGAATCGCGCCCATCATCCAGGAGGGCAGCTCGACGCCGACTTCGCGCGCGCCGAAAATCGAGCGATAGGCTTGCTGCAGGATGAGGCTGAGGCCCCAGGTGGCGAGCAGCGTGTCGAGCGGGCGCTTGTAGAGATGGCGGATCAAAAGCCATTCGACGAGCATTCCCAGTGCGCCGGAGGCGATGAACGCAAGAATCATCGCGAGGAAAAAATAGATCGGAAACAGCGCCGGGATGTAGGCCTGAAAAAATTTCGACGTCAGATAGGTCACATAGGCGCCAAGAATCATGAATTCGCCATGCGCCATATTGATCACGCCCATCTGCCCGAAAATGATCGCGAGGCCGAGCGCCATCAGAACGAAGACGGAGAAGAGGATCAGGCCCGCAAACCCCTGCATGGCGAAGATCGAGAGGAGCTGGTCCGGCGTGTAGTCTCCGAACATGAGCGGGTCTCCTTGCGAGACGAGGTTGCGACAGAAAAGCGTGGCGTGCTGAAACGGCGCGGGCGCAAGAGAAGCGGTTTGCGCCCGCGGCGGCTCGATTATTGATAGCCTTTGGGGAAGGGGTTCGGCTCCATCAGGTCCGCCGTCTCGTAGATGACGTCATACTGGCCGTCGGTGCGCGCGCGTCCGACCCGGGTCTTCGACCAGAGGTGATGGTTTTCGTGTATGCGGACATAACCTTCCGGCGCGCCCTTGAACTCGACCCCCGGCGAGGCGGCGGCGATTTTGTCGATGTCGAAACTGTTCGCCTTCTCCGCCGTCAGCTTCCACAGCCAGGGCCCGAGATAGGCGGCCTGGGTCACGTCCCCGATCACCGCGTCCTTGCCATATTTCTCCTTAAAGGCCGGCACGAATTTCTCGTTGTTGGGATTTTTCAGCGACTGGAAATATTTCATGCAGGCATAGGCGCCGGCGATGTTCTCGCCGCCAATGCCGAGGATCTCGTCCTCGGTGACGGAAATGGTCATCAATGTCTGTTTGCTGAGATCGACGCCCGCCGCCTTGAGCTGCTTATAGAAGGCGACATTGGAGCCGCCGACCACAATGGCGTAGATGACGTCCGGCTTGACCAGCTTGATTTTGTTGATGACGGAGTTGAACTGCGTGTGCCCCAGCGGAAAATACTCTTCTCCGACGACCTTGGTCTTCAGAACGTTTTCAATGTGCTTGCGCGCTATCTTGTTCGAGGTGCGCGGCCAGATATAATCTGAGCCGAGAAGATAGAATGTTTTGGCGTTTTTCTCTTTCGAAACCCAGTTCAGCCCGGCGAGGATTTGCTGCGTTGCTTCCTGGCCCGTGTAGATGACGTTCTTTGACTGCTCAAGGCCTTCGTAGAAAGTCGGGTAATAGAGCATTCCATTGTATTGTTCAAAGACGGGGAGCACAGCCTTGCGCGAGGCCGAAGTCCAGCAGCCGAAAACGGCCGCGCATTTATCGTCGACGAGCAGCTTGCGGGCCTTCTCGGCAAAGGTCGGCCAGTCGCTCGCGCCGTCTTCCTGGACGATCTTGATCTTGCGGCCCAAGATCCCGCCGGCGGCGTTGATCTGTTCGATCGCGAGCTTTTCGGCCTCGACGGAGCCCGTTTCGCTGATCGCCATCGTGCCGGTGACCGAATGGAGGATGCCGACGGTCACGGCATCGTCCGTGACGGCTAAACCGGTCGTATTGACGGCGGATGTGGCCGGCGCGTCGGCAAAGGCGAGGCGCGGCGTCAGCCCCGCCATTGGCAGCGCAGCCATTCCCATGAGAAGCTTGCGGCGAAGGGCGGAATAATTCGGCGTGTCGTGGTCGTTCGGCATTGCGCCTCCGGCTGATGATGCAAATTGCGGAGGGGTGTCGCTCCGTTGACGCTTATGGTGTTGGACCGGGCGGCTGGGAGCGATACGTAAAATAGCGTATGTTGCACCGCAAAAGCACTGGCTTAGTGTCATCGCTGCCGGGGAAAGGCGACGTCTCCGGCGCGCCAAGGGTTGGTCAATGATCGGGTTACAAAGAATCGACAGGGTGCGGCGGCAGTATAATCAGTGGGTGGCCAACCAAACTCTTGAAGATTATGCTTTGCGCTTCACCGCCAAGAGCGCGCGCCGCTGGTCGTCTTTTCGCGTCGCCAATACCGCGCTCGGCGCAATATCCTTTCTGGCGCTTGAGGCGATCGGCGCCGCGATCACGTTGAATTACGGCTTCACCAACGCCGTCGCGGCCATTCTCGTCGTCTGCGCGCTGATGATGGCCGCGGGGCTGCCGATCTGCTTCTACGCCGCGAAATTTGGCGTTGACATCGATCTTCTGACGCGCGGCGCGGGCTTTGGCTATCTCGGTTCAACGATCACCTCTTTGATCTACGCCTCCTTCACTTTCATCTTTTTCGCCATCGAGGCGGTCATCCTCGCTACCGCGCTCGACTTGTGCTTTGGCGTACCCCGGCCTGTCGGTTATCTGATCGCCGCCTTGGGCATCATCCCTCTGGTAACGCACGGCATCACCTTCATCAGCCGCTTTCAGCTGTGGACCCAACCGTTGTGGGCTGTGCTGCAGGTGCTGCCCTTCATCGGCATCGTGCTGTTGCAGCCAGGCGCCTTCGCACAATGGACCCATTTCACCGGACAGCGCGGCCCGGCCTCGGGCGGCTTCGACATCGCCCTCTTTGGAGCCGCCGCCGCTGTTGTCTTTTCGCTGGCCGGGCAGATCGGCGAGCAGGTCGATTTTCTGCGCTTTTTGCCGCGCGAGAAGCCCGGCCAGCGCACGGCCTGGTGGCTGGCGCTGCTATCGGCCGGACCCGGCTGGGTGGTCATTGGCGCGCTCAAACTGCTGGCCGGGTCTTTCCTCGCGGCCTTCGCCCTCGGCCAAGGGATCGCATTCGCCGATGCGAGCGACCCGACGCATCTCTATCTCGCCGCCTTTGGCTATGTGCTGCCGAACCCCGCCGTCGCGGTGGCGGTGACCGGGCTTTTCGTCTTGCTCGCACAGATCAAGATCAACGTCACAAACGCCTATGCCGGCTCGATCGCCTGGTCGAATTTTTTTTCGCGGCTGACCCACAGCCACCCCGGCCGCGTCGTCTGGCTCGTGTTCAACGTCGTCATCGCCCTCCTGCTGATGGAGCTTGGCGTCTACAAAACCCTTGAGCAGACGCTGGGCCTTTACGCCAATGTCGCCGTGGCGTGGGTCGGCGCGCTGGTCGCCGATCTCGTCGTCAACAAGCCGCTCGGCCTCAGCCCTCCCTATATCGAATTCAAAAGGGCGCATTCCTACGACATCAATCCCGTCGGCGTCGGCGCCATGCTGCTCGCCTGCGCGGCCTCGGCCGCCGCATCGCTGAATTATTTGGGCGCGACGGCCCATGCGCTGGCAATCTTCGTGGCGTTTGGCGTCAGCTTCACCGCTTCCCCGCTGATCGCGGCGCTGACGCGCGGGCGCTTCTATCTGGCGCGCAAGCCAAGCCAGAGCCTGCAGGCGCAGGGCGACATCAAATGCTGCATCTGTGAACATGCCTTCGAACCGGAGGACATGGCGCACTGCCCGGCTTACGCGGGCCCGATCTGCTCGCTGTGCTGTTCGCTCGACGCGCGCTGCCATGACCTGTGCAAGCCGCAGGCGCGGGTCGGCATGCAGGCGAAGGCGCTCGCGCGCCTCATTCTGCCGAAAGCCCTGCACGCGCAGCTCGACACACAGTTCATGCGTTATATCGGGGTATTCGCACTATCCGTCGGAGTGATCGCCGTCATCTTGAGCCTCGTCAATCTCGAGAGCGGGAGTGGTCAGGAGATCGGCCAGACGCTGGTTGCGAACGTGCTGTGGAAAGTGTTCTTCGCCCTCATGATCGTGGTTGGCGTCGCGGCCTGGCTGTTCGTTCTTTCCGGGCAAAGCATTCGCGCCGCCGAAGCCGAGCTCAATCGGCAGGCGAGTTTGCTGATGGCTGAAATCGAGGCGCATGGACGCACCGACGCCGCGCTGCAAAAGGCTAAGGAGGCGGCCGAGGCCGCCAATGAGGCGAAGAGCCGCTATGTCGTGGGCCTCAGCCACGAGCTTCGAACGCCGCTCAACGCGATTTTAGGCTACACTCAGCTTCTCGAACAAAATCAGGATCTTGGAAACAAGCCGCGCAATCAGATCCGCGTGGTGCAACGAAGCGCGCGGCACCTCGCCGGCTTGATCGATGGTCTTCTCGACGTCGCGAAGATCGAAGCCGGCCGTCTGCACCTTGAACGGGACCAGGTCCGCATGGCGGAGTTTCTGGATCAGCTCGCCGAGATGTTCAAGATACAGGCCGAGACCAAAGGCATCGCCTTCGACATCGAACGCCCCGCCAATCTGCCCGTCGTCGTTTATTCGGATGAGAAGCGTTTGCGGCAGATATTGATCAACCTCGTTTCCAACGCCATCAAGTTCACCCGCCAGGGGGGCGTCGTCCTGAGCATGACCTATCGGAGCCCGATCGCCGAATTCAAGATTGTGGACACGGGGCCCGGCATCAGGGAACAGGATCTCGAACGCATCTTTGCGCCATTCGAGCGCGGCGCCATTGGAGAGACAGAGCCAAATTCAGGCACCGGCCTCGGGCTCACCATAGCCAAGCTGCTGACCGGCATCATGGGCGGCCAGATCACAGTGCGCAGCACGCCCGGAAAGGGCAGCGCATTCAACGTGAAGCTGCTTCTCTCCGAAGTGACGGACCCGCGGCTTCCGGGCGCGGAGCCGCGCCGCGTCAGGGGCTACGCCGGGCCGCGGCGCACGGTGCTTGTCGTCGATGATGACGACTCGCATCGCGACCTGATGGCCGACATTCTGGAGCCGCTCGGCTTTATTCTGATGAGCGCGCCCGACGGCGTGACCTGCCTCTCGCTCGTCGAGCACTGCCGTCCGGACCTGTTTCTGCTTGACGTCTCGATGCCCGGCCTCAATGGCTGGATGCTGGCCGAGAAGCTGCGCGAAGGCGGCCACCGCGAGGCCTCCATCCTGATGCTTTCGGCCAATCCCATCGACGCCCATCGCACCGCCGCTGTGGAGCCGGTTCACGACGGTTTCCTGATGAAGCCCATCGACGTTGGCCGGCTGCTCGACGCCGTGCAAAGCCTGCTCGGACTTTCCTGGGAGCTTGAGGAAACGACGCCCGCTCCCGAAGTCGTGCTGGAGCCCGCGCAACTGACGGCGCATCATCTCGCTGATCTGACGGAGCTCGGCGCGCTCGGCTTCGTGCGCGGCATTCAGTTCAAGCTCGATGAGATCGCGGCCGAAAACCCGGACGCGCGGCCGGTCGTCGAGCGGCTGCGCGAGCTCGTCGAGAACTGCGATCTGCCGCGCTACATGGCTGAACTCGATGTGTTGAACGCCAATGACCGATGATGGCCAGTTGCGTGACGTCGCCCTCGTCGTCGATGATTCGCCCGAGACGCTGTCGCTGCTGACCGACGCGCTCGACAAGGCCGGCATGACCGTCATGGTCGCCCTTGATGGCGCCTCCGCGATCAAGATCGCGCAAAGGCTGCTGCCGGACGTCATTCTGCTCGATGCGATGATGCCTGGCATCGACGGCTTCGAGACATGCCGGCGCCTCAAGACCGATGCGGCGCTGCGCAAGGTGCCGGTCATCTTCATGACGGGTTTGAGCGAGACCGAACATATCGTCAAAGGACTTGAGGCCGGCGGCGTCGACTATGTGACCAAGCCCGTGATCATCGAGGAAATGCTGGCGCGCATCCGCGTCCATCTAGCGACCGCCCGCGTCGCCCAAAGCGCGCGTGCGGCGCTCGACGCGTCGGGACGACATTTATTCGCGGTGAACGCGGAAGGCCATGTGTTGTGGCTGACGCCCCAGGCCGAAAAGACGTTCCTCATCGCCGACGGCGACAAGGGGTTGCTCGTCCCCGCGGAGATTCGCGACTGGGTCGCCGCCTGCAATGCAGGAGACGCGGACCGTCGCCGGAACGGACCGACGCTATCGCTGCTAAGAGCCGGCCCGGTGCGGATTTCCTATGTCGGCCGCATAGGTCCCGATGAGTTTTTATTGCGCCTCGCGCCGCAGGAAATCGAGGAGCTGCCCCCTTCCCTGTTCGAGCCGTTTCGACTGACGATGCGCGAACTCGAAGTCTTATCCTGGATCGTCAGAGGGAAATCCAATCGGGACGCCGCCGAAATCCTCGGGATGAGCACGCGCACGGTCGACAAGCATCTGGAGCACGTCTACGCAAAACTCGGAGTCGAAAACCGCACCGCCGCCACGGCGCTCGTCCTCAACCTCCTGGGAAAGGCTTCGGGATGAGGCGGAAGGCCGATCCGGCGATGCGCCCGCAGACCGTGTCAATGCTCAATTGCGCGTATTGCGCCGCAGACGGGTCCGGTTGGTAAGGTGCGGCTTGATAGATCCCATTGGCGAGCGCTATTGAATGCGGACTCGAGAGACAGCGCCACAGGAGCTTCCAACATCTCGCCATGCTCCAAAACGCCCTCGCCACGGTTTCAGCGCGCCGATGGCGGACTTGCATTCGAAGTCGTTCGGAAATCGGGAGCGACGAGATTAAGCAAACTCCGCCAACAGGCGCCCTGTCGCGCTTTCTTTCCGTCGGCGGCGGACGCGTCCCTCATGGAGGCGATCCTCGTCAATACGGGCGGCGGCCTCGTCGAGGGCGACCGTATTTCGAGTGAAATCAGAGTGCGCGAGGGCGCGCGATTGACAGTCACCACGCAGGCGGCGGAGAAAATATATCGCTCGCTCACCGAGGAGACGCGCATCACGACCGATCTCGCCGTCGCGGAGGGCGCGCAGCTGACGTGGGCGCCGCAGGAAACGATCCTGTTTGACGGCGCCCGCCTCAGGCGCCGGCAGTGCGTTTCGGTGACGAAAACGTCGAGGTTTCTCGCAGCCGAGATCGTAATCTTCGGGCGCATCGCTCGCGGCGAGCGATTCACCTGCGGCTCATTGCGGGACAACTGGGCGATCCGCTGCCGCGATAAATTGCTATGGATGGATTGCCTGCGTCTCGACGAGGGTTTCCTCGCTGAAAAGGCGCGGCGCTTCGCTTTCGGCGATTCAGCAGGCCTTGGCACAATCATCTATTTTGGCCCGGATTCGGCATCGATTTTGCCTGTCGCACAAGACGCGGCGGCGCGGCTCGGCGGAGGCGCGACGCTTGTCAACGGCGTTCTGCTCGCGCGCTTCTTGAACGACGACGAGGCGCAATTGCGGGCCGCTTCGTTTTCCTTCGCCGAGGAGCTTCACAAATCGATGGCCGGATCGGTCTGCTGGGAGAACGCATGAATCTGACTCCAAGAGAAAAAGACAAGCTCCTGATCGCCATGGCGGCGATCGTGGCGCGCCGCCGTCTCGAGCGCGGCGTAAAGCTCAATTATCCCGAGGCCGTCGCGATCATCACCGACTTCGTGGTGGAGGGCGCCCGCGACGGGCGCAGCGTCGCAGCTCTCATGGAGCAGGGCGGGACAGTGATCGGACGCGAACAGGTGATGGAGGGCATCGCAGAAATGATCCCTGAAATTCAGGTGGAGGCGACCTTTCCCGATGGAACGAAGCTCGTCACCGTGCATGAGCCCATTCGATGATCCCGGGCGAGATCATTCCCGCCGCCGGCGACATTGTGCTCAACGCCGGCCGCGCCGCCATCGCGCTTGCCGTGTCGAATGTCGGGGACCGTCCGATCCAGGTCGGCTCCCACTATCATTTCGCCGAGACGAACGCAGCGCTCTCATTCGACCGGAAAAAGGCGCTCGGCATGCGGCTTGACATTCCGGCCGGAACCGCCGTCCGCTTCGAACCCGGCCAGTCCCGCGAAGTGAGGCTTATCCCTTATGCCGGCGCGCGCGAAATCTGGGGCTTTACCGGAGCCGTCATGAACAAGCTTGGAGAGGAATGACATGCCCGTCACGATAAGCCGGCGGGCCTATTCAGGCATGTTTGGCCCGACCGTCGGAGACAAGATCCGCCTCGCCGACACGCAATTGCTGATCGAGGTCGAACGCGACCACACCATCTATGGCGAGGAAGTGAAGTTCGGCGGCGGCAAGGTCATTCGCGACGGGATGGGGCAAAGTCAACGCTCGCGCGCTGAAGGCGCCGTCGACACGCTCATCACCAATGTGGTGATTCTCGATCATACCGGCGTGGTGAAAGCCGACGTCGGCCTGAAGGACGGCCGCATCGCCGCGATCGGCAAGGGCGGCAATCCCGACATTCAGCCGGGCGTCACGATCATCATCGGCCCAGGCACCGAGATTATCGCGGGCGAGGGAAAGATACTGACCGCCGGCGGCATCGACGCGCATATTCATTTCATCGCGCCGCAGCAGATCGAGGAGGCGCTCTATAGCGGCGTGACGACCATGTTGGGGGGCGGCACGGGTCCCGCGGAGGGAACCAAGGCGACGACCTGCACGCCGGGACCCTGGCACATGATGCGGATGCTGCAGGCCGCCGAAGGCTTGCCGATGAATCTCGGCTTTTTCGGCAAGGGCAATGCGAGCAAACCCGATGCCCTCATCGAGACGGTGTCGGCCGGCGCCTGCGGTCTGAAACTGCATGAGGACTGGGGTACGACGCCCGCCGCCATCGATTGCTGTCTTTCCGTCGCCGATCAACTCGACGTCCAGGCGACGCTCCATTCCGACACGCTGAACGAGAGCGGCTTCGTCGAGACGACGATCGCCGCCTTCAAGGGCCGCACGATCCATGCCTTTCATACCGAAGGCGCGGGCGGCGGGCACGCGCCTGACATCATCAAGCTTGCTGGCGAATTGAATGTTTTGCCCTCGTCAACCAACCCGACGCGGCCCTTCACGGTCAACACGCTGGACGAGCATCTCGACATGCTGATGGTCTGCCATCATCTCGATCCGCGCATTCCTGAGGACATCGCCTTCGCCGAGAGCCGCATCCGTAAAGAGACCATCGCGGCCGAGGACATTCTGCATGATCTTGGCGCGCTCTCGATGATTTCAAGCGACAGCCAGGCGATGGGACGCGTCGGCGAAGTCATCATCAGATGCTGGCAGACCGCCGACAAAATGAAGCGCCAGCGCGGCTCGCTGCCCGAGGATGCGCCCGGCAACGACAATTTCCGCGCGCGGCGCTACATCGCGAAATATACGATCAACCCGGCGATCGCACACGGCATCTCGCATGTCGTCGGCTCCGTCGAGGTCGGCAAGCTGGCCGATCTCGTGCTGTGGTCTCCGGCGTTCTTCGGCGTCAAGCCGGATCTGGTTCTAAAGGGCGGCGTCATCGCGGCGGCGGCGATGGGCGATCCCAACGCCAGCATCCCGACGCCTCAGCCGGTGCACTACAGGCCGATGTTTGGAGCTTTCGGCCGAAGCCTCACCGAATCGAGCCTGCTCTTCGTCAGCGCGCTTTCCATCGAGCATGGGATCGCCTCGCGCTACGGCCTCTCCCGGCCGCTGGCGGCGGTGCGCAACGTGCGGAGCGGAATTTCCAAAAAGAGCATGATCCTGAATGACGCGACGCCGGTCATCGAGGTTGATCCCGAAACTTATGAGGTGCGCGCCGACGGCCTTTTGTTGACATGCGAGCCCGCCGAAGAGCTGCCGATGGCGCAGCGCTACTTTCTGTTTTGATATGTCAGAGCCGCGCCGCGCAACCTCCGTTTTCCCCGCGCGAAGCTGGCCCGCCTCGCATGAGGTTGGGGCGGTGACGCTTTGCTGGGACGACCGGCATCGCCGCCGCATTCGTCTCAACATGGACGGCGACGGCGGCGAATTTCTCCTCGATCTGCCGCAGGCGGCGCGCCTCGCGGAAGGCGACGGCCTCGCCCTCGCGTCGGGCGGAATCGTTCGCGTCGTCGCCGCGCCCGAGCCGCTTTTGGAGGTAAGGGCCGGAGCGTCCAGTTTGGCGCAGCTTGCTTATCACCTCGGCAATCGGCATCTGCCGGTCCAGATCCTCGGCGGCGTCATTTTGATCCGCCAGGACCATGTGATCGAGGCCATGTTGATCGGTCTTGGCGCCGAGTGCCGCACAGCCCTGCGCCCCTTTTCGCCAGAGCAAGGCGCCTATGGCGGCGGACATTCACATGACCATCATCATCACGATGACGACGCGCACGCGCATGGCGCGCATGGAGGCCGCCACGATCACTCCCACGGATGACGGCGCCGACTGGCTGCTGGCGCTCGCGACCTGGCTTTCGCCATCCTATCCGGTCGGCGCCTATAGCTATAGCCACGGCCTCGAATGGGCGGTCGAGACCGGTGAAGTTCGCGCGCTGCCCGATCTCGTCGAATATGTCTGCGCCGTTCTCGAACTTGGCGCCGGATGGTCGGATCTCGTTCTCGCGGCCGCGGCGTGGCGCGCGATGAGCGGCGGCCGGCTGGACGAATTGGATCATGTCGCGGAACTGGCAATGGCCCTGCGCCCGACGAGCGAATTCGCGCTCGAGTCTTCGCAGCAAGGCGCGGCTTTTGCCTCGACCACATGCGCGGCGTGGCCGAACGCGGCGTTCGATGCTTTCGCAAAGGCTCATCCAGAAGGCCTTGTCTATCCTGTCGCGGTTGGCGCCGTCTGCGCGCGATGCGTCCCGCTGCCGCCCATGCTGATGGCGCTAGGCCACGCCATCGCCGCCAATCTTGTTTCGGCCGGGGTTCGGCTTGTGCCTTTGGGTCAAACGGATGGCCAGCGCGCCATCGCCGCGATGGCGCCAAGGATCGCGGCGATCGCAAAGCGCGCGGCGCAGTCTGACCTCAGCGAAGTTGGAGCCGCCGCGCCCGTGATCGAAATCTACTCCATGCGTCATGAAACCCAGTACACAAGGCTGTTTCGATCATGAATTCACCAAATGGCCCGCTCCGCGTCGGCATCGGCGGCCCGGTCGGCTCCGGCAAAACCGCTTTGACCGA
Organism: Methylocella tundrae; assembly: GCF_038024855.1. Classification (NCBI taxonomy): domain Bacteria; kingdom Pseudomonadati; phylum Pseudomonadota; class Alphaproteobacteria; order Hyphomicrobiales; family Beijerinckiaceae; genus Methylocella; species Methylocella tundrae. The sequence goes on from NZ_CP139089.1 coordinate 2,594,174, forward strand.
CAGGCTCTGCAAGGCGATGCGCGATCATTGGAACATCGCGGCGATCACCAACGACATCTACACTAAGGAGGACGCTGAATTTCTGACGCGTTCGGCCGCGCTCGCGCCTGAGCGCATCATGGGCGTCGAAACGGGGGGCTGTCCGCACACAGCGATCCGCGAGGACGCCTCGATCAATCTCGCGGCGATCCAGTCGATGAACGCGCGATTTCCCGGTCTCGACGTCATCTTCATCGAAAGCGGCGGCGATAATCTGGCCGCGACCTTCAGCCCGGAGCTGGCCGATCTGACGATCTATGTGATCGACGTTTCCGCGGGCGACAAGATTCCGCGCAAAGGCGGCCCCGGCATCACGCGCAGCGACCTGCTCGTCATAAACAAGATCGACCTCGCGCCACTCGTCGGCGCGTCGCTGGACGTCATGGACAGGGATTCGCGCCGGATGCGCGGCGCGCGGCCGTTTCTCTTCACCAATCTCAAGGCTGACAAGGGCGTCGCTGAAATCGTCGCCTTCATCGAGAGCAAGGGCGGTCTCTCGCGGTCCTGAGCGCTGACGCGCCCTCGCGCCAAGCGTGGGCGGATACGTCGAACGCCCCATACCGCCTCTTCAGATAACCTCCTAGGGTTGCGCGTCGCCATCGCGGTGGTTTGCTGAGCCGCCGACCGCGACATCAATCGAGCTTATCCGAGGGGATCTGAATGAAGCTGATAAAGCGGCCTGTCGCCAAGATTTCCACCGCACTGCTCGCCGCGACCATGCTGTCGGCGCCATCCTACGCGGAAGATTCCGTCAAAGTCGGCGTGCTGCAATCCTTGAGCGGCACGATGGCGATCAGCGAAGTCACGGTGAAGAACGCCGAAATGATGGCGATTGACGAAATCAACGCCGCCGGCGGCGTTCTCGGCAAGAAGATCATTCCCATTGTAGAGGACGGCGCTTCCGATCCGGCGATCTTCGCGCAAAAGGCGACGAAGCTGGTGCAGGACGGCGGCGTCGTGACCGTGTTCGGCGGCTGGACCTCCGCCAGCCGCAAAGCCATGCTGCCGGTGTTCCAGCGCCTGAAGAGCCTGCTGTGGTATCCCGTGCAGTTTGAAGGCAATGAATGCTCGCCCAACATCATGTATTCCGGCGCGCAGCCGAACCAGCAGATCGTCCCCGCCTACGACTGGGGCAAGGAGAAGGGCTATAAAAACTTCTTCCTGGTCGGCTCCGACTATGTTTTTCCGCGCACCGCCAATCTGATCCTCAAGAAGCACATCGCGGTGGACAAGCTGAAAACCGCGGGAGAAGAATATGTGCCTCTCGGCGGCACGGATTTCAGCGCGGTGATCGCCAAGATTCAGGCCGCCAATCCGGACGTCGTCTACAGCACGCTGAACGGCGACAGCAATGTCTCCTTCTTCAAGCAGATGGCGGCGGCCGGCATCAAGCTTCCGGTGATGTCCTTCAGCATCGGCGAGCAGGAGGCCCAGGCCATGGGTCCGTCCCTGGTCGAGGGAAGCTACGCCGGCTGGAACTATTTTCAGAGCTTCACCAATGACGCCAACAAGAAGTTCGTCGCCGACTACCAAAAGAAGTTCGGCGCGGGCGCGGCCGTCACCGACCCCATGGTCCACGGCTATGTAGATGTCTACATCTGGAAAGCGGCCGTCGAAAAGGCGGGCAGTTTCGATGTCGACAAAGTCAGAAAAGCCGCGGTCGATCTTGAGCTTCCCGACACGCCGATGGGAGCCGTCAAATTCGCCAAGAACCAGAGCCTGTATCAGAAGGCCTATGTCGGCCAGCTCGATCCGGCGGGGCAGTTCAAGATCATCTGGCAATCGAAGGATCTGATCGCTCCCGATCCCTATGATCCGGTCGCCTTCCCCGGCAAGAAATGCGAACTCTGAATCAGACCTGAAAGAAGCGCTTTCGCAGCGTCGAGAGCGCCTCTCTTTTCTGAAAGGCATGTCCCATGGGCGCCTACACGCTTTTCGTCGGACAAATCTTCAACGGATTCAGCGTCGCCTCGTTGTTCGTGCTGGCGGCGCTGGGGCTCGCGCTGAGTTTTGGTCTGATGCGCGTCATCAACATGGCCCATGGCGAGATGCTGATGCTTGGGGGCTATCTCGCTTATCTGACGCTTATCGCCATTCCCGGCCCGCTCGGCATCATCGTCGCCATGCCGATCGCATTTCTCGGCGCGGCGCTGGTCGGCGCCGTGATCGAGATGACGGTCATTCATCGTCTGGCCTCGCGCCCCCTCGATACTTTGCTGGCGACCTGGGGCGTCAGCCTCATTCTACAACAGGCGGCGCGCAACATTTTCGGCGCGATCGGCGTCGGCGTCACGGCGCCCGCATGGCTCGACCATTCGTTTCGCGTCGAGAGCGGCCTTCTCGCCGGTCTCAACCTGCCGGCGACGCGTATATTCATTCTGTTCGTCGCCATCGTGGTTTTAGCGGCGCTCAGCGTCCTGATGGCGCGCAGCAGGCTCGGCCTGCTCGTGCGCGCGGTCAATCAGGACCGCTTCATGGCTGGCGCCGCCGGCATCAATGTTCGCCAGGTCGATTTATTGGTGTTCTGCCTCGGCGCCGGCATCGCCGGCCTTGCCGGCGTGGTCCTCGCCTTGCTTGGCCCCGTCACGCCAAACGTTGGACAAAGCTACATCGTGCCGGCCTTTCTCGTCGTGATCCTCGGCGGCCTTGGCAGCCTTGTCGGAACCACCATCGCCTCGATCATGATCGGCCTGTTTTCGGCGCTTGTTCAGATCTTCGTCGACGTCAGCATGTCGCAGGTTCTCGTGCTCGTTTTCGTCATCGCATTCATTCAATTCCGGCCGCAAGGAGTCATCGCCGTCCGGTCGAGGGCGCTGGACAGTTGACGCCCCGGAACCGCGGAGCAGAATGATGAATAAACAGCTTCCTCTCATCGGCCGCTTTCTGACGATCGGCGTGATCGGGCTCGCGTTTCTGGCCCCGTGGCTGATCTCGGCCTATGAGCTCACGCTTCTTGGCCGTTTTCTTGCCCTTTCCATTCTCGCAATCGGCCTCGTGCTGCTGTGGGGCGAGGCCGGCGTGTTGAGTTTGGGACAGGGCGTGTTCTTTGGCCTTGGCGGATATGCGCTGGCGATGAATTTGAAGCTCGCCGCTTTGGGGCCCGGGGAAATCCCTGATTTCATGAGCTGGAGCGGGCGCGACGCTTTGCCCTGGTGGTGGGAGCCTTTCGGCAATTCGTTCTTCGCCGTAATGGGCGTCATCCTCGTGCCCGGCATATTCGCCGCGCTCTTCTCCTGGCTCGTGTTTCGCCGGCGCGTCGGCGGCGTTTATTTCGCCCTGATTACACAGGCGCTGGCGCTGTGCTTTGCGACCTTGCTGGTCAGTCAGCAGCAATCAACCGGCGGGTTCAACGGCCTCACCGACTTCCAGACCTTTTCCGGCCTCGATCTCGGCTCTCCGGGAACAATACGCGGCCTCTATTGGGCGACATTGCTTTTGCTCATCGCATCATTCGCGGGCGTTCATTGGCTGCTGTCATCGCGCTTCGGCAAGCTTTTGCGCGCGACGCGCGATGGCGAGAACCGGGTCAGATTCCTCGGCTATGATCCAGCTCCCTATAAAGTCGTCGCCTTCACGCTGAGCGCGGTCCTCGCCGGTGTCGCCGGCGCCCTGTTCACGCTGCACGCAGGTGTGATCTCGCCGGCGCTCGTCGGGGTGGTGCCCTCGATCGAAATGGTGATCTGGGTGGCGATTGGCGGACGCAAGAGCCTTTGGGGCGCCATCGCCGGCACGCTTCTGATGAATTTCGCGAAGGATCAGATCAGCAGCGCCTTGCCGAGCCTCTGGCTTTACGCTCTTGGCCTTGTCTTTGTCCTTGTCGTGACGCTGCTGCCCGAGGGCCTCGCCGGTTTGGGCTCGGGCTGGACGTCGCGGTTGAGCCGCCGCCGGCCCGTCACGCCCGTCGGCTCCAACCCTGTCGCGCGCGTGGAGAGCTAGCCCATGTCCGATCTCGCTCCCTTGCTGACGGAGCCGCATCTGCTGCTGGCGGTTGACGGCGTCACGGTCGACTTCGACGGCTTCAAGGCTCTCAACGGGTTCAGCCTGACGATTGATCGCGGATCGCTTCGCGTCGTGATCGGCCCGAATGGGGCGGGCAAATCGACCTTGTGCGATACGATCATAGGCCGCGTGAGGGCGACCGACGGGCGCGTGGTGTTCAAGGGCGAGGACATCACGCAATTACCGGAGTTCGAGATTGTCCGGCGCGGCATTTGCCGCAAATTTCAGACGCCCGGCGTTCTGCCGTCTTTGAGCGTTCTCGACAACCTTCTGATCGCCGCTCAAAAGGATCGCCGGTGGTGGCGCTCGTTTGGCGTCGCCGAGGCCGTGGAAGAACGCGAAAAGGTCGATGAGATCCTTGAGACCATCGGCCTCGCCGACCGCAGCCACATCCTCGCGGGCGAATTGGCGCATGGCGAAAAGCAATGGCTCGAAATCGGCATGGTGGTGGCGACCGACGCCGATCTCCTTCTGCTCGATGAGCCGACGGCCGGAATGGGTCCGGCCGAAACCAGCCGCACGGCCGATCTCATTCGCGGACTGCAAGGCCGGCACGCGGTGCTGGTGATCGATCACGACATGAGCTTCATCGAACAATTGAACGGGAGGGTGACTGTCATGCATATGGGGCAGTTCCTGAAAGAAGGCAGCGTCGCCGAGATCCGCAAGGACCCCGAGGTCGCGGCCGTCTATCTGGGGCGGGCGGCCGAATGAGCGTCCTCCTGAAGCTCGACCATGTCGCCGCCGCCTACGGCCAAAGTCAGGTCCTCTGGGACATCGACCTCGACATCGAGGATGGCGGAGCGGTCGCGCTCATCGGGCGCAACGGGGTTGGAAAGACCACCCTATTCAAGACCATCATCGGCGCGTTGCGCCTGACCAGCGGCTCGATCTGGTTCAAGGGCGAGGATATTTCAAAACTGCAATCCTATGAACGCGCCCGCAAAGGGATCGGCCTCGTGCCGCAGGGGCGCCACATCTTCCCGCATTTGACTGTGGAGGAAAACCTCGAAACCGGCTTGTCTGCGCTGGCCGGGCGCGGACAGGCGATCGGCGCTATCCCCGATCACATCTATGATCTGTTCCCCAAACTCAATCAGATCAAGGCCCGCAAGGCCGGCGTGCTCAGCGGCGGCGAACAACAGCAACTCGCCATCGGGCGGGCGCTTTGCGGACGGCCGAGCCTGTTGCTTCTCGACGAGCCGACGGAAGGCATTCAGCCCAATGTCGTGCAGCAGATCGAGGACGCGCTGCGGCGCATCCGGCGCGAGCTCAAGGTGACCATCGTGATCATCGAGCAATATCTCGATTTTGCGTGGTCCTTTGCTGACCACTATAGCGTCATGCAGCGAGGCCATCTCATTCGCCAGGGGAGCACGCGGGATGAGACCGCCGCTGACGTCGCGCATCTTGTCAACATATAGCCCCATCGCGCTACTGGCGCGCGGAGAGCGTTCGCACCGCCATCGCCGCGGCGGCGGCGCGGTTCTCGACGCCAAGCTTCCGGAAGATCTGTTCGAGATGCTTGTTCACAGTGCGCGGGCTGATGCCCAAAATGGCGCTGATGTCGCGGTTCGATTTTCCCGCCGCGAGCCAGACCAGAACCTCGCCCTCGCGCGAGGTGAGCGTCATCGCTTCCTTCAAAAGCTGCGCTCCATCGCTCTGATTGGCTTCATTCAGGCGATAGAGAAATTCATTGGGGCCCGTGCGGCTCAAATAAAGACATTCGATTCTTCGATCGCCAAGCTGCAAGGTGACGCTTTTGGCGCCGGTCGAGGCATCCTGACGAAGATGGCTAAGCCGCGCGGCCATTGCGCCATCGAGCCGGGGGCCATCCAAAAGCCCGTCGGCGAGCATCCGCTCGGCTTGCGGCGTGCACCATAACAGCGCGCCCGCCTCGTCCGTCGCGATGAGGCAGCGGCCGGTGGCGTCGAGCGCCGTTCGCGCGCTATAGGCAATCCGGGCGTTGGCGAGATGGACCTTGATGCGCGCGAGCAATTCATCGACGACGATCGGCTTGGTGACGTAATCGACGCCGCCGCAGGCCAAGCCATGAAGCACATGTTCGGTTTCGCTCAAGCCCGTCATGAAGATGACCGGCAGATGCGAGAAATGCGGCTCCTGCTTGATGCGGCGGCAGGTCTCGAAGCCGTCCATACCCGGCATGGCGGCGTCCATGAGAACGAGGTCCGGCATGATCTCGTGAAGCAGGCCTAGCGCGCTCTCTCCGTCGAGCGCCGCAAAAACCGTCAATCCCGCTGTCTCGAGCGCCTCCGTCAAAAACGCGAGGGTGTCCGGCGTGTCGTCGACCGTCAGAATTTTGTCGCGGCGGTTCGGCGCCTCATCCATCGTGCTTGATCGCTTTCAAAGTATCCATGTACTTTTTCAGATCAAAGCGTTGAACCATTGCGCGCAGGCTTGCAATAAAGGGCGCCGCTTCGGGTTCAACTCTCTCCCACTCCTTCAGCTCTTCTCCGATCCCCCGCACATATCCAATTCGTCCCAATTGCAGCAGTTCATCGAGGCGCCGATGGACGCCGGGAGGAATCTCGAGCGCGACGGCGTCCGCCGGAGCGTCAGCGGGTTCATCATGGATCCATTTCAGTCCAAGATGCGCCTGGATCGATTCCAGCATTTGCTGGATATCGAGCGGCTTGACAAGGAAATCATGGTGCGGGCCGCCGCTCTGTCCGCCATCTCTATAATCATGCACATTGCCTGAAATAATGATGATCTTCAGGCGCGCCGACTTGCGCCGCAATGCTTCAGCCACCTCCCATCCGTTTGGTCCAGGCATAGAAATGTCGAGCATCGCGAGATCAGGCTCGATTTCCGAGGCCAGTTGCAAGGCCGAGCCGCCATCCTTCGCCACCAGCAGGATGAAGCCGAGTGGACGCAGGACGCGCTGGACAAAATCCAGATGGTTCAAATCATCGTCGACCAAAAGGATTTTTTGCGGCGGTCCGGCGTAGCCGCGGATCTGGCGTTGCGTTGGACCGACGTCCGCGGAATGCATCGCTTCCGACAACAGGAGCCGGACGCGGAATGTGCTGCCAGCGCCCGGCGCGCTCTCAACGGAGATTTCTCCGCCCATGACGTGCGTCAACAGCTTTGCGATGGTGAGGCCAAGGCCCGTTCCAGGCAGTGCGCGCGCCTTCGGCATCTGGCCGCGCTCGAAGGGTTCGAAAATCGATTCGATATCGTCGGCGCGAATGCCAAGTCCCGTGTCGGAGACTTCGATTTCCGCCACCTGATTGCGGTAACGGATGTGTAACGCCGCGTGGCCTTCTTCGGTGTATTTGATCGCGTTCGAGAGCAGATTGATGAGGATTTGCCGTAATCGCTTGACGTCCGTGTGAACATAGGTCGGCAAGTGATCCGGGCGCGCGTAGAGGAAGCGAATGTTTTTGGCTTCGGCCTGCGGGCGGAACATTTCGACGATCTGGTCGAGGAACTCGACGAGCCGGACCTTGTCCCGATTGAGCCGAAGCACGCCGCTTTCAATGCGGGAAATGTCGAGTAGACCATCGACGAGGCTCGCCAAATGCTCGGCGTTGCGCCGGATGACGCGGATGCCGTCGCCCGCGGTTTCCGATGGCGTTCGCTCCAGCAACTGAGCGTAGCCGAAGATGGAGTTCAGCGGTGTGCGGATCTCATGGCTTAGCCCAACGATGTATCTGCTTTTTGCGACATTGGCCGCCTCGGCCGCTTCCTTGGCTTTCTGCAAAGCGGCGTGCGTATCCTTATGCGCCTCGATTTCCTCCATCAGCGTCGACGCCTGACGTTTGGATTCATCTTCCGCCGCGCGCCGGCTTTCGTGAGCCAGCACCAGCAGCCACGCAGCGACGCCGGAGAGAATGAGGAGCGCCCAGAAGACAATCCATAATGTCGTTCCAATGACCGGGCGCTCAGCGATGGCGACGGCGCCGTAGGCGACATAGATCTGGGCGAGGAGATAGGCGATGACGCCGTTGAACAGAAACAGGACGCCAAGAAACTGACCCATGCGGGTCTTGAAGAACGCCGCCGCTCGCCTCGGCAGCAGGGCGTCGATGGCGCGGCCGATCTGATCGTTCAAGCGCTTGCCGGGCTTGCACATGTCATGGCAGCGCGCCTCCAATGTGCAGCAAAGAGAGCAGATCGGCGCGCCATAGGCCGGGCAATAGGCCATGTCGCTGCGCTCGAACGGATTTTCGCAGATTGAACAGCAGATCTCGCCGCGACGCTGCTCCAGCTCCGTGTCCGCGCGCGCGATCGCATAGCCGCCTTTCGTGACAAAGGCGATGAAAGGAGCCGCGAGAAAGGCGATGATGAGGCCGATGAAGGGGCTCAAAGGGCGAGGCGCCTGACCAAATGCGCCAAGAAAAACGAGCGTCGAGACGAACACCGAAATCGCCATCGCGCCGACGCCGACCGGATTGACGTCATAAAGATGCGCGCGTTTGAATTCGATGTGAGGCGCGCTCAACCCCAAGGGCTTGTTGACGACGAGATCGGCGGTCAAGGCGCCGATCCAGCCGACGGCGAAATTAGCGTAGAGGGCGAGTATGCTCTCGATGGCGCGGAAAACGCCGACTTCCATCAACAGCAAGGCGAGCAAAACGTTGAAGACGAGCCACACGACGCGGCCCGGATGGCTGTGGGTCAGACGCGAAAAGAAATTCGACCAGGCGATCGAGCCCGCGTAAGCATTGGTTACATTGATTTTCGTCTGACAGACCACGACGAAAAGGCCTGTCAACGCGAGGGCCAAAGTTGGTGAATGAAACAGGTCGAGGAAAACGAGATGGTAGAGTTCGGCCGGCTGCGCGGCGCGATCGGCCGTCACGCCGCGAGTCAGCGCCAGATAGGCCAGAAAGGAGCCCATCAAGAGCTTGAAGGCGCCCATCGCGACCCATCCGGGACCTGCCGCGATGACCGCGCTCCACCAGGCGAGCGCGCTCGTGTTTTTGCGATCGGGCATAAAGCGCAGATAATCGACCTGCTCGCCGATCTGCGGCAGGAGAGACATCAGCATCGAGGCCGCGGCGCCGAACTGCAGGAAGCTGATCGAGCCGTCTGGGTTTCCGGTGGCGCCGTGAAATGCGGTCCAGCCGGTGACAGCGCCGGCGCCGTTCAGCGCGAGGTAAAGCAGGGGCGAAAACTGCAGGATGAGCCAGATCGGCTGCGTTGCGAGCTGCATCTGGCTGATGCGGCGGATGCCATGCGCTGCGATGGGGATGACGATCAATGAGCTGACGATATGCGCGATCGGCAGCGGAATGCCGAAACACATCTGCAGCGCCGCCGACATGATGCTGGCCTCGATCGCAAACAGAAGAAACGTGAATGAGGCGTAGACCAGCGAGGTGAGGGTCGAGCCGAGATAGCCGAAGCCCGCGCCACGGGTCAGAAGGTCGATATCGACTCCGAATTTGACGGCGTAATAGGCGATGGGCACGCCGCACGCGAACATCAGCGCGCTGACCGCAATGATCGCGGCCACGGCGTTGGAGAAGCCGAAAGTCAGTGTGACCGCGCCGCCGATCGCCTCGCAGGCGAGAAAGGAAATGGCGCCAAGGGCCGTGTTGGCCACGCGGAACATGCTTTTGCGGGCGCGCACGGGCGTGAAGCGCAGCGCGTAATCCTCAAGGGTTTCATTAGCGACCCATTGATTATACTGACGCCGCCGCGGGACAATGCGCTGTATGGACTTCATAGAGGTCAAGAGAAAACCACCCCGCCTCGGCTGTTTTCGACCTGCCATTGCGCTCGACCGGCGCGGGCCGGACCCGGCTTCAAACGCTGCGACAGCCTTCAAACGCGGCGACAACCTTGCGCTTTTTTATCCGCAGCGGAAGCGTTGGTTGACCTCCGATGCGCGCCGATCCGAAGAAGCAAGATCGAGGCCAGCGCGCCGACTTCCAGCAGGCACCGCATGGTGTTCCCAGTCTCGACCGTCATGCTCGACCGGATCGACGATTACCGGACGACACTGCAATCTCATTCGGGTCCATTCATGGACTTTATCGAGTGGAGACCAACGCCTGACCGCAATGTCGAAGTTCTGAACGATACCGCCGATCTGTACCGGTATTTCGATAGCACGGAAGCGGCGGAATTTCTGTACGACTGCGTCAAGAGAACCGTCGAGTATGACCTGCCGCGTGAAATAGACTATCTGCGCCGCCACGACGAAGCGCGGCGACTGATCATGGATACGGTTGAAATGCCGGACCGCCTTGCTGACGATCTCCTCCTTTTCATCCGGCAGAATAAAGGTACGCTTTCGAAAAAAAGGCGCGAACGGGAATTTGCGCCATTGAAGAACGATGAGATCGAGCGCATCGAGGCCATCGTTCAAGAAACGTTCGATGGCTTCGATGAAATTTGATTGAAGATCAGGCGGAAACGGCGAACCGCTCCCGCCCGCGGGGCAAGCGATCTGAGTTTGACCCCTGTCGATGCGCTCGGGGACAGGCTGGCGAATTCCAGCGGTCCCATTTTCCGTCATTGCCCTGTCGCTCGGCTATGCATCCGAAAGCGCCTTCAGCACAGCCTTCAAGAGGGTCATGGGCTGTTCGCCGCGGCGATATAGCCATGGCCGGAGCTCGGCTTCCCCGCCACACAACGAGGGGGAAGCCGCCCGCGCCAATCGGCTCGAACCTGTCTCGGATTGACATGCGCGGTTGGCGGTCGCCCGGAGCATCCAATCTCCTGCAACAGGCCAAAATCCCGCGCCACGCGTAACAGCGGCTACAGTTTCGGCGTGACTGCGGCTACAGTTTCGGCGTCCGTTCCCGGAATGGAAGACTTGCGGCCTCTTCCCCCCGCTCAATCGCTCAGGCTGCGCCGCACATCACAGCCTTGATATGGCGCCTTCGGGCGGCGCCTGACATGATGGAACCTTCCTCGCAGGCCCCTGCCTTCAGCCGACCAAACCGGAGCTTCCAACATGGATCACCTGTCTCGCCGTATGCTCCTCGCCCTCAGCGCCGTTGGCGGCGCCGTCGCCGCGGCGGCGGGGGCGAACGCCGCCGCCTTCGGCAATCCGGACGAGCCCGCCGAGGGCGCGATCAATTCGACGCCGGGCGCGATTTCCGATCCCGGCCCCCAAAATCCTGCCCTCGAAAGTCAGTTTCCCTCGTTTCAGAATCCGCCTGCGACCGACATCGGCGACATGCCGATGTTCTGGTCCTCTTTCAATAACGCCCACAAGCGCATTCAGGCCGGCGGCTGGGCCCGGGAAGTGACGGCGGAAAATTTTCCAATTTCCAAGGAAATATCGGGCGTCAACATGCGGCTTGGTCCCGGCGGCATCCGCGAGCTTCACTGGCACCTTGCGGCTGAATGGGGCCTCATCACCAACGGCTCCTGCCGCGTCACCGTCCTCGATGAACTGGGACGAGCCTATGTACAGGACGTGAAGGAAGGCGAGATCTGGTATTTCCCCGCCGGGCAACCGCATTCGCTGCAGGGCCTTGGTCCCGATGGATGCGAATTCCTCATCGTCTTCGACGACGGGAAGGCTTCCGAATTCAATACGCTCCTGTTGACCGATCTGATGGCGCATACGCCGCCCGACATTCTGGCCCAGAATTTCGGCGTCCCCGCCGAGACTTTCAAATCGATTCCCTTGCACGATCTCTGGATCTTTCAGGGCAAGGAGCCGGGCTCCCTCGCCGCTGATCAGGCCGCCGTCAATTCCGGCGAGGCGCCGCCAAACCCCTTCACATTCTCCTTGAGCGGATCGAAGCCCGTGAAGGAAAATCGCTCCGGCGTCATCCATCTGGCGGACAGCCGGACGTTCAAGGTATCGACGACGATTACCGCAGCGCTCGAAACCCTAAAGCCCGGAGCGCTGCGGCGCATGCATTGGCATCCAAACGCCGACGAGTGGCAATATTGGATCAAGGGCGAAGGCCGCATGACGGTCTATGATGCTGGACCGCGCGCCCAGACCGCCGATTTCAGAGCCGGCGACGTCGGATATGTGCCGAAAAGCCAGGCCCACTACATTCAGAACACCGGCGCCGGCGAGCTGCAGTTTTTGACCATCTTCAAGGCTCCGGTTTATCAGGAAGTCGATGTTTCCGACTGGCTGAGGCGTACGCCGCCGGAGCTTGTCGCTCAGCACCTCAACGTCGATCCGGCCGAAATCGCCAAATTTCCGCAAGGACAGCTCGGCCTTGAAGCGGGTTGACCGCGCGGCGATCCCTGCCGCCTGAAACGAAACGACGACGGCGCCGTTCGCGGCGCCGTCGCGCCGCCTGGAGCCCTATGCCGAAAAGCGGAAACCGGGGTTCGGGCGACATGCTTCCGGCTTATTGACGAAAGCAGAGAGCCCCCTCCGCAGCGCTCGCCGCGCGCTCCGGCCTTATCGCGAACGGAGCGCGGCTGCCCTCACTTCAGAAAGACGTAAATATCCGCCTTAAGGCTGGCGTCGTCGCTCTCCTTTGTGTCGGTGAGATATTCCTCGATAAAGAGATTCCTGGCCTCGAGCCCCTTCTCGTCGAGATAGGCGGTGATGAGGTCATAGGTGGAGTCGATGTCGTCATAAGCGCCGCGGTGCAGGAACTTGATCGCCTTGCCGTAAGGCGATTCGCCGAGCTTGACGCCGTCGGGAAGGTCGCTTTTGTCCCCGGGCTTTTCAGCGAGCGGAACCATCGCCTCAAAGTGGAAGCTGGTGTCGTCCGTCGAGAGGAAAACCGCGAAGGGCGGTCCGGCCTGCTTCAGCCCGGCGGCCTTGATGGCGTCCTGCACTTTGCCGATCGCGGTTGTGATGGCCTTGAACCCATCCGCCCATTCGGCATCGCCGAGGAGGAGCGCGACCGGACGCGGAGGCACATCCACCGTCTCCGCCGTGGCGTCGCTCGGAACGCCCGGGGCGGCCCCCTGCTGGTCGGGCTCCGGCACGGTTGCTTCCGGCGCCGGCGCCGCTTTATCAGGAGCCGCCGCGTCTGGCGCGGGCGGACTGGCCGGGGCCTCCTGTTGCGAGGGCGTCGCGGCGGAGCCCGCTTCGGCGCAGGCGGGCCCCGGCGCGCTGGCGAAGAGGCCAAGGAGCAAGGCGAACGCGAGACTGAAAGCCAGGCGCAAAGCTATCGGTTTTCTGATTTCGCCAAATCTCATCTGCCGCTCCAATATGCCGCCAAGCCTGCCCGCCCCCTACCGCCCCACGTCTTAAACAGTGCGGCAAGCAACGCCAAGCGGCTCGACGATTAAGAACGCCTCCGCGCGACAAAACAATGGTCGTTCACGAGGAAAATCCTTATATGGTGGCCTGCACACGGAAAAATGACGCGCCAATATGAGTCCTCTCGCCAACCGGCTGGTAACCAAGATGAACGGCCTCGGCAACGAGATCCTCGTCGTCGACCTGCGCGGCGCGGGCTTTGGAGTCAGCGCGCCCGAAGCGCGGGCGATTGCGCGAAGCAAGGGGCTTGCCTTCGATCAGCTGATGGCGCTCAGTGACCCGCGCTCGGAGGGTGCTGAGGCCTATGTCACGATTCTCAACGCCGATGGCTCCGAGGCAGGCGCCTGCGGCAACGGCGCCCGCTGCGTCGCCTGGACCCTCTTTCGCGATGACACGCGTGACGAAATTTTCATAGAAACGGCGGCGGGCCGTCTCGCCTGCCGGCGTCTCGGTGAATGGCGTTTTGAAGTCGAGATGGGCGCGCCTCGCCTCGCCTGGGCCGATATTCCGCTGGCGAAACCCGCTGAGGACACGACCGCGATCGACCTCGCCTTTGGTCCGCCCGGCGCGCCGCTCCTGCAAAATCCTTCTGTCGTCAGCATGGGCAATCCGCACGCGATTTTCTTTGTCGAGAATTTTGCGACCTATGATCTCGCCGTCATTGGCCCCGCGCTGGAACATGATCCGATCTTCCCGGAGCGGGCCAATATTTCGCTCGCCCGAATCGTCTCCCGCGATCATATCGAACTCAAGGTCTGGGAACGCGGCGCCGGCCTCACCCGCGCCTGCGGCTCCGCCGCCTGCGCAGCGCTCGTCGCCGCCGCGCGCAAAAATTTGACAGGGCGGCGGGCGACCGTCTCCTTGCCGGGCGGCGATCTCGATATTGTCTGGCGCGAGAGCGACGATATGGTGGTGATGGCGGGCCCCGTCGAGTTCGAATTTGAAACCGAGCTCGATCCCGGGCTTTTCGCGGACGCCGCGGCGTGACGGGCGTCGAGGTTTTAACCTTCGGCTGCCGTCTGAACCTCGTCGAATCCGACGCCATGCGGCGCGCGGCCGAGGAAGCCGGACAGGACGGCCTCGTCATCGTCAATACATGCGCCGTGACGGCGGAGGCGACGCGCCAGGCGCGTCAGGCGATCCGCCGCGTCAAGCGCGAGCGGCCGGGCGCGCGGATCATCGTCACCGGCTGCGCCGCGCAGATCGACCCCTTGCGTTTCGCCGAGATGCCGGAGGTCGCGCGCGTCGTCGGCAACGCCGAAAAGACCGATCCCGCAACATGGGCGCCGGCAACGTCCGGGCGCGTAAGCGTGTCGGACATCATGCAGGCCGGTCCGCCGCCGAAGGCTCCGAGCGAAGGCGTCGAGGATCATACGCGCGCCTTTCTCGCTGTGCAGACAGGCTGCGATCACCGCTGCACCTTCTGCGTCATTCCGTTCGGGCGCGGCCCATCGCGCTCATCGCCGCCGGAGACGATATTGTCCGCCGTCCGGCGACTGACCGACAAAGGCTTTCGCGAGATCGTGCTGACCGGCGTCGATCTCACCTCTTATGGCGCGGACCTCGGCGACGAAATCAAACTCGGCGGCCTTGTCAGGTCGATCCTTCGCGCCGTTCCCCGCCTTGAACGGCTGCGGCTCTCCTCGATCGACTGCATCGAGGCCGACGCCGATCTGATCGAGGCCTTCGCCAGTGAGCCGCGCCTCGCGCCGCATCTTCATCTGTCGCTGCAGGCCGGCGACGATATGATCCTGAAGCGGATGAAGCGCCGGCACACGCGCCTCGATGCGATCGCGTTTTGCGCGGAGCTGCGGCGCCTGCGGCCCAATATGGTTTTCGGCGCCGATCTGATCGCTGGCTTTCCGACCGAAACCGAGGCCATGTTTGAAAACACGCTTCGCCTCATCGAGGATTGCGGCCTGACCTATCTCCATGTCTTTCCATTTTCCGCCCGGCCGGGGACGCCCGCGGCTAAAATGCCGCCCGTCGCGCCCGCGCTGGTCAAAGAGCGGGCAAAGCGCTTGCGCATCGCAGGCGAGGCGGCGTTGCGCCGGCATCACGCCGCGCAGATCGGCAAGGTTTTGCGCGTGCTGACGGAGCGCGGCGGCCTCGGCCGCGCCGCGGACTTCACTTGCGTCAGGACGGGCGACGCGGCGCCCTCATTGATGATTGACGTCGCAATCGAGCGCGACGAGGGCAAGGCGCTTTCCGGCGTGCGCGTTCGAGGCGCCGCGACGCCTGCCGGCGTAACCGTGGAATTGAGCCCGCCCGCGCTTGCCTATGACACTGCCCTCTGCCCATAACACCGCCTGCGGAGGATCGTGTTGCCCAGTCTTTTTCGTTTTCTTTTCGTGCTCGGTGTTCTCGCCGGAATCGTTTTCGCCGGGATGGTCGCGCTGGTGACTTTCGTCCAGCCGGTGACGCGCCAGATCAACCAGACGATTCCCCCCGCGCGGCTGAACAGATAGAGCGGCGCGGGCGCCGTCTATCAAAGGGGAACGCATTCCGCTCTTTCGGCCTGTGTTATCACGCATGATGCGGGTCCGAAAAGTCTACCTCTTTTCTGCATCATGCTCCAAACCATGCGCTATTGTGCCCGGAACAGGATTGGCCGCCGCAATATCGCCGGATAGCCTGGAACGCGGAGCAAGCAGAAGGGCTCCCTTCGCGCAGGTTCAGACAAGGACGCCGCATGGCGGATAAGCGCGCATCTTCCCGCCTCATCGAAAGCTTTCTCGAGATGATCGCCGCCGAACGCGGCGGCGCGAAGAACACGATCGAGGCCTACGCCCGCGACCTTGCAGATTATGCGGCGCGCCTTGGCGCCTCCGGCAAAACGCCGCTCGAGGCGACGAGCGACGACATTCGCGCCTTTCTGACATGGCTCGACAAGCGCGGCCTCACCGCCGCGTCGAGCGGGCGCAAACTGTCCTCCATTCGCCAGCTCCACCGCTTTCTCGTCGGAGAGGGGCTGCGCCGCGATGATCCCGCCGCCATCATCGAAGGGCCGCGGCGCGGCAGGGGTCTGCCGAAAACGCTCTCGATCGCCGAGGTCGATCATCTCATCGCCGTGTCGAAAGAGGGTCTTGACGATGGAGCGCGTCCCGCCGGCGAACGTCTGCGCGCGCTGCGCACCGCCAGCCTCATCGAACTTCTCTACGCGACGGGGCTGCGCGTCTCCGAACTCGTCTCGCTGCCGAAAAGCATCGCGCGCGGCAGGGAGCCGCTGATCCCCATTCGAGGCAAGGGCGGGCGCGACCGGCTGGCGCCGATCTCGAGCGCCGCGCGCGCGGCGATTTCAGCCTATCGCGCCCTTCTCGAAAAAACGCAGCCCGGCGCCGCGGCGGGCCCGTGGCTTTTCCCGGCCGACAGCGAGAGCGGGCATCTGACCCGGCAGGCGTTTGCGCGGGACCTCAAAAGCTGCGCCGCCGCCGCCGGCATCGCCTCCGCGCGCATCAGCCCGCATGTGCTGCGCCACGCCTTCGCCAGTCATCTCCTGCAAAACGGCGCTGACCTGCGCGTCGTGCAGGAACTGCTCGGACATGCCGATATTTCGACGACGCAAATCTACACCCATGTGCTCGACGAGCGGCTGAAATCCATGGTGCGGGATCTGCACCCGCTTGCCGATGACGAGGATTAGCCCAGAAGAGCCGCAAGCTTTTCGGGGCCGAAAAGTCTGCAACTTTTCGGGGTATGGTCTCCTTCAACGCATGGCCTTATCCGAAAAGTCTGCAACTTTTCGGGGCCATGGTCTCCTTCAACGCATGGCCTTATCCGAAAAGTCTGCAACTTTTCGGGGCCATGCTTTAATGCACGAGGTCGGCGGGCACCTTGCCGCCATTCGCAGCGATTTTGGCGATCACCTGCTTGATCAGCCACACGTTCATGGTCGCGGTGTCGTCGGTGCTGCCGGTGTAATGCAGCTCACCGGCCAGTTCCTTGCGCGCTGAAAGGCTGCTGTCGAGGTCGAGCGCTTTCAGAAGATCGACGATCGAATGACGCCAGTCGAGCTTTTGCCCATGTTTGACGACGAGGCCGTCGAGGATCGAGGTGACGTCCACCTCGTGCAAAGACGCAGTAGGCGTGGACGCGGTTCCGGTGGCGGGAGCTGTCGCGGGCGCGGACGCCGCAGGCGCCGCCCCGGCTGCGGGGGTGGTTCCGGCGGGCGACGCCGGCGTTGCAGCCGCCGGGCTCTCCGCCGCATGAGCTGTGGAATGGCCGAAAAGCTTGGATACGATATTGCCGAAGATGCTCATGGAAGACGTTCCTCTTTATGATTGGCCAAAGGCGTAGAGGAGGCAAAAATTCAGACGCGACGTTTCCGTATCGTCTCATTGCCGGACGAGCGATGCAGGGCGCCGGTAGAGGCGCCAGCCGCATCGACGCTGTTTCTCCGCGATAAACGGCTCATTGATCGCAAAACGAAGCCGGCGACCAAATCAATGCTAGGACAAAAAGACCGGCGAGGTCCAGCGCCAGCCTCGCCTCGGACGCTCCTTCACGCATTCTAGGCCGCTGGCGCGACGACTTGATGAAATCGCGCGACCGGGCGCCCGGCTAATGCCTCAGCACGCGAGCCCGCCTCCGGCGAGCCAGCTTTGCAGGAATGCGCTGGACCAGCGCGCGATGGCGCGGTCATGGCGGAGCCATCCTTCGAGATGGCGATGCAACGGACGCGCTCCGGGGCGATTGAGACGCTCCTGCGCGCGCGCCGACCATCGGCAGATCATCGGCAAGGTGACTTCGGGATGAAACTGAAACCCGTAGGCGGCCGGTCCGTAGCGGAAAGCCTGCGCCTCGAAGTCGTGGCCTTTCGCCAGAAGCGTCGCCCCATTCGGCAGGTCGAACCCTTCGCGATGCCATTGATAGACGCGCGTCGGAAAGCGGCAATCGCACAGTTTATGGCCATGCTCCGTCGGATCAATCGGATAATACCCGACCTCCACCCGTCCTTGCGGATGCGGACAAACGCGATGGCCAAGGTGGCGGGCCAACATTTGCGCGCCGAGACAGATACCGAGGAACGGCTTTTCCTCCTTGAGCGGCACCTTGATCCAATCGATTTCCCGGCGGATCCAGTCATCATCGTCATTGGCGCTCATCGGGCCGCCAAAAATGATGACGCCATCATGGTCCGCGAGGGTTTGGGGCAGCGGATCGCCAAAGCGCGGGCGCCTGATGTCGAGATGCAGGCCGGCGTCACGCAGGAGGCGCCCGACGCGGCCGGGCGTTGAACATTCCTGATGCAGGATGATGAGAACCCTGCCTGATGATTCCTGTCCGATGGGCATTGCTCGCAAGTTCTAAAATAGAATCAACATCAACGACGTTTTTGCTGCACGCGCGAAATCAACATTAAGATCACGTCTTTTGGCGCGAAGGGCAAGACCGCTGCGCCCAGTTTATTGAACCAGCCGGGGATGATTTCGCGTTTGCCGGCCATCAATCCCCTGTAGCCCGCCTCCGCTACCTCGATTGACTTTGTCATCGGAACGCCTCTGAGGATGTGCGGTCCGAAACCAGCCCGCTCCTGAAAGCCGGTCGGGGTCGCGCCAGGGCAGAGGGCTGATACTATCACGCCATCGTTACGCAATTCTTGCGCCAGTCCGCGTGAAAACGAAAGAACGAAGGCCTTGGACGCGTAATAGATGGTCATTCCCGGGCCGCCGGGAAAAAAGCCGGCAATCGAGGCGACGTTCAAGATCTTTCCGCGGCTGGTGCGGATCTGCGGCAGCAGGCGTGACGTTATATCGACGAGGGACCGGACGTTCAGGTCGATGATGCGTAACTGCTCGTCGCCATCCAGCTCCATCACATCGCCGATGAGGCCGAAACCGGCATTATTGACGAGAATCTCCGGGCTGGCGCGAGCCGCGTCGAGATCCGCGGCGATGCGTTCGGCCGCATCCGGCTTCGTCAGGTCGAAGGTCAGGATCAGGGGGCGCCTGCCGGAAGAGGACTCGATTTCATCGGCGAGCAGATGAAGCTTGTCGGCGCTGCGCGCCACCAGCGCGAGATCGTGGCCACGCCGCGCGAAAACGCGGGCGAGATCGGCGCCGATGCCGCCCGAGGCGCCGGTGATCAAGGTCACGCGGCGTTCGCCGCCGCCAGGATCCTCGCTCATGCCTGCCCTTTTGCTGTTTCGCGTAATTGCGCCCTCAGCCAGACCGAGCCTACCGCGTTCTTCCTGAATGGAGGCTTACCGCCGCTCGCCCCCGGCGATTTTTTTAGCCCGAGCTGGCGCGTCGTCTATCCTTCGTCCAGCGGGCGTCGAACTCACGTTTTCTTGTCGTCCGCCTTTGACCAGGGCCCCTTTGGGGCGGCTTCGGCCTCGATCTCGACAGCAACGCGCTGACGCATGAGAACGCGGTCGCGCGTCGAAACGCCAAGCAGTTCGGCGACGCGCCAGATGGTGTTATCCTCGAATTCATGCACTTCGCCGTCGGCGAAAGCAATATCCCACATCATCTCGACGATTTTCAGCCGGCCGTCCTCGTCGAGCGTGCGCTTCAGCACGCTCGTGAACTGATAGAAATCCACGGCGTCGCGGTCGCTCTGTTCGGCGCGCTCGATCAAAAGCACGGTCGCAGAATCGTCGAGCCCGAAGCGCTCCTCGATCAGCGTCTTCAGCCGGCGCCGCTCCTTATCGTCCGTCTCCCCGTCGACGGCCGCGACATGCACCAGGAGAGCGACGGCGGCGAGACGATAGTCATCCTCATTGAAGGACTTCGACGGCGAGGCCGCGCCGCTGATCTCGGCGATAAACGTCTTCAACGCATCAAACATCGACTGTCTCCGCAAAGCCTGAAGGGCGGCCGCCGCGTCTTCGCCTGACTCTGCCTGGAGCATGACGCCGGAAACTTGCCGGCCTTTCAGACCCACATATGAGTCAAAACAAAGACTTAAGAGATTCTGCTCGGACGCAGCGGTCCTAACGCAGCAACAGACAGCCGCGATAGCCTTCCGGCTGGTGATACGTGCGGTAGGAAGCTTTCACCCAGGCGCGGCATTGCGCGCTCGTCGGGAAGCAGACATGTTCGTCGCGCCAATCGACGATGGTGCGGCCAAACGCGTCGACATAAGGCCTTCCGCCGGAAAAATGGCCGTAATAGACCGACGGCCACGGCAGGGTTTCCGCCGTCGGGCCGCTCGGAATCCAGAAGGGCTGACCGATGGAGCAGGCGACGCCGCCCTCGGGCGCGGCCAGCGCCGGCCCGGCGGCGTAATCGGCGGCGCGGACCGGAGAAGACAAGCCCCAGGCAAGGCCAAATGACAGGCAGCATGATGCCAAGACGATTGGCGGCAATGCGGCCGGCGGCCGCCCGCTTTTGCTTCCCATGCCTCTTGCGATGCGGCCAATCATGCTAGCGATCATATGCGCCGTCCCTCCTCTTGCGTGGCTGCGGTCCAAACCACGCGACGCGCCTCAACCTTTGCCTACAAATCCGCTTCATCGCAAGCCTTGAGGCTTCCCCTCCAGGACGGAGATTGCGCCGGCGCGGTGAGAAAATTTCCCCTTCGCGAAGAAAGCCACTAGAGAAAGGCGAATAGGCTTCCAACGCTTGCCCATGCCGGTGCGCCGTGGCGCGCGCGCCTCCCCGACGTTCTGCCCTCTGGAACCGCAATGAAGTTCACGCTTTCCTGGCTCAAGGACCATATCGAAACCGACGCCCCTCTGAACGAGATCGTCGAAACGCTGACCAAGATCGGCCTCGAGGTCGAGCGCGTCGACGACCCCGCCGCCGCGCTTCAAGATTTCGTCATAGCCTCGGTGATCGAGGCGAAGCCGCATCCCAACGCCGACCGGCTGCAGGTCTGTCTCGTCGACGTCGGCGGCGACAGCCATGTGCAGGTCGTCTGCGGCGCGCCAAACGCGCGTGCCGGCCTCAAGACGGTCTTCGCGCCGCCCGGCGCCGTCATTCCGGCGAAGAAACTCACCTTGAGCAAAGGCGTCATTCGCGGCGTCGAATCGAACGGCATGTTGTGTTCGGGCGAAGAACTCGGCCTTTCCGGCGAGCATGACGGCATTATGGAGTTGGCGGAGGGCGCGCCCATCGGCCAGCATTTCGCCGCCTTCGCGGGACTGGCCGATCCCGTCATCGAAATCAACCTGTTGCCCAACCGCCCGGACGCCATGGGCGTCGAGGGGATCGCGCGCGATCTTTCCGCAGCCGGGCTTGGCCGGTTTAAGGGCCGCGCGATCACGCCGATCGAGGGCGCCTTCCCTTGTCCCGTGACGCCGCGACTCGATCTTTCACCGCAGGACGCCCATCTCGCGCCGGCCTTCGCGCTGCGCCTCGTGCGCGGCGTGCGCAATGGGGCAAGCCCGGCCTGGCTGCAAAAGCGGCTCGCGGCGATCGGGCTTCGCCCCATCAACGCGCTTGTCGACATTACGAATTATCTCAGCTTCGACCGCGCCCGTCCGCTGCATGTTTTCGACGCCAATAAGGTGCGCGGCGATCTTGCCGTCCGCCGGGCAAGGTCTGGCGAGAGCCTTGAAGCCCTCGATGGCCGAACCTATGCGCTGGACGGCGAGATGGTCGTCATCGCCGATGAGGGGGGCGTGCTGTCGCTCGCCGGGATCATGGGCGGGGCGGCGTCCGGCTGCGACGAGACGACGACCGACGTTTTCATTGAAGCGGCCTTGTGGGACCCGGTGAACATCGCCCGCACGGGCCGCAGGCTCGGCATCGTCTCCGACGCGCGCTATCGCTTCGAACGCGGGATCGATCCGGCATTCACGCTGCCCGGCCTTGATCTCGCAACGCGATTCGTGCTCGAATTTTGCGGCGGCGAGCCCTCACAATCCAGCGTCGCCGGCAAAATTCCGCAGCCCGACAAGCGCATCGTCTTTTTCCTCGGCGAAGTCGTGCGTCTCACCGGGCTGGAATTGCCGCCTTCCGAAATCGCCGGCATCCTCGAACATCTCGGCTTCGAGCTCAGCTATTCCCCCGGCAATAGCGACCGCTTCGTCGTCAAGGCGCCCTCCTGGCGGCCGGACATTGAAGGGCCGGCCGATCTCGTCGAGGAAATCGTGCGCATCGCAGGCCTCGACCGCGTCATGGCGCGCCCATTCGCGCGCGAGCGCGAGGCCGTGCAGGCCCCCGTGCTGACGCCGCTGCAAAGACGCGTCAAAACCGCAAAGCGCGCGCTCGCCGCCGCCGGGCTTGTGGAGGCGGTCACCTGGTCCTTTATCTCCCATGCGCGCGCGGAAGCCTTTGGCGGCGGCGAGCCTGCGCTCACGCTGGCGAACCCTATCGCCGCGGACCTGTCCGACATGCGGCCTAGCCTGCTGCCGGGGCTGATCGCGGCGGCGCAACGCAACGCCGACCGTGGCCACGGCGACGTCGCCCTCTTCGAAGTCGGCCAGATTTTCAAGGGCGAAGGCGAGGCGGATCAAAAGATCGCCGCCGCCGCGATCCGCCAGGGTTCGAACAAGACAAGCGGGGCGGGACGCCAGTGGTCGGCGTCAACCGCGAAGGCGGATGTTTTCGACGCCAAGGCCGATGTCCTCGCGCTCCTTTCCGCGCTCGGCGTGCCGGCGACGGCGCTGCAAATCGTGCCGGGCGGCCCGGATTGGCTGCACCCCGGCCGGTCGGCGACCCTGCAGTTCGGGCCGAAAAACAAAATCGGCGCATTTGGCGAAATTCATCCGCGCGTTCTGGAAAAAATGGGCGCGGAAGGGCCGATTACGGCCTTTGAAGTCCTGCTGAATGACATACCAGTGACAAAATCGAAGCCGACAAAGACAAAATCAAAGCTTGAACTGTCGGAATTCATGCCTTTGCAGCGCGATTTCGCCTTTGTCGTCGATCGGACCGTCCTCGCCGGCGAGATCCTTAAGGCGGCGCTGGCGAGCAACAGGACACTTGTGGCCGACGCCGAGGTGTTTGACGTCTATGAAGGCGCCGGGATAGCTGAAGGCAAGAAATCTGTCGCAATATCCGTGACTTTGCAGCCGCGCGATAAAACGCTGACCGAATCGGAAATCGAGGCGGTCGCGTCGAGGATCATCGCGGACGTGGCGCAAAAAACGGGCGCGACCTTGAGAGGATAAAGATTTGCGGATTCTTCCAGCGATAGCGTTTGCGGCGATCCTCGGGCTCGCGCTGCCCGCGATGGCGGCGCCGAGTTCGATCAGCGACTGCGAGAAGATCCAGGCGGCCGACGCCTATAATCAATGCCTCGCCCTGTTCGGCCCGGTGCCGCGGGGCCATAGCGCCTCGGCCAGGGATTTCGGCGGCGATGGGGACTCCGGCGGGGCGGCGGACGTCGTCGAGACGGCGAACCCCGAAGCCTCGGTTCCGGCGAAGGAGCGGCGCACGTCGCACGGGCGCCATTACCGCAGCCATGCGACGCGGCATTATCACCATTACGGACACTACCACGGGCGCTCGCACAGCAGCGCCTCCGAGACGCATCACAAGGGCAAGACGCTCGCCTTCAACGTGATTTCAGGTCGCGCCAAGACGCGCTGAAGCGTGCAGCCCTGCGAAGGACACAAAAAAGGGGGCCTTGCGCCCCCTCTTTTTTAGTTCCTAAAAGCGTCTCAACCCTGCGCCGGCAGTGCGCCCTTGGCCTGCTCGACGATCGCCTTGAAAGCTTCGGGCTGGGTGATGGCGAGTTCGGAAAGCACTTTGCGGTCGATCTCGATGCCGGCCTTGGCGAGACCATCGATGAAGCGGGAATAGGTGATCCCCAATTCGCGCACCGCGGCGTTGAGGCGCTGGATCCACAAAGCCCGGAAGACGCGCTTCTTGGCGCGGCGATCGCGCGTCGCATATTGCATGGAACGATCGACGGCGGCCTTGGCGGCGCGGATCGTATTCTTGCGGCGGCCATAAAAGCCCTTCGCCGCTTCGAGCGTTTTCTTGTGTTTGGCGTGCGAGGTGACGCCGCGTTTGACGCGAGCCATGATAAATCTCCGGACTGGCTAAATGAAAAACTGACAGGCGATGGGGCGGTTTTCAGCCGTTCGGCAGAAAATACTTGATGATGTTGTCGCCATCGCTCTTGAACAGAACATTGGTGCCGCGCAGATTCCGGATCTGCTTGTTCGTCCGCTTGATCATGCCATGACGCTTGCCGGATTGCGCATAAAGCACTTTGCCGGTGCCGGTGATCTTGAAGCGCTTTTTCGCGCCTGATTTCGTCTTCAGTTTGGGCATTTTGCTCGTCTCCGTCGGGGCTCAACCCCGCAATGTGTTTGATCGAGTGGGATCGCCCCACTCCCGTTCGTTTCCGAACGAGCGAACGAACCGCCACGGCAGCCCTTTGAGCCGGTCGGTTCGAAGCGGCGTTTTATAAAGAAAGCGCGGCGAAAAGCAATGGCTTTTGGCGACGCTTTGATGAATGCGTAGAGTCGGATGACTTTGAATCCGTCTCCCGTCAATCAGTTAGAGCTAGCGGACGGGCTCCAAAATCTCCTCGGCGCGGAAGAAATAATCCTCAGCGATCGCAATATCCGCCGCCACGACATTCTCGGCGACCTGCTCGGGCCGGCTCGCGCCGATGATGGCGGAGGAGACGTTTTTTTGGCGCAGCGCCCAGGCGAGCGCGAATTGAGCGAGACTGACCCCCGCCTCCTCGGCGACGCGCTTGACCTCGAGCACCGCCTCCAGCACGGGCGCCTCGAGCCACCGTTTCGGCAGCATCGAGCCCA
This sequence comes from Methylocella tundrae, assembly GCF_038024855.1. Taxonomy (NCBI): domain Bacteria; kingdom Pseudomonadati; phylum Pseudomonadota; class Alphaproteobacteria; order Hyphomicrobiales; family Beijerinckiaceae; genus Methylocella; species Methylocella tundrae. The sequence goes on from NZ_CP139089.1 coordinate 2,619,049, forward strand.
TTGTCTTGCTGGTGGCGCGTGAACGCGGCGGCGGCGGCGCCTTGGGGCTGTATTTACCCGTCAGAACCCCCTGCGCCAGAGGCGACCAGACGATCTGGGTGATGCCGAGATCCGCGCAGCGCGGAAAAATATCGGTCTGCGGATAGGGCCAGAGCAAAGAATATTGCGGCTGACTGGAGACGAAACGCGCAACGCCCTTCAGCACCGCCGCCGCTTCGATCTTGTCGAGCGGCCATTCGCTGAAGCCGATATAGCGCGCCTTGCCAAGCCGGACGACCTCGGTCAAAGCCTGCATCGTTTCTTCGAGCGGCGTGTCTTCGTCATAGCGATGGCATTGGTAAAGATCGACGTAATCGGTTTTGAGGCGAGCGAGCGAAGCGTCGATCTGTTTGAAAATCTGCCTGCGCGAGAGGCCCTCGTCGGTATCGCTCATCGCGCCAAAGACTTTGGTGGCCAACAAATAGGAGCCTCGCTCGACCCCCTGAAGCGCCTCGCCCAGTAAAGACTCCGCCGCGCCGCGCCCGTACACATTGGCGGTGTCGATGAAATTGACGCCGAGGTCGAGCGCCTTGCGGACGCAGGCGATCGCGTCCGCTTTTTCAACGCCGCCAGAATAGGTCAGCCAGGACCCGAGCGAAATCACCGATACGTTGAGATCGCTGCCGCCAAGCCGACGATATTTCATCGCAGACCTCCTCGAACGACGATAAGGCTCCGCAGGCGGCGGTTGGCTTCAAGGCGAACCGATCGGTTTTTCGCTCGCGTGGTTAGCCGGGGCGCGGCGGCGCTGCCTGAGGCCGAACCGGAAAACAGCGGCTCTCCTCAAGCTCTGCCACGAGGCCGGGACCGGCGCCGGGCCGGCCGTTCCCTGGCGCGAGAACCCTACTTCAAATGCTGCGCGAGATATTTGTTCATCTCGAACATCGTGACTTTGTCTCTGCCGAACACGGCTTTCAGCTTGTCATCGGCGAGAATCTCGCGCTTGTTCGCTTCGTTCTGCAATTTATGCTTCTTGATATATTCCCACACTTTGCTCACGACTTCGGTGCGCGGCAGGGGCGCCGAGCCGACGACCTCGGCAAGCTCCTTCGAGGGCTGCAGGGGCTTTGCGAACGCGCTCGCCGCCTTCGGTTCTTTCGCCGCCGCCTTAGGCGCGGCTTTGGCCGTCGTGGCGCTCTTCGCCGGAGCGGCTTTCTTGCTTGAACTCGTCATCCCGTCGACCTTCCATATTATTCAGCGAGGAATTTTCAGCGAGAAATCCAGCCTTGGACGCTGATTCCGACTCTTTTCTCACATGCTCGACTGACGGAACCCCAACCTTCGCGCTCCGTCAAGCGAGGAACCAAAGTTTTGTCGCCGCGGAACGGCTGGGGAGCGCTCGCGCGGCGCTTGCTCCGGCTTCCGGGGCCGAATGCAAGGGCTTTGATCTGAATGCGTTTCGCTGCGGCGCCTTGATCAAATCCAGAGTCCGCCATGTTGAATGAAATCACGCGGGATCGTTAAAACGAGGCAAAAGTCCTGGGGAAAACGAGGCGTTTTGGACCACGAAAGGGCTCCGCGACGGCGCCAACCGGCATCTTCCGAAGGATCAATCCGAAGCGCTCAGTAGGCGCATTGCTCGAAAGCCGGCTCGACGCTGCCGCCCCATTCTGTCTTGAACAGGTCGATCAGCCGTTCGGCCTCCGTCCGGCCCTCGGCGATCACATCGAGGGGATCAAGAAAATAAGCCTCATCGCGGCCCTGCTCGTCGAGACGCGCGCGCCGCTTGAGGCCCACGCGCGCCAGACTCAAAACGTCGCGCGCGACGTCGCGGAGCGGACGGCCGGCGATTTTCGCGTCGAGCCCAAGGCGCGGAGTATCCGCGCGCAGCTTCTCGCGATCATCGGCGGTCCACGGTTTGATCAGCTGATGCGCCTGATCGAGCGCCGCGGAATCATAAAAGAGGCCGGCAAAGAGCGCCGGCAGCGCGGTCAGCATCGGCCGCGGCCCGGCGTCGGCCCCGCGCATCTCGAGATAGCGCTTCAGCCGCACCTCGGGAAAAATCGTCGACAGATGATTGGCCCAGTCTGATAGCGTCGCCTGTTCGCCGGGACAGGCGGCGAGCTTGCCCGCGAGCAGATCACGAAAACTCGCCCCCGCGACGTCGATATAGGTCTCGCCTCGCTTGACGAAATACATGGGCACGTCGAGCGCGTAATCCACATAGCGCTCGAAGCCCATGCCCGGCTCGAAGGCGAAGGCCAGCGTGCCGGTGCGCGCCGCGTCTGTATGCCGCCAGATTTCGGAGCGCGCCGAGAGAAAGCCGTTCAATTTCCCTTCGGTGAAAGGCGAATTGGCGAAAAGCGCGGTGGCGACGGGTTGCAGCGCGAGCGAAACGCGAAGCTTCTGGACCATATCGGCCTCGCTCGAAAAATCGAGATTGGCCTGCACGGTCGAGGTGCGAAACATCATGTCGAGCCCGCGCTCGCCGACTTTCGGCATGTAATTCGCCATTATGGCGTAGCGCTGCTTCGGCATCGTCGGAATTTCGCTGAGCCGCCACTTCGGATTCATGCCAAGCGAGAGGAAGCCGATGCCAAAGGCCGCCGCGACGCCTTGCAGGACGGCAAAATGCCTGTCGAGCTCCGCCTCCGTCTGATGAATAGTGGCGAGCGGCGCCCCCGAAAGTTCGAATTGGCCGCCCGGTTCGAGCGAGATCGCGCCGCCGCCCCATTCGTCATAAAGGCCGATGATATGGGCGCCGTCGCAGATCGCCTCCCAGCCGAGCTTTGCGCGCATCCCTTCCAGCAAGCCGCGAACGCCGGCAAAGCTTGAGGCGGGTGGACAGTCGGTCGGCCTGCCTTCATAGGGCACAGCGGAATGGCAGGCGCGATAGAACGGGATTTTTTCGTGCTCGGTGCCGATGGCGAAGCGCTCCGGCGGCGTCGAACCGGCCTCGAACCAGGCGACGAGTTCATCGCGCGACGTGATAGGCGTGGAATCCGAAACGTCGCGTGCCATTGGCTCAACTATCCATTTGCGCCGCATAAGCGGGCCCGATCACGCCGAGGCGCCTCAGGAAGATCGTGGGAAATCGATCCTCGCCCCGGGCGTGGCAGAGCTACATAAGCGGCTCCGCGGCGCAGCGCAACGCGGCCATCGTCTCCGCGCGCGCCCTGGCGTGCGAATTGAGGCTGGCGGCGCTCCGACATCTTCTGCCGAAGCAGTCAACTCGCGGCAAAATGAGCACGAAAACAAGGGATCGCGGGCGATTTTCCTTAAATTTCACGCCCAAGGTCGATGCCTGAGCCGCAGCCGGCTTCAGGAGCGTTTTTTTCCATCGAGGATCGAATCGATCTCATTCTCGAGCCCGGATTGCTGGCCTTGCGACGGCTGATTGGGCGCCGGCGGCGCCGTGCCGGGCTGCAGCATTTTGGTCAGCGCTTCAAGCCCCGCCTGAATCGCGCTGGCGTCAAAGCCGTGCGGCAGGCCCGGGGCCGCTCCGCCCGTGGGCGGCGCATTGCCAGGCTGCTGGCCGCCAAGGAAGCTGCCGAGGATCGTTCCGAACATGCCGGCGAGGCCGCCGAGTCCCCCGGCGGTGCCGGTTCCGGCCGCGTTTGGATTGGCTTGCGGGCCGGCGCCCGCGCCTGTTTGCGTATTGGCCTGCGCCGCCGGAGCGCCGCCGAGCAGGCTGCCGAGGATCGTCGCAAGGCCGCCTTGTCCGGCGGCGTCGGCGAGCTGCCCGAAAAGACCGCCGAGGCCCTGATTGGCGAGGCCTTTGCTCAGGCCGCCCATCACCATCGAGGCGATCACCGGCAGCATCTGCTGGAGCAGCGCGGGCGAGAGACCCGCGACGCTGGCGGCATGCTGCGCGATTTCGGCGCTCGTCGCGGCGGAGCCGAACAACTGGCCCATCACCTCGACGCCTTTTTGCGTCGTCTCGCGCGTCTGCGCGGCGGCCGCGTCAGCGAAAGCGGCGATATGCTGAGTGTCGCCGAGCGCGCCAAGAATGGAGCCAAAGGCCGCCGGCTCCGCCGATCGTTTCAGGAAGGCGCTCGATATTTCGGGCATCAGCGCCTTGACGGCCGCGTCCGCCTGCTCCGGCGAGATATTGAACTGCTTCGCCAGATTATCGACGGCCTGCCCGTTCTGGGCATTCTGCAAAATCTCGTAGAGATTGAACATCGGCATCCTTTCTGCGCCCCGCGGGACGCCGGATCATCGCGCCTTGATGCTAGCCGTCCTTTGAGTCTCTGGCGAGCCTTGCTGTGACAAAATATGCCATGACGACGGCGAATACGCCAAAAAGAGTTGCGCCCGCGATGAGGCCGATGAACCCGCCCTCCGGTCCAAAACGCGCCGCCCCGATGGTGACGAAAGGAATGGTGCCGACTGTGGCGCGGCCCCAGTTGAAAAGGGTCGAGAGCACCGGAAAGCCGAGATTGTTGAAAGAGGCGTTGGCGACGAAAATGCCGCCGAGAAAGAACCACAGGCCGCCGCAGGTCAGGCAAAAGAAGTTCAACAGCTCCGCCGTCTGACCGCGCGCAGCGAAAACGCCGATGATGAGCGGCGACGCCTGGCTGAGGATCAAAGCGACGGCGACCACATAAACAGCGGCGAAGGCGAAGCTATTGGTCAGGATTTGCCGGATGCGGTCATAAAGGCGCGCGCCGAGGTTCTGGCCCATGATCGGCCCGACCGATCCCGAAAGAGCGAAGAGCACGCCGAATGCGACCGGCGTAATCCGGTCCATGATGGCGAAAGCGGCGACGACGGGCTCGCCGAAATGCGCAAAAATGCGCATCGAATAGGCGTTCGCCGCCGGCGCCGCCACATTGGTCAAAATCGCCGGGATCGCGATGCGCATCAGCGCGGGCGCGTCCGAGATTGCCGCCCCGCCCCGCGGCAGGGCGATAAGATCATGTTTGTAAACGGCTCCGATGAGTCCGACGACGACGAAGATGATGCGCGAAAAAATTGTGACAATCGCCGCGCCTTCGACGCCAAGCCCCAGGCCAAAAATAAAGATCGGGTCGAGGATCGCCGTGGCGACGGCGCCGGACAGGGTCACATACATGGCCTGGCGCGCGTCGCCGACGGCGCGCAACAGCCCGGCCAGCGCCATGCCAAGGCCAAGCCCGACGGTCGCCGGCAGGGTGAAGAGGAGATAGGTCGAAGCGACGTCGAGCGCCTCGCCGCTGGCGCCGAGCAACTCCAGAATGTCGCGACGAAACGGCAGGGCGGCGCAACTCACAAGCGCCGAGATAACAAAAACGTGAACCAGCCCCGACGCCGCGAGGCGCCGCGCCGCCGGCCGCTGTCCCGCCCCGATCGCGCGCGAGACGAGGGCGCCGATGGCGATGGCGAGGCCGATATTGATCGAAACCGAAAAGAACAGCACCTGTGTCGCAAAACCGACGGCCGCCGTGAGATCGGGGTCGCCGAGCCGCGAGACATAAAGAAGCGACAGCAGATCGACGACGAAGATCGACATCAAGCCAATGGAGGCGGCGCCCGTCATGGCGAGCACGTGCCGCATCGTCGAGCCCTCGGTGAAGATGGCGGACGGCTTTGAAGTTTCTGAACTCAGAGTCATATGCGCACTTGTTTTGTCGCCCTCGCCAACAATCCCCCGTCGAGAGCCGGGTTTGGCATTTCCATATGGATTCGCGCCGCGCAACCTTATTGCTTCAAATCGAGGGGGAGGAAAGCTCCGGCCTCGCAGACAGTCTTTGCCGCGCTCCGTTTTGTCCTTAAATCGTCAAGGACGCCATGCTAGGCAGACGCAGCGATTGGAGAATGCAGAAGACTATGAGCCTTTCTCATCAGGACGGCGGCGACGCCCACGAGCACCGCCAAGCGGCGGCGGACGCGCACTCCCACGCCGGGGCTCATTCGCATAAAGGCCATGCCCATTCTCATGCGCCGGCGAGCTTCGGGCCGCGCTTTGTCATCGGCATCGCGCTCAACATGCTCATCGTCGCGCTTGAGCTCGTTTACGGCATCATTTCGGGCTCCGTCGCGCTGATCGCCGACGCCGGGCACAATCTGTCCGACGTGCTGGGCCTTGGCGTCGCTTTCGCCGCCGCAATTTTATCCGCGCGGGCGCCTTCTCCACGCTTCAGCTATGGGCTCAAGGCAACGTCGATCCTCGCGGCCTTGTTCAACAGCGCTTTCCTTCTTCTCGTCGTCGGCGCGCTCAGCTATGAGGCGATCCGCCGCTTCTTCGAGCCAGAGCCTGTCGCCGCCAAAACGATGATGATCGTCGCGGCGATGGGCATGGTCATCAACGGGCTGACGGCGGCGCTGTTCGCCTCTGGCCGCAAGGATGACCTCAATATCCGGGGCGCTTTTTTGCACATGGCGGCGGACGCGGCGGTCTCGGCCGGCGTCATCGTCGCCGGTCTCCTGATCCTTCTGACCGGTCAGCTCTGGCTCGATCCTTTGACCAGCCTCATCATCAACGCCGTCATCATCGCCGGAACCTGGAGCCTCTTGCGCGAAAGCGTCGCCATGTCGCTTGGCGCGGCGCCGGAGCGAATCGTTCCCGCCGACGTCCGCGGCTTTCTCGTCGGCCTGCCCGGCGTCGCAGGGCTGCATGATCTGCATATCTGGTCGATGAGCACGAGCGACACGGCGCTGACCTGTCATCTGTGCATGCCCGCGGGCCATCCGGGCGATGAATTTCTGATGAAGACGGCGGAACGCCTGCATGAGCGCTATCGCATCGGCCACGTGACCTTGCAGATCGAGACCGACGAGGATACGGCCTGCGCCCTCGCGCCCGACGAGGTGGTCTAATACTTAAGGGCCGCATTGGCATTAAGATTGACGAGTTTGGTGCGTTTTAACAGCATGATTCTTTAAAATTAGTTCGACAAACAGCAACACTATTTGTCGAAGTTGACTTAACTCTAAACTAACTTCCCATACCTTTTTTTAGTCTTCGTTTCACAATTCCACACCGTAATTCCTGAAAGCGCACTCTTACTGTCTGTATGAAAATCAATATTAAAGTGCGATATCGCATTACGCAAATATCTCACGAGTTCGCGAAGATCTGTTGCTTCCCGAAATTCGCCGCTCACGCTTGGAACAGGCCATCCTTGCTCAACAAGCTCACTTAAAGGGGTCTTTGGAATAATGTCGGTGAAACGTTCATTTGGAAGAACCAGTAGCCCAAGTAACGAGTTGATAAGCTGCGTCACCTCGTAGACGCATTCCCCTTTTTCTTTAGCTTGTTGGATCACCTCCAAATTGTGACGCGTTCGATCCGCGAAATCATAAAGTAAGCTTTCATAGTCCACGATGTCGCTACCTTTGTAATTGCGGGTTACGCGGCTTGCAGAAGTTGTTCAAATCCGCGGCGCAGCCCAGATCACGATTTGCCGCATGACGTCGCCAAGCGCTGAATCCAGCGCTCTCGTCACAGTCCCGCCATCGTCTCGCGGCGCCGGCGCGCTGGCCGAAAAGACCTTGCCGCCGACGATGCGGCCGGTCGAGGAGGCCGTGAGCTGCGCCGCTATTTCGACGAAGACCTGCATGCGGCCGGTGTCGAACTCGAAGCGGCGAATGTCGGCGCGCAGGCTATAATCGGCCAGCATGCCGAGACGCGCGACGCCGATATGGGCGTTCTGAAACGTCGCGATCAGCCGCGCCTGAACGAGCGAAGGCAATTGATCCGTCCATTTCGCGCCGCTGAGATAAGCGATCTGATCCTGCCCCATGCGCACGACGATCCGGTTCGAATCGACCGGCGGCAGCGCTGTTGGCTCATAGATGGCGATTTGACCGGGCCGCTCCCGCCGCGCGGAAAAGCCGCCGTCGGCCGCGCCAAGATCATAGGTCGCGAGCGGAGCCGAGGCGCAGGCGGCGACAAAACCCGCCGACGCGCAGGCAACCGCCATCGATCCACGGCGACGGGGGCGCCCACCCCCCTCTCGTGAAAGCGCGAGGCCACCCGTCGCGGCTCCCGCCCTTCGCGGCCGAAATCGGATCAAGAATCGACGCATTGCTCCAAAGCATATTGCTTGCGCACGGGACCCAAAAAGTTCGCAACTTTTCGGGCTCATGCTCTAAAACCACGTTGCATCAAAGAGGCTTCCAAAAATCAAGCCATGTGGCGGCCAAAGCGCCGCGACGCGAACCATCATTGGCGCAAGTGGTTAACGAGCGCCTGTATATTCGGGGATCTGCTGCTTCCTGCCGAAGATGAACTGCTGCGGATTCTGCTCGATTGAACGAATCGCCTGATTGACCTGATCGAGCGTTTTGCGGCCGTCGACCGCCAAAGCCTCATATTCGCGCAGGCCCGAGCCGGTGAAGCGCGTGAGGTTCGCGCCAATATCCTTCCATCGGCTGTCGATGTCGTCGGCGAGCTTGCGGATCGATTTCGCCGTGGCGGCGACCTCCGCGAAAACGCCCTTGTTGTCGCCGGTCGCCAAAAATCCGTTAAGATTGGTCAGAACGCCGTCGACTTTGTCGGCGGCGGAGTTGAGCTTGCCCGACATGGCGGCGAAGTCCGAAATGATGGTTTTCACCTGCGCCGGATCGACCGCTTTGACGACATTGTCGGCGTCGCTGCTCAGGGCCTCCAGCTTCACCGTGAGCGGCTTGATCGCCTTGCCGACGTCCGCGATCGAGGACATGAAATCCTTGATGCCGTCGGAATTGGATGCGAGCGCATCCGAGAATTTCTGAATGTTCTTCACCGAGGCCGTGATCGAGCCCGTGTTGTCATCCAGCACCTTATTGGTCCGGTCGAGAAATTCGGTCGCCTGCCCCGCGATCTTGCGCGCGCTTTCGATCAGATCCTGGAAATCGGAACGCTCCGCCATGATCACCGGGGGGCCGCCGTCGGGGCCGGACTGAAGCTTCGGCGCCGCCTCAGTTCCGCCCGAGAGCTCGACGGATGCAACGCCCGTGAGGCCCGTCGACTCGAGCCGCGCCTTGGTGTCGGTGTGGATCGGCACGCGTCCGTCCACCTCCACGATGGCGTAAACATGGCTCGGATCGTTCGGCATGAAATCGACATTCGTCACGTCGCCGACCCGGACGCCGTTGAACAGAACCGGCGCGCCGCGCAAAAGCCCCGAAACCGATCCGGCGAATACGATCTTGTAGGCCCGCTCGGCGCCCGGCTTGTCGCCGCCCGAAACCCAGAGGACGAAGCCAAAGGCGGACGCGATCACAGCCAGGGTGAAAACGCCGATCAAGGCATAATTCGCGCGGGTTTCCATCTATCGGCTCATCCTGTTCACGCTTTCAGGCATGACGATTCCGAAAGGACATCATCATGCTCCTTATCTCTTTGTTTCAACGCATGATCTAATCCAAAACGTCGGCGACTTTTCGGGGATCACGCTTTAGAGGCCGGCGCCGTTGGCCCCCCGCTTGATCACGGAAGGGTCGAACTGGCGCGCCCTTTTGCCGTGGAAATAGGCCTGCAGCCACGGATGGTCGGAGGCGAGCATGGTTTCGATCGGCCCGGTCGCGATCACTTTCTCGTCAGCCAGCGCGGCGATCCGGTCGCAGATGGAATAAAGACTATCGAGATCATGCGTCACCATGAAGACCGTGAGGCCGAGGGTCTTCTGCAATGTCGAAATCAGATCGTCGAATTCGGCGGCGCCAATCGGATCCAGTCCCGAAGTCGGCTCATCAAGAAATAAAAGTTCGGGATCAAGCGCCAAAGCCCGCGCCAGCGCCGCCCGCTTGATCATGCCGCCAGACAATTCAGACGGAAATTTGTCCGCCGCGTCAAGACTCAGCCCGACCAGCTCGATCTTGAGCATGGCGAGTTCGTCGGCAAGCCGCGGCGAGAGCTTCAGATGTTCGCGCATCGGCACCTGCACGTTCTGCTTCACGGTCAGGCCGGAAAACAGCGCGCCGCCCTGAAACATGACGCCGATGCGCCGTTCGAGCGCGTCATATTCGGCGCGCGAGACGTGATCGATGTCTGAGCCGAACAATTCGATGCGGCCGGCGCGCTTTGGGGTCAGCCCCAGAATGGCGCGGGTCAAAACCGATTTGCCTGTCCCGGAGCCGCCAACGAAGCCAAGCACTTCGCCGCGGCGGACGTCAAGGTCGAGACCATTGAGGACGAGATTGTCGCCAAAGCCGACAATGAGGTCGCGGACGCTGATCGCAATCTCGGGGGCCGCGCCGCGCGTAACCCGCGCCGAGCCGCGCCGCAACAGCGTGAAAGGCTTTTTCACAGGCGAAGGCAGATTTTTTTGCATCCGCGCCGCCTAGAACCGGACGGCGGCGAAGAAGACAGCGAAGATGCCGTCGACCACGATGACCATGAAAATCGACTTGACGACCGAGGCGGTCACCTGGCGTCCGAGGGATTCGGCGGAGCCCTCGACGGCGAGGCCTTCGACGCAGGCGATGAGGCCGATGACGAGGCCCATGAAAGGCGCCTTGATGATGCCGCTGAGGAAGGTATGCACGGCGATCGCCGCCGGCAGCAGCGCGATGAAACTTTTCGGCGTGATGCCGCCATAGACCCAGCTTACGAGAATGCCGCCGGCGACGGCCGACATATCGGCGAGAAACGTCAGCAGCGGCAGGCTGATGATGAGCGCGAGGATGCGCGGCACGATCAGCACTTCGATCGGCCTCAGGCCCATCACGACGAGAGCGTCGATCTCCTCGCGCATCTTCATGGAGCCGAGTTCCGCCGTGATCGCGGACCCCGACCGGCCGGCGATCATGATCGACGTCAAAAGGACGCCAAGTTCGCGCAGGATCAGGATGCCGATGAGATCGACGACCAGAATCGTCGCGCCGAAGCGCCGCAGCTGGAAGATGCCCTGCTGGGCGACGATCGCGCCGACAAGGAAATTGATGAGGACGACGATTGGAACGCCGCGAAAAGCGATCGTCTCGAGGTGAGAGACGACGGACGTCGCGCGGAAATGAGCCGGATTGAACAGGCTCTTGCCCATCGCGGCGACGACCTCGCCGAGAAATTCGACGCCGTTGAAGAGATCACGGCCGGCGATGACGACGCTCTCGCCGACGTCGGCGAAGATCGTCATTAGATAGGAGCCCTTGCGGCGCGGGGGCGCGTCGAAAGTCCGGAAATGGGCTTCTTTCAGCAAAATGCCGAATTCCGGGCTGATCGACTGGAATTCCGCGTCGACGCCCTTCGCGCTCAGTTCCTGACGCGTCTTGTCGATCAGCCACGCTCCCGCGGTGTCGAGACGCTGCACGCCCGCAAGGTCGATGATCGCCCGCCGGGCGGCGCCGGCCTCGCTCACAAGGGCGCCGGCGCCCTTTTCGATTCCGGTGCAAGCGTCGAGCGTCCAGTGTCCGGCGAGGCGAAGCCGCACGGCGTCGCCCGACCGCTCGCTCGAAAATGTCGGACCTTCTGCAACATCCATCATTCAGTCCCGCCGCACGCGCGCTCGTCGCGCCAGATCTCGCGTGGAATGCTCGCTGCGCGCCGGCCGCGGCGAAGTCGAGGCGAACGCCTTAGCACTTTTGTGCGGCAGCCCGCGAGGTTCTTGCAATTTCCCGCCGGTCTCCATTCTGTGGCGACAATGTCACAGGCAGGCACAAATCGCCCCCGAGGGATCGGCGCAGCCGGTCCAAACCGCGGAAGCTGCCCCGCGCGCGTTTGCCCGGCTTTGCGAAACCCGCGCCATGGGTCATAGAGTAAATATCGATATAAAACCTTAAAGGGCGAAAGTGCCTCTTTTGCAAGCGAGCCGTTTGACCCATCCGCGCCGGGGCGATGCCGCGCGAATGGTGTTTCGCGGCCTGCCCGGAGGCTTTCAGCGCGCCGCCGCCCGCTTTCTCGCGCTCGCGGCCCTTCTGGCTGTGGTGCTCGCCCCACTCAACCTTTGCTGTTCAGCGGAGCGTTTCGCCGCGCAGAGCCTCAGCCTCGAAGCGGCGCTTGGGCCTCCGGCTCATGTGGCTCTTTGCGCGCATGCCAGCGCGAAGGACGAGGGTCCTGGCGATCAGGCGCCGGGCCATAGCCATCATGACGATTGTCCCTGTTGCCAATTCCTCGATGGCGCGGCGCTCGAGCCATCGCGCGAGATAACGCTCGCCGCCTATCCGGCGCGCGTGATCGAAACACTCTTCGCCTCAACAAATGCGCCGGCGCTCTCGGCGCCGCGCGCGCTGGCGGGACGGCCCCGCGCGCCTCCTCATCTGATCTGACGAGCATTTCGCCCGGCGCTGTCCCGCTTCCGGGAGACGCCCGCTGTTCTTCTTTTTAGATCGAGAAAAATCCATGTCTCACAAGGCTTGCCTGGCCTTCATGCGCGCGCTCGGCGCCGCGGCCATTTTCACCAGCTTCAGTCCCGCCTGCGTCAGTCCCGCGCTCGCGCATACCATCGTCGGCAACCGGGTGTTTCCGGCAACGCTCACCATCGACGATCCCGGCGTCAACGATGAACTGGCGCTGCCGACCTTCGGCTATATGGCCGCCGCGAATTACGACGGAACGGCAGGACCGATTTCGTACACGCTCGGCTGGGAATACTCGAAAACGATCACGGCGGACCTTGCCGTCTACATCGGCTCCGGCGGCTATACGTGGCAGAAAAACCCCAGCGCCGGAGGATGGGCGAACTTCGAGACCCAAGTCAAATATGTTTTCTACCAGAACCCCGAGCATGAGTTCATCATCGCGGGGGCGGCCAATGTCGAATGGGGACACACGGGGAGCGGCCAGAATTCATCGCTTCCCTCCGATCCCTACACGACGATCACGCCTAAAATTTACGTCGGCAAGGGCTTCGGCGACGCTCCGGTCGACTGGCTGCGTCCATTCGCGATCACCGGCGAAATGGACTACAATATTCCGACCCATCCGGTCAGCGCGTTTCTGACGCAGGACGCCTATGGCAATAACATCATTGGCCTCGACCAGACGCCGAGCGTCCTGACCTATGGCGCAACGCTGCAATACAGCCTGCTCTACGCGAACTCTTTCGTTTACGAAGTCTCGGATCTTTTCAAACGCCTGATCCCGGCGTTTGAGGGCGTCTTCAGTTCGCCGGTGTCAAACGTTGGTCCTTCCGCGCCAGGAAACTGGACGCATGCGACGACCGGAGTGGTCGGCCCTTCCATTTATTATATCGGCCAATCTTTCGAGATCGGGGTCATGGCTCAGCTTCCGATCAACCGGGCCAGCGGCAAGCATGTGGGGGCGGTCGCCGTGCTCGACTTCTTTCTCGATGACATCCTGCCGGATTCGCTCGGCAAACCGTTGTTCGGCCCGCCTCAGCCCCGCATCGCCAACCTTCATTGAATCATGATCCGATTTCGCAAGAGGCCGGACGTCACTTCTTTAATTTTATCACAGTCATTCAGGCAAACCGGCGCACGCTTCGCTTGAATGACGTTTAGACGAGGACGCCATGCAACGTTTTCTGACGATCAGTCTCGCCGCTTTCTTCGCCTGCGGCCTTGCCGCGCCGCATGCGTTCGCGCATGCTTTCCTCGATCGAGCGGTTCCAGCCGTCGGCTCCACCGTTTCGGCCTCGCCGGCCGAAGTGAGGCTCGCCTTTTCCGAGGCGCTCGCGCCGGCCTTCGCCAGCGTGCAGATTGCGACGGCGCAGGGAGCCCCCGTGGCGGCGGGCAAGGCGACGCCTGACCCCGCCGACCCGAGCGTCCTTCACGTGCGGCTCAACCAGCCGCTCAAGCCAGGCGTATATAAAGTCACCTGGCATGTGGTTTCGGTCGACACCCATCGCACCGATGGCTCCTATGCCTTTACCATCGCCCCTTAAGCAAGACGCGCCGCAACTTGCGCCGGGAATTGAGACGCAATGACGATTTTCCAGTTCCTCGTCATCGCGCGCTGGGTTCAGTTCGTCTCGGTCTCGGCGCTGTTCGGCTCGGCGCTGTTCTGGCTTTACGCTGGCGGCGGCGCGGCGCCGGGGCCGGTTCGCCTGCCCGGAGCTTTCGCGGCGACGCTTCGTCTGCTTCGCCTCGCCGCGCTGGCGGCGGCGCTCTCGGGGCTCGCCTGGCTTGCCGGGATCGTCGTCAATATGACCAGTTCGTCGCCGGCGCCCGAATGGGCCAGCCTCCGGGATTTTGAGGTCTGGCGGCTGTTTTTCTTCGAGACGAATTTCGGCGCGGTTTCGGGTCTGCGCCTCGTGCTGCTCGCCGCGGCGCTTGGCGTCGTCACCCTGCGCCGGCCGCAACGCGGCTTCCTCGCCGCCCTCGCCGCCATCGGCGCGGCTCTTCTCGTCAGCCAGGCGTGGCTCGGCCATGCCGCGCAGGGGGACAACGGCCTTCGCGGCGACGCTATGATCGTCGCTTATAGCGCGCATGTGCTTGCCGCCGGCGCCTGGGTCGGCGGCCTTGCGCCGCTGCTTTTCGCCCTCGCCGAGGAGCGCGGAGAAGATCCAGGCAGCGGAAGCTTGAAGATTCTCGACCGCTTTTCGACGATGGGCTTCCTCGCCGTCGTGCTGATCGTTCTCGCCGGACTGGCAAATCTTTGTTTTCGCGTCGGCGCGTCATTTGGCAGGCTGCTCGACACGCCCTATGGCGAAACCCTGTTCGCCAAGCTGGCGCTCGTCGCCTTGATGCTCGCTCTTGCGGCGTTCAATCGCTTTGTCGGCGCGGCGAGATTGCGCCGAGCCTCCTCTCAAAGCCCTTCGGAGGCGGCGCGGCTGCGCACAAGCGTCGGCGCCGAACTCGCTCTCGGCATTGCTGTGCTCGGAGCCGCCGCCGCGCTTGGCGTCACGCCGCCGCCGCAATGACGAGAACTCGCGCCCGCCCTCGCTGAAGGGCCTTCAAATCGCCTTCGAAGGCGGCGCCGGCGCCGGCGGCTCCCCGCTTTGCTTCGGCAGAAGCTCCAGAACCCGCGCGATCGGATCGCTCGAGATGGCGAGCGGCGGCTGGAACGGCCCTTCATTGGCGGCGATCAAGACGATGATCAGGACGAGGCTCGAGGTGAAAATGACCATTGCGGCAAGGTGCGGGCGCGGCCGATCGAGGTGCAGCATGGCGATGCTGATCTGTCCCGTAAGCGCGAGGATCAGAACGCAGGCCCATTTGATGCTCTCCGAATAAGGAGCGCTGAGCACGAGACGATCGGCGCGGGCGGCCTGAACTTTGAGCGCCATGTCGAGTAGCAACGCATCGAATTTCGCGCTCGCGTCGCCGGAATTGTGCTGCGTCGCGGCGACCGTCCGAAGCAGGCCTCCCAGCGCATCTTCGGCCTCTGGGGCGCCCATGCCGCTCGCCGCCATGCTCGGCCACTCCTTTCCAGTGACGGCCATCACATAAACACGGATGGCCTGGCGAATGCCGTCTGCCGGCAAGCCGCTGGCCGAGGCGAGCGCGTTGAGCATGGTGAGACTGGCGCTCTCCGTCTCAACAGCCGCCGACGCGCGCCGGTTGCGGTCCCAGATATCGCTGGCGACAAAACCGATCTGAATGCCGAAGATCACCATGATGGCGCTGAACAGCTCGGCGATCGCGCCATTGAATGAAAGCATCCATCTGCGCGTTAAGCGGCCAAAACTCAGCCAGAAGAGAAAAGCCGCCGTAGCGGTGTAAAATCCGGCCACGGCGAAAACCATGTAAGGCAGAGATAGGGTGAGCCAGGCGTCGATCATGAGGGCGCTTTGCTGGAGAGGGGCTTGCCGGGACGAACAGTGCGGGCGCCGGCGGATTTTGGCAATGAGCCGCGACGGCTTGAGGCCGGCCGCGTTGGCCGGTTGCTTCGCCCGCCCGATTCTGCGATCAGGCGGCCATGCGAAAACTCAGCGTTGCGGTCGAGCGTTTTCCCATCGCGGGGAAATTCGTCATTTCCCGGGGGCAAAAGACCGAGGCGGCGGTCGTCCTCGCCGTGCTCGAAGACGCCGGGGCGAGAGGGCGCGGCGAGTGCACGCCCTACGCGCGCTACGGCGAAACCGTCGCATCCGTTCTTTCGCAGATCGAATCTGTCCGGGCGGCGATCGAGGCCGGCGCGGACCGCGATGAGCTGCAGGCGCTTCTGCCCGCGGGCGCGGCGCGCAACGCGCTCGACTGCGCGCTGTGGGATCTCGCCGCGAAGCAGAGCGGCCGGCCGGCCTATGCGCTGGCCGGCCTGCCGGAGCCGGTCACGGTGACGACGGCCTTCACCATTTCAGTCGGAACCCCTGACGAAATGGCGGCGGCGGCGGAAAGGGCGAGCGCGCGGCCGCTGTTGAAGATCAAGCTCGCGGGCGAGGGCGATCCAGCGCGGATCGCGGCCGTCCGCGCCGCCGCGCCCAAAGCGGTGCTGATCGTTGACGCCAACGAGGCGTGGACGGACTCCGATCTTCCGGGCTACCTCGCGGCCTGCGCCAGGGCCGGTGTCGCGCTGGTCGAGCAGCCGCTGCCCGCCGGGCGCGACGCCGCGCTTGGCAGGATCGAGCGCATTATTCCTGTTTGCGCCGATGAAAGCGCCCATGCGCGGCACGGACTCCTGGACCTTCGCGAGCGCTATGACGCCGTCAATATCAAGCTCGACAAGACAGGCGGCCTGACCGAGATGCTGGCCATGACGGCGCAGGCGGAAGCGATCGGCTTTGGCGTCTTCATCGGCTGCATGGTCGCGACGTCGCTCGCCATGGCGCCCGCGCTGCTTGTCGCCGGCCGCGCCCTCTTCGTCGATCTTGATGGCCCCCTGCTGCTGGCGCGAGACCGGCCGGACGGCCTCGTCTACGAGGGCTCGCTTATTCGCCCCGCGCCGCCCGCGCTCTGGGGCTGATGTTATTAAGCAGAGCAAAGTATTACGCTGACACAACGGGCATGCTGTGCCTGATATATTGCATTCTTTATATTGTTTGCTATCGAGGCAAACATGAATTGTGGAAAATTTATTTCTTAAATAGGCTCCACAAATTATTATCTGTGATATAAACTAATAATCGTCAATTTAGTTCCGCAGATATCCCCCCCCCCGCAAAAGTTGAAATCATCAATTCAACAGCCAAGTTGACGCTCCGCGTTATTTTGGAGAATACTCATGATTGACAGATTATCTATTGCAAGTTGCATTTCACACGAAAATCGCGTAAAATTCTTTAGGCCAGTTGCGCGCGCGTCTTATGCCGCCTGCTGCTGGGCGTTGAGCGCCGCCGCCGCGCTGGCCGCTCCCGTGATCATCAACCAGCCGTTCTCGGCGCGGCCCGGAGACGTGATCAGTCTGCAAGGGAGCGGATTTGGCGCCGCGCCGCAGGTCTACATGAAGCCCTTGAAACAGTTGATCCCCACCCTGCTGGCGACGAAGACGGCCGACGATGGAACCGTTGTCGTACAGGCGCCGAAAGCTGCGTTGTTCGATGTCTATGAGGTCTGGATCACCAATGGCGCGACAGCGAGCAACCATGTCTTTTTGAACGCGCCGAAGCCGATGCATTTCGACAATGCCGAGATCGCCACGGGGGCGCATTTCCGGATCTTTGGGCGCAATCTCTACGTCAACAATATTCCGCCGACGGTCACACTGGTTGACGTGGCGACCAAAGCGCCGGCGATCGCCACGGTCACAACCTCAACCAGCAGCGCTTACAGCCTCGACGTGACGCCCTCCCTCGGAGTCATTCCCGGCCATAGTTACCAGGTCAATGTGTCGAACGGCTATGCGTCGACGCTCAGCGCCGCCTCCATCGTCGCGCATGCCTCCGGCACGGATCATTTCCTCATCGGGCAACCCTGGGCCTATGATTTCGTCTACCAGGACGGGCCAGGCTACCAGGCAGGCGTAAAGGGCACGAACCAGGCGGATCATCACGTCTTCAACATCAGGACGGATCCGAGCCTCGCAATCCTCGCCAAGGGCGACGGCGTGACCAATGACGGCGCGGCGATTCAGGGGGCGATCAATACGGCGGCCGCCCATCGGGGCGTCGTCTACCTCCCGGCCGGGACGTACAATATCGGATCGGTCAGGGTCGACCTTAAGCCTGGCGTCGTGCTGCAGGGTGAAAGCGCCTCGAACACGAAAATCATTTTCGGGCCCGCCGCGCCGGCCGGATTCATCGTCGATACAGGCGGCATGTCGGGATTTGCTGATCTGACGATCCAGAATGTCGATCTTTCCAGCAAGCCCATCACGAACATCGGCACGTGGGGCCAGCCGATCAGCAAGTTCTTCATTCAACGCGTCAACTGGAACCTTGGCTCCGGCGCGCCGATCTTTCTCAGGGGCGATCGCATTGCAATCCTGAACTCCACCTTTACGCAGGCGATCAATTATCAAACCGGGAGCGTCGCCCAGAAAACCGGCGGCCTTGGACCTTTGTATTTCTCACAGCTGAGCAATCTTCAGTTCAAAAACAACGCAGTTAAATGGGCGACCAACCAGAATTCGATGAGTGATCTCGTCAACGCCATCATCGAAAACAACCATTTCACGCGCAGCGCCTCGGACACCATCGTCGCCGGCCCGGCGCAAGCTTCGTGGACATTCCCCTTCACCAATCAGCCGGTCGTCGCGGGGCAGACGGTTGCGCGGGTCGACGGACGCCAGCTGTCGATCAACTTCGGCAAGAACGTCGTGGTGCAAAACAATCTCTTCGACGTGTCGGACGGCGTTCTCATCGTCAATCACAATGACGGCGAAACCATCCTCAATGAGGCGGGCGGACAAGACATGCGGGAGGACTGGGGAACCGTCACCACGGCCAACAACATCAGCGTCACCGACAACTCGAAATGCTCCGGCGCCTGCGCCTGGCTGGTTCATCCGAATTCAATGCTGATCATCGTCAGCGGCGCCGGCGCCGGCCAATGGCGGCACATCACCGCGCACGCCGGCAACACATTCACGGTCGATGCGCCCTTTAACGTCGCTCCGGCGGCCGGCGACCGCTTCTCTATCGCCGTCCCGGCTTACGAGAACGCGATTATCAGCAATAATACGGCGACGGGGAATCCCGTCGGCATCGCAATGTATCACGGCGCCTATCTCAATGTCGCCGTCACCGGCAACCAGCTGACCAACAATGGCGGCATTTATCTGATGGCGGAGCAACAGCTCTCGTCAACGCGCTCGGAACCCGGCCTCGACGCCACCAGAAATATGGAGATAAACGGCAATACCCTGACGAATACGACCGGCGCCTGGCCCTCCTATATCGCGCTCGGCTATCTCATGATCAATCCAAGTTCCTTCTGGGGCAGGAACGTGATGGGCGCCGAAATAAGGAACAACAGCATCGCGGCGCACACCGGCACTCCCTATTATTTTTTCGCCGAAGGCTATCAAGCCTTCTCATTCTATCAGGCCTATCCGGCGGCCTATATCGAACAACAGGGCGGAGCATTCTTCGGGACGGTGTTCCAGGGCAATAGCTGCGCGAATTGCACGGTGAACTACAGTCTTGGAACCGGCGCAACCGACACGACCATCTGGAACGCGGCGACCTCAAACAGCCCCGGCGTCACATCGACTTTTCTAAAAGACACCCCCATGCTCGGCTCCGGGGCCGCTGCGTCGATCAGAACGCTGGTCGGCCACGATTGAGTCTCAACCGACCGCCGCGGCCCCGCGCCATGCGGGTCCGCGACGCTGGTGAAGCGGGAGGCAAGCCAGACCTCCCTCCCGCCCCGGCGCGGATTCAAAGCCGCCGGCGCCTCCCCTCATTGTCCGAAAGCTCCCCAACGTCATGGCTCCGCTTTCGTAGCGTAAGCTCCAAACCGCGTACAATTTGCGCGACAATATCCATCAATACACTTCGTTCGGATAGATACGACCGAAATAGATGTCATGTCTCATGGCCACTCACTCGGATATAGACTTATATTTGATTGTACATTGAATATTTAGTCTAATTTTCTGCGAATGGAGGCAGGATATGACTATATTTTCCATGATTTCTACTTTTATTTTAAGCATGCCTCTGCGGAAACGGCGCCGTAAGCACGTCCGGCTGCTGGCCTATGCCGCCTATTGCTGGAGCTTCGCCGCGGTTGCCGCTTCGGCCGATCCGGTGATCATCAATCAACCGTTCACCGCCAATCCGGGCGATGTCATCAGCCTGGGCGGCAGCGGCTTTGGAACCACGCCGCAGGTTTTTCTGAAAGCTTCGCACCAGGCGGCGGCGATCACGCTGGCGACAAAGACGGCCGACGACGGGACCGTCGTCGTCGCGGCGCCGCGGACTATCCCCTTCGATCTCTATGAGGTGTGGATTGCGAACGGCTCAGCAACGAGTCCCCATATCTACCTCAATGCGCCAAAGCCGCTGCATTTCGACAATGCCGAGATTGCTCCCGGCGCGCATGTCCGCATCTTTGGCCGCAATCTTTATGTCAACGGCCTCGTCCCCACCGCCACTTTCATCGACCAGCAGACGAACGCGACGCTGAAGGCGGTCGTCAACCTGCCGACGAGCTCCCCTTACGTCCTCGACGTTCAGCCGCCCCTGGGCGTTATCGCCGGCCACAGCTACAAGGTGAGCGTCTTCAACGGTTATGCGACGGCCCTCCTCGACGACTCCATTCAGGGGCACGCGCCCGGAATCGATCATTTCCTCATCGGCCAGCCCTGGGCCTATGATTTCGTCTATCAGGACGGCCCCGGCTACCAGGCGGGGACTACGGGGACGAACCAGGCCGACCACCACTTTTTCAACGTCAAGACGGATCCGAGTCTCGGGGTCCACGCCAAAGGCGACGGCGTCGCCAGCGACGGGGCGGCGATCCAGGGCGCGATCAATAAAGCGGCAGCCTATGGCGGCGTCGTCTATCTCCCGGCAGGGACATACAATCTGGGATCGATGAGAATCGACCTCAAGCCAGGCGTCGTGCTGCAGGGCCAAAGCTCCTTCTTGACGAAAATCACCTTCGGACCCGCCGCGCCGGCCGGCTTTATCGTCGATACGGGCGGCATGTCGGGATTTGCTGATCTGACGATCCAGAACGTCGATCTGTCCAGCAACCCCATTACCAATATCGGCACGTGGGGCCGGCCCATCAGCAGGTTCTTCATTCAACGGGTGGTTTGGAATCTTGGCTCCGGCGCTCCGATCTACCTCACGGGGGACCGGGTGGCGATCCTGAATTCCATCTTCACGCAGGGGGTGAACTACCAAAACGGGAGCGTCGCCCAGAAAACCGGCGGCGTCGGGCCCTTATATTTTTCACAGCTGAGCAACCTTCACTTCCTGAACAATATCGTCAAATGGTCGACGGACCAGAACTCGATGAATGATCTCGTCAACGCCATCATCGAGAACAATCATTTCACGCGCGGCGCGACAGACACGCTCATCGCCGGCCCTGCGCAGGCTTCATGGTCATGGCCCTATATCAATCAGCCGGTCCGGGCCGGCCAAAAGGTCGCGCGGGTCATGGGGCGCCAGCTGACGATCAATTTCGGCAAGAACATCGTCGTGCAGAACAATCTCTTCGACGTGTCCGACGGCGTAATTTTGACCAATCACAATGACGGCGAAACCATCCTCAACGAGGCGGGCGGACAGAATGTGCGGCAGGACTGGGGAACGGTCACGGCCGCCGATAGCCAGAGTGTGACCGATAATTCCAAATGTTCGGGGACCTGCGCCTGGAAGATCTATCCCAATTCAATGGCGGTCATCGTCAGCGGCGCCGGCGCCGGCCAATGGCGCCATATCATGGCGCAGAACAACAATACATTCACGCTCGACAAACCCTTTGACGTCATCCCAGCGCCCGGCGATCATTTCTCCATCACCGTGCCAGCTTATGAGAATACGTTGATCAGCAACAATACGGCGACCGGCAATCCCGTCGGCATCGCCATGTACCACGGCGCCTATCTCAACGTGTCTGTCATCGGCAACCAGCTCACAAACAACGGCGGAATCTACCTCGTTTCCCACGAGCAGCTTTCGACGTCATTCACGGAGCCCGCCTTCGACACTGCAGCAAATCTGGAAATAAAAGGAAATATCCTGACAGACACAAGCGGCGTATTTCCTTCCTACATCGCGCTCAACTTCGTGATGATCAACAATGCGGATTTCTGGGGCAAAAGCGTGTTGAGCGCGGAGATACGAAACAACCGTATAAGCGCGCGCGCCAGCGGGCTCTACTATTTCTTCCATGAAGGCTATCAAGCCTATACGTCCTTCCAGAATTACGGCGGCCAAGTCTACAACGACCAACACCAGGGGGCGATCATCGGGGCGGTCTTCCAGGGCAATAGCTGTATCAACTGCCCGGCGGACTACACGCTCAGCACCGGAATAGTCAACGCCACCATCTGGAATGCGCTCAACGTGGCGTGGCCGGGCGTCGCGGCAAAATCCCTCGCCGATCTCACGATGACCAATAGCTCGCAGACAGCCTCGGTCGGGACCGTTGTCGGCAACGATTGACCCGCCATCAGAAACGCGCCCGCCCGCGATAAAGCCGGCGCCTCTCCTCCGGGCGTCAGATCGTCTGATTATAGGCGCCGACCTCCGGGCTTTCCCGCAGGATGGCGTCCACAGCGGCGAACATTTCCCGCATTCTAAGCTCGGAAACCGGACTCTCCACGACGACGACGAGTTCGGGCTTGTTCGAGGAAGCGCGAACAAGACCCCAGGTTCCGTCCTCGACCGTGACGCGCACGCCATTGACGGTCACGAGGTCGCGGATTTTCTGCCCTGTCAGCGCCGCACCCTGCTGCTGCATCGACCGCAGCCGCTCCAGCGTCCTGTCGACGACGCCATATTTCTTTTCATCGTCGCAATGGGGCGACATGGTGGGCGAGCCCCAGGTTTTGGGCAGAGCTTCATAGAGTTCGGCCATCGATTTTTGCGGGTTGCGGTCCAGCATGTCGAGCACATGAATGGCGGTGAGAAGGCCATCGTCATAGCCGCGCCCAACCGGCGCATTGAAAAAGAAATGGCCGGATTTTTCAAAGCCCGCGAGCGCGCCGAGGTCGCTCACCCGGCGTTTGATGTGGGAATGCCCCGTTTTCCAGTAATCAGCCTTGACGCCGCGGCTCAAAAGTTCGGGGTCGGTCGCAAAAAGCCCTGTCGACTTCACATCGACGACGAAAGTCGCCTGCGGATAAAGCTTCGAGAGGTCCCGCGCCAGCATGACGCCGATCTTGTCGGCGAAAATTTCGTCGCCCTTGTTGTCGACGACGCCGCAGCGGTCGCCATCGCCGTCAAAGCCAAGGCCGACGTCGGCGCCCGTCTCGAGCACTTTAGCCGCCATGGCGTGCAGCATTTCGAGGTCTTCGGGGTTCGGGTTATAGCGCGGGAAAGTGAAATCGAGCTCCGTGTCGAGCGGAATGACCTCGCAGCCGAGCTTTTCCAGAACCTCGGGCGCGAAGGCTCCCGCCGTGCCATTGCCGCAGGCGGCGACGACCTTGAGCTTGCGCGTCAGTTTCGGCCGGTTGGTGAGGTCCGCGATGTAGCGGGCGGGGAAATTCTCGACAAAGCGATAAGAGCCGCCATCCGCATAGCGGAATTTGCCCGAGAGCACGATCTCTTTCAACCGGCCCATTTCGTCGGGACCGAAGGTGACCGGCCTTTGGGCGCCCATCTTGACGCCGGTCCAGCCATTGTCATTGTGCGAGGCGGTGACCATCGCGACGGCCGGAACGTCGAGCTCGAACTGGGCGAAATAGGCCATCGGCGAGAGCGCAAGGCCGATGTCATGGACCTTTACGCCCGCAGCCATCAGGCCGGTGATGAGCGCCAGCTTGATCGATGAAGAATAGGACCGGAAATCATGTCCGGTGACGAGTTCGGGCCTGACGCCCATCTCATGCAAAAGCGCGCCAAGGCCAAGCCCCAAAGCCTGAACGCCCATCAGGTTGATTTCTTTTTCGAACAGCCAGCGCGCGTCATATTCGCGAAAGCCGGTGGGCTTCACCATCGGCGTCGTCTCATAGGCGAGCGTGTTCGGGAACAATTGGGGCTCAGGCTTTGGAAACATCCGTTGATCCTTTGCGACGGGCGCCGCTTTCGCGTGGAAACGACAATCCCGCGGAGGGATTATCATCCCTCTCATAAGAGAGGACTGTGACGATTGACGAACGACGACATGGCGGCGCAGACTGCTAGCCTGGAAAAGCGCCAGAAGCTGACGATAGAACGGGCTTGCCTTAGAGGGACGCCCTTGCCTTGAGCGTATAAGATAACCTCCATCGTCGCCAGTCCGTCGGGAGCCTGCATGAGTCTGGAATCGAAGCTTTTTAGGGGCGACGCCAAACTTGAAGCGGCGGCGAGGCAGGACTCCGCGCATGTTTTGCTTGGCGCCTCCGGCGCACATGTTCTGAAAATACAGTCCGCCCTGATGCTGCTGGATGACGCCAAGATCGATTCCGGCGAGACCGAGCAGTCTTCCTATGGCTCGTCCACGGCGGCGGCCATAAAGGCGTATAAAGAAAAGCGCTCGATCATCAATCACAGCTACCAGACACAGGCCGACAACATCGTTGGAAAAATGACCATCGCCTCTCTCGACCAAGAGATGTTGAAGTTCGAAAAAAGCGAAAGCAGCCGTCTTTGCAACCGCGACGAGAACCGTTCGGCCAGCGCCAATACGATTCCGCCTCTTTAAGGCTCAGCGACCATGACGCCAAAGGAGAAGGCTCTCGGCAATGTCCCGGAGGCTCAGCGCTGGGTCGGCGCCTCGATCAACGCGCTGAACGCCGTCATCGGCTTCAACGGACGCCGTTCGGAAATCGCCAATCTCAGTCAGTTCAAGGCTCTGCAAACGCACTTCCATGTTGAGCTGGGGCCGGCTCCAAGCACGCTCGATCAGCTTCTGTCATTGCTGCCTTTCGTCGACGAGGCCGATCCGACGCTCCGAATATTGATCGAAATCCGTTTCCGCTATTTCGATATCTTGTCCGCGCTCGGCAAAGCCTCATCGGCCTTTACTGATGCGCCCGCTGGCGGCGGCGACGAAGATACCGGGATGGCGCCCGCCTTTGTGCCGCAGAAAAGGGACGGGACGTTCCGGATAACGCCCTATTATCTCTCCATAGGGGCGTTAAGCCAGGTTCATTGCCTTGTCCATGAATCCGCACATTTCGTCAGCGACGCGTTCCAGGATTTTGCTTACCGCGACCGCTCTGGAGCTGAATCGGATGATCCAGACAAATATAAGAAGCTGCCGGTCCAATTCGCCATCCGCAACGCCGACAGCTACGCTTATTTCGCCCTTCAAATGGCGAAGGGCATAGATCGCATATTGAGCCGCGACGAATGAGCTCTTAAGAGCCCATCGTTACTTCTGCTTGGCGATGATCTGGCTCTTGATCTTGGCGTAGACCGCGGCCGGGATGATCTTTTTCTGCACCAGCTCGTCCTTGCCCTTGTAGGGCCTGTTTTTGATGATGTCGGCGGCGCGTTTGTCGCCGATGCCGGGCAGGGCTTGAAGGTCCGCCTCGCTCGCCGAATTGATGTCGAGCAGCGCGGCGGGAGCCGGAGCCGCCTTCGACATGGATGAACTGGGCGCCGCCGGGGGCGCCTTGGCCGGGGCCGCCGGCTGAGCCGTTTGCGCGAAAGCGGCGCCGGCGAGACTGGCGGCGGCCCAGAATGATAAAGCGAGGATAGATTTACGGCAGAAGCTCATGGCGGTCCCTCAAAGTAGTCGCATCCCGGAAGAAACGCCGTTGAAACCGGCGATTCGCTCTTTTCACAAGAGAATGAGCTGAATTTCAAAATCCGCAACGCCAGCCTTCGGCCCAGTCGGAAAATCGATTTATTCCGCCGCGACGCGCCGGTGATTCTCGGCGGCAAGCCAGCGCTCGACTTCAAGCGCGGCCATGCAGCCCATTCC
Organism: Methylocella tundrae; assembly: GCF_038024855.1. Lineage (NCBI taxonomy): Bacteria > Pseudomonadati > Pseudomonadota > Alphaproteobacteria > Hyphomicrobiales > Beijerinckiaceae > Methylocella > Methylocella tundrae. The sequence goes on from NZ_CP139089.1 coordinate 2,644,744, forward strand.
GGCCGCCGTCACCGCCTGGCGGTAGATATCGTCCGTGACGTCGCCCGCGGCAAAAACGCCCGGCACGCTCGTCGCCGTCGAATTCGGCTCTGTCCTGATATAGCCGTTCGGCTTGATGTCGAGCTGGCCCCTGAACAGATCGGAGGCCGGCTTATGGCCGATGGCGACGAAGACGCCATGCGTATCATCAACGCGGACAGCCTCCGTCTTGACGTTTTTCAGGCTGACATGGGTGACGCCCAAAGGTTCTTCCGAGCCGTGGATCTCATGCACGACATGGTCCCAAACAACTTCGACGTTCGGCCGCTTTAACAGCCGCTCCTGCAAGATCCGCTCGGCCCTGAAGGCGGAGCCGCGATGCACCACCGTCACCTTGGAAGCGAGATGGCTGAGATAGAGCGCCTCCTCGACCGCCGAATTGCCGCCTCCGACGACGATCACGTCCTTGCCGCGATAGAAAAATCCGTCGCAGGTGGCGCAGGCCGAAACGCCATAGCCCTTGAACTTGTCTTCCGAGGGCAGGCCCAGCCACTTGGCCTTGGCGCCCGTCGCGATGATCAGGGCGTCGCAGACGTAAGCCTCTCCGCTGTCTCCGAAAAGACGAAAAGGATGATGACCAAGCTCGACCTTGACAATATGGTCCGAGATCATGTGGGTTCCGACATTCTCCGCCTGAGCCTTCATCTGCTCCATCAGCCAGGGACCCTGAATAGGCTCGGCGAAACCGGGATAATTTTCGACGTCCGTTGTGATCATCAGCTGGCCGCCAGCCTCAAAACCGGCGATCAGCACGGGCTCCAGCAGCGCGCGCGCAGCGTAAATCGCCGCCGTATAGCCGGCGGGACCCGACCCTATGATGATCACTTTCGCGTGCGAGGACCCTTGAGCATGCGGGGTCCCTCTGGAGGGGGAAGCAGACATGAAAATCTTCTCGACGGTTGAGCGGTCGGGGCGGCCAGATTTGAAATCTATTCAGCCGAAGCCCCGGCCGCAACCTTGGGCCTTCGCCCGGGGATCAGCGACCGGGCGGCGGGGCGCTCGGTTCGAGAGAGAGGGCGCCAACTCCGGCCGAAAGATTGACGCCGGCCTGCACGCCAAGCGAGAGAGGCTGAAGGCTGATCGACCTGTTGTTGCCGCCGACGAGGACATTGGCGGTGACGCCGCCGCCGAACGAGGCGCCGCCGCTCGCGCCGACGAATTCGCCCGCCAACGCAAATGGCGGCAGGGCGCTGCCCGCGGTGAACACAGCCCAGGCAAACCGGCCGCCAGACGTGAAGCCGAGGTCAAGGCCGAAATTGCGAATGGTTCCGACATAATATTGCCGCGGGCCGCGGCGCGGAGTGAGGACGCAGGACAAAGCCCGATTCGAGGTGACGATGAAGCCAATGCCAGACGAAACATTGCATTCGAGCAGTCCAGCGCGCGGACGCGCTTCGGCTCCGCCGGCCATCATGCCGATCATGGCGGCGCCAGCAAGCCATGCGGCCAGCCTCGGCCGAAAAATTGCGTTCATTGGATTTCCTCCTTGACGATCCAGCCAAATCCGCGTTCGGGTGCGGCCGGACCAACGCCGCAAAGCGCGGCAATCATTAAGACACGACAATCCCGCTGGATTCGAACGATTCCAGCGGAGATGCGATCTATAGCGATGCCTCAGCTTTTGCGCCAGTTTTCATCTTTCACCGGCGTCGGCCTCGTCGCCACGAGCGTCCATTATTCAATCTTGATCGGACTGGTCGAGCTGGCCCATGCGGCGGCGCCTCCGGCGGCCCTGGCCGGAAGCATCGCGGGCGCGATCGTCTCTTATGCGCTGAATCGACGCCACACATTTCGTTCGGACCTGCCGCATCGGCGCGCGGGCGGGCGCTTCGCGCTGGTCGCCGTTGGGGCGGCGGCGCTAACCTATCTGTTCATGACGCTGTTTGTGAAGGTCGGTGGCGCGCCTTATCTGCCGGCCCAGGTCGCGACCACGGGCATCGTCGTGCTGTGGACGTTTCTGGCGCACAGATTATGGACGTTTGTCTGACACGCGCCCGAGCGGCGCCCGGCAATGCCCGGGCGCCCGTTGCAATCGCTTTCCCCGCGCGGGATTGACGGCGGGCAAGACCTACCGGGACGGCGTCTCGCCGCTCGGCGTCTCGGTCTGGCCGGCGCCGGTTCCAGAGTCCAATCGCCCTTGCGCGCCCGCCTGTTCGTAGGGTTTTTGAGCGTGATGCTCATAGGGCGGCACGCTGACGCTTCGGCCCGTCACGAGGTAGGGAGCCGCTGGCCCGAAGGTGCGAACTTGAGCGATGGCCCCGCTCGAAAAGGCGCAGGCGACCGCCGCACCGACGACGACTTTCCCAAGCTCTTTCATTGAACTCTCCAACGCCCATCAGGCGTCCGCGCGTTTCACCGAAAAAAGAACGCGCAAGCCGCCCAAGAGTTCATTTTGGTTTTGCCCAAAATCGCTGGCCGCCGCGGTGGCCCATCGCTGTCTTTCCATGCCCAGGAACGGCGGGCATTTGGCTTACCCCGAGCTTCTCTTGGCTTCGCGATGACCTATGGCCGGCCGGCCGTCGCGAATTGTTTGAATCGTCCGACCGCACTCCTTTGGGCCACAGCGGCTGTGCGGGGCTGCGGCGAGGCGGCCGTCTCTACCGTCACGGCAGGCGGCGAGCCGGCCGTCTCCGTGCTGCGCGCAGGAAGCTCCAGCTTCACTTGCTCGTCGGCTTTTTTTAGCGTTGTCGTTCTAACGTCAACGTTATGAACGACCCAACCGCGGATGGATTGGCCAACGCGAAGCCGGAGGAGAGATTTATCTGTGTCGTCGACGAAAACGCCCAGATCGACGTCGGCCCCATGCACGACGCCGACGAGAGTGATCCCTGGGTTTTCCGACGACGCCGCTGATTCGGCTGACGTCGGAGCGACAACCTTTGGCGCCGCCGCGGCGATCGGAGGGGGAGGACGGCGCGAGGCCGAAAAAAGGGGCCGCTCACGGGTCATGCGCAAAGATTCCAGCGGAGTCGCCCAAAGCGGATTGCCATTGAACCGCGGCCGTGGGACGGGCGTCACGGCGGCTTCGCGCAGGGACCCTGAATCGGCGAGCTGCGCTCCGGCAGGCCCCCCCGCCATGGCGCTTTGCTCATCTTGCGCCAGGCCAGCTCCTTGCCTGCTCGGGCCGAGCGCTTGGCAGTTGGCGCCGCCGGCGTAAAAAGGCCCTACAGCCGCAATGAGAATGGCCCATCCGCGCGATTTCATTTTCTACCCTGTCAGTTGACCAGAGCCATCGATTCCAGGGCCGTCAATTGCCGCCGACTTGACTACGTGGTGCGACCGCTTTTGAGGATACGGCACCCCCGGTGGGAAGGCAAATGACTAATCCTATCGACACCGCTGGGCGTGGAGAGGAACGATGTGACGAGGTGACGGCCATGACCATGGCCGTCACCTTTATTGTTTAGGCGTCCGCCTTACTGTTGTTTAGGCGTCAGCCTTGCCGGTTTGACGCGTATGGCCAAAACTCACACTGGCTCAGTTGGTCACAGTGAGCGAATCCCAGAAATTGCATTTACGGAGCGCCGAGTACTGCGTGTCCGTCAGCGTCGACAGGACGGGGAGATCCTCGATCAGCCAGGCCGGCTTGACCGCGTTGTTCGTGTAGCGCGGCCAGGGGTAGTTGCCGAGCCCGTTCGGGTTGCCGGTCCAGGCGAAATTCGTCCAGGCGGCTACGAGCTGGTCGGAGAGATCCTCCTGCTTGTTGTTGAGCGGATGCTGAATTCCGTCCGGTCCGCCATGCCACAACGGGAACAGATACTGGATGTCGGCGGTGTGGTAGGCGAGAGAGAGGAACCCAGGCATTTTCGGGAAGTAGAACGGCGCCGTCTGGTCGGAGAATTCATACGCATAGACCGGTATCTGCGGAGCCAGGACTCTGTCGATGCGCCGTTGACCGCATATTCCCACGTCTGTCCCCACCCTATCCCAGGCCAGTTGCGGGGTCGCGAAAGCGCTGAGCGGGTAGCGGACCAGAACCTTCGCCGCCGACCCGGCCGGATAACGCGGCGGGACAAAGGTGGTGTTGACGTAGTTCAAATATTGCGCCGCGGTCGGCGGTGTGCGCGGCGGTCCGGAGAAGTACTCCGTAATGGCGAGACTGAAGTTCTGCTCATCCTCCACGTTCCCGTTGATCAGGGGCACATGGTTGAAATGGCCGTTGGCAAAGGCGGTGATCGGCTGCTCGGGTATGACCGTGCCGTCCTGCATGGGGCCAACTATGTATTGACTTGTGGCGCTCGCGGTTCCTGCAAGCGCCTCAACCTGCGCCGCGGTCAGGCTGCGCAGACATTTGGCGGTGGCCGCGTCCGTGCCGGAGCCGCAGCCGGCCGCGACCGAGAAGGCGACGCCAGTCGCCTCTGCTGACGCCAAGGTCGGCACCGTGCTGGGGCAGAAGCTTTCGCAGATGGCGCGGTGGAACAGGCCCGCGGCCAGCGGCGATACCATGGCGATGCCGGTGTCGACCGCGCCCGCGGACTGGCCGCCGACTGTGACGTTGTTCTTGTCGCCGCCGAACTGAGCGATGTTGTGCTTCACCCATTTCAGCGCGAGCTGCTGGTCAAGGATGCCGTAGTTGCCGAAGAGATGACCTTCGGCATCCAATGCGGGATGCGCGAGCCAGCCCATAAGGTTCAACCGGTACTCAACGGAGACCACAACCGTGTGGCCTTGCGCGGCCAGCTTGCTCCCGTCATAGCCGGGAGTTTCGCCGTCGAAATTGCCGCCGCCGTGAATCCAGAAGACGACCGGAAGCCTCGCGGAAGGATCAAGGTTCGGCGTAAAGACGTTCAGATAAAGGCAGTCCTCGTTGTTGTTCGCGGGGCCCGCGAACACGCCGAGCGTCGTGATCTGCGCGCAGATGGGAGCGTAGGACGTCGCCTTTAGAACGCTGGTCCAGGGCGCATGCTTGCGCGGCGGCCTCCAGCGCAGATTGCCGACTGGCGGCTCGGCGAAAGGAACACCGAGGAACTGGGCGACGCCATTTTGGACGAAGCCCTGGACCCTTCCTTCCTTGGTGGTGACGATCGGACCGGGCGCGGCGGCTGCGCCGTGCCAGGACGCGCACATCGCTCCAGCCGCAAATATGAGGCTGAGGCCGAGATTGATTTTCCTTGATCTTCGTGACGTATCGGCGCGTAAGGGCGCGCTTCGCCATAGCTTCGACAGCTTGAACATGTTTCCCCCTTATGTTTCGTCTTGTTCATGGACCATTTCTTTGGCCCGCGGAAACATAAGGATGGAGACCCGGCGCTGTATTCCACGAAAGTCAGATCTTTATTATAATTTGGCTCTCGTTCTATTGTGCAGCTACAGTCAGGCTCCTTTACCTGTCCCTCTGGTATCACGCGATTGTTATTGTTGTGAAGGAAATTTTACCCTTCTGACGAAGAACGCGGTAAGCCGGCGCGCGAGCGGCTGATGGCTGGTTCGGGAAAGGCGCGGACCAGCATGGCCTCTAATGCCGCGACGCCGGGTCGCGGCGAGCCTGACATGCGGCCGAGAAGATCCAGCCACATATCCTCCTCCGCATAGTCGAGCATTTGGCGGACCGTGCTGGCCACGAATTCGCCGACGCCGACACCTTCGGCCGCGGCGCCCAGCCAAACGCGCTCTACCAAGCCAGGGTCGCCGACGGCAGCCAGGGCTTCCTCGGCCGAGATGGCATCCGTCAGGGCGCCCAGAATGTTGCCGAGCATGCTCGCCTCCTATTGCACGAGCGGCGAGGTGGCGGCCGGCAGATCAAACCCGGCGATCCGCGCCTGCCCCGCCACCAGCGCGATATATTGCGCAACCGCGCGGCGCCATGTGCGCTCTTCCAGATAGGTGGCGATCTGGGTACGGACGGCGTCGAACGGCAAAGTCTCGCCCGCGATCCTGCGGTCCAGACGGAGAACGTGCATGCCATAGCGCGTGCGCACCAGGGTTGGGCAGATTTGGCCAGGTTCCATGGCAACCAGAAATGTCTCGAACTCGGGGGTCGTCTCGCCCCGCACGATCTGTCCCAGCCGCCCACCTTCCGTCGCGGACGAGCAGTCGGACAGGCTGCGCGCCAGGCTGTCGAACCTGCCCGGGTGCTGCTGGAGATCCGCGAGGACCGCGGCAGCCTGGGCCTCGGCCTTAGCGTAGGCATCGGTATCGTCGCGGCGAGCCTTGAACAGGATATGCGCCGGCTCGAACAGATCCGGGCTGCGGAAACGCGCCGGGTTGCTGTCGTAGTAGCGGCGGCAGACGGCGTCATCGGCCTTTGGCGTGATGACCTCACGTTCCAGCAGCAACCGGATCAGCGATTCTTCGTCGGTCTCCCGCGCGCCGTCCTCGGTACGCGGATCGGCCACAAGATCCAGCGCACGCGCACGTTGGAGTAGCAATTCGCGAATGACCAGGGCCCGGGTCGCCTGTTCCCACGCGACGGCGGGCGACTCTGCCTGGTGGTTCTGCACTTCCCTTGCGATGGTCGCGTGCGGGATCGCAACGTCGTTCACCGTGACGGTTTGCATGGTTCAGTTCCCCCTGACGGATTGCGGAAACTTCGCGCCAGCCGGCTTTGCCGAATCGGCGCGCGTCACCAGATCGACCACTGTGAGCGACTGATCCCGGGACCGATTTCCGACGCTCTCCCGGCTGCGCACGACCTGGAATCCGGGGCGGCCGAAATACCAGACCGGGGCGCTCCATATATGCACCAGGCGGGTGAACGGAGAGACCAGGAAGATGGTGAAGCCCAGCAGGATATGCAGCCTGTAGATCAACGGCGTGCCGAGGAGCAGATCGGCCACGCCAGGATGCAGCAGCACGATTCCCTTGATGTAGGCGACCAAGGTCAGGAACAGCGCGCCATCCATATGTAGCGCCGAGACCGGAACAGTCAGCAGGCCGAGGGCAAGCTGCGCCCACAGCATCAGGATGATCGCGATATCCCATCGCCGGCTGGTGGCGCGGATGCGCGGGTCGGTCAATCGCCGGTGGATCAGCAACGACAGTCCGACGATCGCGATCAGGCCGGCGAGGCCGCCCACCACCATGGCCAGCAGCTCATGCTGGGCCGGGCTGATCAGCCAGTCCACCGCCCAGTCGGGCATCAGGAAGCCGGCGAAATGGCCTCCGATGACGACCAGGATGCCGACGTGAAACAGGTTGGAGCCCCAGCGGAACTGCCGCTTCCGCAGCAACTGACTCGACCCGCTGCGCCACGTGTATTGCGCGGTGTCGAAGCGCACCAGGCTGCCAAGAGCGAACACGGTCAGGCACACATAGGGATACCAGCCATAGAGGGCGCTGTTCAGATAATCGCTCATCGTTCCATCTCCTCAGACGGCTGCGGCGTCACGGGTCGCTGCACGAAGCCGCGTCCGCAGACGATCCGTCCCGCAACTGTCGATCTGTTCGCCGGGTCCGAAATGGACCGCTGCCTCCTCCCATGCCGCGTCCAGCGCCACGAGATCGTCGGGGTCTTCGGCGGCGGTATCCGGTCCGTCGATCGTGGGTGCGTTGGCCAGCGTGGCGAGCGCCTGGAACACCGCTGCATAGGCGCTCTTGCGTGTGACAAGCCGTTCCGCGAGGAGCCGAAGAATGCCAGCCGGCTCGGCTAGCAGCGCCTGCGCTTCATGTCCTGGAAGCAATGACAGGAATTCAAGGAACAGCGGCAGGAAGTCGGGCAACTCGCTGGCAGTCGGTTCGAATCCATGACCGCGGTAAAGCGCGATCAGGTCCGCCATCGCCTGCCCGCGATCGCGGCTTTCACCATGCACATGCTCGAACAGATGCAGCGACAGCGTGCGGCTGCGATCGAAGAGCGCGAAATACCGCTCCTGCAACTCATAGATGTCGCGCCCGGCCAGTTCGGTCAGCAGATCGCCGATGGCGGCGCGCCGCGGCGCCAGCACCAGATCTTCCTCGGCCAACACCGCGGCGATCTCGCCCGTCGCGGCTTGCAGCGCCTCGGTGGGATAGGCGATCAGAGCCGCGAGGGCGCGATAGGTGCGGGCCATCACACCACCTCCATCGGGGTCTTCGGCTTCTTCGAATCAAACAGGCCGAAGCCGGTCTTTCCGGAACAGCCCTCGCCGAACGAGAAGCCGCAGGAGCCGCGCATTTGGAAAGGATCCTCACCGGTCTCGCGATGGGCGGTGGGAATGACGAATCGGTGCTCGTAGTTGGCGATGGCCATGAGCTGGTACATGTCCTCAATGTCCTGGCCCGACAGCCCCACACGCTCGGCGATCGAGTCGATGATCAGGCCGTCCACCGTCTTGGCGCGCATATAGGCGCGCATGGCCAGCATTCGCTCCAGGGCGGCCGTGATCGGTTCGGTCCGGCCAGCGGTCAGCAGGTTGGCCAGGTATTCCACAGGGATGCGCAGCGACTTCACATCAGGCATGCCGCCGATGGTGCCGAGATCGCCTTTCGCGGCGGCGGCCTGGATCGGCGACAGCGGGGGCACGTACCAGACCATCGGCAGGGTGCGGTATTCGGGATGCAGCGGGAAGGCGATCTTCCACTCCATCGCCATTTTCCAGATCGGCGACTTCCGCGCACCCTCCAGCCAGGCCTCCGGAATGCCGTCACGCCGGGCCTGTTCCTGCACGGCGGGATCGTGCGGATCGAGAAACACCTTGAGCTGCGCCTCGTAGAGATCGCCTTCGTCCGGGACCGAGGCCGCTTCCTCGATGCGGTCGGCGTCGTAAAGAATGACGCCGAGATAGCGAATGCGGCCAACGCAGGTCTCCGAGCACACCGTTGGCTGCCCGGCCTCGATGCGGGGGTAGCAGAAGATGCATTTCTCAGACTTGCCCGACGACCAGTTGTAATAGATCTTCTTGTAGGGGCAGCCAGAAACGCACATGCGCCAGCCGCGGCATTTGTCCTGATCGATCAGGACGATGCCGTCCTCCTCGCGCTTGTAGATGGCGCCGGACGGGCAGACGGCGGCACAGGCCGGATTGAGGCAATGTTCACACAGGCGCGGCAGATACATCATGAAGGTGTTCTCAAAGGCGCCGTAGATTTCTTTCTGCACACCCTCGAAATTACTGTCCTTCGAACGGTTGGCGAATTCGCCGCCCAGGATCTCCTCCCAATTCGGACCCCATTCGATCTTCTCCATCCGTTCGCCGGTGATCAGCGAACGTGGGCGGGCGGTCGGCATGACCTTGCCCTCGGGCGCGGTCTGCAGGTGTCCATAATCGAACGTGAACGGCTCGTAGTAATCGTCAATTTCAGGCAGGTCTGGATTGGCGAAGATGTTGGACAGGATGCGCCATTTGCCGCCGATGCGCGGCTCAATCTTGCCGTTCTTCCGGCGCGTCCAGCCGCCCTTCCAGCGCTTCTGGTTTTCCCAGTCCTTCGGATAGCCAACACCGGGTTTGGTCTCGACATTGTTGAACCACGCGTATTCCATCCCCTCGCGGCTGGTCCACACGTTCTTGCAGGTGACCGAGCAGGTGTGACAGCCGATGCATTTGTCGAGGTTCAGCACCATCGCGATCTGCGCTCGGATTTTCATGACACGACCTCTTTCTGGCGGGATGACTGCTGCGTGACGGGGGCGCCGTCCAGCCAGTCCACCTTGTCCATGCGCCGGATGATGATGAACTCGTCGCGGTTGGAGCCGACCGTGCCGTAGTAGTTCAGGCCGAAACTCAGTTGTGCATAGCCGCCGATCATGTGCGTGGGCTTGAGCACCACGCGAGTGACCGAGTTGTGGATGCCGCCGCGCTGGCCAGTCACCTCGCTGCCCGGCATGTTCACGATCTTCTCCTGGGCATGGTACATCATCACCATGCCGGGATTGACCCGCTGCGAGACCACCGCCCGCGCCACCAGCGCGCCATTGGTGTTGTAGGCTTCGACCCAGTCATTGTCGGCTATGCCGACTTGTTGCGCGTCCGTCTCACTGATCCAGATGCACGGGCCGCCGCGGCTCAGGGTCAGCATCAACAAATTGTCTGTGTAGGTGCTATGGATGCCCCATTTCTGGTGCGGGGTAACGAAGTTCAGCACGATCTCCGGATTGCCGTTGTCGTGCTTGCCACGGATCGCCGCCGTCCCTTTGGTGTCCACCGGCGGCCGCCACGTGACCAGCGCCTCTCCGAAGGCGCGCATCCATAGATGATCCTGGTAAAGCTGCTGGCGCCCGGTCAGGGTGCGCCAGGGGATCAGCTCGTGGACATTGGTGTAGCCTGCGTTGTAGCAGACTGTCTCGCTTTCTATTCCCGACCAGGTCGGTGACGAGATGATCTTTCGCGGCTGCGCGACGATATCGCGGAAGCGGATCTTCTCGTCCTCCTTCGACCGCGCAAGATGGGTGTGGTCGCGCCCGGTCATCTGGCCAAGCGCTTCCCAGGCCTTCACGGCAACCTCACCATTGGTCTCCGGCGCCAGACTCAGGATGGCCTCGATGGCATCGACATCGGTTTCAAGGCGGGGCTGCCCCGATGCCACTCCGGCGCGAACCGTACCGTTCAGGGTAGCGAGGAAATCGATTTCGTGCGCTGCATCCCAGGCGATTCCCTTGCCACCGTTGCCGGACGCTTTCAGCAGCGGTCCGATGGCGGTGAATTGCGCATGCAGGTTCGGATAGTCGCGTTCGACCACCGCCACCGACGGCATCGTCCGGCCAGGAACCGGGTCGGCGCCGTCGCGCATCCAGTCGGTCACGCCGTAGGGCTGCGCCAGTTCGCCCGGCGTGTCGTGCTGTATCGGCGTCAGCACGACGTCGGTCTCACGGCCCAGTACTTCCGGGCAGATATCGGAGAATGTCTGGGCAAGGCCCTTGTAGATGTCCCAGTCGGTGCGCGACTCCCAAGCCGGGTCCACCGCAGCGGTCAGCGGGTGAATGAACGGGTGCATGTCCGACGTGTTCAGGTCGTTCTTCTCGTACCAGGTGGCCGTCGGCAGAACGATGTCGGAATAAACGCAGGTGGTGGACATGCGGAAATCCAGGGTCACCAGAAGGTCCAGTTTTCCTTCGGGAGCCTTATCGCGCCATTTCACATCCTGCGGCTTCTCGCGGCCTTCGACGCCGAGATCCTTGCCCAGCACGCCGTTGCTGGCGCCCAACAGGTGCTTGAGGAAATATTCGTGCCCCTTGCCCGACGATCCCAGCAGGTTGGAGCGCCACACGAACATGTTGCGCGGCCAGTTCGCAGGATCATCCGGATCGTGGCAGGACATCTCAAGCTCGCCGGAGCGCAGGGCCTTGGTCACATAGTCTTTCGGCTCCAGGCCCGCTTCCTTCGCGCGCGTGGCGATGGTCAGCGGGTTCTGCTTGAGCTGCGGCGCCGACGGCAGCCAGCCCATGCGTTCGGCGCGCACATTGTAGTCGATCATCGATCCCGACCAGTCGCCATCCGGCGCCGTCGGCGATAGAATTTCCGAGACCTTCAGCGTCTCGTAACGCCACTGGTCGGTGTGTGCATAGAAGAACGACGTGCCGTTCATGTGCCGCGGCGGGCGGCTCCAGTCGAGCGCAAAGGTGACAGGCAGCCAGCCGGTCTGCGGCCGCAGTTTCTCCTGCCCCACGTAATGAGCCCAGCCGCCGCCAGACTGGCCGACGCAGCCGCACAGCACCAGAAGATTGATGATGCCGCGGTAGGTCATATCCATGTGGTACCAATGGTTCACCCCGGCGCCGAGGATCACCATGGAACGGCCGTTGGTGATTTCGGCGTTGGCGGCGAATTCGCGCGCAACATGGATGATGTGGGCGCGCGGCACGCCGGTCACGTGCTCCGCCCAGGCCGGCGTGTATGGCTCGTCCTGGTCGTAGTCCGAGGCCACGCCGCCGCCCCCCAAGCCTCGATCCAGGCCGTAATTGGCGCACAGAAGATCGAACACGGTCGCGACCGGCGTCGCCCCGTCCTTCAGCGACAGGGTGCGTACCGGAACGGTGCGTGTCACGATATCTGGGTGTTCAGTCGCAACGAAGCCATTGGTCGCGGCGCCGCCGAAATAGGGAAACGCCACCTCTTCCGTAGCGCCACCGTCAATCAGGCTGAGCTGTAGCGAGGCGTCCGCGCCATCGCTGCGCCGCTGTTCCAGGTTCCATTTGCCTTGCTCGCCCCAGCGGAAGCCGACCGAACCGAGCGGCACGACCGGCTTGCCGTCGGCGTCGAGGGCGACAGTCTTCCATGCGGGATTGTTCGCCTCGTCCAACCCGTCGATAAAATCGTCGGCGCGCACGAGACGTTCGGGGATGTATCTGCCGTCCTTGCGCACCAGGCGCACCAGCATCGGCAGATCGGTGTATTTCCGGATGTAGTCCTGGAAATGCGGGACCGTCCGGTCAAGGTGGAATTCACGCAGGATCACATGGCCCATTGCCATCGCCAGCGCGGCATCGGTGCCCTGCTTGGGATGCAGCCAGAGATCGGCGAACTTGGTCGCCTCGGCGTAGTCCGGGGAAATAACGGCGCTCTTGGCGCCTTTGTAGCGGACCTCGGTGTAGAAATGCGCGTCGGGCGTGCGCGTCTGCGGCACGTTCGAGCCCCAGATCAACAGATACCCCGCATTGTACCAGTCGGCACTTTCCGGAACGTCCGTCTGTTCGCCCCAGGTCATCGGGCTGGCTGGCGGCAGGTCGCAATACCAGTCGTAGAAAGACAGGCAAACGCCGCCGAGCAGCGAGAGGTAGCGTGCGCCGGCGGCGAACGACACCATCGACATGGCGGGAATGGGCGAGAAGCCAACCACCCGGTCGGGTCCATATTTCTTGACGGTATAAGCGTTCGCGGCGGCGATGATCTCGTTGACCTCGTCCCATTTCGCACGGACCAGGCCACCCAGCCCGCGCTTGCTGGTGTAGCTCGTGCGCTTCTCTGGGCTTTCCACGATCGAGGCCCAGGCTGCGACAGGTGAGAGTGTCGACCGCGCTTCGCGCCACATCCGGAGCAGATGCCCGCGCACCATCGGGTGCTTCACGCGATTAGCCGAGTACAGATACCAGGAGTAACTCGCGCCGCGCGCGCAGCCGCGGGGCTCGTGGTTCGGCAGATCCGGCCGCGTGCGCGGGTAATCGGTTTGCTGCGTCTCCCACGTCACGATGCCGCCCTTGACGTAGATCTTCCAGGAGCACGATCCGGTGCAGTTCACGCCATGCGTGGAGCGCACAATCTTGTCGTGCTGCCAGCGCTTGCGATAGCCGTCCTCCCAATCGCGCGGCTCGTCCGTCGTGATGCCGTGCCCGTTGGAGAACGTGCCGACCTGCCGCTTGAAAAAGGTCAGCCGGTCAAGAAAGTGGCTCATGCTGGTTTCCTGCGGTTCGGGGTCACCCACCAAGGCGGCCCGTTATCGTGCAAGGCAGGTTTTATATGTCGACAGATGGCCTCGCATTGATCCACATCAATGCTCATCGTGCTCTAGGGCGCCATATGACGTGATATAGATCACGCATTGAAAGGCCAGCTTTCGAGACCTCATGCGCTGGAATGGAGTAGAACAACATGGAAAATGGCGTGCAGCCCGCTCTGCCTGGTCCGCACGACCTGGCGGCGACGGTGACGAGCACCCACGAACCGGGGCCATGGTCATCGGCCCGAGAGGCGCTCCGACAGGCGCCCTGGTTGCGGGGGGTTCCCGTCAAAACGCTAGACGCGCTGGCGGGTCAAGCCGTGCTGCATCGCGTGCCGGCAGGCAGCATGCTGTTCGACCAGGCAGAGACACCGACCTTCGCCCAGATCCTCCTCTCCGGCAGTGTCGAGCTATTGGGCGTGCGGGATCAGATTGAGACCCTCGTCGAATTGTTGCGGCCCGTCGATCTGGTCATCCCGGCCGCCGTGATAAGTGGACAACCTATCTGATGCGCGCCCGCATTTACGAGGAAGCTCAACTTGTTCTCGTTCGCGCCGAGGCATTCCGGGATGCCATCAGATCCGATCACGCACTCTGCCGCGCCACCCTCGGCTGTCTCTCGGCTCAGTTCCGGCGGCACGTGCGTCACGCAAAAAACCTGAAGCTGCGCTCCGCGGAGGAGCGGGTCAGCTGCTATCTTGTGTCGCTGCCGGGAGAGTCGAGCGCCGACATCACCATCCGGCTGCCGATCAAAAAGCGGCTGATCGCCTCACAGCTCGGTATGACACGCGAGACCTTCTCGCGAGCCCTTTCCGGTATGGCGAAGTTCGGAATCGTCGTCCGTGGCGAGATCATGCACATCGCGGATTCCACGGCTGCCCGCACGCGGTTTCCTGTCGATCCCCTCATCGACGGCCTGGAACTGATCAGCCCCCTTCACGACAGGAAATCCTGACCATGGACACGACAGCCGATATCCCGCCTTCCGTAGCGATGAGAGTGCTGCTCGTAACGACCTTGGCCTTTGCGGTCTGCTTTGCCGCCTGGATGATGTTTGGGGTCACCGGCATCCCAATCCGCAAGGAACTTGGCCTCAACGCGTCGGAATTCGGCCTGTTGACGGCCACACCGGTCTTGACCGGCGCTCTGTTTCGACTGCCGCTGGGGATCTGGACGGATCGGTTCGGCGGCCGCATCGTCATGTTCATCCTGCTCGTCGGCTGCGCCGTCCCGCTATGGCTATCGTCCTATGCGGTCGCGCTCTGGCAATTCCTCCTGGCGGGATTGGCATTGGGACTGGTCGGTGCGTCCTTCGCGGTCGGGACGCCCTATGTCGCCAGGTTCTTTCCCAAGGAGAAAAAAGGATTTGCGATGGGCTTCTTCGGCGCCGGCGTGACCGGAGCCGCCATCAACATGTTTGTGGCGCCATCCTTGGTGTCAAACTTTGGCTGGCAGAGTGTGCCGAAAGTCTACGCCGTATGCTTGCTGGTGACCGCAGTGCTGTTCTGGTTCCTCGCCGCGCCAGATCCTGGAAAGTCCAACACCTCTGTGCCGATTCGCCAGCAGCTCGCGGTTCTTCGCGATCCGCGGGTCTGGAAATATTGCCAATATTATTCGATCGTTTTCGGCGGGTTTACCGCTGTTTCGATCTGGCTGCCGCAGTATTTCGTCAACGAATTTCATTTTCCGATCACGCAGGCGGCACTCATGGCGGCATGTTTTGCGCTGCCGGCTGGCGTCTTGCGCGCACTCGGCGGATACCTGTCGGATAAGTTTGGCGCGCACAATGTAACTTGGTGGGTTCTATGGGCGGCCTGGATTTGCCTGTTCCTGTTGTCCTATCCGCAAACCGACTTTGTGGTTCAGACCATTCACGGCCCGGCATCCTTCCACCTCGGCCTGCCCGCCTGGGGCTTCGCGGCCCTCCTCTTCGTCCTCGGCGTCTCCTTCGCCTGCGGAATGGCGTCCACATTCAAATACGTCAGCGACGACTTTCCAACCAATATGGGCGTCGTGTCAGGAATTGTCGGCCTGGCGGGTGGTCTAGGTGGGTTCCTGTTACCTATCCTCTTCGGCATCATCCTCGACCTGATCGGGATCTACTCGAGCTGCTTCATGCTGCTCTACGGCATCGTCTGGGTGTCGCTCATCTTGTCTTATTTCACGGAGGTTCGCCGCACGCGCGTCATCGGCGGCGCCAACGCGGAGGCTCTCTCCGCGGCGAAGACGATGAGCGCCCCATCAGGTCCGCAGCTCCACGGTGCGGGAGAATAGCTATAGACGATGTGATTATCGCACGCGCCCTGCACGTTCTGGCCGTTGTTATCTGGATTGGCGGAGTGATGATGGCGACCACCGTGGTATTACCAGCGGTCCGCCGTGGCGATCTCGGCGCCGACCGACTGAAGGCGTTCCAAACCATTGAGCACCGGTTCGTGTAGCAGGCAAGAATAGCCGCCGTGGTCGTCGGCCTGACCGGTTTCTACATGTCGGCGCATCTAGACCTGTGGGAACGATTTCGGCCGGTCGAATTCTAGTGGATGCACGCGATGGTCTGCGTTTGGCTGCTGTTCACGCTCATGCTGTTCGTTATCGAACCATTCATCCTGCACCGACATTTCCACAAATGGGCTGCAGAGGCGCCAGATGCGGCATTTACCTGGTTGCATCGGGCGCACTGGATTTTGCTCGTGCTCAGCCTGGTCGCAATCTTTGGCGCCGTCGCGGAGAGCCAGGGGTGGTCCGTATTCTGATCTCTTCTTTCGCTCGTCTAGCCGGGAAAGCGTTGACGCCGTGGAAGGAGAATTCGGTCATGGACGAGCGCCTGCGCTTTGTCGCCCGGCTTCTGGAGGGCGAGGCGATGAGCGATGTCTGCCGGGAGTTCGGCATTTCACGCAAGACCGGCTACAAAATCTTTGACCGCTACAAGGAGCAGGGGCTCGAAGCCCTGAGCGATCGCTCGCGGCGGCCGGTGCGCTACGCCAATCAATTGCCGCCGCCGATCGAAAGCCTCATCGTCAACTGCAAGGTCAACTGCAAGCGCGAAGAGCCGCTTAGTCCGGGCTGCATTGATAAGTCATTGAAATGATGGCGCGCCCGAAGAGATTCGAACTCCTGACCCCTAGATTCGTAGTCTAGTGCTCTATCCAGCTGAGCTACGGGCGCCTGCCATAGCGGGAGCCGCGCGGACCGGGCTCTGAAGCTCGGCGGCGCGGCGCGACCGCAACACGACGCAGACTTAACGACTGAATGCCCGCCTGGCAATAGCTGCGGAGCCCTTCAAGGTAAATTCCTCGCAAGCGCCCTTATCGCGACGCCAGCGCCGGAGACGGCTTGGACTGCAGCGGAAATCCAAGCGTCGCAAAAATGCCGTCCCCCTGAACCCGGTTCTGAGCGGCGAATTCATGGAACCAGCGCGCGTCGAAATTGACCTGCTGCGCGCCCGCCTTGAGGGTATAGGTGATAACCGGTCCGATGGCCGCGACCCTTCCCCTGAACGAGCCAAGCTGATTGCCGGCGCCGCTGTCATTGGTGATCTGCTGATAGAAATAGCCCCCGACTCCGACGGAAAGTCCAGACGGCAGGTGCTGCGCCAGCGCCCATTCGAGATGAAGCTCCGCGCCGCTCTGATAATTCGTCGCGGAGTTGACGCCATTCAGCGTCACGCCAAGGGCCGCCGACGCTTCAAGACCAGTCTGGAGGCTGAGGAACGTATAAGCGCCTTTGATATCGAGCGCTGGCCTGTTGAGGCTCGTTTGCGCGATCCGCGCGGCATCGTAATTGCCAGTCGGCACAAACCCGCTGAGGGTCAAACTCCAATGCTGGTCCCCCCCCTGCCAGCCGAGGATGGCGCTGAACTCCGTGTCGGTATAACTGTCGACGGATTGCTGAGTGGTGACGTGTCGATTGACGCCAAATGTGTCGGTAAATGGCGCGACCGCGGTGGTGGTTTCCGAGGCATAGGCGCTGGTATAGGCGAAACCGAGCTCGCCGCCGAACAACGTCGCCTCCGTGAACCAGGCGAAAACAAAGATATTGGCGGCGAAGTTATAAGTAACGCGCGAAGGGCTTTTAATCTTCGTATTCTGGTAAAGATTGCTGCTCCCCTGATAGAGATAGAAGTTATCCCAGAAATAGACGCCCGGCGGCGGAGTATAGCCGGCAAGCGGAAGCACCAGCCCGAGTTGATAATTGCTCAGCCCGTATTCCACCGCCTTCGTCGGCGCCGGCGCGAGGCCGCCTGCGGCAAGGAACAAGGCTGCGATGCGCGATGATCGCCTCATTCGGCGCCCTTATGTTTGGATTATCTCAACTAGACAGGTAATATTACGGCGAGCCCTTCCACTGTCGAATGAATTTCAACAAAAGTTGAAAATTATCGTCACGAATTACATAATGCGTCACATATTAGCTACAGCCTAACCACCCTATGCCGGCAAAGCGCGGCGCAAACGCGGCTTAAGACCGAAGGCGCCCGAGAAATCCCGGCGCCTTCGCTTCGCACTGCGCGATTTGCGGCAATTAGGGCGTTTACTGGATCGCGTGCGCCGAATGACTACCTTCGGCGCGAACTTTTACTTCGAGACCTCGATCCCTCTCTTTTCTCTGAATTCGTCAATAATGTGCCCGAGCGCCTTGATGACGGTCTCGTCGGGATGCGTCTTGCAGTAGACGATTGTTTCGTGTTCCGCCTCTCTGGCTCGCGCTATATTGGCGTAATGCTTCTTGGCGAGGCCGTTGTACCAGCCGCTGTACCATGCCGTCAGGTAGTTCGCGTCTTCCTGATAGGTGCCCGCCAGCTGCGCGCATGTCAGCGTCTGCACGTCGAGCCAACCTTCCGCGTCGGCATAAGCACTCAGGGGCGTGGCGACTTGCGCGTTCGCGCCGGTCGCGAAGCACGCGGCGAGGGCCGCTGTCGCGAGCCAGGTTCTTTTCATTATTATTCTCCTTGGGCAAAATGAAAATTGATTGCGGAAATTGTTCTTAAAGCCTGGCGCTCCCCTCCTCGGATAACGCCGGACCCTCGGATTCTACTGCAAAGCGCAAGCCTGAAACAAGGTCTGGATCAAATAACTTGTGAGTAACCACTGCCTGCCGACGGGCGATTTTGATTGATTGTTATTCGATCGTCACAAAAATACTGCGCTTTTCGCCCGCAAAATCGAATCTTTCATGGATTATGACGATCTTTCCAAGCATGATCGGGCGCAATGGCTCGCCTATTCGGATGATGGATTGGTTTGGGGCCGAGAACCGGGGGGATTCGTTCATTGCGACCTGCATTGCTGGTGACCGCAGGATTGCTGATCGTCGTTGCGGCCGCTTTAGCGGCCTATTATTTCGTCGCGCCCCATGCGATCTTGCGCGTCACGACCGGAAATCCAGGCAGTCCGGCGCACCGCTTCATGGCTGCTTTCGCCGCGACCACCACGGCGCAGCATCCCCGCGTGCGGCTTCAACTCGTCGAAGTCTCTGATCTCGCGGCAAGCGCCAAGGCGATCGAGGATCACCGGACCGATCTCGCCATCATCCGCAGCGACGCCGGCGTCCCGAGCAATGGCGCGACGATCGCGATTTTACGCCGCGACGTGTTCGCCGTGGTGACGCCCGCCAAATCTTCGATTGAGAAGATTCCCGACCTCGCCGGCAAGACGATCGGCATACCCGAGGGGCTTTTGCAGTCCTACAACGAGCGCGCCCTCGACACGATCTTAAGCTATTATGATATTCCTGCTCAGAGCGTTCGCCGGATCTTTCTGCCAATCGCCGGCATCGGCGCCGCGTTCGCCGAAAAGCGCATCGCGGCGGCGCTCGCCATCGGCCCGATGGGGCCAGGCGAGGTCGTCGACGTCGTCAGCGCCGTGAGGGCGTCGATGAAGGCCTCGCCGAAAATCCTTGGCATTGATGAGGCCGACGCCATCCATTCGCGCTTTCCCGCCTTCGAATCGATCGACGTTCCCGCCGGCGCTTTCAAGGGGCGCCCGCCCATCCCCGACGACACCGTGTCGACCTTGGCGGTCACCTATCGGTTCGTCGCGCCGAACACCATGTTCGACATTGTCGCCGGCGCTATCGCGCAATCTCTGTTCACCGCCAAGGCAAGGCTGATGCAGGTGACCCCGCTCGCCGCTCAGATCGAGGCGCCGGATACGGACGAAAAAAATCCGGTCCTGCCCATCCATCCTGGCGTCGCCGCCTATCTCAACAATGGCGAGCAGAGCTTTTTTGACGAGTTCCAGAGCTATTTTTACATCGGGGGCATGGCGCTGAGCGCGATCGGATCTCTCGTCGCCATTCTCATCGGCCGCCTCGGGCGACGTAAATCCAATGAGGAGCTGACAGAGATCGATCGTCTGATCGGCCTCGCCGATCGAGCGCTGCGGGCGCGAGAGCTGGCTGAGATCGAACCGCTGGAGGCGGAGCTCAACGGCATCGTCGGCCGGTTCGTCAAAAGGAACGCGGGCGGAGGCGAGAACTCGGCCTTTGCCGTCGCCATCGCCCATGCGCGCTATGCGATCGACAAGCAGCGCGCTATGGTTCTCAAGGAAAGCCGGCCCCCCGCCGACGAGCCGTCCCGCGCCGACGCCACGGCCGCGCCAGCGCCGCAGATGAACTGAGGAAAGACAAGGCAAGCGCCGGCCGACGGGGGCGGGCTTGACTTGGCGTATCGAGGCGTGTCTGCCTGCAAGCAAGCAGAGCCGCCAGCGCCGCTGTCCGGGATCGAAGGTTGCAAATCCATGCCGCTTACCGTCGCCGTCCAGATGGACCCGATCGAAAAAATCAACGTCGCCGGCGATACGACGTTCGCCCTCCTCCTCGAAGCGCAGGCGCGTGGGCACAGATTGATCTATTACACCCCGGACAAGCTTTCGCTGTCGGAGGGCCGCGTCATCGCCGAAGCGGCGCCGCTTACGGTTCGCGACGTCGCCGGCGACCACTTCACATTGGGCGAGGCAAGGCCGGCTGATCTCGCCGAAGCCGATGTGGTGCTGCTGCGCCAGGACCCGCCCTTCGACCTCGCCTATATCACCTCGACGCATCTGCTCGAAATGCTGCCCGCGCATGTGCTCGTCGTCAATGACCCGGCCAGCGTCAGAAACGCGCCGGAAAAACTGTTCGTCATGCAGTTCCCGGATCTCATGCCGCCGACGCTGATCAGCCGCGACAAGAGAGCCATCGAGGCGTTCCGTGAAACGCATGGCGAAGTCGTGATGAAGCCGCTCTACGGACATGGCGGCGCGGCGGTGTTCAAGGTCGCGCGCAAGGATCCGAATTTCGGGTCGCTTTATGATTTATTCGCGGCGAGTTTTCGCGAGCCATGGGTCGTGCAGCGGTTTCTGCCCCGGGTCAGCCTCGGCGACAAGCGCATCATTCTGATCGACGGCGTTGCCCTTGGCGCAGTGAACCGCGTGCCGGCCGAAAACGACATTCGATCGAACATGGTGCGCGGCGGCGCGGCGGCCGCGACGGAGTTCACCGCGCGCGAAAAGGAAATTTGCGCGACGATCGGCCCGGAACTAAAACGGCGCGGCCTGGTTCTCGTCGGCATCGACGTCATCGACGGACATCTGACCGAAATCAACGTCACCTCTCCGACAGGCGTGCGTGCGATCAAGCGCGTCGGCGGCCCTGATCTCGCGGTCGCCGCCTGGGACGCGTTTGAGGCGAGACTGCAAGCCAGAAACAATGACATCGCCGCGCCTCTTGAGGATGCGCGATCGGGATGGAGTCCAGACCGGCTGCGAAGCGCGGCGCGCTCCAGAGAACCTAATCGGAACCTTTGACGCCTATGCTCGAATCCATGTCCCCCACGCGATCGCGGCGCGGACCAGCTCCGAACGCCGCGATGCTGTTCGATCGCTCCAAAGTGCGCGCCAAAATCAAGGCCGCGCATGCCGACGAGGCGGCGGGCGAGGCGATGCGGCCGCAGGTTCTGGCGATTTTACGCGAGGCCCTCGACCATGGCCGGCAGCACGCGCGGCGGGCGCTCGAAGCCAAGGGCAGCGGGCTCGTCTGCGCGGCGCAACTCGCCTTTATCGAAGACGAATTGATCGAATCCATCTATCATTATGTGCTGACCTATGTGCATCCGGCGAGGGGCGGGGAGACGGAGCCCCCTTGCGCCATCGCCGCGGTCGGCGGCTACGGCCGCGCGACCCTCGCGCCGGGGTCCGACATCGATCTCCTTTTTCTGCTGCCGGAAGGAGCTTCCGCGCGCACGCAGAACATTATTCAGTCGATCCTCTATATTTTGTGGGACCTCGGCCAGAAGGTCGGTCATTCCACCCGCACCATCGAGGAATGCCTCAGCGAGGCGCGTGGCGATTTCACGGTGCGCACAGCCCTCCTCGAAGCGCGTTTCCTGCTCGGCGACGCCGCGCGTTTCGAAGCCATGCGCACGCGTTTCGAGCGCGAAATCGTGCATGGGACGGCGGCCGAATTCGTCGCCGCCAAGCTCGCCGAGCGCGACGCCCGCATCGCCAAGGCCGGCCGCTCGCGTTATCTCGTCGAGCCGCAGGTCAAGGACGGCAAAGGCGGACTTCGCGACCTCAACACCTTGTTCTGGATTGGCAAATACGTCTACGAAGTGCGCGAGCCCGCCGAGCTAGTCGGCGCCGGCCTGTTTTCGCGCGCCGAATACAGGCTCTTTGTCCGATGCGAGGAATTCCTCTGGCGCGTGCGCTGCCATCTCCATTTCCTGACCGGCCGCGCCGAGGAGAGGCTGACTTTCGACCATCAGCGCGAGATCGCGGCGCAGCTCGGCTATTCGACGCGCGGCGGCCTCGCCAGCGTCGAACGCTTCATGAAGCATTATTTTCTGGTCGCCAAGGAAGTCGGCGATCTCACCGCCATCGTCTGCGCCGCGCTCGAGGAAAAGCAGGCAAAGCCGCACGCCATGCTGGACCGCTTCGGCCCCTTCCTGCCGACGCCGACCGCCATTACCGCCGGCGATTTCGCCATTGAAAGCGGCCGTGTGACGGTTGCTGCGGAGGATGCGTTCGACGCTAATCCCGTCAATCTCGTCAAGCTTTTCTGGGTCGCCGACCGCAACGGGCTTGCGATCCACCCCGACGCCACGCGGCTCGTCACCAGGTCGTTGAAGCGCATCGACGCGAAGTTGCGCGCCGACCCCGAAGCCAACAGGCTGTTTCTCGATGTGCTGACGTCCCGCAATACGCCCGAGATCGTGCTGCGGCTGATGAATGAAGCCGGCGTCCTCGGCCGTTTCGTGCCGGAGTTCGGCAAGATCGTCGCGCTGATGCAGTTCAACATGTATCATCACTATACGGTCGACGAGCATCTTCTGCGCGCGGTCGGCAATCTCGCGGATCTGGAGCAGCAGCGATTTTCCGGCGAACATCCGCTCGCGAGCGAGATCTTGCTGTCGATCAGCAATCGCACCGCGCTGGTCGTCGCGCTTTTCCTGCATGACGTCGCCAAGGGCCGACTTGAAGATCATTCGACCGCTGGCGCAAAAGTCGCGCGCGTCGTGTGTCCGCGCCTCGGCCTTAGCGACGCGGAGACCGAAACCGTCGCCTGGCTTATCGAGAACCATCTCGTCATGTCGGATACGGCGCAGCGGCGTGATCTCGGCGACCGCCAGACGGTCGCCACTTTCGCGCAAAAGGTGCAGACGCTGGAGCGGCTTAAAATGCTGTTCATCCTGACGGTGTGCGACATTCGCGCAGTCGGGCCCGGCGTCTGGAACCATTGGAAGGCCGAGCTGCTGCGCACGCTGTACTGGGAAACCGAGATGGTGCTCGCCGGCGGCCATTCGACCATCGACCGCCGCCGCCGCGTCGCTCAGGCCCAGCTCGAGCTGCGCCGCGGTCTGCCGAACTGGACGGACCTCGATTTCGTCGCCTACGCGGAGCGTCATCCGCAAGCCTATTGGCTCAAGGCCGATCTCGAACAGCAGATCCTCCACGCCAAATTGCTGAATATGACCGAGGTCGAGATGCCGGCCCCGGTGACGCATATCGTCATCGATCCGTCGCGCGGCGTGACCGAACTCACCGTCATCGCGCCGGATCATCCAAAGCTCCTGTCCGTCATCGCCGGGGCCTGCGCCGCCTCTTCGGCGAATATCGTCGACGCGCAGGTGTTCACGACCACCGACGGCATGGCGCTCGACACGATCGTGGTGTCGCGCGCCTTCGACTACGATGAAGACGAACTGCGGCGCGCGAGCCGCATCGCTTACGCGGTCGAAAAGGCGCTGGCCGGCGATATCGAGCTCAAGGAGATGGTGGCGGCGCGCGGCGGCGGCCAGCCAGGCGCCCGCCAGAAGACGTTCAGGGTTCATCCAGAGGTCACGATCGACAATACGCTGTCGGCCCGGCTGACCGTCGTCGAAGTTTCCGGCCTCGACCGGCCGGGCCTTCTGTTCGATCTGACCACGGCTCTGTCCGGGCTCGATCTCAACATCAGCTCCGCCCATATCGCGACATTTGGCGAAAGAGCCGCCGACGTGTTCTATGTGACCGACCTCAATGGCGAGAAGATCGCGAGCGCCGGGCAGCAGGACTCGATTCGCCGCTCGATCCTGAAGGTTTTCGAGCCGCAGAAGGAGGAGCTTGCGCCCAAAGCCGGCAAACGCTGACCGCGCATCTTAAGCTCAAGCTCGGCAGTCGGGCGGGGGGTTCCTCGAGCCAATGATTTTTTGGCTTTTTCGAAAAGCTTGATTTTTGCCGCTGGAAAACTGATATCCAGCCTGTCTTTACCTTCAGCAGATTGACCCATGAACGATATAGAGAACACGCAAAACGATCCGGACGACGTCAATGCGGCGGTGACTGAATCTGCGCAAAAGCCAGCGGGCGAGCCGGATCCCTTTGTCGTGCTCGAAAATCTTCAGCTCGAAAATGCCGGGTTGAAAGACAAGCTTCTGCGCACGCTCGCCGATATGGAGAATTTGCGCCGGCGCACCGAGAAGGAAGTCGCCGACGCCAAAACCTATGGCGTTACGTCCTTTGCGCGGGACATGCTGACCTTCGCCGACAATCTGCATCGCGCCATCGCCAATGTGCCGGCGGACGTGCGGGCGAAGGCGGAGCCCGCCGTCAAAAGCCTGATCGAAGGGCTTGAGCTGACTGACCGCGATTTCGCGTCAAGGCTCGAGCGTTATGGCGTGAAAAAACTCGATCCGCAGGGGCAGAAATTCGACCCCAATCTGCATGAGGCGCTGTTCGAGCAGCCGGACGAGAGCGTGCCGACCGGCACGGTCGTTCAGGTGATCGAGCCGGGCTATGTCATTGGCGAGCGCGTGCTGCGTCCGGCCAAGGTCGGCGTCTCGCGCGGCGGCCCGAAGGGCTGAAGCCGGACGCAGCCCCGTTTTCGGTGACCGGGCGTTCCCTTGAATGGTATTCACGGCGATAGTGCGTCGATGATCCGGCAATCTGCGACAACGCCGCGGCTGCAGCTTCCGATCAGCTCACGCAGCTGATGGCGAAGCGCTGTCAGGTCGGCGATCTTTCGCTCCACCTTATCCAGATGCTCCCGCGCGATGGCGTCTACGTCGGCGCAATCGTGATCGTGTTGGCCGGCTAGATCGAGCAAGGCGCGTATCTGATCAAGGGTGAATCCCAGATCCCTGGCGCGGCGGACGAAGCTGAGGCGATTCAACTCAGCGGCAGAGTAGCTTCGGTAATTGCCGTCGACCGTTCTGGCTGGCGGCGGTAGCAGCCCAATTCGTTCATAGTAGCGGATGGTCTCAACCTTCACGCCCGTCTGTCGCGCCAAGGTTCCGATTGTCAGTCGTTCGTCCATGCTGTTGACCCTGTAGTGACTACAGGGTGCATATAAGGCGCTCACCTAACAAAGGCGAGACCGATATGACTGGCTGCTGCCACAATGAGCATTGCGCTCCGGCCAAAACGACTGGCGCTCCGCAGTGGCGTCGAGCGCTCTGGATCGCGCTCGCGATCAACCTCGCCATGTTCTCGATCGAGATTGCCGCCGGCGTCGTCGCTGATTCAGCTTCGTTACAGGCCGACGCGCTCGACTTTATGGGCGATTCAGCAAATTACGCGATCAGCCTGATGGTGTCCGGCCTTGCCCTCACTTGGCGGGCGCGCGCCGCCTTCGCCAAGGGGGCGACGCTTATGGCGTTCAGCCTCTGGGTGATCGCGATCACGGTTTGGCACGCTCTGTTCCATGCAGTTCCCGAGGCGGAAGTCATGGGCGCCATTGGACTTATGGCGATCGCCGCCAATGGATTCGTCGCCCTGCTGCTCTATCGCTTCAGGACCGGCGACTCGAACATGCGCTCGGTCTGGATCTGCTCACGAAACGATGTGATCGGCAACGCTGCGGTCCTCCTCGCGGCGGCAGGCGTGTTTGGAACAGGAGCGGGCTCGCCCGACATTATCGTGGCCTCGATCATGGCCCTGCTTGGCCTCAGCGGTGGGGCCGAAATTATGCGCCACGCGGCGCGGGATCAGCGCACCGACAGCATGCCCGCAGTGGCCAGGGCTGAATAACGCCCCAGACCCCCTTACAGCATGGAGGGCAGCACGCGGTCGGGCGGGCGATGGCCGTCCATGAACATCTTGACATTGACGATGACCTTTTCGCCCATGTCGATGCGCCCCTCCGTCGTCGCCGACCCCATATGCGGCAGTAAGGTCACCTTCCCCGCTTCCGCGAGCCGGATCAGCTTTTTCGACACCGCCGGCTCATGTTCGAACACGTCGAGCCCGGCGCCGCCGAGTTCGCCCGTCTCCAGCATCTTGGTCAGGGCCGCCTCGTCGATGATCTCGCCGCGCGCCGTATTGACCACGATGGCGTGCGGGTGGAGATATTTCAGCCGCCGCGCCGAAAGCAGATGATAGGTCGCCGGCGTGTGCGGGCAATTGACCGAGACGATGTCCATGCGCGCGAGCATCTGATCGAGCGATTCCCAATAGGTCGCCTCGAGCGCCTCCTCGATCGCGGAGGCGACATGGCGGCGGTTGTGGTAATGGATCTGCAGGCCGAAAGCTTTGGCGCGGCGCGCGAGCGCCTGGCCGATGCGGCCCATGCCCACGATGCCGAGCCTTTTGCCGGTGATCCTGCGCCCCAGCATCCAGGTCGGCGACCATCCGATCCATTCGCCGGAAGGGATCAGCTTCGCGCCTTCGACGATCCGGCGCGCGACGGCAAGAATCAATGCCATCGTCATGTCGGCGGTGTCCTCGGTCAGGACGCCAGGCGTGTTGGTGATCGTGATGCCCCTGTCGGCGGCGGCGGCGACGTCGATATTGTCGACGCCATTGCCGAAATTGGCGATCAATTTCATTTGCTCGCCGGCAAGCCCGATGAGTTCGACGTCGATGCGGTCTGTGACGGTCGGGACGAGCACGTCGGCGGTCGCCAGGGCCGCGGCGAGTTCGCTGCGCGACATCGGCTTGTCGTCAAGATTGAGTCTTGCGTCAAAAAGCTCGCACATGCGCGTTTCCACGACGTCCGGCAATTTACGCGTGACGATGACGAGCGGTTTTTTTCGGGCCATCCTCTTTCCTGTCCTCCCGAAACCATGCGCTTTTCGACACAAACTGGGGAAACCGCCAGCCGCCGGCCCGCCGTTCAGCGGGGGCGGGCGGTGAAAAGCATCCCCTCTTCACCCGGCTTTAACCGCGACCGGCACAAAAACAAGCTTCATTTGGCTGCTTGCCTCAAAGCCAGGGTCTTCGTAGCAGATGACATGTCAAAGACAAGAACGCTCGCCAGTCTTGCGGGAAGCTGTTCGCGCCGCAGCGGCTCGCGCGTTTGCAAGGGACCAGGACAGAATGGAAGATTGGGCGCAGTGAGGGCGAAACGCTTTTTGACCGGCCTCATGGCCCTGTCCGCGGCCGCGCTCGGCTGGAGCCTCGCCGCGAGCCCCGCCCTCTCCGATCAGACCGGTTCAGCCAGCGGCCTGCCCGTGCCGCGCTATGTCAGTCTGAAATCGGATCGCGTGAACCTCCACGAAGGTCCCTCGAAAGATCATCGGACAATCTGGGTCTTTTTGCGCGCCGGGCTTCCCGTTGAGATCACGGCCGAATTTGAAATCTGGCGCAAGGTCCGCGATTCCGAAGGCACGGAGGGCTGGGTGCTCCATTCGCTGCTGTCGGGACGCCGCACCGCTCTCGTCACGCCGTGGAAAAAAGGCGTCGACTCAACGCTTTATGACAAACCCAGCACGCAATCGGCCACAGCCGCGATTTTGCAGCCGAACGTCATTGCAAATGTGCGCAGCTGCGATGGCGCCTGGTGCCGGGTGTGGGGCGACGGCTTCAAGGGATATATCCAGCAGTCGAATCTCTGGGGCGTCTATCCTAACGAAAAGATCGAGTGACGCTGGCGACGGTCCGCCGCCCCGGCGCGAAAGCGCAATCGACAACAGCTGAGCGACCTCTAAAACACAATGCTGTGTTAAAACAAGTAGTTATGGGCTGAATGCGAGCCCGTCAAGACGCATTCCGCGCTCTGCCGATGAAGCGATTTGCAACGGCTGCGAACCGGAAAAAGGCGCTAACCGTCCTTATGGCCGGTTAAATGATCCCACCCTTGGTGGATGTTCGTCGACAAGCTCTTCAGCTCGTTCTGCACGACATCCCAATTGACCATCGTCCGTTCGGCGGCTCCGTCCGGTCCTTCCCCTTTGTGAGTCGAATCGAACACATAGGCGGCGCCGATCGTCAGCAACACGCCGACGATAATTCCAAACAAGAAGCGCATCTTGAAACCTTCCGCCTAAAATCGCGCCAAAACGGCGCGGGAATCACCCTATCTTTTGCGTTCTCAAGCGGTCAAGCAACCGACAGACACAATGTGCGGCCCACCAACCGCCGCGCCGCGCACCAAGCGCCTGAAAGATTTCAGCAATGGAACAGATTTCTGATTCGCACGTTTCATGTGCATCGTTGGGGAAACGATAGTTTTCATAAGCGTTGCTTTTCAGACGACGCGCTTTCCATTCGTATCTTCACAAAAAGGGATCGCCTCATGGCTTCGTATGACTTGGATACGGCTTCTGATGACTTGCGAACGACTGCGCGTAATGTACAAAAGTCGACAAAAGAGGGCGTTGAAGCCGCTCAAGGCAATGCCCGCAAAATCGCAGAGAAAATAAACGACAGGATAAGCGACGGCGTGAACGCCTCCTGGGCGGCGGCGAGCGACGCTTTGGACCGGGCCCGCGAAACCGCGGGGGGAATAGGCGCGGCCGCCTCCGAAACTTTCGATGAGGGGGTCGGGCGCGCCGAGGAGGTCTTAAAGAGCGGCGGCAGGGATCTCGCCAAACGCGTCGGCCGGCAGCCTCTTGAGGCCCTGCTCCTCGCCGGGGCCGTCGGCTATCTCATCGGCTATCTGCTGCACAAAAGAGACTGAGCCTGACAACCCGCCCGCGTCGGACGGGCGAACAAAACGCTATTTGAGACAGACGGTTGGAGAATTACATGAGCCGCGAGACCTGCTCCTTTGCAGAATTGCAATCGGTCTGCTTGCAGACGCTCAAGCAGTGCGAAGGCTTTGAAATGGTGAATGAGGTGCTGGTGCAGGCGCGTGAAAATGCCGAAGGCGCCGCCAATTGGACGCTGGCGGCTGTGCGTCCGCGCGTCGACAATAATTCGCTTCGCGCCGCGAGGGGCGTTATCGACTTTCTGCAGAAGAATTATCAGCTCGACGCCGCCGAAGCCGAGGCCAGGGCGCTCGCCGCGCGGCGGCGGCGCTAGAGCATGGGCCCGAAAATTGGGAACCGGTTTTCGGGCTCAGGCTCTAATTTATTGATAAGAAACGGATTTAGTCTTTCGGCGCCATCGCGTGCATCGTCAACCGGCTCCAATGCGCCGGCTCCGGCCATTTCCGAGCCGGCGCGCCCGCGCGGGTCGCGCGGTCTATGTTTCAATTTATGAATCAGATTTGATGGCCGGGCGGCTCTTCTTCCGCCAGATTGGAATGTGACGGCTGGGCAAGCCCCCCGTTTGGGCTTATCCCTTTTTCCTCAAGCCCAACTGTGTGGTGGAAGGAGAAAGGTTGACGTATTCCCAGATTCTCGGGACAGGCGCCTATGCTCCAAAGCGCATTCTGAGGAACCGCGACCTCGAAGAGATGGTCGCGACGACCGATGAATGGATAACTTCACGCACCGGCATCAAGGAGCGCCGGATCGCCGCGGAAGGGGAAGATACGTCGGATATGGCGGTCGTCGCCGCGCGTCATGCGCTGGCGATGGCGGGCTGTCGCGCCGAAGATCTCGATATGATCATTGTCGCGACCATTTCGGCCGACATGCCTTTGCCGTCCTGCGCTGTCCTCGTGCAGGCCAAACTTGGCGCCACGCGGGCCTTCGCTTTCGACCTTTCCGCCGCCTGCGCCGGGTCTCTTTTCGCGCTCAGCGTCGCCGACCAGTTCATCGCAAGCGGCAGAGCCAAGCGCATTCTCGTCATCGGCGCCGAACTCCTGAGCCGGGTCGTCGACTGGACGGATCGCAACACCTGCGTATTGTTCGGCGACGCCGCCGGCGCGATGGTGGTCGGTCCGAGCGCGGACTCCCACAGCGGTCTCTTGTCGGCGCATTTGCACTCGGACGGAACCGCCGCGGACATTCTGAACATTCCGGGCGGCGGCAGCCGGCATCCGCAATCGGAAGAAGTGCTCGCCGGCAAAATGCACAAAGTGCATATGAATGGACGCGAAATATATAAATTCGCCGTGCGGGTCCTGCCTCAGGCGATTTTGGAAGCGCTTGACGCCAATGGGCTCGACGTCGCCGACATCGACCATATCGTTTCGCATCAGGCCAATGCGCGCATCGTCGAGTCAGTGCTTGAGCGGCTCGGCATTCCGCTCGAAAAATGCTGGCTCAATCTCGAACGCTATGGCAACACCTCGAGCGCGTCGCTGCCGATTTCCCTGGACGAGGCCAATCGCGCCGGCCGTCTCAAAAAGGGCGATCTGATCGCGATGATGGCGATCGGGGCCGGCATGGCCTGGGGCAGCGCGCTGATGCGGTGGTGACGCCGCGCTCCGACCCTACATTTGATTCCAGGCAAGGCGCGCGGCGAGCAGAAGACAGATCGTCACCAGCATCGGCCGGATCAGCTTCGCGCCGTTTTTGATCGCAGCGTGCGCGCCAAGACGCGCGCCGAAAAACTGCGCCGCGCCCATCGCAAAGCCAAGCGTCCAATAGACGTGTCCCGTCAGCATCAGGGTCGCCAATGCCGCAAGGTTCGAGGCGAAATTCGCGACCTTGGTTTGCGCCGTCGCCTTGATGAGTCCATAGCCGAGCAGCGCGACGAAACCCAGCATATAGAACGAGCCCGCGCCGGGGCCAAACAGGCCGTCGTAGCAGCCGATCAAAGGCGCGACGGTCAGCGTGAACAGCTTGGCGCCCATGCGCGGACGCGTCGCGATGTTGCTGATTTGCGGAGAGAGGGCGAAATAGACGGCGATCACGACGAGCGCCGCGGGCAAGATGGCTGCGAGCCAGTTCGTCGGAAGGTGCGAGACGAGCATCGCTCCGGCGATCGCGCCGAGCGCCGCGAGGAGAGCAAGCAGCCGCACGTCGCGCCATTCGACATGGCCAGCCCTTGCGTAGGTGCGCATGGCGGAGGCCGCCCCGAAGGTTCCCTGCAATTTATTGGTCGCGATGGCGCTGACCGGATCCAGCCCTGCGAGGGTCAAAGCAGGCACTGTGATGAGGCCGCCGCCGCCAGCGATCGCATCGACGAAGCCGGCCGTGAAAGCCGCGCCGACCAGCGTCACGAAAGTCGGCGGTGAGAGGGGGGCCATGTTTAGGTTCTACCAACATCAAATCGATTTGTTTTCTTAGACTATCGCGAGCGCGGCAGTGGCGGCTGAGTTGATGAAATTTTGAGTCCTGGGCATCCGCCACGCCAATCGCACAATTGGCGCGTCGACTATGGGCTCGACGCGGCTGCGAAGGTTAGTGCCACGCCTCAGCACGAGCGCGCATGAAGATTGTCATCTTCCCACATCAAATGCCTTGACATTGAGGGAAGTAGGACTATAACGTTATTATACGATTTACTGGAGTGTCCCTCTCAATGGAACATCAAACCAAATCGCAGTTCTGCGCCGCAGACCGCGCCGAGATTTTTCACGAACAATATGGCAACGAGATCGACGCCGGAGCCGCGCTGGTTGACCTCGTGACTGCTGCTGGAGACTATATCTCTCGCATCGTTGGCAAGGAGAACGCCGACGCTGGCATGGCCCGAATCGTCGAAGGCGTTGTTTCCTCGTCCGGTAAGGTGATCAAGCATCCGAGCGAGTGGCGAGTCGCGCTCGCTGCCTCGGCGGCGAACGGTTATTCAGAGTGGCCGATGGGAGCACAGTTGCATGACCTCGCCGCCTACGCGGTCTACGGCATTATCCTCGACGGGAGCGATGACGTGGCCGCACTTTCCGAGCGAATTGAGCAATTGATCAAGGAGGCTGAGGGCTTTCTCGCCGCGACGCCGATCGATCAATGGCAAATCGGTTCCAAGCGTGCTGGCGAAAGTGACCTGACCCGCCTGGTGCGCCTCGCAAGCAACCGGTGGGCCCTCGACAACGGCCGGCCGGTTGAGCCTGCTGCGCTCGCCGAATTTGGCGGCGTTTCGGAAGGCCGCATCAGGAACATGATGTCTGGCCCGAAGCGTAGTTTTTCGAGCGAAGAGGGGCGTATCCCCGCGCAGGAGGCCTTGGCATGGCTGGATGGACGTTCGGAGTTCTGGAACTCGATTTGGCGCGAGCAGCGCCTCCCGAGGTATGCCGCCAAGAATGGTCTCCCGCTGGAGCAGGCGGTTTTCATCCCTGTCGCGCGAGACGGCTCGGCTTTCCATCCGGGGCTTCGGCGCGGTGCCGGCTACACAATTGGCGAGAAGGGATCAGAGATCCAAATTGCCGACTTTGATGAGGCTCTCGCCAATCTCCAGCGCATGAGTACGCCATATTGGCGGCGGCCGAA
The DNA here is from genome assembly GCF_038024855.1 of Methylocella tundrae. Classification (NCBI taxonomy): domain Bacteria; kingdom Pseudomonadati; phylum Pseudomonadota; class Alphaproteobacteria; order Hyphomicrobiales; family Beijerinckiaceae; genus Methylocella; species Methylocella tundrae. The sequence continues at coordinate 2,677,004 of NZ_CP139089.1, forward strand.
CACGCAGGGTAATTGGGGAATTGTTGGAGGGGTGCGCTGGCAGCGCATCGACTCATCCGATCTCGATATCCTTGCCGCTGATCCAAACCACAAGATTCTGCATGCCGCTCACGGCTGAAGCAGAAGCAATCGTTTTCGCTGCTTTCATTCCGGAGTAAAAATGGAACTTCCCTATAGAGTCACGCGCCATGCGCGTGAGCGATCAACTGCGCGCGAGATTCCGCCAATGGTCGCCGAAATGATTATCGAGTTTGGACACTCTCACGATGCCGGTGATGGCGCGCGAAAATACGCTCTCACCAAGGACGGTATGCGAGAGCTTCGTCGATTTGCAGGCCGTTCCATCACCAAAGCGGTTACTCCTTATCTCAAACGCAACGCTTATGTTGTCGCCGCTGGTGGCCGGATAATCACCATGGCGTATGCGCCATCCCCTCTGTTTTACTGAGAGTGAAAACCCATGGACACCAACCTATTTCGTCAATTCGTTCCCGTGCTTCGCGACATGACCGACGCAGATTTGGCTATAGAGATCGGGCGGCCTCAGCGGCTTCTTATCGAAGACAACATCTTCCGTGGAAAGAACATCGAGGTGGCCTATGCGCCATTCGATCACGTCAACCTTGAAGCCAAGATCGCTATCGTAGGGCTCACCCCGGGCCGTCAGCAGATGCACAACGCTCTCTTTGAGGCTCGACGTAGCCTGTTGAGAGGGAGCAGCGAAGAGCAAGCGATGCGCGACGCCAAGATTTTTGCCAGCTTTTCCGGCCCGATGCGAGCAAATTTGGTCGCGATGTTGGATAGCATCGGCGTCAACCACAGGTTGGGGATTCTATCGACTAGCACGCTCTGGAATAGCGACGCCAACCTTGTGCATTTCACCTCGGCGCTTCGATATCCTGTATTTGTGGACGGGATGAATTACTCAGGCGCACCGTCCATCATCACAACCCCGCTGCTGCAGAAGCATCTCATAGCGTGGTTTTCTGCTGAGATGGCCGCGCTCCCGAACGCAATCTTCGTACCGCTTGGACCCAATGTCACTGCGGCAGTCGAACTTGCCGCGCGACAGATTGGTCTCAGCGCCAGTCGTTTACTCTCTGGATTGCCTCATCCAAGCGGTGCTAACTCCGAGCGGATCGCCTTCTTCCTTGGCCGGAAGTCGCGCGACATGCTCTCTAATAAGGTCGAACCTGAGCGGCTACTTGCTGCTCGCACCTCTTTGGAAGCCAAAATTTTAGCATGGGTAAAATGAACATGGATAACAACGACAAGGCAGTTGTCGATCTTAAATGTCCGACGATTCGGATTGGGGACATGCGACGGCTGATCACAAAACCCTATCGCGCGACATAGGCTTTCGCGGCCGATGCGATCACCGCCTTTTTGAAGGCGCCCTCGATCGTCACGGCGAAATTGTAATGCGTCGGCGAGAAGGGCGCCGAATGGAACGGCTTGTTGCTGCGCCAGCCGACGAGCACGGCGCCGACCAGCGGATCGCCTTTGTCGCCCACGATGACCGCGCCGCCCGAGGCGCCGTCCCCCGTCTCGCAATCGAAGGAGAACTCGCGCGTGCCTTCCTCGCCGACCGACAATTGATCATGCAACGCGCATTTTTCCATGGAGAGTTCGCGGCCCTCGCCCCAGTCAATATGGCCCCGCGCGACGAATTCAACGGGCGTGTTGGGGCTTTCGGCGCCTGCGAGTCCGTAAGGCGTCGCCCCATTGACCGGCCGCGTCAGGCGCGCAACGGCCCAATCATGCACGGCGGCCACCGCGTAAGGGTTCCTGCTGCCAGCGATGATGGATGAAAGATCGATCGGTGTTCTGACGTCTTTTCCGTCGACTTGATTGACGAAGGTGCAAGTTTTGGCGCGTGGCGCGCCGTCCTCGTCAAAGAAGACATGCGCCGCCGTCGTTACGAGATCGTCGGTCAAGGTCAATTGGCCGGCGCCATGCGCTGCGCCGCATTCGATCAGGCCGGAGGCTGCGAACTTGTGATGAAGCTCGACGGGATTGAGTTTTTGCTCGCTTGCAAACTCTTCGACGGTGCGTCGGCTGTTGCGGCCGAAGACGACAACTTTTTCGATGCGGGCGTCGGCGGTCAAGGTCGCATCGCCTTCGATGGCGTGCTGGAGAAAGGGAGCGGCGGAAGCGCCAAAGGAAGCGCCAAAAAGGAAGACACAGACGGCGGCGACATACTTGCTGCCCTTAGGAATCATTCCTTTTGCTCCCTTATGTCAAAGGCCGAATATCAAAGCCCGACGACGCCGGCGCCGCACGATCACAAAGCTGCTATGCGGAAGTTTGTATTTTCCGATTGCGAACAGAAAAAGGCAGAATGGCATTTGATTCATTAGCCGCATATCCGGTTAACATTCCTTGAACCATGCGAAGGCGCTTTTCGCCGGCGCCGGCGCGGGGTACAAACACTCATTAAATCATTCAGATAAACGCGATGCGATGGGCCCCGCCTGCGACACATTAGCCTGCGGGGCTTGCGCGGCGATGACGCCGAGGCTATGGCGATGATAGGGTCGCGCCGCCCATTTGGCGCGGCGAAGTGTCCGCCATGTTACACAAGCGAGCGTGAATCAGTCTCGTCTGGTCTTGAATCCCGGATTCGTCCGCGTATGAAGAAAACGCGTCTCGCATAGGAACAGAAGTGTCGACCTCCCTTCTCGAACGCTATAACGACAGGGTCGGCCAAGGTCTGATCGAGAGCGACGAAGCGCAAGAAGTCGTGCTCCGCAAGCTCGACAAGCTGCGCGCCGCACTCGCCGATTATCAACCCGCGCCAAAGCCGAGCGGCCTGTCGCGCCTGTTCGGCGCCCGCCGCCCCGAGCCCTTCCTGCCGGGGCTCTACATCTGGGGATCGGTCGGACGCGGCAAGACGATGCTGATGGACCTTTTCTTCGAGGAAGCGCCGCAGCCGCGCAAGCGCCGAAGTCATTTCCATGCGTTCATGGCGGATGTGCATGCGGCGATCTACGCGTGGCGCCAGGCGGAGAAGCACAAGAAGGCCAAGGGCGACGATCCGATCGCCACCGTCGCCGACGCCATCGCCGAGCAGGCCCTGCTTCTCTGCTTTGATGAATTCCACGTCACCGACATCACGGATGCGATGATTCTCGGCAGGCTGTTCACGGCCCTGTCCGAGCGCGGCGTCGTCATCGTCGCGACCTCCAACGTCGAGCCCGACAATCTCTACAAAGACGGCCTCAATCGCGCGCTCTTCGTGCCTTTCATCTCGCTCATCAAGGCGAGGATGGAAGTCATCGAGCTGACGGCCCGCACCGATTTCCGGCGTGAGAAATTGCAGGGCCGGCAAACCTTTTATGTGCCGCCGGACGAAAAATCGGCGGCCGCGCTCACCGGCGCCTTCGAGGCGCTGACAGGGGTCGAACGCGGCAAGCCGATGGTGCTGCGCGTGCTCGGCCGCTCGCTCGCCGTGCCGGAGGCGCATGCGCATGTTGGCCGGTTTTCCTTCGCCGATCTTTGCGAGGCGCCGCTGGGTCCCTCCGATTATCTCTACATCGCGCGCTATTTTCACACCGTCATCATCGACGAGATTCCGGTCATCGCCCCGGGCCGGCGCGACGCCGTCAAGCGATTCATCACCTTGATCGACACGCTCTACGACGAGCATGTGAAGCTGATCGCCTCCGCCGCCGCCGAGCCCGCGGGCCTTTATGTCGGCGCAGACGGGCGCGAGGCCTTCGAGTTCGACCGCACGGTCTCGCGCCTGATCGAGATGCGTTCGGAAGCCTATATGGCGCTGCCGCACGGTTCGATCGCCTCGCTCGGCACCGGCGACGCAAGCGGCCTCGTCGAAACCTGACGCCGGCCGCGACGCCGGCGAAAAAAGCAACGCAGCGGCTCTCCCCGCCAGTTTCATGCGACCTTCTAAATTATAGGCAAAGCTGACGCCTGTATTCTTCGTTTTGGCGCTCCATTTGCACAAAACTCCATCAAACTTGGCTGTGTCTGCGCTGGCGGCGCGATTTGAATTCCGTTATGGTGCGCCCCGGACCTGAGCCGCTAAGCCGCGATTGTGCGGAATGAGCGCCAGGCGTCATCGGCCAAGGGTCATCGCAAGCATCTGCGATAACCATTTATCAAGAGAGCAAAACCTTGATTTCGTTGGCTCGCCGCGTTCAGCCTCTCCGCCCCCTGGCGGCGCCGAGGCCGTGGACCCAGAGCCCTTCCTTCCCATGAGAACCTTAACCCTTCGCCCTTCGGCGACCGAGGGAGACTTATAAAAATGGCGCGTAGCAAGATCGCATTGATCGGAGCCGGACAGATCGGCGGCACACTGGCTCATCTCGCGGCCCTGAAGGAGCTGGGCGACGTCGTTCTCTTCGACATCGCGGAAGGCACGCCGCAGGGCAAGGCGCTTGATCTTGCCGAATCCGGTCCGGTCGAGGGCTTCAACGCTTCCCTGAAGGGCGCCAATTCCTATGCGGACATCGCCGGCGCCGACGTCATCATCGTCACCGCCGGCGTGCCGCGCAAGCCCGGCATGAGCCGCGACGATCTTCTCGGCATCAATCTCAAGGTCATGGACGCGGTCGGCGACGGCATCAAACAATATGCCCCGGACGCTTTCGTGATCTGCATCACCAATCCGCTCGACGCAATGGTGTGGGCGCTGCAGAAAGCCTCCGGCCTCTCCCCCGCCAAGATCGTCGGCATGGCCGGCGTTCTCGACTCCGCGCGGTTCCGCTATTTTCTCTCGGAAGAATTCAAGGTTTCAGTCGAGGACGTCACCGCCTTCGTGCTCGGCGGCCATGGCGACGACATGGTCCCTTCGCTGCGCTACTCGACCGTCGCCGGCATTCCGCTGACCGATCTCGTCAAGATCGGCTGGACGACGCAGGAAAGGCTCGACGCCATCGTCGACCGGACCCGTAAGGGCGGCGGCGAAATCGTCAATCTGCTGAAAACCGGCTCCGCCTTCTATGCCCCCGCCGCCTCGGCGATTGCCATGGCTGAGTCCTATTTGAAAGACAAGCGCCGCGTGCTCCCCTGCGCCGCTCAGCTCAATGGCGAATATGGCGTCGACAATCTCTATGTTGGCGTGCCGGTCGTGATCGGCGCCAATGGCGTCGAGAAAATCGTCGAAGTCGAACTCGACGAGACGGAAAAGGCGATGTTCGCCAAGTCGGTCGCCTCGGTCAAAGGCCTCGTCGAAGCCTGCAAAGCGATCAATCCCGCTCTCGCCGGATAACGCTGCCGGTTCGGCCGCCCTGGCGGCCGAACCTTGGCGATCGAACTATTTCCTTCGCGGGCGCCAGAGCATAAGTTGCGCCAAAAAGGCTTCAAGAGAAGACAGCATGAACATTCATGAATATCAGGCCAAGGCCGTGCTGAAGGAATTCGGCGTCCCGATTTCGCGCGGCGTTCCTATCCTGGAAAAGAGCGCCGCACGATCCGCCGCCGCTGAACTCCCAGGGCCGCTCTTCGTCGTGAAATCTCAAATTCACGCTGGCGGACGCGGCAAGGGCCGCTTCAAGGAGACCGAAGCCGGGCCGCAAGGCGGCGTGCGCCTCGCAAAATCCCCCGAGGAGGTCGAGCTCTTCGTCGGTCAGATGCTCGGCAGAACGCTCGTCACGGTGCAGACGGGCCCTTCCGGCAAACAGGTCAATCGCCTTTATCTCGAAGAAGGCTCGGACATCGCCAAGGAGTTCTATATTTCTCTCCTCGTCGACCGTTCCACCAGCCGGGTTTCCTTTGTTGTCTCCACCGAAGGCGGCATGGACATCGAGGAAGTCGCCCATAAAACGCCCGAGAAGATTGTCACGTTCTCGGTCGATCCCGCAACAGGCGTTTTGCCGCATCACGGCCGCCGCGTGGCCCAGGCCCTCGGCCTTGACGGCGACCTTGCCAAACAGGCCGGAAAGCTCACGGCGCAGCTTTACGAGGCCTTCGTCGCCAAGGATATGGCGATGCTCGAGATCAATCCGCTGATCGTGTCGGCGGACGGCCGGCTCATCTGTCTCGACGCTAAAATATCGTTTGATTCCAATTCGCTGTACCGCCACCCGGAGATTTTCGCGCTACGCGATGAATCGGAGGAGGACGCCAAGGAAATCGAAGCCTCGAAGCACGATCTCAGCTATATCTCGCTCGACGGCGAAATCGGCTGCATGGTCAACGGCGCCGGCCTCGCCATGGCGACCATGGACATCATCAAGCTCTATGGCGCGCAGCCGGCGAACTTCCTCGACGTCGGCGGCGGCGCGACCAAGGAGAAGGTGACCGAGGCCTTCAAGATCATCACCTCCGACCCGCAGGTCAAAGGCATTCTGGTCAATATCTTCGGCGGCATCATGAAATGCGACGTGATCGCCGAAGGCGTCATCGCCGCGGTGAAGGATGTCGGCCTCACCGTGCCGCTGGTCGTGCGCCTCGAAGGCACCAATGTCGCCCTCGGCAAAAAGATCATCGCCGCGTCCGGCCTCAACGTCATTCCGGCCGATGATCTCGACGACGCGGCTCAGAAAATCGTCGCCGCCGTCAAGAAAGTTTAGGACATGTCGATCCTCATCAATAGGGACACCAAGATTATCTGCCAGGGCTTCACTGGCAAGAACGGCACCTTCCACTCGGAGCAGGCGATCGCCTACGGCTCCCTGGTGGTCGGCGGCACCTCGCCCGGCAAGGGCGGCACGACGCATCTCGGATTGCCGGTGTTCGATACGGTCGTCGAAGCCAAAGAGGCGACCGGCGCCGACGCCAGCGTCATCTATGTTCCCCCGCCAGGCGCTGCGGACGCGATCTGCGAGGCGATCGACGCCGAAATCCCCCTCATCGTCTGCATCACCGAGGGCATTCCGGTCGAAGACATGATCAAGGTCAAGCGATCGCTTTGCGGCTCCAAATCGCGTCTCATCGGCCCGAATTGCCCGGGCGTCGTGACAGCCGACGAAAGCAAGATCGGCATCATGCCGGCGAACATCTTCAAGAAGGGCTCCGTCGGCATCGTGTCTCGCTCCGGCACGCTGACCTATGAGGCGGTCTTTCAGACCAGCCGCGAAAATCTCGGCCAGACGACCGCCGTCGGCATCGGCGGCGATCCCGTCAAGGGCGCTGAATTCATCGAGATTCTCGAACTCTTCCTGGGCGATCCTGAGACGCGCTCGATCATCATGATCGGCGAGATCGGCGGCTCTGCCGAAGAAGACGCCGCGCAATTCCTCAAGGATGAGGCCAAGCGCGGCCGCAAGAAGCCGATGGTCGGATTCATCGCCGGGCGCACGGCGCCTCCCGGCCGGCGCATGGGCCATGCCGGCGCAATCATCGCGGGCGGCAAGGGCGGCGCGGAAGACAAGATCGCGGCGATGGAATCGGCCGGCATTCGCGTCTCGCCGTCGCCGGCTCGCCTCGGCGCGACATTGGCCGAGCTGCTCCGCGCGTAGCGAAAAAATTTCTGGCCGGCGCGTCGAAACAGAAGATGCGCCGTCCAATTGGGATAATGTAATTCATTATATCGCATAGACGCGATACCGAAAAATTGAAAAACGTGTGGCCGTAATTTAAGCGCGTGAGCAAGAACATATAGGTTAATCTAGTAGACAGGCGACAATCACGCCGGGCGAACTTTAGCCCCGGCGCTTTGTCTGGCTTCGCGGCCTAAGGCACGAGCCGAAATTTAAGGACGAGACACATGGCGCGCCAGAATGGCACTGATACGGCGAATGGTTCGGGAGGGGCCAGCGCGGGCCGCTCGGAGCCGAACGCCAAATTCGCGCAGACTTCTTTTCTTTACGGCGGCAACGCCGCCTATGTTGAACAGCTCCAGGCCGCCTATGAGCGCGATCGGAACGCCGTCGATCCCGAATGGCGGAGCTTTTTCGAACAGCTCAACGACGAACGCGCGGCGGTCGAGACCAGCGCCAACGGACCGCATTGGCGCGCGCCCAACTGGCCGCTCACGCCGAACGGCGAACTGATCTCCGCGCTCGACGGCAATTGGGGCAAGCCCGACCTCACAGCCAAGGCCGCCGCCAAGGGCGACCAGAAGGCCGAAGCGAAACCAGCGATCGAAGCAAAACCCGGATCAGCCGTCCCTGGGCCTGACGTTCAGCGCGCGACGCGCGATTCCGTGCGCGCCCTGATGATGATCCGCGCCTATCGCATGCGTGGACATTTACACGCAAAGCTCGACCCGCTCGGCATCGAGCGGCCAAGAGACAATGAAGAGCTGCATCCTGCGACCTATGGGTTCACCGAGGCCGATTATGATCGCAAGATCTTCCTCGATCATGTGCTCGGGCTCGAATTCGCCACCATCCGGGAAATGCTGCCGATCCTGCGCCGCACCTATTGCGACACGATCGGCTTTGAATTCATGCACATGTCGGATCCGGCGGAAAAGGCCTGGATGCAGGAGCGCATCGAGGGCCCCGGCAAGGAAATCAGCTTCACGCGCGAGGGCAAACGCGCGATTTTGAACAAGCTGATCGAGGCCGAGGGCTTCGAGAAGTTTCTCGACGTCAAATATACCGGCACGAAGCGGTTTGGCCTCGACGGCGGCGAATCGCTTGTTCCGGCGCTCGAACAGATCATCAAGCGCGGCGGCGCGCTCGGCGTTCGCGAGATCGTCATTGGCATGGCCCATCGCGGCCGCCTCAACGTCCTGTCGCAGGTGATGGGCAAGCCCCACCGCGCGATCTTTCACGAATTCAAGGGCGGCTCGCAGACGCCGGACGAAGTCGAAGGGTCGGGCGACGTCAAATATCATCTCGGCGCCTCGTCGGATCGCGATTTCGACAATAACCGGGTCCATCTGTCGCTGACCGCCAACCCTTCCCATCTCGAAATCGTCGATCCGGTCGTGCTCGGCAAGGTGCGCGCCAAGCAGGACCAGTTGCATGACGTCGTCGATCGCACGCATGTCCTGCCGCTGCTGCTGCATGGCGACGCGGCGTTTGCCGGCCAGGGCGTCATCGCGGAATGTTTCGGCCTTTCCGGCCTCAAGGGCTACCGGACCGGCGGTTCGATCCATTTCATCATCAACAACCAGATCGGCTTCACCACCTCGCCGCGTTATTCGCGTTCGTCCCCCTATCCGTCGGACACCGCGAAAATGATCGAGGCGCCGATCATTCATGTGAATGGCGACGACCCGGAAGCCGTTGTCTACGCGGCCAAAATCGCGATCGAGTTCCGGCAGAAGTTCCATAAGCCCGTCGTGATCGATATGTTCTGCTATCGCCGGTTCGGCCATAATGAGGGCGACGAACCGAGCTTCACGCAGCCGATCATGTACAAAAGGATCCGCGCGCATCGCACGACGCTCGACGTTTATGCTGAGAAGCTGCTTGCCGAGGGCGTCGTAGCGGCTGGCGAAGTCGAGAAGCTGCGGGCGAATTGGCGGGGCCGCCTCGACGCCGAGTTCGAAGCCGGCCAATCCTATCAGCCAAACAAAGCCGATTGGCTCGACGGCCGATGGGCGGGCCTCAAGCCGGCGCTCGTCACCGCCGAGGACGACCGGCGCGGGCGCACCGGCGTCGATCCGGCGCGCCTCAAGGAAATCGGCGAGCGCCTGACTACCCTGCCCGCCAATTTCAACGTGCACCGGACCGTCGCCCGGCTGCTCGACAACCGGCGCAAGATGATCGAGACCGGCCAGGGCATCGACTGGGCGATGGCCGAAGCGCTCGCTTTCGGCGCGCTGGTCGATGAAGGCCACCCCGTGCGGCTGTCGGGGCAGGACAGCGAACGCGGCACATTCTCGCAACGCCATTCCGTGCTGAACGATCAGGAAACGGAAGCGCGCTACGTACCGCTGAACCATATCCGCGACGAACAGGCCCATTATGAGGTCATCAATTCGATGCTCTCGGAGGAGGCGGTGCTCGGATTCGAATATGGCTATTCGCTGTCCGAACCGAATGCGCTGGTGCTGTGGGAGGCGCAATTCGGCGACTTCGCCAATGGCGCGCAGGTGGTTTTCGATCAGTTCATGTCGGCCGGCGAGCGTAAATGGCTGCGCATGTCCGGCCTCGTCTGCCTGTTGCCGCACGGTTATGAAGGCCAGGGGCCCGAGCATTCCTCGGCGCGCCTCGAGCGCTATCTGCAGATGTGCGCCGAAGACAATATGCAGGTCGCCAATTGCACGTCCCCGGCGAATTACTTCCATATCCTGCGCCGGCAGTTGAAGCGTGAATTCCGTAAGCCGCTGATTTTGATGACGCCGAAATCGCTTCTGCGTCACAAGCGCTGTGTTTCGAGCTTCGACGAATTCATTGTCGGCTCCTCATTCCATCGCGTTCTGCGCGATCATGGCGAGAAGTTCCCGGCCGAATTCAAGCTTAAGCCCGACGCCGAGATCAGACGCGTTGTCCTTTGCACCGGCAAGGTCTATTACGATCTTCTCGAAGAGCGCGAAAAACGCGGCGTCGACGACGTCTACCTTTTGCGCGTCGAGCAGCTCTATCCCTTCCCGCTGAAAGCGCTCGTCAATCTCCTCGCGCGCTTCAAGCAGGCCGAGGTGATCTGGTGCCAGGAAGAACCCAAAAACATGGGCGCCTGGAATTTCGTCGATCCCTATCTCGAATGGGTGCTCGGCCAGGTTGGCGGCAAATCGAGGCGTCCGCGCTATGCCGGCCGACCCGCCGCCGCGGCCACCGCGACGGGGCTGATGTCGAAACATCTGGCTCAGCTGAAGGCGTTCATGGACGATATTTATGCGCCCTGATCCGGCCACGGCTCGTCCAGCCTGTGACTTCCCCGAGCGCGGTGGCTTCCTCCGCGCTCTCAATCCTTTTTATTCAGCGCATGATCTCATTCTTTCCAGGATCATGCTCGCACGGCAGCATGACATGGGCATTGAAAGATGACGATTGAAATCCGCGTTCCGACTTTGGGCGAATCGGTCAGCGAAGCAACGATCGGACGTTGGTTCAAGAAGGCGGGCGACGCTGTCAAGGCGGATGAGCCCCTGGTTGAGCTCGAAACCGACAAAGTCACGCTCGAGGTCAATGCGCCCTCTTCCGGCGTGCTCGCCGAGATCACCGTGAAGGATGGCGAAACCGTCGGCGTCGGCGCGCTTTTGGGCCAGATCAGCGATTCGGGCGCGCCCGCGAAAACCGAGGCGAAAGCTCCGGCAGCCGCTCCCGTGGCGGCTCCGGCGGTTGAAAAAGCCTCCGCCGCGCCCCTCTCCAGCCTTCCCATCATGGCGCCGTCCCCCGCCGCGGCAAAAATCGCGGCCGACAAAGGCCTCGACCCCGCCGCCATCGCAGGCTCCGGGGTGCGCGGCCAAGTGCTGAAGGGTGATGTGCTCGCCAGGATCGCCAGCCCCGCTCCGGCCGCCTCTGTCAGCCCGGCGCCGGCGCCGGTCCAGGCAAGAGCGGCCTCGCCGGCTTCCGACGCTGAGCGCGAAGAACGCGTTCGCATGACGCGGCTGCGCCTCACCATCGCGCGCCGTCTGAAGGATGCGCAGAACACCGCCGCGATGTTGACGACCTTCAACGAGGTCGACATGACCGAGGTGATGGCGCTGCGGTCCAAATACAAAGACGTGTTCGAGAAGAAACACGGCTCGAAGCTCGGCTTCATGGGCTTCTTCGTCAAAGCCGTCGTCGGCGCGCTGAAGGAGATCCCTTCGATCAACGCCGAGATCGACGGCGATGATCTGGTCTTCAAGAATTACTACCACATCGGCATCGCCGTCGGCTCCGAGAAGGGCCTCATCGTCCCAGTCGTGCGCGACGCCGATCAGCTGGGTCTCGCGGCCATTGAGAAAACCATCGCGGGCCTTGGCAAGCGCGCCCGGGACGGGCAGCTCAAGATCGAGGAGCTGCAGGGCGGCACCTTCACCATCACCAATGGCGGCATCTATGGCTCGCTGATGTCGACGCCGATTCTCAACGCGCCGCAGTCCGGCATTTTGGGCATGCACAAGATCCAGGACCGGCCCGTCGCCGTCGGCGGCAAGATCGAAATCCGCCCGATGATGTATCTCGCGCTCTCCTACGACCATCGCATCGTCGACGGCAAGGAGGCGGTGACATTCCTCGTCCGCGTCAAGGAAGCTCTCGAAGATCCGGCGCGGCTCGTCCTCGATATCTGAAAACAAGAGCCGCCCGGAAAGATCAACGCCAGACCCTGTCCTGCCTCGGGCCATCGCGGTCCGTCTTCCGCCATCCTTCCGCCATCCTTTGAAACGCCATCGCGCGGTTTCCCCGGATGCGGTCGATTTTGTGAGGCTTCATGTCAACTTACGATCTGATCGTCATTGGAACCGGCCCCGGCGGCTATGTCTGCGCGATCCGCGCCGCGCAGCTCGGCATGAAGGTCGCCGTCGTCGAAAAGCGTAAGACCAAGACGCATGGCGGCACCTGCCTCAATATCGGCTGCATCCCCTCGAAGGCGCTGCTTTACGCGTCCGAGAAACTCGCCGAGGCAAACCATGACCTTGCCGCTCTCGGCGTCATCGTCGACAAGCCGAAGCTCGATCTGCCGGCCATGCTGAAGCACAAGGACGACACGGTCGGCGCCAACGTCAACGGCATCGGCTTCCTGTTCAAGAAGCACAAGATCGAGTCCTTCTTCGGCCTCGGGGAGATCAAGGCGCCGGGCGAGGTCGAGGTCACGGCGGAGGACGGAACGAAACAGACCATCACCGCCAGGAACATCGTGATCGCGACGGGGTCCGACGTCACGCCGCTTCCCGGCGTCGAGATCGACGAACAAACCATCGTCTCCTCGACGGGCGCGCTCAGTCTGGCGGAGCCGCCGAAGGATCTGCTCGTCGTCGGCGCCGGCGTCATAGGCCTTGAACTCGGCTCGGTCTGGGGCCGGCTCGGCAGCAATGTGACGGTCGTCGAATTTTTAGATCGCATCCTGCCCGGCGTTGACGCGGAAGTCGGCAAGCAGTTCCAGCGCATCCTGCAAAAACAGGGCTTTACCTTCCAGCTCGGCCAGAAGGTCTCGAAAATCGAGAAAGGCAAGCGGCTAAGGGTGACGATCGAACCCGCCGCCGGGGGCGAGGCCTCGACGCTTGAAGCCGACGTCGTTCTGGTCGCAATCGGCCGGCGTCCCGTCACGGAAGGGCTCGGGCTTGAAAAAATCGGCGTCGCGATGGAGCGCGGCCGGGTCGTCATCGACGATCATTTCGCCACCAATGTGCCTGGCGTTTACGCGCTCGGCGACGTCGTGCGCGGCCCGATGCTCGCCCATAAGGCCGAGGACGAAGGCCTTGCGGTCGCCGAAATTCTGGCTGGTCAGCACGGGCATGTGAATTATGAGGCGATCCCCTCCGTCGTCTATACGTCGCCGGAAATCGCTTCCGTCGGCGCGACGGAAGAGGAGCTGAAAGCCAAGGGAATCGCCTATAAGGTCGGCAAATTCCCCTTCACCGCCAATGGCCGCGCGCGGGCGATGCGGCAGACCGACGGCTTCGTCAAATTTCTCGCCGACGCCGAGACCGACCGCGTGCTTGGCGTGCATATCCTTGGGGCCGGCGCCGGCGAACTCATCGCCGAGGCCTGCCTTCTGATCGAATTCGGCGGCTCCTCGGAAGATCTCGCCCGCACCAGCCACGCCCATCCGACCCTTTCTGAAGCGATGCGCGAAGCAGCACTGGCGGTGGAGAAGCGGCAGATTCATATGTAAGGCAGGCGCGGACGATTTGACCGTTGCCGAAGCGCCCGATCGACAGGGCGGCGCCCGGTTGCCGACCATGCGCGCGCCCAACAAAGCGCCTACACATCCTTGAACGGGAAGGGCGAGACGCTGCGCGTCGATTCATCGACGAGAAGGGCGCGAAGGGCCGGCGGCGCGGCGCGCTGGGCGCAGCCCGGCCGCTCGCAGAGGCGGCAGTTGATGCCGATTGGCGTTGCCTCGGGAGCATCGGGATCAAGCCGCCTCGCGTAGACGAGCCGGCGCGCATATTTGATCTCGCAGCCAAGTCCGATGGCGAAGCGCGGCTCGATGCCGCCCCAGGGCGTAATCGACCGGCGCACCGTGCGGGCGATGGAAAACCACTGCGATCCGTCCATCAGCTCGATGACCTGCGTCAAAATGCGGCCGGGATTGGCGAAAGTCGCGTGGATGTTCCACAAAGCGCAGGTGCCGCCCGAATTGGCGAAGGGAAAGCGGCTCGAGGAAAAGCGTTTCGAGACATTGCCGGCGATGTCGACGCGCAGCAGGAAGAATGGAATGCCGCGCGCGGTCTGCCGCGACAGCGTCGTCAAGCGATGGGCCACCTGCTCGAAGCTCGCGCCAAAGCGCGCCGCAAGAACCTCGACGTCATAGCCGACAAGCTCCGCCGCCTCATAGAAACGGTCGTAGGGCATCATCAAAGCGCCGGCGAAATAATTGGCGAGCGTGACGCGCAATAGTTTGCGGGCGACCTCGCTCTGCTCGAGGCGCGCGACGGTTTCATTCAGGAGCCCGTCGAATTCTGTCAGCGCCAGCTGATAGGCGGCCTGAAAGGTCCTGCCCGGCTGGTCCATGACTTCGGAGATCATTAATTGCTTGCGGTGATGATCATACCAGCGCAGCCGATCGCCCATAACTTCGAGCGGGAGCGCGCGCACGCGAATGCCGTGGCGCATGCGCAGATAGTCCGTCAGCGCCGGGAACAGGCCGTGCGGCTCGACCTGCAGGGTCGAGGCGAAGGATTCGGCCGCCTCGTCAAGGTCGGCGAAGTGGTTACGGGCGTCCTGCAGAACGCCGCGCACCTTTTCGATGGGGCTCTCGCCAAGCAGCGGCTCGGCCCGATCGCGGTCCGCGCCGGAGAAAATTCCCGCTTCGCTCGCCTCGCGCGCCGTCGAATAGGCGCGATAGAGCCGCAGCATGGCGGCGAGGAGCGCCGGGGAATGTTCGGCGGCGTCGCGCACCTCGCCGCGCGGCACGGGGGCGTCGCGAAACAGCGGATCGGCAAGAATTTGCTCCATATCGCCGACCGACTGCTCCCCGTCGGCCTCCATGAAATCGCGGGGATCGACGCCATAGACGTCGGTGAGCCGGATCAACACCTGCACGGTGATCGGCCGCTGGTTGCTTTCCATGAGATTGAGATAGCTCGGCGAGACGTCGAGTTCGTCGGCCATGCGCGCCTGTGTGAGGCGCCTTTCGCGGCGCAGGCGCTTGAGGCGCGGTCCGGCGAAAATCTTCCTTGATCCAGTTTCGGCGCCCATTGTAAAACTCTTTGCAGACACACAAATTTACAAGGAAGGAAGTTTACACTATCACCTCATTCTATGTCGAATGGCTTGCCTGAAACAGCAATTTGTCGCCTATATGCCACAACATCGTCCGCTGGATCAGCGGATGTCAATTGCTGTGAACGTTGTGATTTGTGGAGAACAAGATGAGCAAAGCGATCAGCTTTGAAGACCGGACGAGGGGCGCACGATGAACTATCAAAGCACGATCTCCGGGCCCGGGCAGGCTAACGAATATCAAAGCCATATTGCCCAGATGAAGCAGCTCATCGAACGTCAGAACGGCACGTGGAGCGGCATTAACCCCGAGTCCGTCGCCCGCATGCGCCTGCAGAACCGCTTCCAGACGGGTCTCGATATCGCCAGATATACCGCTGCGATTATGCGCAAGGACATGGCGGCCTATGACGCCGACCCTGCCCTTTACACCCAGTCGCTGGGCTGCTGGCACGGGTTCATCGGCCAGCAGAAGATGATCTCCATCAAGAAGCACTTCGGCACGACCGACCGCCGGTACCTGTACCTCTCCGGCTGGATGGTCGCCGCGCTGCGCTCCGAATTCGGTCCGCTCCCGGACCAGTCGATGCATGAGAAGACGTCGGTGCCGGCTCTGATCGAAGAGCTTTACACCTTCCTGCGCCAGGCGGACGCCCGCGAACTCGGCGGCATGTTCCGCGCCATCGACGCCGCCCGCGCGGCCGGCGACGGCGCCAAGGAACAGGAGCTGCTGGCGGCGGCCGACAATTTCCAGACCCATGTGGTGCCGATCATCGCGGACATTGACGCGGGCTTCGGCAATGCGGAAGCGACCTATCTGCTGGCCAAGAAGATGATCGAGGCCGGCGCCTGCGCGCTTCAGATCGAAAACCAGGTGTCGGACGAAAAGCAGTGCGGCCATCAGGACGGCAAGGTGACTGTGCCTCACGAGGTCTTCCTCGCGAAAGTGCGCGCCTGCCGCTACGCTTTCCTCGAACTCGGCGTCGAGGACGGCATTATCGTTACGCGCACCGACTCGCTCGGGGCCGGCCTCACCCAGCAGATCGCCGTCAGCCACGAGCCGGGCGATCTCGGCGACCAGTACAATGCGTTCCTGGACTGCGAGGAAGTCGCGGCCGGGGAGGGTCGTAACGGCGACGTCATCATCAATCGCAATGGCAAGCTGCTGCGGCCGAAGCGCCTCGCCAGCAACCTCTATCAGTTCCGTCCCGGCACCGGAGCGGATCGTTGCGTGCTCGACTGCATCACCTCGCTGCAGAACGGCGCCGACCTCCTTTGGATCGAGACCGAAAAGCCGCACGTCGAGCAGATTGCGAGCATGGTGGACCGCATCCGGGCCGTCGTTCCCAATGCCAAGCTGGTCTATAACAATTCGCCGTCGTTCAACTGGACGCTGAATTTCCGCCAGCAGGTGTATGACGCCTGGAAAGCCGCGGGCAAGGACGTGTCCGCCTATGACCGGCCGGGCCTGATGAGCGTCGACTACGATCGCACGGATCTGGCCGCCGAAGCCGATGAGCGCATCCGCACCTTCCAGGCGGACGGCTCGAAGCGGGCGGGCATTTTCCACCATCTCATCACGCTTCCGACCTATCACACGGCGGCTCTGTCCACCGACAATCTGGCGAAAGAATATTTCGGCGATCAGGGCATGCTCGGCTATGTCCGCAACGTTCAGCGTCAGGAAATCCGCCAGGGCATCGCCTGCGTCAAGCACCAGAACATGGCTGGCTCCGACATGGGCGACGATCACAAGGAATATTTCGCCGGCGAGGCGGCCCTGAAGGCCGGCGGCACTCACAACACAATGAATCAGTTCGGCTAAGGCGCCGGCGCTTTCATTGAGACAGATAACAGGGCGACCCGGAGCATCATGCTCCGGGTCGCCCTTGCCATTTAGCGAGCCCCCGGGCGTCCGCTTCAAGGACCAGCTCGCCCCCGAGGACCGGAGCGCCGCCCCCGGCGCGCGCCCTTTGCTTCGGCGGCCGACTGCGGCTTCCCCGCCGCCAATGCGCCGCGAATTTTCAAGCGTGTGCGAGGCGCTGGCGCTTTTTGATCATTTTGTTAATCTGTTCCCTGCAAAGATGTGGGGGCGCGCAATGCATTTGGCGCCGCGCATCGCCGACTCTAGCCGCGAACGGATGCTCATGACGGATTTCGCACTCGACGCGCTCGATCTCGCAGCGCTTCTCTGCTCGAGAGTTTGCCATGACGTGATCAGCCCTGTCGGCGCGATCGTCAACGGACTCGAGGTTCTCGAGGACGAGAAAGACGCCGAGATGCGCGACATCGCTTTCGACCTCATCAAAAAAAGCGCCGAGACGGCTTCTGCGCGGCTGCAATTCTGCCGGCTCGCTTTCGGCGCCGCGGGATCGGCGGGAGCCTCGATCGACACCGGAGAGGCCGAAAAAGTCGCCCGCGGCCTATTCGCTGATCAGAAAACACAGATCGAATGGCGCGCGGCGCGTGTTCTGATGCCGAAAAACCAGGTCAAGCTCATTCTCAATCTTTGCCTCATCGCCGCTGCTGCGATCCCGCGCGGCGGCGTCATTACGGTGACGACCGGCGACGCCGGCGCATCGGGAGACGCATTGCGTCTGCGCGTCACCGCACGAGGACCGAACGCGAAGCTCGCGAGCCATACGCCCTCGCTCCTCGCGGGAGCGCCCGAGCATAACGCCGTCGACGCCCACGCCATCCAGCCATTTTACACCAGCCTCGTCGCCAAGGCGGCCGATATGACTCTCGAAGTGGTCACTGAGCCCGATTTCGTCGCCATCGAAGCCTTCCCCGCGAGCGACCGCCTGGCGGCCGAGGTAGCCGCCTAGGGCAAATAGCGCCGCAAAACTCCGGGCGGCAATGAAAGCTGCGAGGCGCAGCGAAAAAGCCGGCGCCCTAAGTCACGGAGTTTTTGAAGCCCCTATTGCCTCACATACACTGCGTTAATACCCCGCGCGGGGAGAGGCTTTTGTCGTGAACAAATGCGATTTGCCGTCGCACCGCGATCATTCAGCGCGGAAAGATCGTCAAGCGTCTCCAAAGTCGCTTTCGGTTTCCAGAACCGCCCGAAATTATAGAGGCCAATGCAAAAATCGGCCTCCCGGAGGGCGCCTGACCCATAGAGCCCCTTCGAGCGGACGGCGCGTCACGCCGTAATCCGCTCCTCATCGTCCAGCGGTTCGCGCAGCACATAGCCGCGGCCCCAGACGGTTTCGATATAATTGCGGCCATGGCTCGCATTGGCGAGTTTTTTGCGCAGCTTGCAGATGAAGACGTCGATGATCTTCAGTTCCGGCTCATCCATGCCGCCATAGAGATGATTGAGGAACATTTCCTTGGTCAAGGTCGTCCCTTTGCGGAGCGAAAGCAGCTCCAGCATCTGATATTCCTTGCCGGTGAGATGAACCCTCGAGCCGGTGACCTCGACTGTTTTCTGGTCGAGATTGACGATGAGGTCGCCGGTCGCGATGACGGATTGCGCATGGCCCTTGGAGCGCCGCACGATGGCGTGGATTCGGGCGACGAGTTCATCCTTATGGAAAGGTTTGGTGAGATAATCATCCGCGCCAAATCCAAGCCCCTTCACCTTGTCTTCGATCGCCGCGAACCCTGAAAGAATGAGGATCGGCGTCTTGACCTTGGCGACTCGCAGCGTGCGGAGCACCTCATAGCCCGACATGTCGGGCAGGTTCAGGTCGAGCAGAATGATGTCGTAATCATAAAGCTTGCCAAGGTCGACGCCCTCTTCGCCGAGATCCGTCGTATAGACGTTGAAATTCTCGGATTTCAGCATCAGCTCAATGCTTTGCGCTGTCGCGCTGTCGTCTTCAATCAATAAAACGCGCATCTGAGGTCCCCACCTTGCCCCGTCGGTCGCCTACCGGCGCGAGATCGTCCAGAGGCTCCCGGCCGGGCGCGCTATTGGCTCCGAGCGTTAACCTTTCGCTACGAGTTTCGTAACCTTAACGGGCATTGGTTAATAAAAGCATTCCTTCACGATGGTGATTTTAATACGGCGCTACCCGAATCAATTTTCGTCTGGCAAATGGCTGACGGCTTATGTCATCCGCCTGCATTCTGCGGGCGCAAGCTTGCGCGACGAAGAATTCCCGGTTTCCCACCTAAAACTTCTTCCATCCCCCGAGCGCCGCGCCAGTATGCCCGCCAATTGCGAAGCCCCGTGGCGAAAAGCCGGCGAATCGCTCTGAAACTCGCCGCCCGCGCAGCGACAGTAACGAATGGGCAACTTTGCTCCTGCAAACTTCACTGGTCGAAAAAGCATTCGGTCCTCGCCGAACAAGGCTTGATCGCCGGCTTTGAAGACGGCCGGTCAGCGGGTCCGGCAAGCGCCTTGGCGGCCGCCCGCTTCCGGGCGCGGCCCAGGGCGAAGCTCAGTGGGAGTGGAAATAGGATGAAGCTGCAGGAAACACTCGTTCGCCTCAAGCGGTTTCAGGTCGACGAAAGGCGCCGCCGGGTTGCGCAAATCGAGTCGATGGTCGCCGAATTCTCGAAAATTGCGCGCGAACTCGAGCAGGAAGTCGCCATCGAAGAACAACGCGCCGGCATTTTCGACGCCTCCCATTTCGCCTATCCGACCTACGCGCGCGCCGCCCGCGCCCGCCGCGACAATCTCAATCGCTCTGCCGAAGAATTGATGGGTCAGCTCGAAGACGCCCGCAACCGGCTCGAGGAGGCGATCGCCGAACTCGGCAAGGCGCAAGGGTGCGACGCCCGGGAAAAAACCGCTCATCCCGTCGGCGATCTGTCCCTCGCGCCTCAGGAAAATCCGCCCGTGCGCCTGCGCGCCGCCCAGGCCTGAGATTTGAGCCCGAGATTTGACAGGCCCGATTCAGCCTGCTTCCCCTGCGCGCTAGCGCCGCGCCTTGCCGATTCTCCCTGAAATTCCTGCGCCTTTGGCGCAACATAGGCTAAGACAGCAATGGAAAGACGGAGGAGAGCGCCTTGCCGGGCGCCTTCGCCGCCGCCTTTTTCGGCGAATGTCGGGCGGCGCCCCGCTTGCCTCGCCTGACTTTGCGCAATCCGTCGGGAGCGGCATGAAACGGATTCTCGATTTCGTCTGGCCCGCCATCGGCCTGCTGGCTGTCGGCGTCTCGCTGTTTGTGCTCTACCAGGAGTTTCGCGGCCAGCACATCGGGCCGGAACTCTGGCGCCAGCTGCGCGCCATTCCACCTTCACGCTACCTTCTCGCCATCGCCTCGACGCTGGTCGCTTACGGGGCGCTCGCCTGGTACGACCGGATCGCGCTCCGTCACCTTGGCGTCACGCATATTTCATGGGCGTTTGTCGCGCTCTGCTCCTTCACCACCTACGCCCTTGCGCATAATATCGGCGCCTCCGTCTTTTCCGGCGGGATGGTGCGCTATCGCGCCTATCACTCGAAGGGCCTCAACGCCGCGCAGGTCGCGGTGCTCGTCGCCCTCTGTTCGCTCACCTTCGGCCTTGGCACGATCCTCGTCGGCGGCCTCATTCTGGTGTTCGAGCCGGATCAGCTTGCGCGCTTCGGCGGCCTGCTCCCGGACGTTCTCACCAATCCGGCGACGGCTTTCGCCATCGGCGCGGCTTTGCTGATTCTGGTGGCGGCCTATCTTATCGGTTCGATTTTCCGCCTGAAGCCGCTGATCATTCGCGGCTTCCGGCTGGAATATCCAAAACCCGACATCGCCGTCCGGCAGCTTCTCGCCGCCCCGCTCGAACTGCTCGGGGCAGCGGGGATCATCTATTTCGCCCTTCCGGCAGCCGGCAATCCGGGCTTTTTCGCCGTGCTGGCGGTATTTGTGGCGTCGTTCTCGGCCGCGCTCGCCTCCAATGCGCCGGGGGGCCTTGGCGTCTTCGAGCTTTTGTTCCTGAAAGCCATGCCCGCGACGCCGCAGGTCGAGGTGCTGACCGCGCTGCTCGTATGGCGGCTGTTCTATCTGATCCTCCCGCTGCTTTTCT
Organism: Methylocella tundrae; assembly: GCF_038024855.1. Taxonomy (NCBI): domain Bacteria; kingdom Pseudomonadati; phylum Pseudomonadota; class Alphaproteobacteria; order Hyphomicrobiales; family Beijerinckiaceae; genus Methylocella; species Methylocella tundrae. Next base: position 2,698,135 of record NZ_CP139089.1, read on the forward strand.
CGCTCGTCGTCGTCGTTCTGTTCGAACGCAACAAGCTGAAAGAGGCGCTTCATCACGAGGCCGGCCACGCCCCTACGGAGGTCGGCGGCGCGAAGCAGCCCGGCCGGCGGCAAGCGGATGTTTCCTGATCGGAACCATTAGACGCGCGCGCACGATCATGCGCGCGAGCCTCGGCTCCGCTCACGTCTTGGTTGGATAGATTGTTTCACCACGGGCCAGCATGGCCACATATCTTTCGATCCGCTGCGCGCGCGTCTCGGGTTTCTTCGCCTCATGAACGCGATACAGGATCACGTAGCGGTTGTGGCTGTCGAGGTGGTCGAAGAGACGTTTCGCATCTCGATTGCGATCGAGCGCGGATTGCAGATCTTCGGGGACCGTCGCTTTGCTCTGTGGCGCATAGGCGGCCTCCCAACGGCCGTCGAGCCTGGCTTGCTCGATCTCCCGCGTCCCGGCTGGCCGCATCCGGCCGAGTTCGATCAGCGCGACCGCCCGCTCGCGATTGTTTTGGGACCACTTTCCCTTGGGACGGCGGGGCGTGAAGCGGATAAGCCAGTGGTCGGCATCGAATTTGTCGAGCTGCCCGTCAATCCAGCCGTGGCAGAGCGCGCCATCAATCGCTTCCGGCTTCGAGACGCTCGAAACGCCCGATGCCGCCTTGGCCAGCTTCAGCCACACGCCCTTCGACGTGAACGGCTGGGCTCCGAGCCAGGCTTCCCATTCGGCGCTTGAGGCGAAGGTGAGGACAGGCAGATCGGTCTTGGTCTTCGGCGGCGGCATACCGTCTCATCATTGACGCGGCGAGGAGATGAGCGTCGGGGCCATTTTCACCGCGCTGCTTGAAACGGTCAACATCTTTGGCCCGGCGAGGCTGACGCCGCCGGGCCGAGACCGTCAGGCGGCGTGCGCGCCTCCTGCCCGGGGGCGAGACCCCCGCGCAACTTGAGCGGGATCGTCAGTTGCAGACCCGGATGCGGCGATAGCCGACGATATTGCCGTAACCATCGACGACCGGCTGGCGGCTGAAATAGCAGGCCGGGGCATCATAATAGGGGGTCGCGGCGGCGGCGGCGCCGAGCGCGAGACCGGCGGCGAGGCCGCCAACGCCCCAACCCCACGGATGATAATAGCCCCAGGCGGCGGCGGGCGTGCTCGAGGCTGCGACGCCAAGGCCAAGGGTCGCGACGGCAAGGGCAGCGGCGATGGTTTTGCGAACTGTGCTCATGATGCTCTCTCCTTCATTCGCCGCGCTTCGTTCCGGCGATGTCTGAAGGTTAAGCCCACCCGCCCCGCCCGACTGTGCGGGGAAACACGCGATCGTGAATGAATGTTAATGTTTGGGGCGCGTCAGAGACAGCGTCTCGGGCTTTGCTGCGCGGGCGATACATGGATCATGATTCGCGCGGTGATCATTGTTCGTCAGGCGTTCATTCCGCTTCATCCGCCCAGATGCCGGGCTTCAGCCGTATCCCCGCCTCATCGAGCTTGCGTTCGAGATCCTTGCGCGAGCCGTAGTTTTCGATCAGCGGACGCGCGAAATCCTCCGGCGCTTTATAGCCATTACTGCGGTAGGGCATGCCCGCAAAGACATTCAGTGCGGTCTCGGCGTCAAACCAATATCCAACGTCATTCAGAAGAAAGTCCGCCAGCGCAGGATCGTCGAAGCCGATGACTGTGATTTCACGGTCTCTTTGACCCCAGATCGCCCAGTCCGCATGCTCCGGTATCCAGACAACCGTATCTCCGTGGTAGAGCAGCGCGTCCGCGTCATTGCCGGGGCTGAGCTGGACGAGAGCGGAATATTCTTCATCGGTGATATTCGCGCCGAAACGAAACGAATTGATCTTTCCGAAGTGCTTATAGAAATAGGAAATCGGATTTGGATCGAGGACACTCAGGAGAATTATATCCGTCTGGCTGCAAAAGCGGCCATCGTGAATGATTTCCATCAGATTCGACCCCAAGCCGAATTCTCGAAGCAGCGTGAATTTATAATTCTTCTTGAATACATATTGAGGCAGAAGGCAGTCTACATGAAAGGCACCCTTGATTATTTCAGTAACTCTTGAGTAGTTGTCAATAGACAGAAAGCCTTCGCTCATTATTCGTTCCTCAATCTGAGTTTCATGTTCGCATCTTTTATGTTGCTTTGAGGATGGAAATATTCGGCCGTCGCTCCACCAGTCGATTTTGAGAAATCCCGTATGGAATAGCGTGCTCCCTCTGTGGAGGAATAATTCATCGCCTTCCCATCCTGCGTCGGTACGGGCGTCCATCCCTGCTTGAGTAGTTGGGATTCGAACTCTCGGCGCGTAAGCTCAACGCTGTAATCGGCCGCTTTTGCTCCGTCGTTCGTATTATCAATACCCTTGATTTCCAACGGCAACCCCGGAATGTCGACCGGCTCGCCTCTACCCGGTCGCGGCAGAGGATAGTCCGGCTTGCTGACCTCAGGCCGATTTCCGGGCTGGACAGGTTCAGGCCTCGTCTCCGGCCGCAACGGTTCCGGATGCTTTGTCTCCTCGGACTCGCGTTCGAAACGCCGGGCGCGGGAGCCAAGCCATTCGAGGAAACGGCCGATCGCCTTCAGCCTGCCCTTGCCGCGATAGGCCGCCGGCTCCGCTTCGGCCCCGCCGCCGCTCCAGCGGCCGTGGGCGTCGCGCGGCTGATCGGGATTGTAAGCGGCCTTGACCAGCGGCGCTCCGGCCTCGGCGAAAAGACCCGGATCGACTCCTTGCGCCTTAAGCAGAATGTCCGGGCCGACCCCGGCCTTGAGCATTTCTTCAGCGACGAAGAGGCGCAAGACAAGGTCGGGATCGTCGCAAGCCGGCGCGTCGGCGAAAATCAGATGAAGCTGCGCCAGCGCCGCCTCGCCCTCGTTCCACAGCCCCGCAGCCCGGCGCAGTCTCGCCAGAAAAAGCGGATCGATCCCTTGTTCAAAGGCCGTCGACAGGATCGCCGCCGCGCGCCGCTCGTCGACGACGAGACGGGGCCTGCCTCGCCCATCTTTCTCCATTCCCGCGAGGATGGTTGCAGGACCGAAAACGATACCCTCGCCCGTGATCTCCATCTGAGGCGAGAGACGGCCGGGCCGCGTCCTCGCCCAAAACTCCCGCGAAATGTCGTCCGCCGCGTCCAACCACATGCTCCCCGTCCGAAGGCTGAGATTTGGCCGGAGCATAATCGCGAACGGCTTTTGCGCCTAAAACAGACAGTGAACAGATTTGGGCTGGGAAGAATGTGCGATGGCCGAAAAGCCTATTCCGGCGCGGCCGTCCCTCGAGACGCCGCTACGCGGCTCCTGAGGACAAGGGAAAGGCTTTTGGGGAGAAGGGCGGGACGCGCGGCCGTCCTAACCTGTTCATCGCGCGCCTGTGCGAGGAGGCCCCGCGGCGGAACCTCGGCGCGGGCGCTCCCCTCACACCAGCGCGCCGTGGCAGTGCTTGAATTTCTTGCCTGAACCGCAGGGGCAGGGCTGATTGCGGCCGACCTTGCCGTAAGCGCCGTCGCCTTGCAGCGCCGCCTCCTGCTCTGGACGAACGAGGGTCGCCGTCGATCCGGCGTCCTCGGCCAGAAATGACGGCGCGGAGGGGTGCGTATAAGTCAGCGCGGCCGCGGCTTCCTCGAAGGCCGCGCTCGCCGTCGCGATCTGCGTCAGGCCGGCGGGCTGAAGCGGCTCGTTCGGCTGGGCCGGCTCGAAGGCGACCTCGACGCGGGAAAGCTGCGATGTCGTGAGCTCGCGCAGCTGCGCGATCAACTCGTCAAAGAGCTGGAAAGCCTCGGACTTATATTCGTTGAGCGGATCGCGCTGCGCCATGCCGCGCCAGCCCACCACCTGACGCAAATGATCGAGCGTGACAAGATGCTCGCGCCAGAGATGATCGAGCGCCTGCAGCACGATCTGCTTTTCGATATAGCGCATGACCTCGGCGCCGTTGCGCTCGACCCTTGCCGCATAGGCCTCGTCCGCCGCCTTTTGCAGCCGGTCGCGCATGTCCTCGTCGGTGATGCCCTCTTCCCGGGCCCAATCGGCGAGCGGCAGGTCGAGATTGAGCGCCGCTTTGACCCCTTGCGACAGCGCTTCGATATCCCAGGTCTCGGGATAGGCGTCGTGCGGCGCGTATTTGGTGACGAGATCCTCGACAACGCCCTGGCGCATGTCGTCGATCATCTCCTCGAGCGACTCCTTCGCCATCATCTCGCGGCGCTGCTCGAAGACGACCTTGCGCTGGTCGTTCATCACGTTGTCATATTTGAGAATGTTCTTGCGCATGTCGAAGTTGCGCGCCTCGACCTTTTGCTGCGCCTTCTCGAGCGCCTTGTTGATCCAGGGATGGACGATCGCCTCGTCTTCCTTGAGGCCGAGCTTGACCAGCATGTTTTCCATGCGGTCCGACCCGAAGATGCGCATCAGATCGTCTTTGAGCGATAAAAAGAATTTCGAGCGTCCGGGATCGCCCTGACGGCCGGCGCGCCCGCGCAGCTGATTGTCGATGCGGCGGCTCTCATGGCGCTCGGTGCCGATGATGTACAATCCGCCGGCGGCGATGGCCTTGTTCTTGAACTCTTCGACCTCGGCGCGGATCTCAGTTTCCTTGGCGTCGCGCTCCGGGCCGTCCGACAGATTGGCGCATTCCTGCGTGACGCGCATTTCGACGTTGCCGCCGAGTTTGATGTCGGTGCCGCGGCCGGCCATGTTGGTTGCGATGGTGATCGCGCCCGGAACGCCCGCCTCGGCGACGATATAGGCTTCCTGCTCGTGGAAGCGCGCGTTCAGCACGGCGAAAAGTTTCGAGGGCTTGTTCGATCGCGCCGCCGCGTAAAGCTTGCTCAGCGCCTGCGGCTCTTCGAAGTTGATCTGCTTATAGCCCTGCTTTTTCATCGCCTCGGCGAGTTGTTCGGACTTTTCGATCGACGTCGTGCCGACCAGCATCGGCTGCAGCTTGGCGTTGGCGGCTTCGATCTCGCGCGTGATGGCGCGCAGCTTTTCCTCGGCCGAGCGATAGACCTCATCATCCTCGTCGACGCGCGCGACCGGCTGGTTGGTCGGGATGTCGACGACTTCGAGCTTATAGATCTCGGCGAACTCATCGGCTTCCGTCGTCGCCGTGCCGGTCATGCCGGCAAGCTTCGAATAGAGGCGGAAATAATTCTGGAAGGTGATCGAGGCGAGCGTCACATTCTCCGGCTGGACCTGAACATGCTCTTTGGCTTCGAGCGCCTGGTGCAGTCCTTCCGAATAGCGCCGGCCGGGCATCATGCGGCCGGTATATTCGTCGATGATGACGACTTCGTCATTGCGGACGATATAATCCTTGTCGCGCTGGAACAATTTGTGCGCGCGCAGCGCCTGATTGACGTGATGGACAATCGTGACATTGACCGCCTCATAAAGCGACCCTTCAGTCAGAATGCCGGCCTCGGTCAGCAATTCTTCCATATGTTCATTGCCGCGCTCGGTGAGATTGGTCGAGCGCTGCTTCTCGTCGACCTCGTAATCTTCCGGATCGAGGCGCGGCAGCACCTTGTCGATCGCGTTGTAAAGATCCGACTTGTCGTCGGACGGTCCCGATATGATCAAGGGCGTGCGCGCTTCGTCGATGAGAATGGAATCGACCTCGTCGACGATGGCGAAGGCGTGGCCGCGCTGGACCATCTGCCCAAGCTCATACTTCATATTATCGCGCAGATAATCGAAGCCGAACTCATTATTGGTGCCGTAAGTGATGTCGGCGGCATAAGATCTTCGGCGTTCATCATCATCGACGCCATGCACGATGATGCCGGTGGAGAGGCCAAGGAAACGATAGATCTGCCCCATCCATTCGGCGTCGCGGCGGGCGAGATAATCATTGACCGTGACGACATGGACGCCCTTGCTGGCGAGCGCGTTCAGATAGGTCGCGAGCGTCGCGACGAGCGTTTTGCCCTCGCCCGTGCGCATCTCCGCGATGCCGCCCTCATGCAGCACCATGCCGCCGATCAGCTGGACGTCGAAATGGCGCTGTCCAAGAACGCGCCGCGCCGCCTCGCGCACGGTGGCGAAGGCCGGGACGAGAAGATCGTCGAGCGTCCGGCCGGCGGCCAGCTCCCCGCGAAAAGCGGTTGTCTTGGCGGCGAGCTCCGCGTCGGTCAGCTTTAGCCATTCGGGTTCGAGCGCGTTGATCGCCGCGACTTTCGGCCGATAGCTCTTCAGTCGGCGATCGTTCGCCGATCCGAAAATCTTCTTCGCGAAGGAGCCCAGCATTATCAAAACACCCTTTCTTGGCCTTTAAGAAACATCCCCGGCGCCCGCCGGCCATGCTTCACATACATCGTCCGCCGCGTGCACTCGATGGCGACAGCTTGTTCCTAAAACCGATCTTCCTAAAACCCATGTCCGCCACCGGGGCCGGCTTTTTTTCCATGAGGCGGCTCTGGCGTTTTGCTCAGCTTATGGGTTTCCGCGAGGGCCTTCGCTCCCCACGGACGGCGACAGATATAATGGCGATTAACACTTATAATTGAAGCTTCACGGAATTTCTTCGATAAACCGCTTGCCCGCGAACCGCGCCCCGACACTTACGCCCTTCGCCAGCAGAGGCGCCGCCTGGCTCGCGATACCGACGCAAAAAGCGCCGCCGCTTTTCGCCGCCGCGCGCCCGCCTCCACTCCAAACAACCTTCGCCGCGACGCGAAAATGCCTCTCGACGCACATTTCAGAGATAAGATTGCGGTGGCGCCTTGTCAAACCCGCCTGTCCATGCATCTTTCGCCGCCACGCGCAACTCACGATCCGCCCGTGGCGGCGCGCCATGACGGTTTTTTGTATCTCGACCAGCTCGGAGCACAATTGCATGTTCAAGAAGACATCCTCGCGCGCCCTGGCCGCCGGCCTTGCATGCGCCCTGGCGATCGGCGGGCCGTCGCTGCTCGCCGCCGACGAAGTTCACGGGAAGGTGCTGGCGACGGTCAATGGCCAGCCGATCACCGATGAGGATTTGAAGATTGCGACCGAGGATCTTGGCCCGAGCCTGCCGGCGCAGGTCACAGGCAAGGCGCGGGAGGCCTATCTCCTTGATTTCCTGATCGACGGCATGCTGGTGGCGCAGAAAGCGCAGGCCGAAAAGCTCGACAAGACGAAAGAGTTCGCCGACAAGCTCGCCTATTATCACGAAAAGCTGCTGATGGAGACGCTGCTCGGGCAGGTCGCGAAGACCGCTTTGACGGACGAGGCGTTGAAGAAGACGTATGACGACGCCGCCAAGGCGCAAAAGCCCGAGACCGAGATTCATGCGCGCCACATATTGGTCGCGACGGACGACGACGCCAAAGCCGTGATCAAGCGCCTCAAGGCGGGCGAGGACTTCGCCAAAGTCGCCAAGGAAGTGTCGAAGGACAAGGGTTCCGACGGCGGCGATCTCGGCTGGTTCACCAAGGACAAGATGGTGCCGGAATTCGCCGAGGCCGCCTTCAAGCTGGAGCCTGGACAATTGTCCGAGCCGGTGAAGAGCCCGTTCGGATGGCATGTGATCGAGGTGGAAGGCAAGCGCGAGAAGCCTTTCCCAAGCTTCGACGAAGTCAAGGAGCAGGTCAGCCGCTACGTCGTGCAGAAAGCGCAGAGCGAACTCGTCGCCGAGCTGCGCAAAGGCGCGAAGATCGAGCGGACCGAAGCCGCGCCGACCGATCCCGACGCCGCCAAACCCGATGGCGCGGCTGCGACGCCTGCGCCCGCTGCGCCGGCTCCGGCTGCGCCCTCTGAAAACAAGAAATAAACGCAACTATACTGCGCACAAATTCATTGCGCGCTCTTTATTTGCGATTTCAGGAGAAGCGCCGTCCCGGACGTCGGCGCTTCTTCTCCCGCGCCGGCAGGATTGACTGATCTTGCCGCATCAATCCGGCCCCCCCGATCCGGCGGGTCGCATCATCTCGAGGTTGACCCCATGGCCGCCGTCTCGCCGCTCGCGCCGACATCCTACCCGGACTTGCCGGAAATCGGCGGCGTTCGCTTCGCCGCGGGCGCCGCAGGCATTCGCTATAAGGGCCGCACCGACGTAATGCTGGCCCTGTTCGACAAAGGCACGGAAGTCGCCGGCGTCTTTACGAAATCGAAATGTCCGTCCGCGCCGGTCGACTGGTGCAGGGCCCGCCTGTCCGGCGGCAAGGCGCGGGCCCTCGTCGTCAATTCCGGCAACGCCAACGCCTTTACGGGCAAGCTCGGCGCGCAGGCGACGAAGCAGACCGCTGCGATCGCGGCGAAAGCCACGGGCGCGCCGCAGGGCGAAATCTTTCTTGCCTCGACCGGCGTCATCGGCGAGCCGCTCGACGCCGCCAAATTCGACGGGGTGCTGGCGAAGCTCGCGAGCAAAGCAAAGCCAAGCGACATGTTCGAGGCCGCCAAGGCGATCATGACCACGGACACCTATCCCAAGGTAGCAACCGCTAAGGTTGAGCTTGACGGAGTGGCGGTCACACTGTCCGGCATGGCGAAGGGCGCCGGCATGATCGCCCCGGACATGGCGACGATGCTCTCATTTATCTTTACCGACGCGCCGATCGCAGCGGGGGCGCTGCAGGCCATGCTCTCCAAAAGCGTGCAAGGCTCGTTCAACGCCATCACGGTGGATAGCGACACCTCGACTTCGGACACTTTGCTGCTGTTCGCCACCGGAGCCGCGGCGCAGCGCGGCGCGCCAAAAATCACCGCCGCCAATGACCGGCGTCTTGCGCCCTTCAAGGCGGCGCTGGACGCCCTGCTGCTTGATCTCGCGCATCAGGTGGTCAAGGACGGCGAGGGCGCGCGCAAATTCGTCGAGATCACGGTCACAGGCGCGGCCTCCGCGGCCGCTGCGAAGCGCATCGCTCTGTCGATCGCCAATTCGCCGCTGGTCAAGACGGCGATCGCCGGCGAGGACGCCAATTGGGGCCGCATCGTCGCCGCCGTCGGCAAGGCGGGCGAAAAGGCCGAGCGCGACAGGCTGGCGATCTGGTTCGGCGAAATTCGCGTTGCGAACAAGGGCCAGCGCGACCCGGCCTATGACGAGGCGGAGGTTTCAAAGCTTATGCGCGAGCCGAAGATCGATATTTATGTCGAGATCGGCGTCGGCCAAGGCAAAGCGACGGTCTGGACCTGCGACCTCACCAAGGAATATGTCGAGATCAACGGCGACTATCGCTCGTGAGCCGGCGCCTGTGAGGCTGCTGCTCGTCGTCGCCTGCGCTCTGATCGACGCCGACGCGCGGGTTTTGATCGCGCAGCGTCCCGAAGGCAAGGCGCTGGCCGGGCTTTGGGAATTTCCCGGCGGCAAAGTCGACCCCGGCGAGCGCCCCGAGCAGGCGCTGATCCGCGAATTGCACGAAGAACTGGGCATTGCGGTGAAAGAGCCCTGCCTTGCGCCGCTGACTTTCGCGAGCTTCGCCTACGCTGAGTTTCATCTGTTGATGCCGCTTTTTATCTGCCGGCGCTGGGAGGGTTTGGTCGGCGCGCGGGAGGGTCAGGCGCTGAAATGGGTTTTTCCGAAGGATCTGCGGTCCTATCCCATGCCGCCCGCCGACGCGCCGCTGATCCCCGCGCTAATCGACCTTTTGGGCGCGTGAGCGGCTACAGGGATTAAGCGCGCCTGTTATGATTGGCGATGGTCGCCTCACATGATAGAAAACAGGCTTGGATCGCAATCAGGAAAACGTCGGGTTCGGAGGCTCCAATGTACCGAAATTCGAAAGCTGGCTCCGGTTTCTACGCCAGTTTCTGGCGCGCCCTGGCGCAAATGGGGACTTTAGGCCAAGGCAAGGCCGAATTGCCAAAGCGATCCAAATCCATCGCAGCCGCGCTTGGTGAAGATTGGAAGACTGTGCGAAGCGATCTGCGACGCGCGGAAAAGGCCTACGCTGAGAAAATGCGTCGTGCCGGATAATACGCCCGCGAATACGAAGGATCACGACGAGAACCAGGGCGAAAAAGGCCATATTCTGACGATCGAGGAGCTCGGCTGGGCCGGGCCGATTCCCTCCCCACGCACTTTGCAACAATTCGACGACATTCTTCCGGGCTCCGCAGAGCGCATCTTTGCTCAGTTCGAGGCGGAGGCGGCGCATCGTCGACGCTGCGAGGCGGAAGAATTGCGGTTTCGCGAACGTGAATCCCATGTCGGGCAATTTCTCGCGGGGATTTTCGCAGTCGGCGCGTTCGGCGTCACCGCGTTCGCTCTTCACGTCGGAGCCTATAGCGTCGCTGGCCTCGTCGGAACGACAACGGTGCTGACTGGCGTGGCCGCTTTCCTCAATCGCAAGAATCCCCGCGTTTCGTCCATCGATTCAGATGATGAGGGATAAGCTTCGGCCGCCGGCAGCAGCCCAGCAGCGGGAGGAGTCTCGATTTGGTGCATTTTGAAAACGTCGGCCTGCGCTATGGCATGGGCGCTGAAATCCTCAAGGACATCAGCTTTTCCATCGAGCCGCAGTCCTTCCAGTTTCTGACCGGCCCGTCCGGCGCCGGCAAGACGACGCTTTTGCGTCTCATTCTCCTGTCCCTGCGGCCGACGCGCGGCCTGATCCGGCTTTTTGGCCGCGACGCTTTGAGCTTGGATAAAAACGCCATCACGGACCTGCGGCGGCGGATCGGCGTCGTGTTTCAGGATTTTCGCCTGCTCGATCACCTCACCACCTATGAAAATGTCGCCCTCCCCCTGCGCGTTCGCGGCATGGACGAGGCGAGCTATCGCGCCGAAGTGACCGAGCTTTTGCATTGGGTCGGCCTCGGCGAGCGCATGAACATTCTGCCGCCCGTGCTCTCCGGCGGCGAGAAGCAGCGCGCCGTCATTGCGCGGGCTCTCATCGTGCGCCCGCAACTCCTGCTCGCCGACGAGCCGACCGGCAATGTCGATCCAAGCCTTGCGCGAAGGCTTCTGCGGCTGTTCACAGAGCTGCATAAGTCGGGCACGTCGGTCGTCATCGCGACGCATGATCTCGCCCTGATGGACCAGTTCGACGGCGCGCGCCGTCTCGTTCTCGGCGACGGGCGGCTGCATATTTTCGACTGAACCGCCGTCCGGGCGCGGCGGCGCGAAAAAACAAGGGCCAGGGATGGGCATGTTTTCAGAGGCTTTGCGGCGCACGCAATCGGCGGCGGCGGCGCTGAACGAGCGGCGCGAAGCGGTGCGCGACATGCGGCGCGAAAAGGCGCTCGTGCCGGCTTCCTCCATCGCCGGGCGGGCGCTCGTCACCGTCATCGCCATCATGACCTTTCTCGCGGCGCTGACCTCCGGCGCCGCCATCCTCATCGCCGACGCCTCATCGGCCTGGCAGAGCCAGGTGGCGCGCGAAATGACGATCCAGATCCGCCCGACGGTCGGACGCGACATCGAGGCGGACGCCGAAAAAGCCGCCGGGATCGCGCGCAAGGCGCCGGGCGTCGCGGCCGTCCGGCCCTACACCAAGGCGGAATCGGAGGCGCTGCTGCAACCCTGGCTGGGCGGCAATCTCGATCTTTCGGAACTGCCGGTGCCGAGGCTCGTCGTCATCAGCCTCGAGCCGGGAGCGAGCCTCAACGTCACGGCCCTGGGCAGAGCCTTGAGCGAGGCTGTTCCCGGCTCGAGCCTCGACGATCACCAGCATTGGCTGGAGCGTCTCGCCGTGATGGCGAAAACCGTCGTCGTCGTGGCGGCGCTGATTTTCGCGCTGGTGCTCGTCGCGATGATACTGGCGGTGGCTTTCGCGACGCGGGGCGCCATGGCGGGCAATCGCGAAATCATCGAGGTGCTGCATTTCGTCGGCGCCGCCGACGACTATATTTCACGCCAGTTCCAGCGCCATTTCTTTCAGCTTGGACTGCGCGGCGGGGCAATCGGCGGCGGCGCCGCGATCCTTGCCTTTTATGTCGCCTCGACGCTCGCCGCCTGGACCCGCGCGACGCCGGGCGGCGATCAGGTCGAAGCCATGTTCGGCAGTTTTTCGCTGGGGCGAAACGTCTATGTTGCGATCCTCGCGATCACGGCGGGGATAGCGATCGTCACCGGGCTCGTCTCGCGGATCATCGTTTTCCGCCACCTGCGGGATTTAAGCTGACCCACTCCCGTGAACGATGTCTTGAAGCCCTAACCACCGTCATAAGCCGCCTCAAGCGCCCTGATATCCAGCTTGCTCATTTTGAGCATGGCCTCCATCGCCCGTTTGGCGCCCGCCGCATCCGCGCCGCCGATGAACTCGGGCAGACGCGAGGGGACAAGCTGCCAGGACAGGCCATAGCGGTCTTTCAGCCAGCCGCAGCGGCCATATTCGCCGCCTGCGCCAAGCTTCTCCCACAACTCGTCAACCTCGGCCTCGCTTTGGCAATCGACCGATAGCGAGATCGCCTCGCTGAATTTGAAATGCGGGCCGCCGTTGAGGGCGAGAAACTGAACGCCCGCGAGCTCAAAGCTCATGGTCAGGACCGAGCCCGGCTTTCCAGGTCCGGCCTCGCCATAGCGCGAGACTTGAAGAATGCGCGAACCGGGGAACAGCGAGATGTAGAAATTCACCGCCTCCTCGGCCTCATGGTCGAACCAGAGGAATGTGCGGATTTTCTGCACGGCAGTCATGCGTATGCTCCCCTCGCGGCGCTCAGGCCGGTACGATCACCATCCAGGAGACGCCGAAGCGGTCCGCCGCCATGCCGAAGCGCGGCGAAAAGAACGTCTTGCCCAGCGGCATCTGCACCGCGCCGCCCTCGGAAAGCGCCGCGAACACGCGGTCCGCTTCCTCCGCGTCCCTGGCGGCGTAGGAGAGCGAGAAGCCCTGAAAATCCGGCTTGCCCGAGCAGCGGCCGTCCGAGCCCATGACGACGCCATCGCCGATCTTGAGGCTCATATGCATGACCTTGCCCTCCGAGCCCGGAGGCGCCATGCCTTCAGGACAGGGATCGGGGCTGTCCTTATAGCGCATCAGCATTTCTATCTTGGCGCCGAAGACCTTTTGGTAGAAGGCGGCGGCTTCCTCGGCGCGTCCTTCAAAAAACAGGTAAGGCTGTATCGTCATGATGTCCCTCCCTAACTTATGATGATGCAAAGAGAGTGGCCCGCGACCGCAGGGGTCAAAGGCCGGCGAGATAGTCAGCGAGCTGGTCGAGCGTGCCGTCCCAGCCCTTTTGCATGCCGTCCCTCGCGCCGGCGAAGGTCGCGCGCTCCTCGTCTGTCGCGTTGATCGGCAGCCAGCTGACGGTCAGTTTCGTACGCTGCCCTTCATCTTCCAGCGAGAAGATCGAACGCGTTTCGAGCGGCCAGGTCGGGCTCATCGGGTGCCGGGCGAGCCCGCCTTTTTCGTCGGAAAAAGACGTGATGACCACGATCCGCGCCGGCTCCTCGATCTCCTCGTAGATGAACCGCCCCCACATCGCGCCGCCGTCAGGCGTCCTCAAGCCGTAGAGGTAGCTGCCGCCCGGGCGGAAATCCATCTTCGCGGCAATGACGGGAAAGCCCTTCGGCCCCCACCATTTCGCCATGCGCTCCGGATCCGTCAGCGCTTGCCACAGAAGCGGCCGGGGCGCGTCAAAGCTGCGCGAGATGACGAAGGGTTCAAGCGCATCGGCGGATGCGGCGGTCTGAGACGATAAAGGCATGATGACCTCTCAGGATTCTTTGAGGGAAGTGGCGAGCCGCGCCAGATTGTCGAAGGCGCCGGTCCAGCCCCATTTGTGCGAGGCGGCGGATTCTCTTGTGCCAAGGCCAGACTGGATGAAGACCATGTCGGTTTTGCCATCCCGCTCATTCAGCGTGACGATGATCTCGGTGTTGGCGCGCGGTTCGAGATCATTTCGCTCCCAGATGTGAGTGAGAACGAGGCGCGACGGACGGTCGATCTCCAGATACTCGCCCCCGGCGATATACTCGTTTCCGTCCGGCGAGCGCATGCCGGAGCGCCATTTGCCGCCGATCCTGAGATCAACCTCGGCGAACAGCACGGTGAAACCGGCCGGGCAGAGCCAGCGCATCATATGCTCGGCCTCGGTCCAGGCCTTCCAGACAAGGATGCGCGGCGCCTCAAATGTGCGATTGAGGACCAGCGTATGACCATTTCCGGCCTCGCCTGTCGTCCGCGCCAATCCTTCCAGAATGCCCATCCAGCCAGCCCGGATGCCGGCGCTGCGCGGCGTCCATTCTGGATCGAGCTCGTGGGTCAGCGTCAAAAGACTCCCGGCGCCGTCCGGCTCTATATCGACCATGACGACGGTTGAGCCTCCCTGCCGCTCGGTTGCGAAGCTGAAGACGATGCGGCGCGGGCGGAGGATTTCGAGATATTCGCCAAAATGCGTCGCCAGCGTCTCGCCGCGCTGCTCATGGACCGCGAAACCGCCGCCGACGCGGGCGTCGATCTCGACATGCCTTGAAACCCCGTCGGGCGTCGCGAACAGCCAGGCCCCGACCGCCTTGGGATCGAACCAGGCGTCGAAAAGACGCTCGGGCGAAGCGGCGAAACGGCGGGAAACGGTAAGGGTCGGACTTAGCACGTCAGCTGCGAGGCGCATCGGGATTCCCTTTCTGCAAATCCTTGAGATAGGCGTCGAGCCGGTCGAAGCTTCCTTCCCAGAACCGGCGGTAAGTCTCCAGCCAGCCCGCTAATTCCTGCATTGGCGCGGCCTCGAGCCGGCACGGGCGCCATTGCGCCTCGCGCCCGCGGCTGATGAGGCCGGCGCGCTCCAGCACCTTGAGATGTTTTGAGATCGCGGGCTGGCTGATGGAAAAGGGCGCGGCAAGCTCATTGACCGAGGCTTCGCCCTGCGCAAGCCGCGCGAGGATCGCCCGGCGGGTCGGGTCCGCGAGGGCGGAGAGTGTGGCGCTGAGGCGATCTTCCATGAAAACCTGTTAGTTATATAACCAGTTGTCTATATACAGAAGGTGGGCCGGCCCGTCAAGCGCGGCATGAGCAATGATTAGGTCGAAGCCGTGCTTCGCCGTTTTTGACGAATTTCTGAGTCGCCGTTTTGGAAATGAGCGCAGGCGCCGCGATCGTCACGCGGCGGGCGCCAGAGATCATAATGTTTCGCGAGCCGCAGGATTTGAGGCGAGGGAGGCGAGACGCCGCGCATGGCAAAAAACAAAAGGGAATTGGCCAGCTGTTTCTGGTGGCGCAATCCCACCTTCACACCGGCACGCGCACCGTGGCGCGCAGGCCCCCCATAAAACTTTCGCTGAGCGTGATGTCGCCGCCATGCGAGCGCGCGATATCGAGCGCTATGGCAAGGCCAAGCCCCGTGCCGCCGATGTCCTGATTGCGCGCCTCGTCGATGCGAAAGAACGGCCGGAACACGTCCTCTCTAAACTTCGCCGGGATGCCGGGTCCGTCGTCATCGACATGGATGGTCAGGAAACGCTTCTCCCGCACCGCCTCGACGGCGACATGCTTGGCGTGGTTTTCCGCATTGCCGATGAGATTGGCGAGGCAGCGCTTGAAGGCGTCGGGCCGCAGCGCCACCATCGGATCACCGCTGTAGGCGATCGCAACGTCGAAGCCGTCGCGCTCGGCGTCGAAACGCAGCTCCTCCAGAAATTCGATCATGTCGATCTTCACCGCGCTTTCGCCGGCGGCGCCGCGCGCGAAGGCGAGATAGGCCTCGAGCATGCGCTGCATTTCGGCGACGTCCTTTTGCAGTTCCTGCGCTTCCTCGCCGTCGCCCATCAGGGCGAGCGAAAGCTTGAAGCGCGTCAGAACCGTGCGCAGATCATGGCTGACGCCGTTCAGCATGGTGGTGCGCTGCTCGATCGCGCGCTCGATGCGTCGCTTCATTTCGATGAAGGCGAATCCCGCGCGCCGCACCTCGCGCGCGCCGAGCGGGCGGAATTCCGGATCGCGGCCCTTGCCGAATTCCTCCGCGGCCCCGGCGAGCGAAAGAATGGGCTTGATCTGATTGCGCAGGAACAAGGTGGCGACGACGATCAGCACGAAAGAGGTGCCGACCATCCAGAGCAGGAAAATATAGGAGTTCGAGGCATAGGCGGCGCTGCGATAGGCGACGACGCGCAAAATGGCGTCGTCGAGCTGGATGCGGATTTCGATGAGATTGGAGCGTCCGACCGTATCGAGCCAGAACGGCCGCCGGATCTGGCGGCGGATTTCATTCGACAGCGCGGCGTCGACGATCGAGAAAAACGGTTTCGGCAGCGCCGGGGGCAGCGGTCCTTTCGGCAAAAATTCAGCGTCGATGCGCAGGCGCTCCTGCGCGATCCGCATCAAATTGTCGTCGGTCCCCGGAAAGGTCTGATGGAGATCGATCAGCGCCGCAATGTCCTGCGTCAGCACGGTCGAAAGCCGGTTGGTGACCTGCTGCCAGTGGCGCTCCATGAACACATAGGTCAGCACGCATTGCAGGATCACCATCGGCGCGATGACAATCAGCGCGGAGCGGGCGTAGAGGCCTTGCGGCAGGATCTGAATGAGCTTGCGCCAGAACCCGCGCCACCAGGAGCGGGGCCGCTCAAAGGCGCCGGCAAGGGAAATGCTCAAAAGCGCGGGCCTCAAAATCGGCGGTCCGGATCGCCTCGGAACGAGGCGATCGCCGCAAATCTATCTCTTTTTCGAGAGACTGCTCAACGATCGACCAGCAGGCGGTAGCCGGCGCCGCGCGCGGTCTGCAGATGCAGCGGATTGGCCGGATCGCGCTCGATCTTGCGGCGCAGCCGGTTGACCTGCACATCGACGGTGCGTTCATTGCCGGCGGCGCCCGACCCCGCCAGCGCCTCTCGCGGCACGGTCTCGCCGGCATGTTCGGCGAGCAGGCGCAGCATCTCGCGCTCCCGGTCCGTCAGTCTTATGACTTCGTCGCGCTGGCGCAATTCGCCGCGGTCGAGATCAAACGAGAAATCGCTGAAACGAACCTGCGTCACCGGCCCCGGCGCCGCGCGCGGCTGCGCCCGCCGCAATATCGAGGCGATGCGCAAGGCGAGTTCGCGCGGCTCATAGGGCTTGCCGAGATAATCATCGACGCCGGTCTCAAATCCCTGCACGCGATCTTGCGTCTCGGTGCGGGCGGTCAGCATCAAAATCGGCACGCGCCCCAGATCCGTTGAGTTCTGGCGCAGGCGCGTTGCGAAATCAAAGCCATTTTCGCCGGGCATCATGACGTCGAGAACAATCAGATCAAAAGCGAGGCTTTTGAGGCAGGCCATCGCCTCGGCCGCGTCTCCCGCGGTCGTGACGCGATAGCCCTGATCGGTCAAAAAGCGCGAGAGGAGCGCGCGAATTCGGCGGTCGTCATCCACGACAAGCAGATGCGCGGCGTCGTCGGCAGGGGCGCCGCCGCATCCGGCGCTGGACTCTGAAGTCACTGTTTCATCTCGCGACCAATTTGCAGACGCCAGAGCATGATGCCGAAAAGTGGAAACCGGATTTTGGGCGGCATCATGCTCTCATTTATTGATGAGAGAGGGATGATTCGGCACGGAATCGATCACGCTCAAATCTTAACGCCATAAAGCACGAATTCCATCCAAAAGTCCGAGACTTTCCGGGATCATGCGCTAGCCTAAAACCCGCTTCGGACCATCAGAAGCGATGAGCGCCGCGACTTTTTCCCGCTCGTCCGGATCGACCATGGCGAGAAGAAATTCGCGCGCGCCGGCGCGGGCGGCCTCGGGCAATTGTGCGAAAATACGGGCGAAGCGCTTCGATTGCAAACGCACCACCTCGAAAGCCAGGGATTCGCCGCGCGGCGTCGGAAACAACCGGCGCTGGCGGCGATCATTTTCGCCAGGGAAAGCAACGACATAATTCTGGTCGAGCAGATCTTTCAGGACGCGGTTGAGGCTCTGCTTGGTGATTTTTAATATGTCAAGCAATTCGGCGATTGTGAGGCCGGGCCGGCGATTGACGAAATGCAGGACGCGGTGATGCGCCCGGCCGAGGCCGAAATTCTCGAGCAGATGGTCGGCGTCGCCGACAAAATCGCGATAGGCGAAAAACATCAATTCGATCAGGCCGAATTCAGCTTCGTTTCCCGCCGCGGCGTCCGACGCGCCGGAAGGCGAACCTTCGCTCTCACAGTCTGGCTTCTTCTGGAGCGTCGAATCCACACTGACACCTTCAGTATCTGCTTCGCCATATTCCAGCAAAATTCTTATAGGTCAATATGATAGATGTAAAAGAGCAGATCGTCGCGGCCCCCTGCTGCGCTGTCGTCCGGCGCGCCGGGGCGCCGCTTCGCGGCCGCGCGCGACAAAGCATCTCATCACGATAAATTTCATTAAATTGCATTTTCTCATAATGTGGTCTTTACATCGCCCGCCACGATGAACGAAGCTCCCGAGAGGAAACGCGCGCGCGAGGCCAGCAGGCCCCGGCCACGAGCGCGAAACGCACAGCAGAGGAACAGCGATCAATGTCGGTTTTGTCTTTCGATCAGCGCGACGGCTTTATTTGGCTGGACGGCAATCTCGTCGCCTGGGCGGACGCCAAGCTGCACGTACTCTCGCATGGCCTGCACTACGCTTCCGCCGTTTTCGAAGGCGAGCGCGCCTATGGCGGGCGCATCTTCAAATCGACCGAACATTCCGAGCGGTTCAGAGCCTCGGCTCAGACCCTCGACTTCGAGATTCCCTATTCGGTCGCCGAACTCGACGCCGTCAAGCAGATGGTGGTCACCAAAAATAATTTCAGCAGCTGCTATGTTCGCCCCGTCGCCTGGCGCGGCAGCGAAATGATGGCGGTCGCGGCGCAGAATTCGACGATTCATGTCGCCGTCGCCGCCTGGGACTGGCCGAGCATGTTCGACATCGAGACGAAGATGAAGGGCATCAAGCTCGACATCGCCGATTATCGGCGCCCCGATCCCATGACCGCGCCGTGCCGCGCCAAAGCGGCCGGACTTTATATGATCTGCACGATCTCCAAGCATCGCGCGGAGCGGCGCGGCTATGCCGACGCGATGATGCTTGACTGGCAGGGCCGCGTCGCCGAATGCACCGGCGCGAACATCTTCTTCGTTTCGAATGGCGCGCTGCACACGCCGATTGCGGACTGCTTCCTCGACGGGATCACGCGACAGACCGTCATCGAGCTCGCGCGGAGGCGCGGCGTCGAAGTGATCGAGCGCCGCATCATGCCGGAGGAGCTCGCCGGCTTCCAGGAATGCTTTATCTGCGGCACCGGCGCGGAAGTGACGCCGGTTTCCGAAATTGGACCTTACCGCTTCACCCCGGCGGCGATTTCGCGCACGCTGATCGACGATTATTCCGCCGAGGTGCAGCTGAAACAGAAAGCCGCCTGATCGCGAGCGATCGCGGCGGCGGCCTCCCGGAGGCTGCCGCACGCGCCCGAACGCGCGCCAATCAGGCTCAGTTGGCGATGGCGAGCGTGACGATCCTGATGAGAACGAGCGCCGTCGCCAGGACGAGATAACCCCGCAAGACAATCATCCAGATTTTACTCGCCCGCGACATCCGAGCCGGGCCAAGCTGCAAAAGCGGCGGCATCCGCCACATCTCGCGGTTCCAGACCTTTGGGTCTTCGGTCGCCGCCGCCGGCCGCTTCAGGACGCCTGAAGCAACCGCCCCGATCAGAGCAAGAACTGACCCGCCCCCCAAGATGGCGAGGATCGCCGTCTCATTGATCCTCTCGGGGAACAACACAGACGCGGTCAGGATCACCGATAGCAGCACCAGCGCCACGATGACGGCGCCCGTGAAGATGTTGAGGCCGCGCGAATTGGCCCACGGACCAACGACCTGCCTGTCGTTGCACAGCAGCAGGAGAAACACGGTCGCGCTTGGCAGAAGCACGCCGGCGAGCGTCTGCACCGCATTGGTCAAGAGACCAAGCGGCGCATTCGGGGACAGGACGAGCGCGGCGGCGATAGCGATCAGCCCGCAATAGACGGCGTAGAATCCTTTCGCATCCTTCACTTTGCGATGCAGAGAATGGCGGATCGAAAAAACATCCCCGATGGCGTAAGCCGTCGAAAGCGACACCGCCGCCGCGCCGATAAGGCTCGCATCGATGAGGCCGATGGCGAAGAGCACACCGGCGATTTTGCCCGCATGCGCTTTGAGTCCCGCCGCCACGCCGGCTGCGTCGGTGAAATTGCCAAATTCCGGCCGGCCGGCGAAGGCCGCGGCGGTGAAGGCCATCATGGCCGCGGCGCCGATCACGACGAGGACGATGCCGAGCCAAAGATCGACGCGCTCATAGCGCATGAAGCGGGGCGTGATGCGCTTGTCGATGACATAGCTCTGCTGGAAAAAGAGCTGCCACGGCGCGACGGTCGTTCCGACGATGGCGATGACCAGCAGCATGACGTCGCTGAGCTTGCCGCCTGCCGGCAGCTGAGGAACGAACAGACCGTAGGCGATTTCGCCAAAGGGCGGGTGAGCCATGAAAAAAATCGGGACGAGCACGAGGCTGCCGGCGACAAGCGTCAGCGCGAAACGCTCGAACCGCCGGAAATCTCCGGTCCCGACCGCCCCCATCACCGCGACGGCCGAAAGCGCGACCCCAAGCCCCTTCGGCAGTCCGAGATAGCCAAGGCCCAGCGCGACGCCGATGAATTCCGTCACGATCGTCAAGGCGTTGAGGATGAAAAGGTCGATGACGCTGAAAGCGCCCCAGAATTTACCGAACCGCTCGAAGATCAGACGGGCGTGGCCAACTCCCGTCACCGCGCCAAGGCGCAGAACCATCTCCTGATTGACGTAGAGCACAGGGATCAGAAAAATCAGCGTCCAGAGCAGCGAAACGCCATAATTCTGGCCTGCCTGCGTGTAGACGCCGAATGCGCCCGCGTCATTGTCTCCGACCATCACGATGAGGCCAGGACCGAGGATCGCGAGCAAGGTCTGAAGTCGACGCTTCCAACCGCGCCGCGGGCCGGTGTCATGGTGAAGAATTGTTCCGAACGCGCCGCGAATATGGCCGACATGGGCCTCATCGAGCACGGCGGACCGCGCGGGGTTGTTGGCGACGTGGATCGTCATGGAGCCTCCTTGGCCGGGCCGGCGCGGAGGCGAGCCGCTCACGCGGCCATGACGCTCCTGCGCGCCTTTCGGCGATATTCGATGAAGTCAGGGTTTTGATGGGAGCGCCCGCCGCACGCCTCAAGGAACGCGACGGGCCTACTGGGGCCGTCTTTCACGTCGAACTCCTATGCTGCGGTGGATAATCGCGCGCCTTCGCCGCTGCCGCTCCCAACCTCTTTGGAGCGCCAGACGCGGCGCAGAGGGGATAGCGCGGCGCCGCGCGCCCCGGACAAATCTGCTCCGGCCGGCGGAGCAAAGGTCAAAACTGTGCTTGGGAGCTTTTTCATGGCTCGCCTCCAATCCTTGGTTTTTATCCAGGACCGGACACGCGAGCGCGCCGAGCCTTAAGGGCGCCTGGCGCTCACACGGGACTCCGGCCCGTAGACGTTCGCAATGCCTTTGGGCGACGGATCACAGCGCAACGCCGCGGCCGTACTGCCCGAGCTTCTACTGCCCATGTCTCTTTCGATCGTTGTGGAGAATCAGCTGGAACAACGTCCAGGCGATAGGTGCGAAATGATGCCTGCGGCGCGGTCTGTCAACCCACAAAAAACGCGCCATTCGTCGCGCCGGTTAGCAATTGATAACACTGAGGCTATAGTTTGGGCTTCCTGCGCCGGCCGCGACGGTTCGTTTCAAGGGTTGTGACGTGTCCATCATCCGCGGCTTCGACGCCGACAGACTGCTTGACCTCTGCCTCAGCCTTGTCATCGCCTTCCTGCTGGCGACCCTGATCGGCGCCGAACGCCAGTGGCGTCAGCGCAATGCGGGCCTGCGCACCAATGTGCTCGTGGCGGTTGGCGCCGCCGCCTTCGTCACGCTCGGCATGCGGATCAACGGACAGTCCGGCGCGACGCAGATCGCCGCTTATGTCGTCTCCGGCATCGGCTTTCTCGGCGCCGGCGTCATTATGAAGGACGGCGCGCAGATTTCCGGCCTGAACACCGCCGCGACGCTCTGGTGCTCGGCCGCCGTGGGCGCCCTTTGCGGCGTCGGGCTCGCGGCGGAGGCTGGCGTCCTGACGCTCGCGGTCCTCGCCGGCAACACGGCCTTACGCCCGCTCGTCAACGCTATAAACCGCGCGCCGCTCGATGAGCTGACTTCGGAGGCGACCTATGAAGTGCATGTCGCGACAAGTCCCGAAGGCGTCGGCGAGGTCCGCGACCTTGTCGCGGAGGCGCTCGAAAGAGCGAGCTATCCCGTGCGTCAGATCGAGGTTTTCGAGCGCTCGCCCGAGGTCAGCGAGATTGTCGCGACGCTGGTCAGCACGGCCGTCGATCCGGTCGAACTCGACGCCGTCGCGGGCGCCCTCGAGCAGTCGCCGCTGGTTTCTTATGCGAGCTGGTCTTCGAGCTCGACCGAATAGGGTTTGATCGGGCAAAGCAGAGACGGCAAAACGGAAGCAAGGGAGGCGGCGGAATGCCGGAAACGCAAATGCCGGGGCCCGGCATGTCCAAGGGCCGGATGGAAGCCTTTACCGATGGCGTCATCGCCATCATCATCACCATCATGGTGCTGGAACTGAAGGTTCCGGCGGGCCATGATCTCGCGGCGCTCGCGGCGAGCCTGCCGGTATTCCTCGCCTATGTCCTCAGCTACATCAATGTCGGTCTTTACTGGAACAACCATCATCATCTGATGCAGGCGGTCGAACGCGTGAACGGCCGCGCCCTCTGGGCCAATCTGTTCCTTCTGTTCTGGCTGTCGCTCGTGCCTTTCGTGATCCGCTGGATGGACGAGAGCGATTTCACCGCTTTGCCGACGGCGGCCTACGGCGTCGTGCTGGCGATGGCGGCGATCGGCTATTTCTGGCTGCAACGCGAAGTTATCGCCTGCAACGGCCCCGACTCGGTGCTCGCCGCGGCCATAGGCGAGGATCGCAAAGGCCATCTGTCGCTGGCGCTGTATATTCTCGCCATTCCGCTGGCTTTCATCTCGCCCTGGATCGCCATTGCCCTTTATGTCGCCGTGGCCGCCATGTGGTTCATCCCCGATCGACGAATTGAAAAGCTGGCTCAGGGGTAGGGAACGCTGCATTGAAAGTGAAAGCAATTGCTGTTCAAGGCGCGCTGATCTGGCGAGGATCATTCTGCGACACAGGATTCGAGCCCCGGCCGCACGATTTCAGAGAGGGATAAATGGACGATATCCACTATCGTGAATACAAGATCCTGCTGCGCCCGGAGCGCTTCTTCAATCCCTCGCAATTCGAAGTCTACTGGAAGAAGATCTGCGCCGTCGCCGAGCTGCACAAGGTCGGCGTCGAGACTTACAAGGACGCCTTCCATCGCCACGTCCGGGAAGTTCTGTTCTACGACACGGAAAACTCCGACCTTTATCGAAACGCCTTCATCCTGCGCAAACGCACCTTTTACACCGATGGCTGGCCGGATCCGGACCATGAGCTGACGTTCAAGTTCCGCCACCCGGACGTCAAGGTCGCAAGCGAGGTCGACGTCACGCCTTATATGGAGGCGAACGCCGCCATCAAATTCAAGGAGGAGATCCTGCCGCTGAAGGATCAGATCGGCGGCATGCGCAGCCTCTATTCGCATAATTGCGTGCTGATGACGCCCGCGCTCGAACTCGATCAGGGGCTGAAGCACATCGCCGGGGTGTTTCCCTGCATAGGCAAGCTCGCGGGCTCGCCCGGCGACGCCAGGGTCAGTCTCGTCAACAACCTGCCGGTGCAGGAGGTTCAGGTCAATGTCGGCGCTTTCGATTTCGGCCATGAGATGACCGCCAAAGCCACCATCTCGATATGGCGCAACCGCGCCACCGAGACGTCGCTCATCGGAGAATTCGCCTTTCAGGTAAAGTTCGACAATTACGACATCCTCCACGCCAAGCCCAAGGCGCGCTCGGAGGATTTTTTCAAGGACGTCCAGACGCACGCGCCGGATTGGGTGGCGCTCGGGACGACCAAGACCGCCGTGGTCTACGGTCTCGGCCGGAAAGATCCGGGCGGCCACGAATGAAAAAGACGCTGGCCGACCGCTCGAACCCAACGGTTCCGGCGCCGCTGCACGAGATCTTTTTCGCTTTCCTCATCATCGGCGCGACGAGTTTCGGCGGCGGAGTCGTCGCCTATCTGCGCGCGGCGCTGGTGACGCAGCGCGGCTGGCTCGACGAGGAGCGCTTCCTTTCGGCGCTCGAGATCGCGCAGGCGCTGCCGGGCCTCAACGCGACCAATATGAGCATCATCGTCGGCGACCGGCTTCGCGGCCCCGCCGGCGCCCTTCTCGCCTTCCTCGGCATGACGCTGCCAGGCGCGGCGCTGGTGATGACGCTCGGCGTGCTCTACGCGTCGAACGCGGGCAACCCCTATGTCAACGCCGCCCTGATCGGCGTCGGCGCCGCCGCCGTCGGCATGCTCGCGGCGGTGACGCTGCAGATCGGACGCAAGCAACTCGGGCGCCCCATCGACCTCGCCATCATCATCCTCACCGTGGTCATGGTGAGCGCGTTCCATATTTCTCTTGTGATCGTCATTTTGACCGTCGGACCGCTCGCCGTCGTCATCTACCGGCCGCGCCGCGCCGACGACAGCAAAACGGCGCCGGAGTAACAGCGCAATGGGAAGTCCCAATCTCAGCGTCTTTGCCGTCTTCTCGCTTCTATCGGTGCTGGCGGTCGGCGGCGGCTCGGCGGTGCTGCCGGAGATGAAGGCGCTGGTGGTGCATGGCCATCACTGGCTGACCGACGACCAGTTCCGCGACATCTACGGCCTCGGCCAGATGGCGCCCGGCCCAAACATGCTGATGGTCATGGTGATTGGCTATCACGTCACCGGATTTTTCGGGGCGTTCCTCGCTTTTCTCGGCTTCTTTTTGCCGGCGGGCCTCATTTCCTTTGCGGGGTCGCGAATCTGGGATCATTTCGAGGGTTCGCCATGGCGCCGCTCGCTTCAGGACGGCATGGCGCCGCTCGTCGTCGGGCTGATGACCGCCGGCGTCATATCCATCGGGCGCACGGCGATCGACGGCGCGGCGACGGTCGCGCTCGCGGCGGGAGTTTTCCTTGGCGTCGCCTTCGTCAAGCGCGTCAACCCATCGCTGTTCATCCTCGCCGGGGGCCTCATCGGCCTCGCAGCGCTCCGCTAGAGCATGACGCCGAAAAGTTGCAGACTTTTCGGGCCCACATCATGCGGTAAAACAAAGGCTTAAAGAGCGCTTTCCGATCGAATGGGGTCATTCGGTCGATCAGAAATCGCTCCAGAGTCAAAAGCTTGGAACATAACGCCGAGAAGTTGCCCGCCGCCGCGCTTAAATCTCGCACAATTGGGTGACCTGCTCCGGCAAGCCGCCGCCGATCGCCTCATAGCCCGCGACGCGCAGGGCGCCGCGCGCAGGGCTCATCGTCACGGCGAGCCTTGTGTAGGGATTGAGCACAGGCGGCTTCACCCAATCGAGGCCAGCGTCGGACAAAAGCCCGTTCCAGGCAGCGAGCGCGGCGCGGCGGGCGCCGCATCGCTCGGCGGCCTGCGCGAAGGTGGACGTCAGAAAATGCGAGGCCGCGATGCGCGCCTCCCACATCGGATGCGGCGGCGCCCAATCATTGGCCGCGCTCGTCTCATCCTCGCGCGTCGTAAAGCCGGTCTCGGTTCGCTCGATCACGCAGCGCTCGCCTTCGGCGCAGCCGATGAGCATGTAAATGACGGGCCGCGCCACCGGCGTTTTTTCCAGCACCTGCCTCGCCGCCCCATATGTTTCACACGCCTCGAACGCCCGGCGCAGCAACTGATCCGGCGGCATGTAGCGGATATTGATCCAGGTATGAACAGCGTTTGCCGCCATATCATAGGGGCGCAGCCACGGATGCCGGGTGCGGCGCCACATGGGCGCCTGGTTGATACAGGCGGCGAACCGGCGCGGCGCCATCGCCGTCAGCACGCCCGCATAGCCAGCCCAGGTGACGTTGAAATACTCCCCCGTGGGCCCCTCGGAGCGGACCACATCCGCATAGCGCCCAAGTCCGGGGAAAGGCCAATCGAGCGTGCGTGCGAGCCAGGGCGCTCCATGCTCTTCGCGCGCCAGCGCGGTGCAGCCCCATTGATACGAGCCGTTGAGCAACCAGACGCCGGAAAAGCCCAGCGTCGCCGCGATTTTCGCGATCTCCGCCACATAGGGCGAGCGTGATCGCGTCATCCAGCGGCGCGCGGCTCCGTCCAGTGCGGGCGCTAACGCCGCCGCCGTGCGGGGGAATGAGCCAAGGCAATCATCGCGCAGAGCGCGCGCGCGGGCTGGCGACAGGGCCGCGTGACGCGCGGGGCCGCCGTCGCCGACGTCGATGACGGGAACGGCCGCCATCCCGGAGCTCATGGACCGCCGGGCGTTCTGGGCGCCACGATGTTCGCCGCCATCGCATCTTCACGCATTTGCGTTCTCCCGCCGCATCCGCCGCGAAGAGTGTCGCGCTTCCGCATTCACTTGTCCAACGGAGCCTCTGGCGGGACGCATCGGCGTCGCGCCTCGAAAACTATCCCTCAAGGCCCAGCGCCGCCTTGACCTTATGCGAATAGCCATAAACGTCGTCGCGCAATTGCAGCCGGCCGAACTCGTCGACCTCGGCGGTGAAATATTCGATGTGAATCGGCAGCGGCTTCGCCAGATTGACGTAGCGCTCCTTGCCGCCGATGAGCTTTTTCACGTGATCCTCGCTCCAGCCCTTGCCGAGCACCGCCTCGGCGAAGCGGAACGGATCGTCGACCCGCACGCAGCCATGGCTGTAGGCCCGCTTGGCGGTGTCGAAGAGCGCCCGCGAAGGCGTATCGTGCAAATAGACGGCGTAATCATTCGGGAACATGAATTTGATGCGCCCGAGCGCGTTGCGCTCGCCCGGCGGCTGGCGCACCGTCAGTCTGCCGCCCTTCCAGATGGTCTCGTAGCCAAGGCTATGCAGATAGCCGGGGTTTGCCGCCAGCTTCGGCATCATCTCCTTTTTGATGATGGACTGCGGCACGTTCCAATAGGGATTGACGATCAGAAACTGCATCTTGTTGGAAAAGACAGGCGTCGGCGTCGCTTCTTTGCCAACGACGACGCGATTGCGCGACACCACCTCGCCATTTTCGATGACGGTGACCTCGAAATCAGGAATATTGACCTCGATCCGGCTGTCGCCCATGTCGCGCGGCATCCACCGCCAGCGCTCCATGTTGGCGATGATCTCCGCCTCGAGCTGCGCCGGCTCGCCGCCTGAAAGCAGCGCGATGGTGCGCGCGGTCAACCGGCCGGAGCCCGGCAGGCCATTGGCCTTCTGAAAATCCGCGACGGCGCTCGCCACCCTCGTGTCATAGACGAGCTCTTCGTCGGGCTCTTCCATCTCGCCGTCAAGGCTGAGCCTTGCGCGGATCAGCGGCACGCGTGGATCGCGCATCCCGACCTTGAGGGTCGGCCCGGCCGGAATGATGGCGCGCCGCGCGACGGGCGCGCGCTGACCGCGCAGTTCCGCCAGTTTGGCGCGCAGCGCCGCATAGCCCTTTTGTGGCGGATTGAAATTTTTGAGCGCGGCGCCAGCATCGGCGCCGGAGGAGGAAACAATCGCCAGAATAAGCGAAGGGTCGGCGAGCTCCGGCCGCGCCCCGATGAGCGGCGAAATCGCATGGGGATCGACGCGCGAGCCGCTGGCCTGCCGGCCATAGGCGACGACGGCTTCGCTCAAGGCGATGTCGGCGTTGGCGACTTCTTCGTCGGAGCCGCTGGCCGTGTAACGGACCGGCAGGCTCTTGATCGTCAAAGCGTCCTCGCTTGCACGGTCGAGCCGCTGCAGCGTCGAAGCCACTTCGGCGTCGGCTGCGCCCGCGTGCGACCAGAGCGGCGCGAAATCGCGCGCCGCGTAAAACGCCGCCACGGCTTCATGCTCCCTGCGGCGCGACGCGCCGGGGAAATGGTCGCGATCAAGTTTCAGCTGCGCTTCGAGAGCCGCCTTCACCGCCGCATTGAGCGGCGCCAGCGGCGGCGCTGCGACCGGCCCGCCCGGCGCCGGCGTGTCCGCGGCGACGGGCGCGGCATCGGCCGCGGGCGGCGGACCCGTCATTTTCGTCGCGTCTGGCGCGCCTTGCGCGTCGCCGAGCCCCTCAGTCGGGGCGGCCTGCGCCGGGTTCATGCTTTCGGGAAGGGCCGGGATGACGGGCGCCGGCTGGTCATCGTACTCCGGCGCGGCGGGTGGCTGCGGCGAGTCGACGGCCGGCAGCGGCAGCCTCTTGACTTGCGCCAGGGCGGCGAAGGCCTCGGGCGCGGGCTTTTTGGCGATGCGCCATGCGGCGGACCTGGCCAAAAAAGCGGGTTTCACACGCCGCCGGCTCGGCTGTGAGAGGGCTTCGCCTGAGCTTTGGCCCTGGACATGCAGATTGACGGGCGCCGCCACGCCGCCAGCGGCGTCAGCATTCGCCGCGCGCGCTGGCGCAGCCACAAGAGCGATCATCAGCGCCAAGGCCGATGCGCTTGTCAAACTGGCTGTCCCGATTTGCCGGCGCATCGTCGCAAACGACCTCATCAGATTATCTGCCGCGCGCAGGAAGCGGCGCGCCGGGCGATCGCCCTCTCCCCTGGATGTGGGCGATGTTTGACGTATTTCATCTCAATCGCCAAGAAAGGTCTCTACAAAATACGGTGACGCTCTCCCGTACGGCGGCGCACCCCCGCTCATGCGGCGTCTTCATCGCGCGGCTCGGCCGCGGCGTCGCCATCCGTCGAGCCCGGCTCCTCCGCGGTCAGCGCAAAGCCATATTCCTTCATCTTGCGGTAGAGCGTCGAGCGCCCGATGCCGAGCTTGCGCGCCATGGTCGTCATGCGGCCGCGGTAATGGGCGAGCGCAAAACGGATGGCCTCGGCCTCGAGCTGATCGAGCCGGCGCATCTCGCCGCCCTCATCGAGCAACGCCAGAACATTTTGGTCGCGCATTCCGGTGTGCGCCAATTCGGGCTCGCGCCGCGCCGGAAGAGGCGCCAGTTCCGGAAGTGGGGGAATGCGCACGTCGAAGCCTTGAACCTGCGCCGCGATCTGGGGAAATTCCGCGACGGTCAATTCATCGCCGTCGGCAAGGACCACGGCGCGAAAGACAGCGTTCTCCAATTGCCGGATATTGCCCGGCCAATCATAGGCGGCCAGCAAATTCAGCGTCTCCGCGCTGAGCCCGCGCAGCCGTTTACCCTCTTCCGCCGAAAAACGGGCGCAAAGGCGGCGCGCGAGATCGCCGATGTCGTCGCGGCGCTGGCGCAGCGTGGGAACGCCGATCGGATGCACGTTCAACCGATAATAAAGATCCTCGCGGAAACGGCCCGCCTTGACGAGTTCGATCAGATCTTGCTTCGTCGCCGAAATGACGCGGACATCGACCTTGACCGGGCGCTTTGACCCGACGGGATCGACCTCGCCATCGCGCAGCGCACGCAAAAGGCCGCCCTGCGCGCTCAGCGGCAGTTCGCCGATATCGTCGAGAAACAGCGCGCCGCCATGCGCTTCGACGAATTTGCCGGGCTGCTTCTCCTGCGCTCCCGCGAAGGCGCCCTTTTCGTGCCCAAACAAAAATGGCTCGATGAAATCGCCGGGAAGCGCGCCGCATTTCGCCATCACGAACGGGCGTCCGCGCCGGTCGGAAGCGCCATGAATCGCCCGCGCGACCAATTCCTTGCCGACCCCGGTTTCGCCTTCGAGCAGCACGGGAAGGGTCGATTTGGCGGCCCGCTCGCCGAGCCGCACGACGCGCTCCATTTCGGCGCTCCCGCCAGCGATGTCCCTGAACGATAAGGCCCCGCGCGCCTTGTCGCCGAGGCGGCGGACTTCGTCTTCGAGCGCGCCGAGGCGCAAGGCGTTCTTGATCGCGACCTGGAGACGCTCGGGGCCGACCGGCTTCACGACGAAATCGACGGCGCCGGCGCGCATCGCTGAAATGACCGCTTCGATCGACCCGTTCGTCGTCTGCACGACGACCGGAACCAACGCATTCTTGTCGCGCAGGCGCCCGAGAACGCCCATGCCGTCGAGGTCCGGCATGACAAGATCGAGAATCAGAAGGTCGATCGGCGGTTCGTTCGCCGCCGCCATTCGTTTGAGCGCCGCCTCGCCGCCCGGCGCCGTCTCGGCGCCATAGCCGAAACGATGAACCAGAACCTCAAGGAGCTGGCGTTGAACGGGATCGTCGTCGACGATCAGAATTCTCGGGGACATGAGGCCTCGCGCGCGGGCTGGCCCCGGCGCCTCGGGGAGAAGCGCCGGGAGAAGCCGGTCCACAAATCAAAGAGTGAGGCGATACGCCCCGTCGCAGCCCATGCTGGCCGATCAGGGTAAACGCGATGTTAACGAAGCGAAAAAAGACTTACGCAAACATCGCTGCGAAGGCGCGGGGCCGGCCGATCAATCATCCGGTTTCAAGCCCTGCGCCTTCCATCGGTTCCAGAGCGCGTTCCGATCGAGTGGAGTCAATCGATCGATCAGAAATCGCTCCAGATTCAAAAACCTGAGCATATCGTTGTCGATCAGATCGAACCGATCTGATCGGAATATGCTCCGGCGGCGGCGCGGCGCGCGCGCCTGCGACTAACGGCCCCCGCCGCCAAAATGCGTGAAGCGGTCGTCGTCATGGCCGCCTTCGCGCCCGCCCCGCAGCTCCGGCTGCACATAGGTCGGCAAGGTCACGCGGTAGACGAGGACGAGCGTATCGACATTGGCGCCCGTCGCATCCGCATAGGGCTGACCAACCATGCGGCCCTGCTGCGTGATGAAGTCATTGTCGCTGCCGACGAAGAGGAAATAATCATTCGGGGCCTTGCGATCGCCGACCGGCGCGAGGGCGAGACTTTCCCATTTCTCGTAAAGGTCGTTCGCATTGTTCGGCAGGCCATTGTGCAGGTTGAATTTGTTCAGCTGCGCATTGTCGTTGATGTCGAGGAACTTCTGATAGGCGGCCGGCGTGATGGCGCTGTTCAGCACGCCGAGCGGCGCGACCGATCCGCCTGTCTGGTCATAGACGCCGCCGGCGATATTGGTCGCCTTTGAGATGTCGATGAGGTCGACGCTGCGATAGACGGAGGCGGGCGAAGCAGCTGTGAATCCGGCGCTGCTATCGCGGGCGAGGACGAGGAACTGATGATCGTTCAAAGCCAGAAGCTCGCTTTGCGCGGCGGTGAGAAGCTTCGTCTTGGTCGTCGTCTGATCCTGATAGAGCGGCAGCTGCACGACATATTCGCCAACGAGCCTTGGCTTCTCGTCCCGCAGATCATAGGCGAGCAACCGCGTATTGTGACGCGTCGTCTTGACATTGGCCGGATCGAGATCCTGCGTCAGCGCGCTTTGCAGCAGAACGAAGAGCTTTTTGCGATCGGGGCTCATGGCCAGCCCCTCAAAGCCCTGATTGTCCTGCCGTCCGGCGACGGGCTTGCCGGGATCGGGATTGTAGGTCACGCCGATGGGCGGGCTGTCGGCCGAAAAGCTCTCGACGAGATTGCCCGAGGCGTCCTTGCGTTTCGGGATGAAGGCCTCCGGCGGCCGGATGACGTTGAGCAGCTTGCCGCCCAGCGTATAGTGATAGACATAGGGGCCATATTCGTCGCTGACCCAGACGGTGCCGTCACCGGGGTGAACCACGGCTTCATCGTCGACGCTGATGTGCCCGTCGGAGCCGATCGGCAGGTCCGGGAAGCGCCGGGTCGCGGGCTTCGCCGCGGCGGGGTCGAGGCCGGTCGTCTCGCCGCCATTGAACAGGACCGAGGAGCGATAGCGCAGCGACAGCTGATTCTGGCTGGCGGTGCTGGCGCCGTAGAACGGATTGAGCTTGATCTCGAACCGATGCAGCCGGCCGCGGAAATCGATCGTTCCCTGGGTGTTCCAGCCGCGATCGGGCAGCATGTAAAGCACGCCGCTATAGCCGCCGTCCCTGTCCTTTTGCCAGCTCGAAAGGTCGAGCGCCATGCCGGAGCCAAAGCCCCCGAGCGTCTCATTATATTCGTCGAGGGCGTTCGACGGGACGCGGGCGGCGCCGACGAGTCCCTTGTTGACGAAGGTCGCGCCTTCAAAGGCGACGGATTGAGCAAATGCGCCGCCTGCGCTGAAGGCGAGCAGCGCGATCGCCGCCGCGCCGCGGCGCATCCATACGCCAGGCGCTGCGTGAACGGGGGACTTAAGCTGGGTTTTCATGGCGTCTCCGGATTTATCCTGTGAAATGCAATCGCGGCGGCGCCGGTTGCGGCGCTCTGCAAGATCGGGCGAGACACTTAGGCTTGGCTCTGTGTCGGGCATATTACAAAGGCCGCGCTGGCGAGCCGCCGGACGGGAGCGCCTCACGGTTGATCTTGCCGCGTCCGCTCCGATATGAAGACAGCGGCCATCCTTCCCGCGCGCAAAGCCGCCGCCTCGTTAAAGATCAGGTCCGCCCATGTCCCCCATACGCTTTTTCCGGTCCATCGATAGCGTCCGCGCCGCGGCGGAAGCCGCGCGCCAAAGCGGCGAGCCAGTTGACCTTGGCGCCTTGCCGGAATGGAATCTCGCCGATCTTTACGCCGCTCCCGACGCCCCCGCCTTCACCGCCGATCTCAACTCTGCCGAGGCCGAGTGCAAAGCCTTCAGCGAGGCCTATCGCGGAAAGATCGAGGATCTCGCCAAGGATCAGAGCGGCGTCGCGCTCGCGGAAGCGGTGAAGCGCTATGAGGCGCTGGAAGAATTGCTCGGCCGCATCATGTCCTATGCCGGTCTCGTCTATGCCGGCGACACCTCGGACCCCGTCCGCTCCAAATTCTATGGCGACACACAGGAGAGAATGACCGCCGCCTCCTCGCATCTTTTATTTTTCGAACTCGAATTGAACCGGCTCGACGAAGGCGCGCTGGACAAGGCTCTATCCGAGGGACCGCTGGCGCATTACCGGCCGTGGATCGAGGACATCCGCAAAGGCAAGCCCTATCAGCTCGAAGACAAGCTCGAACAATTGTTCCACGAAAAATCCGTCACCGCCTATGGCGCGTGGAACCGGCTGTTCGACGAGACCATCACGGCGCTGCGCTTCGATGTCGACGGGCAGTCGCTGAGCATCGAGCCGGTGCTCAATCTCCTTCAGGATCAAAAAGAAGAGCTGCGCGAAAAGGCCGCCAAGGCGCTTGGCGGCGTTCTCAAGGAGAATGTGCGCACATTTACGCTGATCACCAACACGCTCGCCAAGGATAAGGAGATTTCCGATCGTTGGCGCGGCTTCAAGGACGTCGCGGATTCACGCCATCTCTCCAACCGGGTGGAGCGTGAGGTCGTGGATGCACTGGTCAGCGCGGTGCGCGCCGCCTATCCGCGCCTCTCCCACCGCTATTACAGGCTGAAGGCCAAGTGGTTCGGCAAGCCGGCGCTGAAATTCTGGGACCGCAACGCGCCGCTCCCCAATGTTCCGGCCAAAACCTACCCCTGGGACGCCGCGCGTGAAGCTGTGCTTGGCGCCTATGGCGATTTTTCTCCGAGGATGGCCGGCATCGCGAAACGCTTTTTCGACGAGCGCTGGATCGACGCGCCCGTGCGGCCGGGCAAAAGCCCCGGCGCTTTCGCCCATCCGACCGTGCCCTCGGCGCACCCTTATGTGCTGCTCAACTATCAGGGCAAGCCGCGCGATGTGATGACGCTCGCCCATGAACTCGGCCACGGCGTTCATCAGGTGCTGGCGGCTCACAATGGCGCCTTGATGGCGCCGACGCCGCTGACGCTGGCCGAAACCGCCTCGGTCTTCGGCGAGATGCTGACCTTCCGCGCCCTGCTCGCGAGGGCTGACACGGTCGCCGAGCGCCGCGCCATGCTGGCCTCAAAAGTGGAGGACATGCTGAATACCGTCGTGCGGCAGATCGCTTTCTATTCCTTCGAGCGCAAGGTGCATATCGAACGCCGCAACGGAGAGCTCACGGCCGAGCAGATCTGCGACTTCTGGATGAGCGAGCAGACCGAGAGCCTTGGGCCTTCGATCGAATTCACCGAGGATTACAGAGCCTATTGGGCCTATATTCCGCATTTCATCCATTCGCCTTTCTACGTCTACGCCTATGCGTTCGGCGATTGTCTCGTCAATTCGCTCTATGGCGTTTATCAGAAGGCGCAGGAAGGTTTCGCCGAACGCTATTTCGCTTTGCTGTCGGCGGGCGGCGCGAAGCCCTATGACGAGCTTCTGGCGCCTTTTGGCCTGGACGCGCGCGATCCCGCCTTCTGGCAGATCGGCCTTGGCATGATCGAGGGGCTGATCGCCGAACTGGAGGCGCTGGAGGGGAAGGCTTGACGTATTGAGCGGCGCTGGAACTGCCGTTCAGGCGCCCTCATCCCGAGAAGCCGCGACAGCGGCGTCTCGAAGAGTGAGAAGACGGTGCTCATCCGGGGGACGTACGAACCGGGTCCGGCCCTGCCATGCGTCACGCCGCGGCGGAAAATTCCTCGAAAGCGGCGATCGCATTGGCGGCGTACATCAAGGATGGGCCGCCGCCCATATAAACCGCCATCCCCAGCATTTCTTCGAGCTCAAGCTTGGTCACGCCGAGTTTCACCAAAGCCTGGACGTGAAAGCCGATGCAGGCGTCGCAGCGGGACGCGACCCCTAAAGCCAGCGCGATCAGCTCTTTCGTTTTTTTGTCAAGGGCGCCGTCCTGAGTTGCGGTGCGCGCCAGATCGCTGAAGCCCTTCATCACCTCGGGCAGATCGGCGCGCAAGGTGGCAAGGTTCTTGGAGACCCCCTGGGTCAGCTCCCGGTAAGTCGCGGCGGAAAGGCTCATGATGCATAAACTCCTGAGGCGCGGTTGCGAAAAGGCGCAGCCTTTTCAGATCGGATCACACGATGGCCACGCCGCCATCTTCCTCTTATATAATATATTGTGATATAATATATTGCAATAAAATATTTTATAGTATAATGATAGAAGGCATGAACGAGAGCAAGGCGTCGATCGACGTCGCAAAAATGCGGGGCGCCGCCCACGGCGCGACGGCCTTGCTGCGCGTCCTCGCCAACGAGGACCGGCTCTTGTTGTTGTGCCAGATGACAGAGGGCGAAAAATCAGTCGGCGAGCTGGAGACGCTGCTGGATATCCGCCAGCCGACGCTGTCGCAACAATTGGGCGTGCTGCGGACGGAGGGACTGGTGACGACGCGACGGGAAGGCAAGCGGATCTATTACGCCGTCGCCGACCCGAAGGTGTTGTCCGTGCTGAACGCTTTTTACGGGTTGTTCTGCCCGAAGGATTAGGGCGCGGGCGCGCGCTCTCGCGGCCGCGCGCTTACCGCACGAAGCCCAAAATATCCTTCACCGCCGCCATATTCTCCCGTGCGATCAGTTTGGCCCGCGCCGCGCCGTCCGTGAGCACGCCGTCGATATAGGCGGCGTCATCCTTGAGCCGCTTCATCTCCGCGCCGATCGGGCCGATTTTCGCCACCGCCAGATCGACCAGCGCCGATTTGAACGCCGAGAAATTGGCGCCGCCAAATGTCTTCAAGACCTCCGGCTTCGTCTCGCCGTTCAGGGCGGCATAGATGCCGACGAGATTGTCGGCCTCGGGGCGTTTCGCGAGGCCCTCGACATCCGACGGCAACGGCTCCGGATCGGTCTTCGCCTTTCGCACCTTCTGCGCGATGGCGTCGGCGTCGTCCGAAAGATTTATGCGCGAATAGTCGGAAGGGTCCGATTTCGACATTTTCTTCGCGCCGTCGCGCAGGCTCATCACACGCGTCGCCGGGCCTTGAATGAGAGGCTCAGGCAGCGGGAAAAAAGCCTCGCCATGACCATTGGCCGCGATCGAGGCGGCGTAGTCGAGATTGAACTTCTGCGCAATATCGCGCGCGAGCTCAAGGTGCTGCTTCTGGTCCTCGCCGACCGGCACATGGGTTGCGCGGTAGAGCAGGATGTCGGCCGCCATCAGGCACGGATAGGCGTAAAGCCCGACCGAGGCGTTCTCGCGGTCCTTGCCGGCCTTCTCCTTGAACTGCGTCATGCGGTTCAGCCAGCCCATGCGCGCGACGCAATTGAACACCCAGGCGAGCTCCGCGTGCTCGGCGACCTGGCTCTGGTTGAAGATGATATGCTGCCTCGGATCGACGCCGGACGCGATGAAGGCCGCCGTCACCTCCCTTATGCTCGCCTTCAGCTCGAGAGGGTTTTGCGGCACGGTGATGGCGTGCAGATCGACGACGCAATAGATGCAGTCATGCGTGCGCTGCAATTCGACGAATTTGACGATCGCGCCGAGATAATTGCCAAGGTGCAGGTTGCCCGTCGGCTGGACGCCGGAAAAAACCCGTTCTGCGAATTGCGCCATGTGCGAGGGCTCCCGGCGATTGACATTTTTCCACGAAGGCGCCGGGCTATCGCAAGGATTTGCCGTCAAGGCAAGCGCCCCGGCAAAAAGGCCGCTCAAATCCGAGCCGGACGCCCTTTGATGAAACGGCTGATTAAAGAATAAACCGGCTGAGATCCGCGTTTTTCGCCAGATCGCCGATGTTTTTCTCCACAAAAGCCGCGTCGATGATGATTTTCTCGCCGAAGCGGTCCGCCGCCGTGAAGCTGACGTCATCCAGCACGCGCTCCATGACCGTCTGCAGCCGCCGCGCGCCGATATTCTCAACGGAGGAATTGACCTGCGCCGCGATCTTTGCCAGCGCATTGACGGCGTCCGGCGTAAAAACCAGTTCGACGCCTTCCGTGCGCAGCAGCGCCTCATATTGCTTGATGAGGCTGACCTCCGTCTCGGTCAGAATGCGGCGGAAATCATCCTCCGTCAGCGGCGCAAGCTCGACCCGGATCGGCAGACGCCCCTGCAATTCCGGCAAAAGGTCCGAAGGTTTCGACACATGGAAGGCGCCAGAGGCGATGAACAGGATATGGTCGGTTTTCACCACGCCATGCTTGGTCGGAACGCTCGCGCCCTCGATCAGCGGCAACAGGTCGCGCTGCACGCCTTCGCGCGAAACATCGGCGCCGCCACGCCCCTCCCGCACGCAGATCTTGTCGATCTCGTCGAGGAAGACGATGCCGTTGTTCTCGACCTCCTCGATCGCTTCACGCACCACTGCGTCCTGATCGACGAGCTTGTCGCTCTCCTCGGTGATCAGGGGGGCCGTGGCGTCCTTCACGGTGGTGCGGCGCGGCTTGGCGCCCTTGCCAAGCGCCTTGCCAAAGATATCGCCGATCGAGATGGCGCCGATCTGCGAGCCAGGCATGTTGGGCAATTCAAACATCGGCAGGGACGACCCGCCCCCTTGCGCGAGTTCGATCTCGATTTCCTTGTCGTCGAGTTCGCCGGCGCGCAGCTTTTTGCGAAAACTGTCGCGCGTCGCGGGCGAGGAGCCAGGACCGACGAGCGCGTCGAGAAGCCGGTCTTCCGCCGCGAGTTCGGCTTTGGCGCGGACAAGCTTCCGTTTTTCATCCCGGATCATCGCAATCGCCGTCTCGACGAGGTCGCGGATGATCTGCTCGACATCGCGGCCGACATAGCCGACTTCGGTGAATTTCGTCGCCTCGACCTTTAAAAAGGGCGCCCCTGCGAGCTTGGCGAGGCGGCGCGAAATCTCCGTCTTGCCGCAGCCCGTGGGGCCGATCATCAAAATATTCTTGGGGAGAACTTCATCGCGCATAGAACCTTCGAGGCGCAGGCGGCGCCAGCGATTGCGCAAAGCGATGGCGACCGCGCGCTTGGCGTCGTGCTGCCCGACGATGAAACGGTCGAGTTCGGAAACGATCTCGCGAGGAGAAAAATCGGTCATAACAGCCCAATCATCGGCAAAGCTTCTCGATCCTGCCCGAACCTCAGTTTGAGGCAATCGATTCGATCACGAGGTTGCGGTTGGTGTATACGCAAATCTCCGAGGCGATCTCCAGCGAGCGCCGCGCGATCGCCTCGGCCTCGAGGTCGGTCGCGAGCAAGGCCCGCGCGGCGGCGAGCGCGTAATTGCCTCCCGAACCAATGCCCATCACCGATCCGCGCTCGGTCGCTTCCGGCTCCAGAACGTCGCCATTGCCGGTGAGCACCAGCGCCGTCTGCTTGTCGGCGACGAGCATCATCGCCTCCAGCCGGCGCAGATAGCGATCGGTGCGCCAGTCTTTTGCGAGTTCGACGCAGGAGCGCATGAGTTGGCCGGGGTACTGCTCCAGCTTGGCCTCAAGCCGCTCGAACAGGGTGAAGGCGTCGGCGGTCGCGCCTGCGAAACCGCCGATGACTTCGCCCTTGGCGAGCCGGCGCACCTTTTTGGCGTTGCCCTTGACGATGGTCTGCCCGATCGAGA
The DNA here is from genome assembly GCF_038024855.1 of Methylocella tundrae. Lineage (NCBI taxonomy): Bacteria > Pseudomonadati > Pseudomonadota > Alphaproteobacteria > Hyphomicrobiales > Beijerinckiaceae > Methylocella > Methylocella tundrae. The sequence goes on from NZ_CP139089.1 coordinate 2,736,317, forward strand.
CCTGACCGTCGCCGCCGATGACCGTGCGGCCGTCTTTCTTGACCAGGATGATCGTCGTCGCGTGCCAGGAGTCGCGAGATGAGTCCGAACCGGACGGGAATTGCTGCATTTTTGGGTTTTCTGTGGAGGGGCCGGTTTGGCCGGGAAGCCTACTCCCATCTATGGGTTCGCCGGAGCGGATGCAAGAGAGAGCGGCCGCGGGGTAGTGGGTCAGTTTGAAATTGTTTCGACCGCTTAGTGACCGTGTTTTTGCTCGCGCCCGTAAGGCGAGTCACAGCGCGGATTGACTGGCCTTCGCAAAGAAAGTGAAGAATGCGGGTACGATCTTCGGCGGCCAGCTTGTTCATTTATGCGTGCTCCAATGCACGCATATTGACACATAATTCGTATGCGTGCAATAGTCCATGCGTGCATTTCGCACGCATGGAGAAGAATATGACCGATCCTGCGGATGAAGAACGCGAGGAAGGCCGGGCCAAGGGCGGCCACGCGCGCGCCGCCTCACTTAGCGCCGAAGAGCGGAGCGAGAGCGCAAGAAAGGCAGCCGCTGCGCGTTGGGCGAAGCCCGAATTGCCTGCAACAATCGACGGCGACGACACCGAATTGGAAGCCTTCGGACCAGAAGAATTGCTCGAGCCGATTCCCGCGATGCCGATTGCGCGATGGCGCGGAAGCTTGAATATCGTTGGTCTCGAGGTGCCGTGCTATGTCCTTGACGACGGACAAAAAATCATCGGGCGCACATCAGCAACCGAGCTCCTGACTGGAATTAAAGGGGGCGGCGCCCTCGAGAAATACATAGCAGTAAAAGCGCTAGAGCCATTTATAGACAAGGACTTAGTGCTCGAGAGGTTTGTGCCGTTTCGGCTACTTGAGGTCGAGGGGCTCGAGAAAGCCGTCAAAGGCTTGCCTGCCGATCTGATGATTGAGGTCTGCCAAGGGTTCGTTGCTGCTCTCCAGTCCTCATTCGACCCGAACTCAAAGCTTCCAAAGCTGACAGACCGCCAGATGCAGATGGCAATGAAGGCCAGCGCTTTCTTGTCAGCGTGCGCTAAAATTGGCCTCGAGGCTCTTATTGATGAAGCAACGGGCTACCAATACGTCAGGGCGGAAGACGCGCTTCAGGTGAAGCTTCGCGCATTCATAGCTGACGAGTTGCGAGCTTGGGAAAAGACTTTCCCTGACGAGTTATGGGCAGAGTTTGGAAGGCTTACGGGCTGGAAGGGCAGTCTGAAAAGCCGGCCGAAATGGTGGGGTAAGCTTGTTATTGAGATGATTTACGACACGTTGGACCCCGACGTGGCAGAATATCTTAAAAGCAACAAACCGCCGCCCGGCGTCCGCTGGCATCGCCAACTAACTGAAAACCTCGGCGTCCGTGCGCTCGTCTCTCGATGCTTCGAGGTCGTTGGGATGGCAAAAGATTGTACCGACATGAGGCAATTGCGCGAGAAAGTTGCTCGCCACTACGGGCGAAGAATGGTCCAATTCACCCTTTCTTTGCCGATGCCAGACGCGAAATAGTCTTGGACTTTGCTTGGTGGGCGTTCTTCGACGGCCGCCTCTCGGCAATTGGAATTTCGGACACCTGCCCGCTGGCCACGTCCACGATGAACTTTGCTAATTGGCTCGGATCGCGAGGGCACTTGAGCGTTTTGGTCATCACTCCCCTCGAATTTCCTTAATTCGACGGATCGCCGCCGCTGCTTTCGCATCCTCCTCTGAGGCGAGCTGACGATTGCCGACGAGCAGGGCTTTAGCGGCGCGTGCGCTTGCGACCTCAAACTCTTCATTGAGGCGCTGGAGTTCTGCGCCTTCCTCGGGCGTGATAATGGATTTAGCCATGAGGCATTATATCGTCACGAGAGACAGCCCGCTAGCCCGCTTCAAACTGACCCACTACCGCCGCGGGCGAAGCTGCGAGCGCCATTCACGCAATTGATGAAGCGCCAAAACGGGTCTATCCTTGAAGAGCGCCGGGATGCGTCGCCTCGAACTTATAAAAAAGGGCGCAGCGCCCGTTTCCGACCAGCCCTTTCGGGGGAGAGCCGGCATGCGTTCGCCCGTCGAAGCCGTTTTGCTCAGAGTGTTCGTTACGGAGAACGACCATTTTCATGGCCGCCCGCTCGCGGATGCGATCTTCATGAAAGCTTTGGAGCGGAAAATGGCCGGCGCGACCGTGCTTCCAGGACCCGAGGGTTTTGGTCACGGGCGCCGCATTCACTCGGAGATCAACGTCGACGCGGCCCCCTGCTCGCCATTGATCGTCGAGATCGTCGATACGAGGGAGAAAATCGACCAATTCCTTCCCGAGGTGGATGAAATGGTCGAGACCGGCCTCGTGACCCTGGAAATCGTCCGGGCGATTTCCTTTTCGCCAGATGGAGCTCTTGCCGGGCGCTAGACAAGACTATGCTCAAGCTTTTGAAACTGGAGCAATTTCTGATCGACCGAATGACTCCATCCGATCGGAAAGCACTCTAGCGCAGGCGGGAACACAAAGAAGGGACGCTTGCATGGACCTTCCGCACGACGCCGTTTTGCTGCGCATTTTCACCAGCGTCTCCGACCGTTCCGGCCTCGATCCCTTGTACGACGCCATCGTGACCAAGGCGCGGGAGATGAACCTTGCCGGCGCCACTGTCTTGCGAGGCTGTCTCGGCTTTGGCCATTCGGCCAAGCTTCACCAGCCTCATTTGTCGCCGCTTCGCCAAGATTATCCGGTCGTCGTCGAAATCGTCGACGCCGAGGAGAAGATCAACGCCTTCCTTCCCGTCCTCGACGAAATGATGGAAAGCGGACTCGTCACGCTGGAGAAGGCGAAGGTTTTGCAATACGGACGCCAGCGCGCCGGGCTGGCCCAGCGCATCAAGGAGCATTTCTTGGGGCATGCGCACTGAAGGGCGCCCCGACGCGGCAAGCGGCCCCCGGGGAAGCTGCGACGGCGCGAGGCGAGGCCGATTGCCCCGCGCCCGCCCGCTCGCAGGTTCCTTCGTTTTCCCGCCGCCACACGCGATAATTGTGTGTTAAGATATTTGTGCTTGTCGCGCTTGAGGCAAAGAGAGACGTGTTCACGCCGGCTTTCGTCCAGGCCCTCGGCATTGGCGGAAAGATGGATCTCATCTTCCTTATTCTTTTCGCCGTGGCCCTCGGCGCCATCTATTTGCTGATCATCCGGCCGCTGCAAAAGCGCGCCCGGGAAAACGCCGGCGCCAGCCCCGCCGGTTCCGCGGTTCTTCAATCGGGGGACACGAAACCGGCAGGTTCGTCCGCGGAAGAATTTAGCCAGAACAATACGCTATCGACAACTGGAGCAGCGGCGATGGAGGATGGCGCAGATATCGAGTCGCTCATGTCGGCTGTACGGGATCAAGCCGTCGAACTGCGTTGCGAGCACGCAAAAACCGTTTCAAATTTGTCGTTGAGTTTCGACGTGCTGACGAATCGTCTTGCGACCATCGAACCGCTTCTCGCCAAGGCGATGGAGGCGGCCGGCAAAAGTGAAGCCTCCGTTGCGCTCCTCACGGCTTCAAATGACGAGTACAGGCACAAGCTGGCCGAAGCCGAGCGTGACCTTGGCTATTACCGGCCTCTGGCGATGAAGCTGGACGATGACCTTCGCATAGCTCGCAATCATCTCACGGAAACGGAACGAAAGTTTGCGGCTCTCGAGAGCGACTACGCGAAGACCCAGGGCGCCGCCAACGAGCTTTTCCAGAAAATGGCTTCCGCCGAATTGGCGCGTCAGCGCGCGGCCGAAGAGAATGTTGCGCTGGTTCAGAGGCTGAATGAGCACGATTTCACAATCCAATCGCTGTTGCGCGAAACCGCGGTCCTTAAATCGGAGACGGTTTCCGTTGCCAGCGATCTCGAGCGGGCGGAACGGGAATCGAAGTCTGTCGCCGACAAATATGCGGTTGAGCTCGAGGGCGCCAGCAGGGCGAAGACGGCTTTGAACTCGCTGCAGGCCGAGTTCAGTCAATTTCGAAAGGACAGCGCCGCGCAGATTGAACAAATCGAAGAACGCGAAAGAGTTTCGGCGGAGGCTCTCTCGATAAAGGAAAAACAATTCTATGATTCCGAGATCAAGCAGTCAGCCTTAAACTCCAAAGTGGATTTTCTCACTCGCACAAATCAGCGCCTGCGCGAGGATCTGCGAAGCCATCTCGACCATATTGGAAACCTTGAAGCCTCAAACCGGAAGCTTCTGGATTTGCTTGCGCGCAATTCGGCCGCCGACGAGCAGGAAGTCGACACGAGGGATTTGGCGACTGCGGGCCGCACCGCTCCAAAGCTGCGCGCGGTGTCCGACACGCAAACGGGCGCCAGCGTATCGACGAAAGCGCTCCCGCCCGATCGCTCATGATGGTCAGGAGCCGGAGGGTTTCCGCACAAACCTCCAGGGGCCGTGTCGGAGGTTATCCTCGCGGGCGCGCCCGGCATGTGGCGGAAACCAAAGTTCGACAAGAGATATCAAAAGCTAGCCAATCCGTCCCCGACTTGCTAGAGCAGCGGCATGTTTCGCACCGGGTCCCAAAAATGCGCGCCGCCGCCGTCTCACGTAAAACCAAAGAGACCGAAATCGAGGCGTCCGTCGATCTCGACGGGACGGGCGCGGCTAAAATTCAGACGGGAATCGGCTTTTTCGATCACATGCTGGAGCAGCTCGCGCGCCATTCGCTGATCGATATGGCGATTTCCGCGAAGGGCGATCTGCATATCGACCAGCATCACACCGTCGAGGATACAGGCATCGCGCTGGGGCAGGCGATCCGCAAGGCGCTTGGGGACCGCGTCGGCATCACCCGCTACGCCGACGCCCTTCTGCCGATGGACGAGACGCTGACCCGCGTCGCCATCGACGTCTCGGGACGTCCTTTTCTGGTGTTCAAGACCAGCTTTCCGCGCGAAAAAATCGGCGAATTCGACACGGAGCTGGTGCGCGAATTCTTCCAGGCCTTCGTCATGAACGCCGGCATGACCGTTCACGTCGAGACTTTATATGGCGAGAACGCGCACCATATTTCGGAATCATGTTTCAAGGGCCTCGCCCGCGCTTTGCGCCTTGCGATAGAACAGGATCCACGCCAGAAGGGTGCCATTCCCTCCACCAAGGGAACGCTCGCGGGATAGGCTGGCGCCGGTTTTTTGGAGCCATGCGGCTCAAGCCCTCAGGCCAGGGAGATCGCGAAGCGATCGCCTCGAAGCAGACGGGCGCTGGACGCGCGTTGGCTCTTCTTCGGGACGCGGGCTTCGCCCTTTCCTCAGGGTGCGATTACGCTAGACTAAAGGAGCCAAGAACACATGGCCGTCTTTTCGGTCCATTTGCCGGGTGAGGACGTCGCGCGCATTGGCGAGGCCGCCTTCGTGCGCGAAGGTTTTTGCGCGAAAGCCTTCGTCTTTGGCCCGTTGTGGCTGCTGCGGCGCCGGCTCTGGCTTTGGACCGGGCTGTGGTTCGCCGCCTTCCTTATCCTTGTGGTTCTCGGCGCGGCGGGCATCCTGTCCTTCCTGGCCATTCTGACGCTTCTCTTTCTGCTGCAGCTGCTTTTGGGACTAGAGGCGAACCGGCTCATTGAAGGACGGCTCTGGAGCCAGGGGTATAATCTGGCGGAAATCATCGCCGCGCCCGCTCTCGATCAGGCCGAGATGGTTTTTTATCGTCAGTTTGGCGCGAACGAGCCGCCCGCGCAGAGCAGCGCGCATCCGGCGCAGATCCATGCCTCTGCGCCGGCTTCGCCCGTTCTCGGCAGTCTGCCCGAGCCAGAGGCGCGCCGGTGAAGGTTGCGATCGTCGATTATGGCTCGGGCAATCTGCATTCCGCCCAAAAAGCCTTCGAGCGCGCCGCACGCGAGGCCGGGCTTGCCTCCGCCATCGAAGTGACGCCCGATCCGGCCACGGTCGCGGCGGCGGACCATATTGTCCTGCCGGGCGTTGGCGCGTTTGCCGATTGCCGGCGCGGGCTTGAGGCGCTTCCCGGCATGATCGAGGCGCTGAACGAGGCCGTGCTGAAAAAGGGCCGCCCGTTTCTTGGCATTTGCGTCGGCATGCAGCTGCTGGCGACGCGCGGGCTGGAGCATGGCGAGACGCCCGGCCTTGGCTGGATCGAGGGCGACGTCGACGCGATCAAGCCGAACGACCCGGCCTTGCGCATCCCGCATATGGGCTGGAATACGCTGGATCTTGCCCGCGAGCACCCGGTGCTGAGCCATATCCCGACCGGCCCCAAGGGCCTGCACGCCTATTTCGTGCATTCCTATGCGTTCAAGCCTGCGCGGCCGGAGAGCGTCATCGCCGCGACCGATTATGGCGGCGCCGTCAGCGCCCTGATCGGGCGCGACAATATCGTCGGATCGCAGTTTCATCCCGAGAAGAGCCAGGCCCTCGGGCTGGCGCTGATCGCCAATTTTTTGAGGTGGCGGCCATGATCCTTTTCCCCGCCATCGATCTTAAGGGCGGACGCTGCGTGCGCCTCGAACAGGGCGACATGGCCAAGGCGACGGTATTTTCCGCCGACCCGGGAGCGCAGGCTGAAAGCTTCGAACGGCAGGGCTTTGTCTACCTTCATGTCGTCGATCTCGACGGCGCCTTCGCCGGCGAGCCGAAGAACGCCGAGGCCGTCGAGGACATTCTCGCGAGGGTCAAGACGCCGGTGCAGCTCGGCGGCGGCATCCGCAATCTCGCGACCATCGAAGCCTGGCTCCAAAAAGGAATTTCCCGCGTCATCATCGGCACCGCGGCGGTGCGCGATCCTGACCTTGTGCGCGAGGCCGCAAGGCTTCATCCGGGCAGGGTCGCGGTGGGCATTGACGCGCGCGACGGATTGGTCGCCGTCGAAGGCTGGGCCAAGAGCTCGGAGCTGAACGCGCTCGAACTCGGCCGGCGCTTCGAGGACGCGGGCGTTTCCGCCATTATTTATACCGACATTGCCCGCGACGGCATTTTGCAGGGTCTCAATATGGAGGCGACGCTGGCGCTGGCGGACGCCGTCGACATTCCCGTCATCGCTTCAGGGGGCCTCGCCTCGCTCGCCGACGTCGAGCGGCTTTTGCAGCCAGATTGCGCCAGACTTGCCGGCGCAATCACTGGGCGAGCGCTCTATGACGGAAGGCTTGATCCGGCCGAGGCTCTGGCGCTGATCGCGCGGGCGGGCGCCGATGCTTAAATCCCGTATCATCCCCTGCCTCGACGTCAAGGACGGCCGCGTCGTCAAGGGCGTTAATTTCGTCGATCTGCGCGACGCCGGCGATCCGGTCGAATGCGCAATCGCCTATGACGCCGCCGGCGCCGACGAATTGTGCTTTCTCGACATCACTGCGAGCTCCGACGATCGCCCGATCCTGCTCGACGTCGTGCGGCGCACGGCTGAGGCCTGCTTCATGCCGCTGACCGTCGGCGGCGGCGTCAGAACCCTCGACGACATTCGCGCGCTTCTGCTTGCCGGCGCGGACAAGGCCTCGATCATGACGGCGGCGGTCGCCAATCGCGGCTTCGTGCGCGAGGCGGCGGAAAAATTCGGCAGCCAATGCATTGTCGTGGCGATCGACGCCAAACAGACGGCGCCCGGAAAATGGGAGATTTTCACCCACGGCGGGCGCAAGCCGACCGGCCTCGACGCCATTGGCTACGCGAGGGAAGTCGTCTCGCTTGGCGCCGGCGAAATTCTTCTGACGTCGATGGACCGCGACGGCTCGAAGAGCGGGTTTGATCTCGCCCTGACGCGCGCTGTCACCAACGCCGTCAACGTGCCCGTCGTAGCGTCCGGCGGCGTCGGCGAACTGCGCCATCTGGTCGAAGGCATCAGCGAGGGCGGGGCGACGGCCGTGCTCGCCGCCTCGATCTTTCACTTCGGCGAATTCACCATCGCCGAGGCAAAGCATTATATGGCGAAATCCGGATTGCGGATGCGGCTGGATGGACTAGGGTAAACGCTTCCGATATCAGGACAAATGGATGAAGCCGTTCAGCCTTGATGACCTAGCCGCCATCATTTCCGCGCGCGGAAACGCCACTTCGGCTGCGTCCTACACCAAGTCGCTTCTCGACGCGGGTCCAGCCCGCGCCGCCAAGAAATTCGGCGAAGAGGCGGTGGAGCTCGTCATCGCCGCGATTGAGGGCGAAAAACAGGCGATCGTCAGCGAAAGCGCCGACGTTCTCTACCATCTCCTGGTCTTGCTGCGTCTCGGCGATGTTTCCCTGAGCGAGGTGCTGGGCGAACTCGAGCTTCGAACCAGCCAGTCCGGACATCAGGAAAAAGCTTCCCGCCAGAGCGCCTCGCGATGACGCCTCCCGTCGATTTGAAGTTTCCGCCCCAGGCGGGATCTGAAGAGCATATGTTCGCCGGACTGTCGGAGGGCCTGGTGATGGATGAGCGCGCCGCCGCCGGAGCCGCCGAGGTTCTTTTATCGCCCTATCATCGCTTCAGCCGCGCCGAATGGGCGGCGCTGCGGGCCGATACGCCCCTCACCTTGACGATCGACGATCTGACGCGGCTGAGATCCCTGAACGATCCGATCTCCCTCGAAGAAGTCGTCGCGATCTATCTGCCGCTGTCGCGCCTGCTCGCGCTCTATGTCGCCGCGACGCAGGGCCTCTATAAGGCGACGCAGCGCTTCCTCGGCGCCGATGGCGGCAAGACGCCCTATATCATCGGTATCGCAGGCTCCGTTTCGGTCGGCAAGTCGACCCTCGCCCGCGTCATGCAGGCCCTGCTCTCGCGCTGGCCGAATACGCCGAAGGTTGATCTCGTCACCACGGATGGATTTCTGCATCCGAACGCCATGCTCGAGAGCGAAGGCCTGATGCAGAAAAAGGGCTTTCCGGAGAGCTATGACGGCACCGCGCTCCTGCGCTTTCTCTCGGACGTCAAGGCCGGCAGGCGCCATGTCGAAGCGCCCGTCTATTCGCATCTCACCTATGACGTCGTTCCGGGTGAAACCATCGTCGTCGATCGCCCCGACATTCTCATTGTGGAAGGGCTCAACGTCCTGCTGCCCAATCGGCCGGCGAAGGACGGCAGAGGGCTGCCTTTCGTTTCCGACTTTTTCGATTTTTCGATCTACCTGCACGCCGCGGAGAGCGATCTCGAACGCTGGTTCCTGGGGCGCTTCATGCGGCTGCGGGAAACCTCGTTTCGCGATCCGCAATCCTATTTCAGGAAATACGCCGATCTCAGCGGCGCCGAGGCCGAGGCGGCGGCGCGCGGCATCTGGACCCGGATCAACCTCGCCAATCTGCGCGAAAACCTTCTGCCGACCCGCGCGCGGGCAAGCCTTGTCCTGACCAAAGGCTCCAGCCACCGAATCGAGGAAGTCGAGCTGCGCAAGCTTTGAACGGAGCGCGTTCGAAGGCGCGCCGCCCCGCCTTGCGGCTGATTGCGCGGCGTTAAGGTCTTGACCTTCGCAAAACTCTCGTCAGAGTCCGCCCGGTTCGACAGACCCGCGCACGAGGTCTTGAACCCCGGGGAAACGCAAAATGCTCAAGACACTGATTTACGCCACAGCCATGGCCGCCGTCGCAGCCACGCCCGCGCTGGCGCTCAAAGTATCGAAATCTATCGAGATAGCCGCGCCGCCCGAAAAAGTATGGGAGACGATCGGCGAGTTCTGCGGCATTGCCGACTGGCATCCGGTTATCGAGAAATGCGAGCTCTCGACAAGGGGCGAAACGCAGATCCGCACGCTGAGCCTCAAGGGCGGCGGCTCGATCGTCGAGGAACAGGTGTCCCGAAACGACCCGAATATGAACTACACGTATAAAATCATCGAGAGCCCGCTCCCCGTGTCGGACTATGAATCAACGATCAAGGTGACGCCGAGCGGCGAAGGCTCCAAAGTGACATGGTGGGGCGAGTTCAAGGCCAAGGGCGCCGACGACGCCAAGGCCGAAGAAACCATAGGCGGCGTTTACGAGGCGGGCTTGAAAGGCATCGCCGACGAGGTCAAATAGGCGCGCCCGCCACAACTGGCGGAATTTTGCGAGCGCCTCGGGGCAATTTCAGCGCCCTGAGGCGTTGGCGTTCTTCCAAACCATGATTGAAAGCCCTAGCGATGGTTGCGAGCCGGGGTTATTTCTATAGACCAAAGCTCCGGGAACGGCTCGCCGGACACCCGCTGGCGTCGAAGGACGCCGACGCGGCTGACGCCTCCGGTTGATGATCCGGACGGATACTGCGGTAAGGAATAGGGATGGCATGAGAACTCTCGTCGGCGGCACAGAAAAGTTCGCCATAACCCTGACCGTTCGCCGCGAAGGGATCATCATTGCGCGTGCATCGCTGCCCCCGGGCAGGCGCCGCCAGGATTAGGCGCGGCCTCGCATCGCTCTTCATTCCACCTTTATCTTCGACCTTGCGGATGACTTTTGCCAACATTTGCAAGTGGCGGGATAATGATTTCGCGCCAGGAATTACCGTCTCATGAGTTTATTGGTTCCGGCTACTCCCGACGAGGTGGCGGCGAGCGTCGCGGAAGCGGCCCAGCTGCGCACGCCGCTCTCCATCAGCGGTCTCGGCTCAAAGGCGCAGCTTGGCGCGCCCTGGAACGCGGCGCGGCGGCTTGATCTTTCCGCGCTGAAGGGCGTCACCATGTATGAGCCGGAGGAACTTGTCGTTTCCGCGCTGGCGGCGACCCCGATCGAGGACATTGAGGCGATGCTCGCCGCCAAGGGTCAGGAGCTCGCCTTCGAGCCGATGTCCTTTGGCGCGCTCTATGGGACGGGGCCAGGCTCCCTCGGCGGCTGCCTGATGGCGAATGTGTCCGGTCCGCGCCGGATCAAGGCCGGCGCCGCGCGCGATCACGTGCTTGGCGTCAAGGGGGTCAACGGCCGAGGCGAAGCCTTCAAAGCGGGAGGAACCGTCGTCAAGAATGTCACGGGATATGATCTCTCGCGCGGTCTTGCCGGCTCTTTCGGCACGCTCGCGGTCGTCACCGAACTGACCTTCAAGGTGCTGCCCCGCGCGGAAACCACGGCTACGCTGGCGCTGGCGGGCCTCGCCCCGAAACGCGCGGTCGAGGCGCTTTGCCTTGCGATGGGGGCGCCGGTCGACGTTTCGGGCGCGGCGCATTTGCCGTCTTTCGCCGCCAACGCGCTTGGCTTTGCGGGTCCCGTCACGCTTTTACGGCTCGAAGGCTTCGCTCCCTCCGTCGATGAACGCTTCCATCGGCTGGGCTTGAGCCTCAAACCCTTCGCCAAGGCCGAACGCCTTGACGGCGCCGCCTCCATCGCTTTGTGGCGCGCAATCCGCGACGTCGCACCGCTCGCCGAGCCGCGTGACAAAATCATCTGGAAGATTTCAGTCGCTCCCACGGCCGGGCCGCCGGTCGCCGCGACGATCGGCAAGGTCTATCCAAGCGAGGCTCTGTTCGACTGGTCGGGCGGTCTCGTGTGGCTCGCGCTCACGCCCGATTGCGGGCCCGACTCGGGCGCGGAGCTGATCCGCGGCGCCATCGCCGTTCACGGCGGCGGCCACGCGACTCTCGTGCGCGCGCCGGCCGAAGTCCGGGCTGCGACGCGGGTGTTTCAGCCCCAGCCCCCGGCGCTGAAAGCCTTGTCGCAGAGATTGAAAGCAGAATTCGACCCGTTCGGCATCTTGGAGCCGGGACGGATGCAGGCCGAGGTTTGACATGCAGACGCATTTTTCTTTGGCCCAGCTGGCCGATCCGGGTATCGCTGAATCGGAGACGATTCTGCGCAAATGCGTGCATTGCGGCTTCTGCACGGCCACCTGTCCGACCTTCGTGCTCCTCGGCGACGAACTCGACAGCCCGCGCGGCCGCATCTATCTCATCAAACAGATGCTGGAAAATGACCGGCCGGCCGACGTCGAGACAGTGACGCATGTCGATCGCTGCCTCTCCTGCCTCTCCTGCATGACGACCTGCCCCTCCGGCGTCAATTACATGCATCTCGTCGACGAGGCTCGCATCCGCATCGAAAAAACCTATGCCCGTCCCCTGCCCGACCGCGCGCTTCGCGCCCTGCTCGGCTTTATTCTGCCTTATCCGTTCCGCTTCCGCATCGCGCTGCGCGGAGCCGCGCTCGCCGCGCCGCTGAAGCCGATCCTGTCCCGCTTTGGCCAGCTTGGCGATCGAATGGGCGCGATGATCGCGCTCGCGCCGCTGCGCCTGCCCCCGCGTTCGACCTTTCCGGACGCCGGCGAGATCAAACCCGCAGGCCGCAGGCTCGCCCGCGTCGCCCTGCTCGGCGGCTGCGCCCAAAAAGTGCTGCGGCCCGGCATCAATGACGCCACGATCCGGCTGCTGACCCGCGTCGGCGTCGAGGTCGTGCTGCCGAAAAACGAAGGGTGCTGCGGCGCGCTGGTGCACCATCTCGGCCAGGAAGAGCACGCCCTCGCCGAGGCGCGTCACAATGTCGACGTGTGGACGGCCGAGATCGAGCGCGGCGGCCTTGACGCCATCATCATCACGGCCTCAGGCTGCGGCACCGTCATCAAGGACTATGGCTTCCTCCTGCGCAATGACCCCGCCTACGCCGCCAAGGCCGCGAAGGTCTCGTCCATCACCAAGGACGTCACCGAGTTTCTTGGAACGCTGAAGCTGCCGGAGCCCGTCAACCGGCCGGGCCTTACCCTCGCCTATCATTCGGCCTGCTCCATGCAGCATGGCCAGAAAATTACGACACTGCCGAAGCAGCTTCTGACCGCCGCCGGCTTCAAGGTGCGCGACGTGCCGGAAGGGCATCTTTGCTGCGGATCGGCCGGCACCTACAACATCCTGCAGCCGGAGATCGCGGCGCAGCTTCGCGACAGAAAAATCGCCAATATCCTGACAACGGAGCCGGACGCCGTCGCAACGGGCAATATCGGCTGCATCACGCAAATCGGCCGCGGCCTTGGCCTTCCCGTGCTGCACACCGTCGAATTGCTGGACTATGCCTATGGCGGCCCCAAGCCCGCCGGGCTGGCGTCCCTTGGGTGAGCCGGCAGGCAAAACCGGCGTAGAGCCAGTCCCCCGAAGTCTCATAGAGTCGGGCCGTGGTCATCACGGCGAGCGCGAATTTGCAGCTGTCCGCGTCGATGACGCGCTCCTTGGTGAGCGGATTGACGCCGCCATCAGCAAGCGTCGCGCCCATCGCTCCCGGATTGACCATCGGGTTGGTGCGGCCGTCATCGCCGCGCCGTTTGCGGCGGCGCAGCGCCGGCAAATCACTCCGCCGCCGCAGCCGGCGGCGGGGCGTAAGCCAGCCACAGCGCCTTTGCGCCAAGGCCGTCGACGAAAGCCTGATGCGCGCTGAGTTCGCCGGGCGTCAGCCTCGGCGCCAGAGGTTCGGGCCGCTGCGTCAGCAGGACGAAGCCGGAGTCCTCCGACGCCCTCAGCCCCGCGCTGAAAACCAGCGCCGTCTGCCGCCCGCCGCAAAGTTCGGCATAGACTTCGGCCAGAATCTCGGCGTCAAGCAAAGCGCCGTGCCTGGTGCGCCGCGAGGCGTCAACGCCAAAACGCGCGCAGAGGGCGTCGAGGCTGTTCGAGGCGCCTGGAAATTTACGCCGGGCGATAGCCAGAGTATCGATGACGCGCTCCGAGCCGATGGGCGCGACGTCGAGCCGCGCCAGCTCGGCGTTGAGGAAGCGCATGTCGAATTCGGCGTTGTGGGCGACGATCTTGGCGTCGCCAACGAAATCCAGGAAAGCGGCGCTTATTTCGGCAAAAAGAGGCTTTCCGCTCAAAAATTCCAGCGAAATCCCGTGCACGCGGAAGGCTTCATCCGGCATGTCGCGTTCGGGATGGATATAGACGTGGAAAATCTGGCCCGTTGGGATGGCGTTCAGAAGCTCGATGCCGCCAATCTCAACGACGCGATGTCCCTGCGCCGGATCAAGACCGGTCGTCTCTGTGTCAAGAACAATCTCTCGCACCGGAACTCCTCAAGAGCGGTCCGCGCCGGCGGCCGCGCCAAGCGCGCGAAGGATGCCGCGCACCTGATTTTCGGCTGCCGCCGTGCCTTTCGACGTGTCGATGACGAATTGCGCCCGGCGCCGTTTTTCGGCGTCCGGCATCTGTTTCGACATTATGACGGCAAGCCATTCGGCCGTCATGCCCGGGCGCTGGCAGACACGCTGCTTTTGCACAGCTTCCGGCGCCGAAACGACGACGGTCGCGTCGACCTCCCTGTCGGCCCCGGTCTCGAACAGCAAAGGCACGTCGAGCACGATGAGCCTTTCCCCGGCGCGCGCAGCCTCGCGCACGAAAGCGGCGCGGTCTTCGCGCACGAGAGGGTGAATGAGCTGTTCCAGCCGCGCCATCGCCGCGGGATCATCCCGCACGCGCGCGCCGAGCAGGGCCCGGTCGACGACGCCGTCGCGCGTCACGCCCGGAAAAGCGCGCTCAATGATCGGCGCGGCCTTTCCTTCATAGAGCCGGTGCACCGCGGCGTCCGAATCATGGACCGGGATTCCCTCCTTACGAAAGATCGCCGCGGTCGTCGTCTTTCCCATGCCGATCGAGCCGGTCAGGCCGAGAACAAACATCAGATGCTCTTCAACACATCGGCCTCGACGAGACGCCGCAAGTCCGCCGTGACGCCGGGCCTCGTCCCGAACCATCGCTCAAAGCCGGGCGCGGCCTGGTGCAAAAGCATGCCAATTCCAGAGACCGTGCGCAGCCCCCTAGCTTGCGCCCGGCGAATGAGGGCGGTCTCCAGCGGGAAATAGACAATATCGTTAACGACCGCGTCGCCCGGCAGGCCACCAAGCTCGATCTCGAGGGGCGGCTGCCCTTTCATGCCAAGCGAGGTGGTGTTGACGAGCAGCCCGGCGCCTTCGAGCGATGAAGGAAGTCTCGCCCAGTCGACCACCTCGACGCCGGCGGAAAAATGCGTCGCAAGAGCTTCCGCCCGCTCCCTTGTCCGATTGGCGAGGATAACCCTCCTGGAGCGCCGCAGAAGACCATAGACGACCGCCCGGGCAGCGCCCCCGGCGCCGAGAACGACCGCATCGCCGCTGGCCGCATCCCAGCCGGGCGCGTCCTGATCCAAGGCCGCCAGAAAACCTTCGACGTCGGTATTATCGCCATAGAGCGCGCCGTCCTGCAGCCAAAGCGTATTGACCGCCTCGAGCTTTGCCGCGGTCGCGGTCGCGCGATCGACGCGCTCAAAGGCTTTCTGCTTATGCGGCAAGGTCACGTTTCCGCCGACGAAGCCATTGACCGGAAGGTCGCGCATGAAATCCGAAAAATCCGGCGGCGCCACCGCGATCGCCTCATAGCTCCCTTGAATCCCGAACTGTTTCAGCCAGAACCCGTGGATGATCGGCGAACGTGAATGCGCGATCGGCCAGCCGACGACAAAAGCTTTTGGTTTAAGGTCAATGCTCATGCCTGAAGGCTGCCCTCCGCGCGCAGAAAATCGAGAAGAGGCAGAAGCGGAAGCCCCAGAATGACGAAATGATCCCCCTCGATCCTCTCGAAGAGATGAACCCCCAGGCCTTCCAGCTGATAGGCGCCGACGCTGCCGAGCACGGCGTCTCGCGCCTCATCGAGATAGGCCGCGATGAAGGCGGGCGAAAGCGGCCGCATCGTGAGCCTTGCCACGGGGACCGCCTCAAACAGGATCCTGTCTTCCATGACCACGCAAATCGCCGAATGAAGCTCATGCGTTTTTCCCGCGAGCGCCTCGAGCTGAACGCTGGCGGCGGCGCGGTCTTGCGGCTTGGTGAAAAGGCGCCCTTCGCAAGAAAGCGTCTGATCCGCGCCGATCACCATCTGGCCCCGCGCACGCGCGCCGGCTGACAGAGCTTTTTTCCGTGCAAGATGAAGCGCAATCGTGGCGCCGCCGGCGCCCGCCTGGCGCAACGGCGCCTCGACGGCGCGCTCATCGATCGAAGCGTCGCAGCTCTCGAACGGAATTCCGGTCGCCGTCAACAACGTCCGCCGCGCCGCGCTTCTGGAGGCAAGGAGAAGCGGCGCAGGGCCGCGCCATAGCGCACTCATGCGGCGGAAATGAATTTCAGCTTGTGCAGCTTGTGCAGATCGATAATCGCCGCGGCGGTCTCCTCGATCGAGCGCCGCGTGACGTCGATCGTCGGCCAGCCATGTTCCTCGAAAAGCTTGCGGGACTGCGCAACCTCCTCGGCGACGAGACGGCGGTCGACATAGGGCGATTCGGGATCGGCGTGGAGAGACAAAAGCCGATTGGCCCTGATCTGGACGATTCGCTCGGGCGAAGCCAAAAGCCCGACAACGAGCGGATTGCGAAGCTTTTCGATTGACTTCGGCAACGGCGTATTCGGCACGAAGGGCAAATTGGCGGTTTTGACGCCGCGATTGGCGAGATAAATGCTCGTCGGCGTCTTCGACGTACGGCTGACTCCCATCAGCACCACATCCGCGGCCTCATAACTTTCGGACTGCTGACCATCGTCATGCATCATGGTGAAGTTGAGGGCGTCGATACGCCGGAAATAATCCGCGTTCAGCATGTGCTGCGCGCCGGGGCGCGGCTTCACCGCCGGCCCGATATAGGACTCAAAGAGGGTCATGATCGGCGCCAGCACGGAAAGACAGGGCGCCCCGATCCGCGCGCAAGCCTCGGTGAGACGCTGGGCGTGCTGCGGATCAACGAGCGTGAACAGGACCATGCCGGGCGCCGCCTCGATCTCGGCGATCGCCTTGTCGAGCTGCGCCACGCTGCGCACCATCGGATAGACGTGTTCAAGCGAACATATGCCCTGATATTGCGCCGAGACGGCCCGGCTCGCCGCGATGAGAGTCTCGCCGGTCGCGTCGGAGACGAGATGCAGGTTGAAATGGTGCCGCGCCATCATTGCCTCCCCAAACTTTCCTGGCCCTCATTTCTCGGCGGGGCGCATTGCTGAGGATAGGAGTGGATAAAGGCCGCGCAAGCCCGAAATGCAATCAAAATCTCGGCAAAGCGGCCGAAACGCTCAACAGGCGCCGGCCTTTGGACAGGCGGCGTCCCGAAGCTGTGGATGGATGGGCGAACAGCAATAGCCTGTGTCCGCCTTCACGGCGAAAGGCCGCTAGCCCGACTGAATCGTTAAGAGAATCTTAACCGCTTTTACAGCCTGATCGCCCCGGTGAATTCCGGGAATAACACGCGCCGCAATAATGTGATTGTGGAAATCACTGCGCCAGCCTAATCGGTACCCCAATATGAATAAGAAAAAGTTAATTAGAGAGTCTTTGAGTCTTTAAGGAATTCGCGGTTTGACAGCTTCGTCCTCTACAAAGCCTTTTCTTCGCGTTCTGAATGGCGAAGTCCTCAATCCGCCGCCCGTCTGGCTGATGCGTCAGGCTGGGCGCTATCTGCCTGAGTATCGCGAAATCCGCTCGAAGGTTCCGAGCTTCCTCGAATTCTGCTATTCCCCGAAGATCGCCGCGGAAGCGACCTTGCAGCCGATTCGCCGCTTTGGCTTCGACGCCGCCATCCTGTTCAGTGATATCCTCGTCATCCCTGACGCCCTTGGCCAGAAGGTGAGTTTTGAAACCAATGAAGGGCCAAGACTCGATCCGATCGTGACAGGTGAAGATCTCGGCAGGCTGAACGCGGAAATCGATCAAAAACGACTTGAACCGGTTTTTGAGACCATTCAGCGGATCAAGGCGGCTTTGCCTCCTGAGACCGCGCTGATCGGCTTTTGCGGCGCGCCCTGGACCGTTGCGAGCTATATGATCGCCGGGCGCGGCACGCCGGATCAGGCGCCCGCGCGGCTTTTCGCCTACCGCGATCCCGACCTGTTTCAACGCCTGATCGACCGGCTCGTTGACGCCTCGACCGATTATCTCTCGCGCCAGATCGAGGCCGGCGTCGAAGCCGTGCAGATTTTCGATAGCTGGGCCGGCGTCCTTCCCGCGGGCGAATATGAGCGCTGGTGTCTTGCCCCGATCAAGGCGATCTCGGCCCAGGTCAAAAGCCGCCACAGCCATGCAAAAATCATAGGTTTTCCGAGGGGAATAGGCCCGCGCCTCAAAACCTTCGCGGCGCAGGCCGGCGTTGACGCCTTGGGCCTTGACACGGCGGTCGATCCCTTCTGGGCCGCCCGCAGCATCGATAAGACTGCGGTTTTGCAAGGCAATCTCGATCCGCTGGCGCTTATCGCCGGCGGCGCCGCGTTAGAGACGAGCGTCAAGCGCATTCTCGCCGCCTTCAAGGGGCGGCCGCATATTTTCAATCTCGGACATGGCATTTTGCCGCAAACGCCGGTGGAGCATGTCGCCGCGCTGATGGACCTCGTGCGGCGCGGAGCCTCGTCATGACAGCCTATCTCTGGATCAAAGCCGCGCACATTCTCGCGGTGATCTCGTGGATGGCGGGGATGCTCTATCTGCCGCGGCTTTTCGTCTATCATGCCGGCGCCGCGCAAGGCTCTGAAATGGCAATGACTTTTGAAATCATGGAGCGCCGGCTCATGCGCTTCATCATGCTGCCCGCGATGATCGTGACCTGGATCACGGGCCTGACGCTTGCCGTTGAGGGTGGTTTCTTTCAAGCTGGATGGTTGCATGGAAAGCTGGCGCTGGTTATTCTGATGAGCGCCCTGCATGGATATTTTAGCGTCGTGCGGAAAAAATTCGTCGCCGGAACAAATGAACGAAAGGCTCGTTATTTTCGTGTGATGAACGAGGTTCCGACGCTCCTTCTGATAGGCATCGTGATACTGGTCGTTCTCAAGCCCGTTTGAATGCGGGGCTGAAATTCATCGGCGCGCAATTGCTTGTCAAAATGGTGAAAGTGATTTATCCAATAGGCTCCCTCCTGCAGGTCAATGGCTGTAAGTAGCGGCTCCTGCGCGGCGTCGAATGCTTCCCACCTGAATTTTGGGGTCAACCCGCCTAATCCTTCAGGACTTGGCTGCGTCATAGCCTCCCTGCCTCGCGTGAAATTGATCGCGCCACCTTCCAAGGACGTCATCCCGATGCGGGAAATAAAGCTGCAAGACTTGAAGCTCAAGTCGCCCACCGAGTTGCTTGGTTTCGCCGAAGAACACGAAGTCGAAAACGCTTCGATCATGCGCAAACAAGAATTGATGTTTGCGATTTTGAAACAATTGGCCAGCCGCGACATCGAGATCATCGGCGAAGGCGTGATCGAGGTGCTGCAGGATGGTTTCGGGTTCCTGCGCTCGCCGGACGCGAATTATCTCGCCGGACCGGACGATATTTACGTGTCGCCGTCGCAGATTCGCCGCTTTGGCCTGCGCACCGGCGATACGGTCGAAGGGCTGATTCGCAGCCCGAAAGAGGGCGAGCGTTATTTCGCGCTGCTCAAAGTCAATACGATCAACTTTGAAGATCCCGAGAAAATCCGGCATAAGGTGCATTTCGACAATCTGACGCCGCTGTATCCGGACGAGCGTCTGAAGCTCGAGGTCGACGATCCAACCAAAAAGGATCTGTCCTCGCGCGTCATCGACATTGTCGCGCCGATCGGCAAGGGCCAGCGCGCGCTCATCGTGGCCCCGCCGCGCACCGGCAAGACCGTGCTCCTGCAGAATATCGCGCAATCGGTCACGGCCAATCACCCGGAATGCTATCTGATCGTTCTTCTGATCGACGAGCGTCCCGAAGAAGTCACCGACATGCAGCGCTCAGTGCATGGCGAGGTCGTTTCCTCGACTTTTGACGAGCCGGCGGTGCGTCACGTTCAGGTCGCGGAAATGGTCATCGAAAAGGCCAAGCGCCTCGTCGAACATGGCCGCGACGTGGTCATCCTGCTCGATTCCATCACGCGGCTCGGCCGCGCCTATAACACCGTGGTGCCGTCTTCCGGCAAGGTGCTGACCGGCGGCGTCGACGCCAACGCCCTGCAGCGGCCGAAGCGCTTCTTCGGCGCCGCGCGCAATATCGAGGAAGGCGGCTCGCTCACCATCATCGCGACGGCTTTGATCGATACGGGCTCGCGCATGGACGAGGTGATTTTCGAGGAATTCAAAGGCACCGGCAATTCGGAAATCATTCTCGACCGCAAGGTCGCGGACAAGCGCACCTTCCCGGCGATCGACATCACCCGTTCCGGCACCCGCAAGGAGGAATTACTGGTTCCGCCCGACATTTTGAAGAAAATGTATGTGCTGCGCCGTATTCTCAATCCGATGGGGACGATCGACGGGATCGAATTCCTGCTCGGCAAATTGCGCGAGACGCCGAAAGGCAACGCCATGTTCTTCGAGGCGATGAACACCTGAGGTTTTTAACGCGGCGCCTCGCCCCGGATAGCGGCGAAGGGCTGTTACAAGGAAGATCCCTGGTCAAAACGCCGACACATGTCTGGGATAGGCTTGAGTTGGCGGGCCAGCCGGGTTGACCACCGCCCTGATACGCTCGAAACTGACGCCTCGAGCATCACGGCGCCTTAGCTGCTCGGTAAGCGGGCGCGCTCGCAGCAAAGGCGCGCCGCGCCGACAGGAAAGAGGCCGCGCGGGTGCGGATCCTGGCGCGGTTGGCGCGCCATATTTGAGGAAAAGACCTGATCAATGAATGATCTTCTGGCGCTGGCCGTTGAACCCTCAACATGGCTGGCGCTCGCCACGCTGATCGCCATGGAAATCGTCCTTGGGATCGACAATCTCGTTTTCATCGCCATCGTCTCATCCAAGCTGCCCGAGCATCAGCGCTCAAAGGCGCGCCGCATAGGCATCGGCCTTTCCCTGATCCTGCGCGTCGCGCTTTTGTTCACGATCAGTTCAATCATCAAGCTGACGACGCCGATTTTCTTTGTTTTGGAGCAGGGATTTTCGTGGCGCGACCTGATCATGATGGGGGGCGGCCTGTTCCTCGTCTGGAAAGCGACCAATGAAATCCACCACGCCGTCGATCCTTTCGAGCAGACGGACGGCAAGGAAAAGCGTCCGGCGAGATTCCTCACTGCGATCGGCCAGATTCTGGCGCTGGATCTCATATTTTCCATCGACAGCATCGTCACCGCGGTCGGCATGACCGAGCATTTACCGATCATGATTGTGTCGGTTCTCGCGGCCGTTCTCGCCATGTTGATCGCTGCCGATCCGCTCGCCAATTTCATTCATCGCAATCCGACGATCGTCATGCTGGCGCTGGGATTTTTGCTGCTCATCGGCGCGACGCTGATCGCCGAAGGCTTGGGCTTCCACTTTCCAAAAGGCTACATCTACACGGCAATGGCGTTTTCAGGCCTTGTCGAAGGGCTCAACATCATGGCGCGCAAGCGGATGGCGCAGAAATAGCGCCATGGGTTTCGCCAACGGCAGACTGTGCGGATAGGCCATGCGCCAATACATTTCCGGGCGCCGCGAAACGGCAAAATACCGTAGCGCCCGTCGATGAGCAGCGGCGACAACCCGGCAAAGGCGCATGGACTCGTCGCCGATGTGCTGATGCCCGTCGCGCTCGATATTGCCTATTCCTATGCCGTCCCGCCTGGCCTCGCGCTGGCGCCGGGGGTCTTTGTCGAGGCGCCGCTTGGCCCACGCCTGGCGGTCGGCGTCGTGTGGGAGGTGCGGCCGGGTCCGGGCTCACCCGGCAATCTTAAAAGCATCAGATCACGGCTCGACATTCCACCGTTGAATGAATCATTGCGCCAGCTTATCGATTGGGTGGCGCGCTGGAGCATGAGTCCGCGAGGCATGGTATTGCGCATGGCCGTACGGGCGCCATTCCATGCGGCGCCCGAGCCGGTGAGGGTAGGGGTGCGGCTGGCGGGTCCGACGCCCCGCCGCATGACGCCTGCGCGCGAAAAGGTTCTTGCCGTGGCTGAGGGCAGGGGCGTTTTCATCAAATCCGCGCTCGCAAAGGCGGCCGGCTGTTCCGCTTCCGTCATTGACGGGCTCATTGACGAAGGCGTGCTTGAGACGCTGACGCTCCCGCCCGAGCCTGTCGCGCCGCGGAGCGATCCCCATTTCGCCGCGCCCAGTCTCTCGCCGGATCAATCGGAGGCTGCGCTTCAGCTTGAAAGCAGCGTGCGGAGCGGCTCGTTTTCAGTCACTCTGCTCGAAGGCGTCACCGGTTCCGGCAAGACCGAGGTCTATTTCGAGGCGATCGCCGCCGCCCTGGACATGGATCGCCAAATCCTCGTTCTGATGCCGGAAATCGCGCTGACGACGCAATTCATCGATCGCTTTCAGGCGCGATTCGGAGCGCGGCCGGCGGAATGGCATTCAGGCGTCAGCGCTGCAAGGCGCGCGCGCATCTGGTCCGCTGTCGCGGCGGGTGAGGCGCAAATCGTCATCGGAGCGAGATCCGCGTTGTTCCTGCCTTTCAACGCGCTTGGCCTCATTATCGTCGATGAAGAGCATGACAGCGCCTACAAGCAAGAGGATGGCGTCATTTATCACGCGCGCGACATGGCGGTGGTGCGCGGGCGAATCGAGGGGGCGGCGGTTATTCTGGCCTCGGCGACGCCGTCGATCGAATCGCGCGTCAACGCCGGGCAGGGGCGCTATCAGCACGTTAAATTGAACGGTCGTTTCGAAGGCCGCGCCATGCCGGTCATCGAGGCCGTCGATATGCGCCTCAAGGCCCCCGCGCGGGGCAAATGGATTTCGCCCCGTCTCGCCGCCGCCCTGTCTGAAACTCTGCTGTGGCGCGAGCAGTCGCTTTTATTCCTGAACCGGCGCGGCTATGCGCCCTTAACGCTCTGCCGCAGCTGTGGACACAGATTCCAGTGCCCAAATTGCACCACCTGGCTGGTCGAACATCGTTTTCGAAAAGCGCTGGCCTGCCACCATTGCGGCCACATCGAGCGCAGGCCGGACCTTTGCCCGAATTGCGAGGCCGCCGATTCACTCATGGCCTGCGGCCCAGGCATCGAGAGGCTGGCTGAAGAAGTCGGCGAGCTTCTGCCCGACGCCCGCGTCATGGTTTTGTCCTCCGATCTTCCAGGAGGCGCGGAGCGGCTGCGGCAGGAGTTCGAAGCCGTCGCGGCCGGGGAATGCGACATCATCATCGGCACGCAAATGGTGGCGAAGGGGCATAATTTCCCCTTGCTGTCGCTCGTCGGCGTGATCGACGCCGATATTGGCCTGACTTCGGGCGATCCGCGCGCAGCGGAGAGGACATTTCAGCTGTTGCAGCAAGTGACGGGCCGCGCCGGCCGCTTCGAGACGGCCGGCAGAGCTCTCGTGCAGAGTTTTCAGCCGGAGCATCCCGTCATGCGCGCGATCCTCTCCGGCGATAGCGAGCGATTCTATGCCGAGGAGACGGAACAGCGCCGCCGCGCCGGCCTGCCACCATTCGGGCGTCTCGCTGCTTTGATCATCTCGGGCGATGGCAGCGCATCGACCGAGAATTTCGCCCGGGCAATCGCGCGCACCGCATTCGAACTGCCGCTCTCGCCGACATGGACCCTTGCGCCCGCGGGTGGGCTGCCGGGCGAGAACGAGATTTCGCTGCTCGGTCCGGCGGAAGCGCCGATCGCGGTTATTCGCGGAAGGCATAGATTCCGGCTTCTCGTTCGCGCGCCGCGGTCAGCCGATTTGCAGGGCTTTTTGCGCGCCCTGCTGGCCGCGGGACCAAAGGAGCGGGGCGGCATACGGGTGACGATCGACATCGATCCGCAGAGCTTTTTGTGAGAAATTATATTGTATAAAATGTAATAGCGCCTGTTTTTGGTCGAAGGCTCATTCGAGTTAACGGTTTCTTTGGGCCTCAAAACACTCGAGTTTGCCATTTTGGCGCGCGGTGTCCATCAAAATATGTACCATTGTATTTATTGGTAAAATAACTTATCCATTCCGGCTTGGATCCCGCGAGATCGATCACCGCATAACGCGCCGCGTCAAGAAAACGGTCGCGGGGACTGAGCCTCTCGCCTTCGTCAACGCGAAGGCGGCCGGCGAGTGCTCATTCCTTCTGTGCGCCGTAAACTGCGGAAGGCGGCGATAATCAGAGAACAATGCGCCATGCCGTCCAATTCTATGCATTCCGGAGCGCCCGACGCGCCGGAGTTGGACTCTTTGTCACCTGCCTCGTTGACATGATCCGCCCGCGCATTGGCTTTGCGGCGATCGAGCTGCTGCATCGCGCGGGCTGCAAGGTCGTCGTTCCCAGAGCGCAGACCTGTTGCGGCCAGCCGGCCTTCAATTCGGGCGATCGCGGTCATGCGCGCGCGATCGCCAAGACTGTCGTCAAGACTTTTGAAGAATTTGACTATGTCGTCGCGCCGTCCGGCTCCTGCGCCGCTACGATCAAGGTACATTATCCGGAGCTTTTCGCCGAGGACGCCGGGTGGAGAAAACGCGCCGAAGATCTCCCCGCGCGGACCTTCGAGCTGCTGAGCTTCCTTGTCGACGTGCGGTCTTTCCGGCCTGGGGACATATCTTTGCGTGCGAGCGCGACCTATCATGACAGCTGCTCGGGCCTGCGCGAACTCGGCGTCAAAGCCCAGCCCCGGCTGTTGCTCGAAGCAATTGAAGGCCTCAACCTCATACCGCTTCCCGGGCTGACGTCTGCTGTGGTTTCGGCGGGACGTTTTGCCTCAAATATCCTTCGATCTCCAACGCGATCGTCGATGACTAAGCGCGCGCCGTCGAAGGCGTCAAGGCCGATCTTCTGCTCGGCGGCGATCTCGGCTGCCTTATGAACATGGCTGGCAAGCTGCATCGGCGCGGCGCGCCCGCCCGCGTTTTTCACGCGGCTGAAGTCATCGCCGGCATGGCGGACGGTCCGGCGATCGGCGAAGAGGCCTGATCCTATGAGCCATGAAGCTCTCGGCCTTTTCGAGGCCCGCGTCGAAAAAGCGCTCGCAAACCCGACCTTGAAGACGGCGATCGAACGCACCACCGGGACGGCGCGGGAGAAGCGCGCCGCGGCCGTCGCCGAATGGCCGGATTTCGCCAAAGCGCGCGATCTCGGCCGGCGGATCAAGGATCATGTTGTCCAGAACCTCGATTATTACCTGACCGAATTTGAAAGAAACGCGCTGGCTTCGGGCGCGAAGGTCCATTGGGCGACGTCCGCCAATGAAGCATGCCGGATCGTGCTCGATATCTGCCGCGCGCGCGAGGCGAAATCCGTTACCTGGTCGAAGTCGATGCTCGGCGAGGAAATAGGTCTTCCGCAGGCGCTCGACGAATCGGGCATCAGGCGAGTCGAGACGGATCTTGCCGAACATATCGTGCAGCTCGCGGGGGACCGCCCTTCGCACATCATCTGGCCAGCATTGCATCGCACGCGCGAGGAAGTCTCCGCGCTCTTCCGCACGCATCATCAAAGGCCGCCAAACAATGATGACGTCGCGACCATGGTCGCAAGCGCGCGCCGCGAGTTGCGGCAGCGGTTTCTCGACGCCGATGTTGGGATTTCGGGGGCGAATTTTCTAATCGCGGACACGGGCGGCGTGTGCGTCGTGACCAATGAGGGCAACGCGGAGCTGACGACGACCTTGCCCCGGGTTCACATCGTCACTGCGGGCATCGAGAAGCTTGCGCCTTCGATGCAGCATGTGATGGTCCTGCTAAGGCTTTTGGTGCGCTCGGCCACCGGCGCCGACATCACTCAATATACGACCTTCCATCGCGGGCCCAAGCGGCCGGGCGATCCCGACGGACCGGAAGAATTCCACATCGTCCTCATTGATAATGGCCGCACAGAGATGCTGGCCGGCGGCCTCGCCGACATGCTGCGCTGTCTGCGCTGCGGCGCATGCATGAATCACTGCGTCGTGTTCCGCCAGATCGGCGGTCATGCCTATGGCGGCGTCTATCCGGGCCCCATGGGGGCCGTCCTCACACCGGCATTGGACGGACTGAAGGAGGCGCGCGACCTCGCCCATGCCTGCACTTTGAACGGTAGCTGCCAGGAAGTCTGCCCGGTCGACATTCCGCTGCCGACCCTTCTGCGCGGCTGGCGCGAGAAAAGCTGGCGCGAAGGGCTTGAGCCGCGAACCACGCGAAGCGCCTTGGGGCTATGGGCTTTCGGCGCGCGTCATCCGTTTCTGTATCGGATCGGGGCGGCGGTCGCGGTGCGGGCGATGCGCCGCTTCTCGAGGAACGGCTGGATCAAGTCGCTGCCACTGGCCAAAGGCTGGACGCAATATCGCGATTTTCCGAAGCCGGCCGCGCGCACTTTCATGGAAGAGCTGAGCGCGAGACAGCGAGGACGCCACATATGAGCGCCCGCGCAACGCGCCGATCGATGCGCGAGGCCATTCTTGGCCGCATCAGAAACGCTCTTGACCGCGAGCCCGACGCCGTCTCGATCGCAGCGTCCGCGAAAGCTCTGCTGGCCGAACCGGAGAAGGGCAGACCCTTGCTCGAGGAGGGCGATCTCGGCGCGCTCTTCGCCGCGCGTCTTGCTTCCGTCAAGATCGGCGCAAGCGCCGACGAAATCACGAATTTGGCGGACGCCCCAGCGGCGGTGCGCCGCTATCTCGACGCGCAAGGCCTTCCGCCAGACATCGCCTTGCAGCCGGATCCTGCTCTCGCGCAGCTCGATTGGCGCTCATTCAATCTTCGGCCCACGATCGGAGCGGACGCGATTGTCGCGGTGGGACGAGCGCTTTGGGGCATAGCGGAGACGGGGACGCTCGTTTTTCATTCCGGTCCCGCCTCGCCTACGCTTTTCTCATTTCTGCCGCTGCATCATATTGTGGTGATCGAGCGAAGCCGTATCCTTGCCTCCCTGTCAACCGCGCAGCGTGGCAGCTATCGCGATGATGCTTCGGACGCTGCGGTGCGACGCGTCGGAAGGCTGCGGTGCGAAGGGGTGCGTGGAGCGATGCAGCGCGGACGCTGGGTTGAAGGCGAAAAAGCGTCGCCGCCGCCGAAAAACGATGAACCGGCCTTCGCAGGTCCTATTTTCGGGATGGTTAAAGGGCTTGTGAAGGCTTTGCTCGGCAATGGGTCTGAGCGGCATCGCATTCCGCTCTTTAAGGCTTTGTTTTAACGTATGATGTGGATCCGAAATGTCTGCAATTGTCGGCATCAAGGTCTAGCGTTGAGCCGACCCCCCGCCCGGGACCCGATAAGTTTGCGCTGAAAGGGTTGGAATGGGGCTTTTCGCGCCGGGACTCGAGCCGCCGTCTGTCGGCGACTGATCCCTGGCTTCGCCTGGCGGAAAGCTCACGGACGGGCCGGTTAAAGCGCCCGGCTACTGCGGCGTGAGGCGTCGCCGCTCATGATGATGGCTGAATTCGCTGGCAGAGGAAATCGAGTTGCTCAAGAGTTCGATAAGCGATGCGAAGCTCGCCTTTCTCACCTTTGCCGGTGATCGTGACCTTGAGGCCAAGTCCGCTCGTGAGCGCGGTTTCGAGCGATCGTGTGTTGGCGTCCTTTTCCTTGGGTTTACGCGGGGCGGGGCGCTCCGCGTCGCCCGCCCCCTGCACGATGCGCTCGACGTCGCGCACCGAGAGACCCTGCGCCACAATCCGTTCCGCGAGGGCGTCGGGATCGGCGACGCCAAGCAAGGCGCGCGCATGGCCTGCCGTGATCAGACCTTCTCCAAGCAGGCGTTTGCACTTTTCGGGGAGCTTCAGCAGCCGCAACGTATTGGCGACATGGCTGCGGCTCTTGCCGATGACTTTTGCGAGGTCGCCTTGCGAATAGTTGAATTCGGCGCTGAGGCGATCATAGCCTGAGGCTTCTTCGAGAGCGTTCAGATCGCTGCGTTGAACATTTTCGATAATGGCGAGTTCGAGCGCCTGCTGGTCGTCGGCTTCCACCACGATGATCGGCGCCTCGTGCAGACCAGCCCGTTGCGCCGCTCGCCAGCGCCGCTCCCCGGCTATGATTTCATAGGCGTCGACGAGTCCTGGCGCCGGGCGCGCGAGGATTGGCTGGATAATGCCCTTCTCCTTGACCGAGGCTGCGAGATCGTCGAGCTCGGCCTCATCAAAAGACTTGCGTGGATTGCGTGGATTGGGGCGAAGAAATTCGATCGGAACCTTCTTTTGTCCGCGGGCGCGGGCGTGGGCTTGATCCTCGCTGTCGCCGATGAGGGCGGCAAGGCCGCGCCCGAGACGGGGCCGGAGTTCGTCAGCCGATTTGGATGATTTCATCATCTTCGTTCCTAAAAATCAGGCGGCGCGGTAGAGGCGCTCGCGCTGGATGACTTCTGACGCAAGTTTCAGATAGGCCTGACTGCCAGTGCATTTCAGATCGTAGAGCAGCACGGGCTTGCCATGCGACGGAGCCTCGGAAACGCGGACATTGCGGGGAATGACCGTGTCATAAACCTTATCGCCCATGAAACTGCGAACATCCGCCACGACCTGCGCTGCAAGACTATTGCGCGAATCGAACATGGTCAGAACGATTCCGTGGATGCTGAGGGCGGGATTGAGGGTCGTTCGCACCTGATCGACCGTGGCGAGAAGCTGCGAGAGGCCCTCGAGCGCAAAAAATTCGCATTGCAGAGGCACGACGACGCTATGCGCGGCTGTCATGGCGTTCATCGTCAAAAGGTTCAAAGAGGGCGGACAATCGATCAGCACATAGGTGAAGCGTTCAGCCTCGGGCCCGCGTTTTTGGTCTTCCGCCAGGGTTTGAACGGCATTTTTCAGATAATAGGCGCGATCTTTCCGCCCGGAGATTTCGAGCTCGACGCCGAGGAGATCAAGCGTCGACGGCGCGACAGTGAGGCGCGGCACGGCTGTCGGCTGAAGGACTGCCCTTAGCGACTCTTCGCCAAGCATCACGTCATAGGTGGAAAGCCGCCGGTTGCGGCGTTCAATGCCGAGGCCCGTCGATGCGTTTCCTTGCGGATCGAGGTCGATGATCAAAACATTTTCGCCGATGGCGGCGAGCGCCGTGCCGAGATTGATCGCCGTGGTCGTTTTGCCCACGCCGCCCTTTTGATTGGCGATCACCAGCACTCTCATTTCCGCCGGTAGCGGCGTTTTTTCTGGCTGCGGCTCAGAGGGCGAAGCGACCCGCGCGCGCGACTTTAGGAAGCTGCCTGACTTGTCTGATAAAATCATGAGTTAAAACAACCACATAGAGAGAATCAGCCGAGTCGGGGCCTGCTCCGGCCGCGCCATGACCCTGCGCAAAGAAACGCCTCTGCGCGTAAATCCTTAGCGCGGCGACGACAATGGCTCAGGGCGTCGTTTGACAATAATGATGCGAGCGGACGAAGATGTCTGGCTTGCCAGGGTCGTGATTAAATATGTATCCGCGGCCCCTGAGTCGGTCAATTCTGCTTCGGCCTGTTGTCCCTTGGAAAATACGCCAATCGCGCCATTTTCGATAAATTTTCCCGCGTAGCTCAGGAGCGTCGGCAGAGGAGCAAGCGCGCGCGCGCTGACGGCGTCGACGACCGTCGCGATGTGCGGCGCGACCGCCTCGATCCGTCCGCAATGAATGACCGTGGGAGCGCCTGTTTCACGTGAAACTTCGCGAAGGAAAGCGCATTTGCGATGATCCGACTCGATGAGGTGAACGCTGGCGCGCGGATCGTCGGCGTGCCGGATGGCCGTGACAAGGCCAGGAAATCCGCCGCCGGAGCCGAGATCCACCCAGCGCCGCGCGTCGGGCGCCGCCGCCGCGACCTGGAGCGAATCGGCAAAGTGCCG
This sequence comes from Methylocella tundrae, assembly GCF_038024855.1. NCBI lineage: Bacteria > Pseudomonadati > Pseudomonadota > Alphaproteobacteria > Hyphomicrobiales > Beijerinckiaceae > Methylocella > Methylocella tundrae. The sequence continues at coordinate 2,765,771 of NZ_CP139089.1, forward strand.
GATCCAGATGTCGTCGAGCGTTGTCTCCCCGACCAGGTTGATGACGCGCTGCCATTTTCTGAGCAAGGCCTCATAAATTGCCAGACGCTCCAGCGTCTTGCTCGAAAGTCCGGCGAGAAGAGGGTGCGAATGAGCGGCCCGCCGCTTTGCCGCGCCCTCGCCGCCTGGCGGTTGCGCTTGCCTCAACTTGCCACCGCGCCGGCGCGGCGGACCTTTGAGGCCAAAAGCGTCATCGCGGCGGGCGTCATGCCTTCGATGCGGCTCGCCTGCGCCATGGTGCGGGGCCGGATCAGATCGAGCCGAGCGCGAATCTCGTTAGAAAGCCCCTTCAGCAAAGAGTAATCAAGATCCTCAGGGATCAGCAGCGCCTCATCGCGCCGCGCGGATTCAATATCGCGGGCCTGCCGATCGAGATAGACGGCATATTTGGCGTCGATCTCGATCTGCTGCGCGGTCTTGGCGTCGATCTCGCCAAGCTCCGGCCAGACGCCTCGCAACGTCGCGATCGAAACATCGGGCAGGGCCAGCAGGTCGAATGCGGTGCGCCGCACACCGTCGTGGTTGATTTTTAGACCATGCCGCGCTGCCTCATTCGGGCTGAGAGTAAAACTGAGCAAAATGTCGCGCGCATCGCATAGGGCCGCGCTTTTTGCCGCGAAGGCGCGGCGCCGATCGAAGCCTATGCAGCCAAACCCCGCGCCGCGATGCGTGAGCCTCTGGTCCGCATTATCAGCCCGCAAAGACAAGCGATATTCGGCGCGGGAGGTAAACATTCGATAGGGCTCAGTGACGCCACGATTGATGAGATCGTCGATCATGACGCCGATATAGGCCTCTGATCGCTCGAAGGTGATCGCGGGCAGACCGCCAGCCAGAGCGGCGGCGTTCAAACCCGCGACGACACCTTGCGCCGCTGCCTCCTCATAACCGGTCGTACCATTGATTTGGCCCGCGAGGAAAAGGCCCGGAACTCTTTTTGTCTCGAGGCTCGCTTTCAGGCCTCGTGGGTCGATGAAATCATATTCGATCGCATATCCCGCCTGCAGGATCTCGACCTGAGCGAGCCCGGGGATTGTTCGCAGAAAAAGGCGTTGAATGTCCTCCGGCAAGGCTGTCGAGATTCCGTTGGGGTAGATCGTTCTGTCGTCGAGGCCTTCCGGCTCCAGAAAGATCTGATGCGAATCGCGTTCGCTGAAGCGCACCACCTTGTCTTCGATCGAGGGGCAATAGCGTGGACCAAGCCCGCTGATGGCGCCGGAATAAACGGGAGAATGTTGCAAATTGCCGAGGATGACCGCATGTCCTTCGCGGGTCGTTTGGGTAATGAAGCAGTCAATCTGAGGATTTGTGATGGTCTGGGTGAGGAACGAAAAGGGCTCCGGTTCTGGATCCGCGCTCTGACGCTCGAGATCTGCCCAATCTATGGTATTTCCGTCGAGCCGCGGCGGCGTGCCCGTCTTCAGCCTGCCCATGCGGAAGTTCATGCTTTCAAGCGTTTCGCCCAGGCGGATCGCTGGCGTCTCGCCGATTCGTCCAGCCGGAACCGTCGTGGCGCCTCGATGAATGATCCCGCGAAGAAAGGTTCCTGTCGTGATGACAAGGGCCCGGCAGGCGAGGGCGCGTCCGTTGCTGGTGATGAGGCCTGCGATGCGCCCATCTTGCAGGGTGAGATCGGCCGCTTCACCCTCGACCACAGAGAGATTCTCGATGTCCGCAATCGCTTCCTGCATCGCTTTGCGGTAGAGACGGCGGTCGGCTTGGGCGCGGGGGCCTCGCACAGCGGGACCCTTGGCGCGGTTTAGCATGCGAAACTGGATGCCGGCGGCGTCCGCGACTTTGCCCATCAGTCCGTCGAGCGCATCGATTTCGCGCACCAGATGGCCCTTGCCAAGCCCGCCGATGGCGGGGTTGCAGGACATGGTTCCTATGGTCGCCTGAGCGTGTGTCAGGAGGGCGGTTTTTGCGCCCATGCGCGCTGATGCGGCGGCGGCCTCGCATCCGGCATGGCCGCCGCCGACGACGATGACGTCAAATGCATCGCTCATTCGAGCGTTTCTCCGAAAACTGTTTCACGTGAAACATATCGACGCCTATTTCCCAACGCAAAAGCGCGAAAATATATCACCGAGGATATCTTCTACATCAACACGCCCAATAAGTCTCTCCAGCGCGAAGAGCGCGGCGCGAAGATCTTCAGCCAGAAACTCGACGGGCGCTTGCGGATCGGCGTCGATCCGCGCCAAAGCGTCCGCGGCGGCGGCGAACGCTTTGCGGTGCCGCTCTCGCGTGATCAACCCCGCATGGCCCTCGCCGCTCAATTGGGCGGCGCGCTTGGTCAGTCTATCGAGCAATAGACCAATATTCTCGCCCGTCTCGGCGCTGATAAAAAGACCGCGTTCAGCATCTTTGTTTACGACAAGATCCGCTTTGGTGAAGATCCGCCAGACCTCAGCCGCGCCCAGCCTCTCGTCCGGAGCCGCCGGCCGATCGGCTTCGCTGAGCCAAAGGACGAGATCGGCGTTTTGGGCTTTCTCGAGCGCTCTCGCGACGCCGATCTGCTCAACCATATCGGCGCTCTCGCGCAGCCCGGCTGTGTCGATCAACGTCACGGCATAGCCAGCAAGATCGAGCTGGACCTCGATAGCGTCGCGGGTCGTGCCCGCCTCATGCGAGACGATGGCGGCGTCGCGTCGCGCCAGCGCGTTGAGAAGCGTCGACTTGCCGGCGTTGGGCGGTCCGGAAATCACGATCACGACGCCCTCGCGAATGCGTTCGCTTGATTTGGCGGCGGCGAGTTCCGCGCGCAGGGCATCGTGTACCGGCCCCACGACGCCGCTGACGCGACGGCTCAAGGCCTCTGGGACGTCTCCTTCGTCGGAGAAGTCGATTTCAGCTTCGACGAGAGCGGAGGCTTCGAGCAGGGCGGATCGCCATTGCGCCGTCTGGCGGCTGAGACCCCCCTGCATTTGCCGCACGGCCTGACGGCGTTGCCATTCGGTTTCAGCTTCGATGAGATCGCCGATGGCCTCGACCTGGGCCAGATCGAGCTTGCTATTTAACAGAGCGCGGCGTGTAAATTCTCCGGGCTCCGCTGGGCGGGCTCCGTCAATGCCGCCGAGCGCGCCGAGGAGCCCTGCGACCACGGCGCGGCCGCCGTGAATGTGGAACTCGGCGCAGTCTTCCCCGGTGAAGCTGCGCGGCGCCGGGAAAAATAGAACGAGCCCGGAATCGATCTCCGCCTGCGTCGCGGGATCCCTTAGCGTGGCGAGAATTGCCGTACGGGGCGGCGGCAGCCGGCGAACGATCGACTTGACAATGGCCCGCGTCGCCGTGCCCGATAGGCGCACGACTGCGATCGCCGCGCGTCCTGTGCCGGAGCTGACGGCGTAAATCGTGTCCGTACTCATTCCGGCACAGATTTCGCTCTTTTTGCGGACATTTGTCGGGCCTCGATCCTTGCGTCATATTTGTCTGTTTTAAAAGGCCTTTTGTCGCATAATTCCGCTTCTGTCGAAAGAAACCAGCTAGCCATGTCAGCAAACGAACTCTCGAATGCCGCGAGCCCCTATCTGCTGCAGCATGCCGAAAACCCCGTGCACTGGAAAATGTGGACTGAAACGGCGCTGCGAGAGGCGCAGGCGGAGAATAAACCGATATTGCTGTCCGTCGGTTATGCCGCCTGCCACTGGTGTCATGTCATGGCGCATGAGAGCTTTGAGGACGAGGCGACAGCCGCGGTGATGAACGAACTTTTCGTGAATATCAAGGTCGATCGCGAGGAAAGGCCCGATATAGACCACATCTATATGCAGGCTTTGCAGGCCTTTGGCGAACGCGGCGGCTGGCCGCTGACAATGTTCCTGACGCCAAAGGGCGAGCCCTTTTGGGGCGGAACCTATTTTCCCAAAAACGAGCAATATGGCCGGCCGGCTTTCGTCACCGTCCTGCGCACGGTTGCGCATGCGTTTCACGCCGACCCCGAGCGGATTGCAAGAAATGTCGGCGCTGTGCGCCGCCGATTATCGAAGTCGGAAGCCGCCGGCTCGCAAGGCTTTGAGTTGACTCTAGACAACATAAATCAGATCGCGCCGCATGTTTTGGGCGCCATGGATAAGGCCGACGGCGGTCTCAATGGCGCGCCGAAATTTCCGAATACGCCGATTCTTGAATTGCTGTGGCGCGCCGGCGCGCGGCTCAATGAGGCGCCTTATCGCGAGGCTGTGCGGCTGACGCTCGAACATATGTCGGAAGGCGGCGTCTATGACCATCTTGGCGGCGGATTCGCGCGTTACTCTACGGATGAGCGCTGGCTCGTGCCGCATTTCGAGAAAATGCTCTACGACAATGCGCAGATTCTCGAATGTCTGGCGCTCTGCCATCATGAATTCGGCGATGATCTATTCTCCGCCAGGGCGGCGGAGACGGTCGGCTGGGTCGAACGCGAAATGACCCACGCAGGCGGCGCGTTCTGCGCGAGCCTCGACGCCGACAGCGAAGGCATCGAGGGCAAATTCTATGTCTGGACATGGGACGAGATGGTCTCGCTCCTCGGCCTTGAGGACGCCCGCTTTTTTGGCAGGTTTTACAATGCCTCCCCGATCGGCAATTGGGCCGACGCCCATTATCCCGGCGGCGTCACGATTTTGAACCGGCTCGAGTCGGTGCGCCCGAGCGCCGAGGAGGAAGCGCGGCTGGCGCCTCTGCGGCAAATTCTGTTTGAGGCGCGCGAACGGCGCGTCCATCCAGGTCTTGACGACAAGATCATGGCCGACTGGAATGGATTGATGATCGCCGCCCTTGTCCATGCGGCGACGCTTCTGCATCGGCCTGAATGGATTGCGCTTGCCGCGCGGGCCTATGAGTTCATCACATCGACGATGGAGTATATCGACCAGGAGGAGAAAAAACGCCTCGCCCACAGCTGGCGCGCCGGTGTCCTCGTTACTCCGGGCCTCGCGCTCGATCACGCCGCGATGATCCAGGCGGCTTTGGCGCTGCATGAAGCGCGCAACCTTAGGGGCGCCTCCATCCAAAGCCGCGATTATCTCGCCGACGCCATCGGCTGGGCGGAGGCGCTCGACGCCTATCATGTCGACGCGAAAACGGGATTGATATGCATGGCGGCGAAAGACGCGGGCGATGTGATTTTGCGCCTTTCGCCGACGACGGATGACGCCATTCCCAATGCCCATCCGGTTTTTCTGTCGGCCCTTGTTCGCCTCGCCGGGCTGACGGGAGACGAAAAATGGCTTGCGCGGGCGGATAGACTGTTCGAGGCCACGGCGCCGGCGCTGCGCGCGAATGTCGTCGGCCACGCCGGCATCCTGAATGCGCTCGATTTGCGCTTGCGCGTGAAGGAGATCGCGACAGTGGGGCCAGCGCGCGCGACCCTCTATGACATTGCGCTTTCGACGCCGTTCAGCGATCGCATCGTCATGGACATTGAGCGGGCGGAGGATTTGCCGGCCGGACATCCGGCGCACGCGCAGGCGCAAATGGCGGGTGAGGCGGCGGCTTTCGTCTGTGCCGAAGGGGCCTGTTCCGCGCCGGCGCGCGACGCCGAAACCCTATTGCGGCTGCTTAGAGCATATTCCGATCGGATCGGTTCGATCTGATCGACAAGAATATGCTCAAGCTTTTGAATCTGGAGCGATTTCTGATCGATCGAATGACTCCATTCGATCGGAAAGCGCTCTAGAACCTGATCATCGGGCTGGTGATCCCAAAAATTCTCTTTCTTTTCGGGATCAAGACAAAGCGGACTGAGGACGCCCTAAAGATCTTCGGACAATTTGCCGATATGCTTCTGGCTATAGAGCTGAACGCCGACCTGGCGGATCAATTCCTGCTGGGTCTCGAGAAAGTCGATATGATGCTCTTCGTCTTTCAGAAGCTCGTCATATAATTCCTTCGTCACCCGGTCGTGCACGCTGATGGCGTATTCGGCGGCCTCCGTATAAAGCGCGCGCGCGGCGAGTTCCGCGGCGAGATCGCAGCTCAGAATTTCCTCGACCGTCTGTCCGATGCGCAGAGGATCCAGCACCTGCATATTCGGGAAACCTTCGAGGAAAAGAATGCGCGCCGTGATCTTATCGGCATGACGCATCTCCTCGATCGATTCCTCGCGCCATTGCTTTGCAAGATCCTTGAAACCCCAATTATCAAGGATACGAAAATGCAGCCAGTATTGATTTATTGCGGTCAATTCGCTGCGCAGGCTGCGATTGAGATAGTCGATGACCCTGTCGTCACCCTTCATAATGAAGTACTCCCCGAACGATTCCTAAGACGTGGCTCGCGCCCATGGTGGAATCAATGCGCCTCTATTTGGGCTAGTGACGATTGACTGAACAAGACAGGTTCTAAAATAAACCCTGGCCTCGGCAATGCAAGCGATTTGAACGAGAATGACCTTGAACACTTTGCGATGGATCAATTGGCCGGCGGCTCCGGCGAATATTTCTTTCCCTGCGGGGGCAGTGGCCAAGGAAAAAATGTGCCAAACTTTACCTGCGCGAAATCCGGTTAGTTGAACAGCGGGATGTGATTGCGGCGCGAGATATTCGTCCACGGGGAGGTTAAAATCCGATCGGCCGGCGAAAGCCAAAGGCAACTTCCGTCTGACATCTTTCAGTTATGGTCAGATAAGGAGTGCATATATGTCGGCGCAGGCGACGAGACGCGAGGTCGATGGCGGGCCGGTTGAGCAGGTCGCAGCCGGCATGCGAGGCGACCGGCGCGCGGCGCAGGGGCGCGCTCTGGTGAGCACTGCGCGGCGTCCGCCTGAAATCGAAACCCTGCATCTCGCCTGGCGCGCGGCGATTGTTCCTCCGAACGTCATTCCTCCTTACGAGGAGCTGGCGCTCGGCGGCCTCGGCCGCCTTGCCGACAGCGCGGCTTTGATTCGCGTAACGGCGCCCGGGCAGCTCGACATTCTCATGGCTGGACCGACAATTGAAGCCTGGATTGATCAGCCTTCACGCCGGGGGGCGATCAACCCGCGTTCGAGCGGTCTGCTCAGAGCCATGCATGACGCGGTCATGCGCGCCCTGAAGAAAAGCTATCCCGCGGAAACCGTGGCGCATGCCGTCGTCGACGGCCTCGTCCGCAGCTACGACCTACTGGCCCTGCCTGTATCAAATCGCTGGGGGCCGCCGCTCTGCCAAGTCTATATGAAGCAGCGGGAGCAGAGATACAACCTCGTCGATGCGATCTTCAGCGCGACCGATGAAGGCGTCGTCGCGCTGGCCGCCATCCGTGACGAAACTCAGGCCGCATGCGACTTTGAAATTGTCACCCTGAACGATGGGGCCGCGCGTCTGTTGAAGCGCGGCGGCGTCGATTTGCGCGGGCGGCGTCTGTCCGAACTGCTCGCCGAAGGGGGCCGAAACGGCGCGCTCGCGAGATTCTGCGGCGTGGTCGAAAATGGCGGCAGCGCCCGCTTTGAAATCGACGCCTTTCTCGACGCCGGCGCCGATGCGCATCTCAGCGTTAACGCATCGGCGATGGGCGATCTCGTCGCGGTGACGCTGACCGACATCAGCGACATCAGGGCGCGAGAGACCTCTTTCCGCCTGCTCTTTGACGGCAGCCCGACGCCGACGGCGCTTTGCGATCCGGAAACGTTCCGCTTTCTCGCGGTCAATGACGCGGCTGCGGCGCTTTGGGGGTTTTCGCGTGAGGATTTGCTCACGATGACGGCTTTCGACGTGACCCCCGAAGAGGATTGGGACGACGTTCGCGCCTTCGCAAGCCGCGATCCCGCGGGGCCGGTAGCGCAGAGGATCGGACGCTACATGCGATCCGACCGGAGCCAGCTCGACGTCATCGTTCATTCGCGCGCAATCATCTTTCGCGACCGGCATGCGCATCTTATCACCATCATCGACGTGACCGAAAAGCAGCGCGCCGAGGTGCGTCTCGCGCATATGGCGCATCACGACGCCCTGACCGATCTGCCGAACCGCGCGCTGTTTCGCCAAAGGCTCGACGAGGAGCTCGCGCGCCTTGATCCCGAACAAGGCCAGCTCGCGCTGTTTTATCTCGATCTCGATCAGTTCAAGGCGATCAACGACACGCTCGGCCATCCGGTCGGCGACGCGCTTTTGCGCGCCGTCGCGGATCGGCTCCGCGTCTGTTTGCGCGCGACCGATATCGTCGCTCGATTTGGCGGCGATGAATTCGGCATTTTGCGAACCGGCCTTGCAGGCCCGGACGAGGCGAGCAGCTTTGCCTCCTATGTCGTCGACGCGGTGAGCCGGCCTTTTGTGATCGAGGGCCATTCCCTTGAGATTGGGACGAGCATCGGCATCGCAATGGCGCCGGGCGACGGGCTCTCTTCGGATCTTTTGCTGAAGAACGCCGATATGGCGCTCTACCGCGCCAAGGACGGAGGCCGGCGCGCCTTTCATTTCTTCGAGCCCGGGATGGACGCGCGCGTGCGGGCGCGCCGCTTGCTCGAGATTGATCTGAGGCGCGCTATGGCGGCCGGCGAATTCGAACTTTACTACCAGCCGCTCGTCTCGCTCAAATCAGGCGCGATCACAGGCTTTGAGGCTTTACTGCGCTGGCATCATCCCTCGCGCGGATTAGTGCCTCCGGCGGAATTCATCCCCCTGTCAGAAGAGATCGGATTGATCGTGCCGCTCGGCGAATGGGTGCTGAGGCAGGCCTGCGCCGAGGCGGCGCGCTGGCCGGGCCATTTGAAGGTCGCCGTCAATCTATCCTCGGTTCAATTCAAGACCGGAAATGTGACGCACGCCGTGTTGAGCGCGCTCGCGAATTCCGGCTTGCCCGCCTCGCGGCTCGAGCTCGAGATCACCGAATCCATTCTGTTGGCGGAAAGCGAAGCAAATCTTGCAACGCTTTATCGCCTTCGGGGGCTTGGCGTCAGCGTCTCCATGGATGATTTCGGAACAGGCTATTCGAGCCTCAGCTATTTGCGCGCTTTTCCATTCGACAAGATCAAGATCGACCGGTCCTTCGTCAGCGAATTGTCCGATGGCGGCGATTGCATGGCGATCGTGCGCGCGGTCGCCGGCCTTGGGTCAAGCCTTGGCATCGCGACCACGGCCGAAGGCGTCGAAACAGGCGAACAACTCGCCTGGCTGCGCAATGAAGGCTGCACCGAAATGCAGGGCTATTACTTCAGCCCCCCTGTGCCGGCGAGCAAGATCGCGCCCATGCTGAAGGCGAATGAAGGCGCGCGCTCAAGCTGCGAAGGCCTCGTCAGACATTGAACATGACGCCGAAAAATCGCGGACTTCTCGGACCTGCACGATGCGTCGAAAACAATCGCAAAAGAAGGGAATGCGAATCCATCGGAACGCTATTCCACAGAAGAACACATGCTATGTTATAAACTCCGGCATGCGCTTGTCGGCGTTGCGCTGCAGAGCACCTGCGTCCGCCGCGCATCGCAGAGCGGGCGACGCGCGGCTCGCAAGTGGTCCCAAACGTCGGGCCTCAGGTATGCGGTAAAGCGGGGCGCTTATGCGCGTGCTGAAAATAGCGCCGCACAGCCCACGATTTCAATCGAGACCGATCGAAACCGCTGAGTAAGAGCGCGTTCGAGGCCGTCGGCGTCATCGTTCTCATTCGAAAATATCCCTTTTCGATTGTAAACCTCCATGAGCCGTTTGGCAGGCCCGCTCCGGGAGACGCCGCCTTGCAGCAAGGTTGAACCGAAGAGGATCGCGCCGGGATTCATCAACATCTTCAGGTGATCGAAGGCCGCGGACTTCGACAGTATCGTCCCCGGAAGGCAATGGAGTAGATAGTTCATGCCGATCGAATCGAATTTCGCCGCGTCGATTGAGATCGGCTCCAGGACATTCCGGAGATAGATCTCCGGCTTGTATCGCCCGATTCGACGAGAGGCGAAGTCGAGGGTCGTCTCATTAAGGTCCATCAACGCGATGCGTGGCTGGTTCGCCGGAAATCGGCAGTGGTCCAGGAAATAGCCCGTCCCAACCCCAACATCCAAATGATTGGCGGTGACGTGCCTGTTGTAGTGCTCCAGGAGCCGTGGAGTAGGGCACCTCCAAATCAGGCGATTGGATATGCCAAGCACTATAAGGTCGTAGAGCGCGAGCGTGCGTTTGGTGTAGACAGCCTGTCCCGCGGCGACCTGTTCTGAACTGACGCTCATGGCGCTTGCCTTTCTGTGACGGTCATGAAGCAGCGTTGCCCCCTCATTTCACTTCGAACCCTGCGTCTTCCGCCGCGCGTTTGGCGATCGCCGACCAGTCGAGCCCGCCATCCCCATTGGCGATCGCCGCCAAAAAACGATCCCGCACGATGGACGCGAAGGGCAGCGGCGCCTCGAGCTTTTCGGCCGCCTGCAGCAGCAGCCGATTATCCTTCAGCCCCAGCGGCATTTTGAATCCCGGCGGAGAGAATTTGCCGTCGAGGATCAGCGCGCCATAGGTCTTGTAAACCGGCGCGGCGAACAGCGTCTCCGTCAGCAGTTCGAAAACCTTGGCCGTATCGACGCCACCCTTGGCGGTCAGCGCGAAGGCTTCGGCAAGGCTTTCGATGACGCAGGTAATCAGAAAATTGCCCGTGAGCTTGACGAGATTGGCCTGCGCCGGCTGATCGCCCATGACGAATACACGCTGGCCCATCGCCTCCAACGCCGGGCGGATTTTGTCGATAAGCTCGGCGTCGCCGCCGGCCGCGATAAAGAGCTTGCCGGCTTCCGCCGCTTCGGGTCGCCCGAACACAGGCGCGGCGGCATAGTTTTGGCCACGCTCGGCATGCGCCTTGGCCAGCCGCTCCGACAGCGCGACGGAAATCGTGCTCATCGAGATATGAGCGGCGCCCTCTTTCAGTCCTTCGATAATGCCATCCTTGCCGAGCGTCACGGCTTCGACCGCCGCGTCGTCGGCGAGCATGGTGATCGCAATATCGCCTTCCTTCGCGGCTTCCGCTGGCGTTCGTTCAATGGCGACGCCAAGCGCGTTGATCGCTTTTGTCGGCTCATAGCTCCGGTTCCAGGCGACCACCGTATGGCCGTCCTTGACGAGGTTGCGCACCATGGCGCTGCCCATTCCGCCGAGGCCAAGGAATGCAATTTTCATGGATTTCTCCTGGTTTCCGGCGCGGCTCAAATGTGAGCGCGCCCTCGATGCATGGGTGGAGGGCTCAGGATTGCGTCGGCGGCGGTTTGGTGGCGGCCGCCTCACGCGCGCGGCGCGCCTCATAGGCCTTCAAATGAGCATAGGCGATGCGCAAAAGCGATTTCGGGTCCGGGCCCACAATCCTGCGGCTCAGGAGGTCGCCGAGAATATGGTCGGCTTCAGTCGGCGCGCCGCGTTCGACGTCGCGCAGCATGGAGGCGACAAATTCCGATCCCGGCGCCGTCAACATGGTTTTGCTGCGCGCCAGCGCCGCCTCGCTCGGGCCGTATCCGTTTTCAGCGGCGATCGAAGCGCATTCGTCGACGAGGGATGTCGCAAGGTCAGAGGCTCCAGCCGCCGCGATGTCGCCGGCCGCGGCGCGCATCAGGCAGGTGATCCCGGCGGCCGATGCGATGAACGCCCATTTGTCCCACATATCCTGCAAAATTTTACCGCTGCGGCGCGCGTCGAAGCCGGCATTGAGAAGGGCGGTTTCGATCGCCGCCACTTGCTTCGAGCCGACGCAGCCGCGTTCGCCAAACGCCAGATTGTGGAAATTCCCGAAATGCAGAATACGCCCTTCGGGATCGAGCGCCGTCGAGATCGCGCAAAGGCCGCCGAGCACATGGGCCGCGCCAAAACGCGCGTCAAGCGCATCAAGATGGCGCATGCCATTGAGGAGCGGCAGGATCGCAGTGTCAGGCCCGACCGCGGGCGCAAAAGAGTCGATAGCGCCATCGAGATCATAGGCCTTGCAGCTCAAAATGATGAGATCGAAGGGCTCGCGCAGCGCCTCGGCGGAAATCACCGGCGGGTTTTGAATGTCGATGTCGCCGAGCGGACTTTTGACGACGAGTCCCGTCTTTGCGAGCTGCGCCACCCGCCTCGAGCGCACGAGAAAGGTGACGTCGCGGCCGGCCTTCAGCAAGCGCGCGCCGAAATAGCCGCCGATCGCGCCGGCTCCGACCACGAGAATGCGCATTTTTCTGTCCTTTCGGGGATGACGCTCGATTGGCGCGGCGCTGGCGCCGGCGCTCCAGCCGCGCACTTTGTAGAACGGCCGCCGCCGGCGAACAATCTTGCGCCTTGGCTCGCCTCATCAATTGTTTCGGCGCAATCGGCGATTGCATCGCCGCCTGATCATGATTCCATCAGTCTGATTATTTTTTTGGCGCAGGGAAAGGGCTGGCACAAGCGTCAAAAATTACGGACTGCCGATCCAGGAGATTGAATCAATTCGATTATCACGAAATAATTGGCCAATTTCGGAATTGGCGCCACGCTTGCAACGATTGCGTTGGAAGGCGGCTAGGGTTCCGATCGCGAGTTTGCGGTGCTGGTCCGAGAGCTGCAATCCAGCTGGGAGAAATCGGCTGGAGGCACGGCGGGATAAAAGCCCGGGAGACCAAACGACGTCAGGGATTGGCGTCAATGGTCTCGCCAGTCCCCTTTTGTGGAGGATTGGATGTTGCCTACGAAGAAGCTCGCTTCAAAAATCGCGTCTCTCGGTCTCGGCGCCGTTTTGCTGTTCGGGGCGGCGGATGCCGTCTCCGCGGCGCCGAAAAAAGATTTCAAGCTCGCCTGGTCGATCTATGTCGGTTGGATGCCCTGGCAATGGGCGAATGACCACGGCATCGTCAAGAAATGGGCCGATAAATACGGCATCAAGATCGACGTTGTTCAATTCAACGATTACGCCGAGTCGATCAACCAATATACAGCGGGCGCTTTTGACGCCTTGACCGTCACCAACATGGATACGGTGGCGACGCCGGCCGTCGGCGGCGTCGATTCCACCGCCGTGATCGTCGGTGATTTCTCGAACGGCAATGACGCCGTCATCTTGAAGGATAAGTCAGACCTCAAGGCGATCAAAGGCCAGAAGATCAATCTCGTCCAATTTTCCGTCTCGCATTACCTGCTCGATCGCGCGCTGGCCTCGATCGGCATGACGGAAAAGGATGTCACCGTCGTCAACACCTCCGACGCCGATATGGCGGCGGCCTTCGCGACGCCCGACGTCACGGCGGTTACGACCTGGAATCCGATCGTCTCCGAAATCATGCAGCGCAAGGACGCGCACGAGGTCTTCGACTCGAGCAAGATCCCCGGCGAGATCATGGACCTTGCGATCGCCAATACGAAGACGCTGGAAGATAATCCCGATTTCGGCAAGGCGCTGGCCGGCATCTGGTATGAGACGCTCGCCATCATGAGCGCTAAAACGCCGGCCGGGCAGGCTGCGCGGGAGGACATGGGGAAGGCCTCCGGCACGGATCTCGCGGGCTTCGAATCGCAGCTGAAGACGACGCGCATGTTCTACACACCAGCCGACGCCATCGCCTTTACGACGAGCGCCGCCTTGCCGAAGACCATGAAGCTTGTGAATGAATTTCTCTTCACGCATGGATTGCTTGGCGACGCCGCCAAAAGCGCTGACGTGATTGGAGTCAAATTCCCCGACGGCAGCGTTCTTGGCGATCCGAAGAAGATCGGGCTACGCTTCGTGACGACCTATATGGACGCCGCCGCGACGGCCAAGAACTGAAGGCTTCTCCCATGCGCTTACTCACCTATCGCCCGAATCGGGGAGCAAGCCTCATCCTGCCCGCCCTTCCTTTCGTCGTGCTGATCGCGATCTATGCGATCGGATCGATCCTGCGCCATGCGGGCAATCCCGACGATAAATTGCTGCCAGGCCTCGACAGCCTGGCGGCGGCGGTGCGACGCGTCGCTTTTGAGCCTGATAAGCGCACGGGAGACATCATTCTTTGGTCCGACACTGCGGCGAGCCTCACTCGTCTCGGCGTCGGCCTCGCGGTCGCGACCGTCAGTAGTTGCGTCATCGGGCTCCTGGTTGGGCTGTTGCCCTATCTGCGAGTTCTGCTGACGCCTTTCATAGCAGTGTTGTCGATGATCCCGCCGCTCGCGATCCTGCCGATCCTGTTCATCGTGTTCGGGCTTGGCGAAGTCTCGAAGATCGTGCTGATCGTCATCGGCATCGCGCCTTATATGACCCGCGATCTCGCCTTGCGGGTCAGTGAACTGCCGGTAGAGCAATTGGTCAAGGCGCAGACGCTTGGCGCGACAACATGGCAGATTCTGCTCCGCGTCGTGGCGCCGCAGATGATGCCGCGCCTCATTGATTCCGTCCGGCTATCGCTTGGCGCCGCGTGGCTCTACCTGATCGCGGCCGAGGCGATCGCCGCCGAAAGCGGGCTTGGCTATCGCATCTTTTTGATGCGCCGCTATCTCGCGATGGATGTCATTTTGCCTTATGTCGCCTGGATCACGCTCCTTGCCTTTCTGTCGGATTATATCTTGCGGCGCCTGCAAAGCTGGCTCTTCCCCTGGTTTGCGGGAGCGCGCGCGAAATGACGACCATCAGCTTTCAAAATGTCTGGAAGGAATATGATGGCCGCGTCGTGCTCGAAAAGCTTTCGCTCGACATAGCGCCGCACGCCTTCGTCGCGCTCGTCGGCCCATCCGGCTGCGGCAAGACGACGTTCCTGCGCATGCTTCTCAGCGAGGAAACGCCGACGCGCGGACGCATCCTTGTCGATGGGAAGGAGCTGCCGCGAGAGCCGACCGTCGACCGCGGCGTGGTGTTTCAGCGTTACTCCGTATTCCCGCATCTGACGGTTCTCGAGAATGTCGTGCTTGGCAAGGAATTCGCCGGCTCGAAATTCTTTGGCGCGCTTTTCGGAAAAGCGAGGCGCAAAGTCGCAGAAGAAGCGATGGCGCTGCTCGAGGAGGTCGGCCTTTCCGCCTCGCTCACCAAATACCCGGCGCAATTGTCAGGGGGCATGCAGCAGCGTCTCGCGCTGGCCCAGGCGCTGATCACGCGGCCGAAAATTCTGTTGCTCGACGAGCCCTTTGGCGCCCTCGATCCTGGCATCAGAGCGGACATCCATGAGCTGATGCTCCGCCTCTGGAGAGAAACGCAGATGACGGTCATCATGGTAACGCATGATCTCAGCGAGGCGTTCCGTCTTGGCACGCGAGTGCTCGCCTTTGAACGCAAGGAAAACAGCCTGCTCGAGCCCGAGCGGTTTGGCGCCACAATCACGAGAGATCTCGACGTATGGCCGCCAAAGCACGCGCCCTGGAATGTCCCCGCTCCGCGAAAGGGGCCGAAAAAAAGCTCCTGAATCTTTCTTCCTGCCGGGACGACCCGGCGCGACATGAGGATTGGGCCAGGACGACCTGGCGCTGGCCAGCAAGGACCAAAGTCATGAGTCTGTTAGATGCATCGACGCCCGAGCAGCATCGGGAGCGTTATCTCGAATTGAAGCGCAACGCCGCGCAAAGACTGCGCGCGCAGGCGCCTCGTGAGCTGGCCCCATCTGTCGCGCGCCCGCTTACGCGCGATGAAATCCTGTGGCGCGAAACGATCCCGGACGGATGGTATTGGTCGCGCAAGATCAATCGCGGCGAAAAGTTGCGCATCGTCAACACGAGCGGGCGAGCCTCCGTCTCGACGCTGATCTGGAACGCCGACGATGTGAGCGAACGCTATAACGCGGGGGACACCGTCAAGATCCAGTGGAATGCGCTGCTCGGCAAGGGCGATGTGCTGTTCTCGGACATGGGGCGCGTGCTCGCCTCGATCACGGAGGATAGCGGCGCCGATCATGACGCGCTCGTCGGCGGCAGCACCAAAGCGACCAATGAGCAACGTTATGGCGGGGCGCCTGTACGCAACACGCGCGATAATTTTTGTCTCGCCGCCGCCAAGCTCGGCCTGACGCGCCGCGACATCATGCCGTGCGTCACCTTCTTTGCGCCGGTGCGGACCGACGCTAAGGGCGCTCTGGCGTGGAGCGAAGCCTCGCGGAAGGCCGGTGATTTTGTGGAGCTCAGGGCGGAAATGAACCTGCTCATCGCTTTGTCCAACTGTCCGCATCCTTACGATCCGCGCCCCGATTACGCGCCGGGTTCGGTTGAGGCCACCGTGTTTCGCGCCATGCCTGCCGACGAGGCCGATCTGTGCCGCGGCGCCAGCGAAGAAGCAAGGCGCGGCTTTGAAAACACCGATGCGCTGTTTGGCGCGTGAATGGCCGGGAGAGGAGTATAAGCATGTCAGCTATAACGACTTCCGTCGATCCGGCGACCGCAATCTTCGACGCCATCGTGCCGGCGCGCGCGCCCTGGTCCGGCTTTGTGCGCAAGGGGCAGACGATCCGCATCGTTGATCTTGAGGGGCGGCAGGCCGTCGACGCGCTGTTCTACCGCGCCGACAATTTCGAGGAGCGCTACAGCGCGCAGGATACGCTGCGCGAACAGAAATCCGCCTATATCGGGCTCGGCTCGAAACTGATATCGAACGAAGGGAATGTCATGTTGCGCGTCGTCGCCGACAGCTGCGGGCTGCATGACACGTCAGCCGGCGCCTGTAGCTGCGAAAGCAACGCGGTTCGCTTCGGCCACCACACAAAATATATGCATGCCTGCCGCGAGAACTTCACGCTCGAAATCGGCAAATATGGCATGGGCAAGCGCGATCTCGTCAGCAACATCAATTTCTTCATGAATGTGCCGATCGAGCCTAGCGGCGAACTGGCGATCGTCGACGGCGTCTCGGCGCCCGGCGGCTTTATTGATCTTACGGCCGAAATGGATGTGTTGTGCCTCATATCCAACTGCCCGCAGGTCAACAACCCCTGCAATGGCTTCAACCCGACGCCGATCCGCGTGTTGATTTTCGATCGAGGCGGCGAGGGGAAATAGGGCGATGTTCAAAAAAGTTCTCATCGCCAACAGAGGCGAAATCGCCGGGCGCGTGATCCGAACCTTGCGTAAGCTCGGCGTTCGCTCCGTCGCCGTCTATTCCGACGCTGATCGCTTTTCGCCAACGGTGCTCGCAGCCGACGAACAGGTCCGCCTTGGCCCCGCGCCCGCGGCGCAAAGCTATCTCAACGTCGAGGCGGTGATCGCGGCATGCAAGGCGACGGGCGCCGAGGCCGTCCATCCGGGCTACGGATTCTTGAGCGAAAATCCAGGTTTCGCCGAACGGCTCGCAACTGAGGGGATCACATTCATCGGTCCGCGGCCGGAGCATATGCGCTCCTTCGGCCTGAAGCATAGGGCGCGCGAACTCGCCGCGCGCGCCAAGGCGCCGCTGCTGCCCGGCAGCGATCTTCTCGATACGCTCGATGAAGCGCTCAGCGAGGCGCGGCACATCGGCTATCCGGTCATGCTGAAAAGCACGGCCGGTGGCGGCGGCATCGGCATGCAGCTCTGCTATGGCGATGAGGAGCTTGCCGCGCGCTTGGAGAGCGTGCGCCGGCTTGGCGCTAATAATTTCGGCGACAATCGCGTCTATCTCGAAAAATTCGTGGCGCGCGCGCGTCACGTCGAGGTGCAGATCTTTGGCGACGGCAAAGGCGGCGTGGTGGCGCTTGGCGAGCGCGATTGCTCGTTGCAGCGGCGCAACCAGAAGGTCATCGAGGAAACGCCGGCGCCAGGGCTTAGCGATGAGAATCGCGCCGCGCTGCGCGCGGCGGCAATTTCGCTTGGGAAAGCTGTCGCCTATGAATCCGCCGGCACTGTTGAATTCGTATATGACGCCGATCAGCAGAAATTCTACTTTCTCGAAGTCAACACGCGGCTGCAGGTCGAGCATTGCGTGACTGAGGCGATCTTCGGCGTCGATCTCGTCGAATGGATGGTCAAGCAGGCGGCGGGCGATTTCACGCTGCCATCGCAGGCGAGCCTCGTCTCGAATGGGGCGGCGATCGAGGCGCGCGTCTACGCGGAAGATCCGTCAAAGGATTTTCGGCCGAGCACGGGACTGTTGACGCGGGTCAAATTCGCCGAAGGCGTGCGGGTCGACGGCTGGATCGAAACCGGCGTCGAGGTCTCGCCCTATTACGATCCGTTGCTCGCCAAGGTGATCGCTTATGCTTCGACGCGCGAGGCGGCGATCGAAAATCTGTCGCGCGCGCTGAGGGCGAGCGATATTTCCGGGCTTGAAAGCAATCTTCCCTATCTCGCGGCGGTTCTCGATCTTGAGCCTTTCCGCGCGGGCGAGATGATCACGAAGACGCTCAGCGAATTCACTTTCGTACCGCGCACGATCGACGTCCTTTCCGGCGGAACGCTATCCAGCGTTCAGGACTGGCCGGGACGTCTTGGCTATTGGAACGTCGGGGTTCCGCCGAGCGGGCCGATGGACGATCATCATTTTCGACTCGCCAACAGGATCGTCGGCAACCTTGAGGGCGCCGCCGGTCTCGAGCTTACCTTGCGGGGACCAACGCTTCGTTTCAATCTCGATACGATCATCGCACTGACCGGCGCCAGAATGAGCGCGACGCTCGACGGCGAGCCCGCGTCCTATGACGAGCCGATCGAGGTTCGCCGGGGTCAGGTGCTGACGCTCGGCGCCGTCAATGGTCCCGGCAACAGAACTTATCTCGCCATTCGCAACGGCATCGACGCGCCTCTCTATCTCGGCTCCAAGGCGACCTTCGCGCTTGGCAAATTCGGCGGCCACGCGGCGGGCGCCTTGCGCACGGGCGACGTTTTGCGCGTCGCCGAAACAGGAGCCGTATCGGCGCCGCAGAAGGCAGACGTGGAGCCGTGTGAACTCACGCATCATTGGATGATCGACGTCCTCTATGGCCCGCATGGCGCGCCGGATTTCTTCAAGGAAGATGACATCGCCGAACTCTTTGCGACCGACTATGAGGTCCACTATAACAGCGCGCGAACGGGCGTGCGCCTGATCGGCCCCAAGCCGCGCTGGGCGCGGGCCGACGGCGGCGAGGCGGGACTGCATCCGTCCAACATCCACGACAACGCCTATGCGATCGGCGCCGTCGATTTCACCGGCGACATGCCGATCATTCTGGGGCCCGATGGGCCGAGCCTTGGCGGCTTCGTCTGTCCTGTCGTCATCATCAAGAGCGATCTCTGGAAGGTCGGCCAGTTGCGGCCGGGCGACACAATCCGTTTTCGTCCGGCGCCTGTCCGGTCAACGAGCGGCGCGCTTGTCCGCGAGCGCGGCGATCCGATTTTGCATCGGCATGGCGAGGGCGACGCGGCGGTTTGCTACCGGCGCGCGGGGGATAGCTATCTCCTCGTCGAATTTGGCCCCATCGTGCTCGATCTCGGCCTTCGGATGCGGGTTCACCTGCTGCATCAGGCATTGATCGAGGCGGCTCTTCCCGGCGTTATTGATCTGACGCCGGGCATAAGGTCGTTGCAAATCCATTATGACGACGCGGCGCTGCCGCTGCGGCGTCTGCTCGATGAGGTCATGAAGCTTGAAGCAAATCTGCCGCCGGTCGATGAGGTCGAGATCGAAAGCCGCATCGTGCATCTGCCTCTGTCATGGAACGATGAGCAGGCGGAGCTTGCCATGCGCAAATATCAGGAGCTTGTGCGTCCCGATGCGCCGTGGTGCCCATCGAATATAGAGTTCATCCGCCGCATCAACGGTCTCGAAAGCATTGAGGACGTCCGTCATATTGTCTTCGACGCGAGCTATCTCGTCATGGGGCTTGGCGACGTCTATCTCGGCGCGCCGGTGGCGACGCCGCTCGATCCGCGTCATCGGCTGGTCACCACGAAATATAATCCCGCGCGCACATGGACCCCTGAGAACGCCGTCGGCATCGGCGGCGCCTATCTTTGTGTTTACGGTATGGAAGGCCCGGGCGGCTATCAGCTCGTCGGCCGCACCATCCAGATGTGGAACAGCTGGCGCGCGACCGACGCTTTCGAGCCCGGAAAACCGTGGCTTTTGCGCTTCTTCGATCAGATCCGATTCTATCCCGTGAGCCACGAGGAGCTAACCGACGCGCGTGAGGCGTTCTTGCACGGACGCTACCCGCTGAAGATCGAGCCCACGACATTCAGTCTGAAGCGATATAAAGCGTTTCTGCGCGATAACGCCAAGGAGATTGAAGCGGCTCAGACGCGCCAGCGCGCGGCATTCGAGGCAGAGCGCCGGCGCTGGGAGGAGCATGGCCTCAATCTTTTCGTCGAGGATCGGTCTGCAGATGATCTGACGGAGATCATTCTACCCGATGGCGCGATTGCGATTGAGGCGCCGATGCCGGGCAATGTCTGGAAGATCGAGGCGGCCGCGGGCGAGCGCGTTGTCGCCGGCCAGACACTGGTCATTCTCGAATCCATGAAGATGGAGATCGCGGTTGCGGCGCCGGCGGGCGGCCGCCTCGTCGAAATCTCCTGTCAGGCCGGACGTCCGGTACAAAATGGCCAACGTCTGGCCGTGATCGAAATCGAGGACGCGTCATGATTCCCGAGATGCTGCAAATTGAGGTTCTGCGCGATGGCTATCGCCAGGAGAAATTCACCCCGCGGGATGTCATGCTCGAAGTGCTGAAGCGGATTGACGCCTATGATCCGGCGGTGTGGATCAGCCGCGTCGAGGAAAGCGAGATCCTCGCCCGGGCGGGAAAGCTGCAGCAGGACAGGACGCTGATGGCGCATTTGCCGCTCTATGGCGTTCCCTTCGCGGTGAAGGACAATATGGACGTTCGGGGAATGCCGACGACGGCCGCTTGTCCCGCCTTCGCCCATACGCCCGAGAAAAGCGCGAGCGCCATCGACGCGTTGCTGGCGGCGGGCGCCATATTGATCGGCAAGACCAATCTCGATCAGTTCGCGACGGGTCTCAACGGGACGCGCTCGCCCTATGGCGCGCCACGCTGCGTCTTTGATCATCGCTTCATATCGGGTGGGTCGAGCTCAGGTTCGGCGGTGGCTGTCGCCGCCGGGCTCGTGGCTTTCTCTTTAGGGACTGATACGGCTGGCTCGGGGCGCGTGCCCGCGGCCTTCAATAATGTCGTTGGATGGAAGCCGACCAAGGGCCTCATCAGCGCCGCGGGCGTATTGCCGGCCGTTCGCTCGCAAGATTGCGTCAGCATTTTCGCAAGCAGCTGCGCCGACGCAAAAATCATCGCGGAAATTACGCAGGGCTTTGACGCGCAAGACCCTTATTCGCGCGAGGGCGAAAGAGTGAGCCTTCCGACGAAGCGTTTCCGCTTCGGAGTTTTACGGCCGGACGACAGGGAGTTTTTCGGCGATGAAGAGGCCGCGGCGCTCTACGCGGGCGCCATTGATCGACTGACGGCGCTCGGTGGCCGCCCGGTCGAAATTGATTATGCGCCTTTCCAGCAGGCGGCTGCGCTCCTTTATGACGGCGCCTTCGTCGCCGAGCGTTTCGCCGCGATCGAAGATTTCTTCAGGACGCACGCGCAGGAGATGGATCCGCAGGTGCGTCAGATCATCGGCAAGGCGTCAAATCTTTCGGCGGCGGATGCGTTCAAGGGCGAATATCGGCTACGCGCCATAGCACGCGCGGCGGAGCGCGAATGGGAGCATTTCGACGTCATGCTGCTGCCGACGGCGCCCACGATTTTCACGGTCGATCAGATTGCCGAAGATCCGATCGGCGCGAATAGCCGGCTTGGCGTTTACACCCATTTCGTCAATCTGCTCGATTACGCCGCCATCGCAGTGCCCGCGGGATTTCGCGCCACGAGCCGCCTGCCCTTCGGCGTCACGCTGATCGGCCCGGCTTTTTCCGATTTCGATCTTGCCGTGATCGCCGACACGCTGCATCGATCTCTGGGCGA